>DATJJD010000150.1:0-31196 GCA_035492545.1 Puia sp.
CCCATACCCGTCTTTTTCACCCGGGATGGTCCCGGTTACACTCCGGCAGAATACATCAGCAAGCTGGACGAGATCAATAAGACGCGGCCTGTAAAGCCCGATTTCTACGGGGCCCGTGGTACGGTGGACGATCTGCTGAAGAACTTTGCAGAGTTGACCGGGAAAGAGTCGGCCTTTTTTATGCCTTCCGGTACGCTGGCCAATCAGCTGGCTATACAGGTGCTCAGCGGCGGGAATTCAAAGGTCTTTGTCCAGGAGACGAGTCATGTCTTTCGGGATGAGGCGGACGCAGCCCAATCCCTGTACGGCAAAAGGCTGGTACCGCTGGCCCGGGGAAAATTCGCCTTCACCCTGGAAGAACTACAACAGGAAATAAGCTATGACACCAAAGAAGAATATTTTAAAACAGGGGTGGGGGCCATTTCCATCGAAATTCCGGTCCGTCGCTGTAATGCCCAGGTCTTCCCTATTGATGAGCTGAAAAAGATCTCCGCCTGGTGCCGGGAGAAAGGATACAGGCTCCACCTCGATGGGGCGCGTCTGCACCTTGCCGCTGCCTGGTCGGGTGTCTCTGTCCATGAGTATGCCTCCTGTTTCGATACCGTGTATATGTGTCTTTACAAATACCTGGGCGCGACGTCGGGAGCAGTCCTGTGTGGACCAAAGTCATATATCGAACCGATGGAACACCTCGTAAAAGTGCATGGCGGTGCAATGTACCAGAACTGGACCAATGCAGCCATGGCCCTGTATACGCTGGATGGCCTGGAAGACCGGCTGCGGAAGACAAAGGAACGGGCCGATGGCTTGTTCGGGGAGCTCAATAAGATACCCGGCTTACGGATCAGGCCGGTGCCGGACGGGAGCAATGTGTTCCTGCTTCAAATGGATAAAGGATATGATGGGAAGACCCTTTCAAAGGTGCTGGCGGAGAAATACGCGATTCGGATTCCCAGCCCTGAAGAGGATGGAGTTTCGCACCTGCATGTGAATGAGGGCCTGCTACAGCGGGAGGTGGACTCGATCATTGCGGCTTTCCGCGCTGCAGTGCCGGCAGCGAAAGTGTAGGCCTTGCCAAAATCATTTCTTTCGTGATTTCTTCCTGGAGACGCTCTTACGCGTGGGCGGATTGCCAACGGCAGCATCGGCAGGCTGCTGTGGCGAAGAGCCGCCCCGACTGGGGAGGGCTTCCCATTGTGAAATGCGCCGGGAAAGGCGCAGCAACAATTCATTGTTTGCCAGGTAAAAGAGAACCAACGGCATCATTTTAAAAAGGGCGCGTTTTGTCGTCTCCAGCAGATTGAACAATGGCAGGGCAAACCCTAAGATACCAAGTGCCAGGTAAAGCAGGAGGATCGCATATAGCCAGTTGCGGGCCTGCCTGTTGAAACGCCGTACAAAGACCAGTTCCGCCAGGAACAAGGCGCTGGCAAGGTAAAACAGGTATCCCCACAAATTGGTGGCAAAGGTCCCGAACAACAGCCGGGTGACAATGTCGCTATATCGCTGCCACAATGGATGCCAGTCGCTCAAATGATTGTTGACCAGGGTACCGATATCATAATGCACGGGTAGATAATACTTGATATAGAGCTGCGTAGGCAGATAATAGCCGATCAGCGAAGGCAGCAAAAAGAAAAGGTGGGTCAACCCCATTTTTTTCCAAATCGCGGAGTCCCGGAGCTCCCTATTACCCCGGATCTGCGCCAGCAGGATAAGGGGAAGGAGCAGCACTACCAGGAACAGGGTCTCCGACCGGATATAGGTCGCTATTCCAAGCAGCAAACCGGCAAAGGAAAGGGAAGCCGGCAAGAGCCTAGTAGCCGGCGAACGCACCGCCGTAACCGCTGAGCCAGGCGGATCCAGTGCCCTGAACAGGAAATAGAGCCCAAGGAAATAGAAGACCATATTACTGTAGTCATACAGGATCATAAAAGTATACGCATACATCTCAGGAGTCATTAGGAAAAGCAGCAGCAGCAGACCCGCAATAATGGGATGCAGCTTTTCCGTCAACGCATTATAGAGAAAGACTACAAAACAGATAAAGACAATACTGAGCCAAACCTGTCCAAAAGGAAAACCAGCCAGTTTATAAATGATCTGCAGGCTGATGAGAAAAGGAGATTTAAATTGATTGTTGGTCGACCAGAGATCGATCCTGAAAAAAGAATTGATCATGGTCTGTTCTCGCACTGCATATTCTGCGATCGTCTCCGGCCCGGATAAGGCATCCCGCGAAATAGGCGGCTGGTAGTAGCATCTCCATGCGCTGACAAAGATCAGAAAACCGATGATCAGCCAGTAAGGCAGCTCATAAGGTCGTACGCGCAGGAGGCCCGGCCTGAACCGACGGATAAAAGCAGCGCCCCCCTCTTTACGTAGTTGAAGAAAGGAAGGAATAGTCAGCAGCAGCGCAGTCAGCAGCAAGGCGCCGAATACGGTGGGACCCGTAATGACAATGTAGAACAGCTGTAATAAAAATGGAATAAAGGAAGCCACTGCGACGCCTAAGATCAAAGACAGCGTGATCGTATACGCCGCCTTCAGCCGCATGCCAAAGAGATTGAGCAGACCATACCCCGACAGTAAATAACAAAGCAACAGGAACAGATAAGTAAGTACGGGCATAGCTTACAGGATTGGAGGATATTTTTTAAAACTGGCCAGTATTTGTTGCAATTGCTGGGGAGAGCGGATCTCGTCGAGGGTGACACCCTTTGCTTTTGAATACCGGACGATAAAATTCGCATTGTTTACATCCGGGGAATTTGTCCAAACGCCCTCCAGACCTGTATAATAATAAAAGACCGCCGGTTCCGGAGCGCGAACCGCATTGTAGATATGCAGGGAATCTCGATAGTAGCTGTTGGGCTCGAAGAGAATGACGGCATGAGCCATTTTTCTCTTTTCAACAACCTCTTTAACCTTCATCGAGATCGTGTAGGTTATTCCATACCGGGCCTTTTTGATTGCCACCTCATCCGCAGGATCATCTTTTTCTTTCAGAAAGTCAAACCAATACTGACGGGGTTTCGCACTGAACCATTCGCCGTAATAACCCACATTTATTACGAGGAAGACAAGCAGGCAGGCAGCCAGAGTTAATAAAAAGTCTTTCATCGGTTTATCCCTTTTTCATTTGTGACACTGCATGATCGGCAGCGCGGGCAGTCATAGCCATATAGGTCAGGGAAGGGTTCTGTGTGGACGTGGATGTCATACAGGCTCCGTCAGTGACATATACATTATCACAGGCATGCAGCTGGTGCCATTTATTTAGCAGCGAGGTCTTAGGGTCATTACCCATCCGGACCCCGCCCATTTCGTGGATATCAAGACCGGGCGCCTGGCCGGAGTCCCCGGTTTTTATATTTGTAAACCCGGCGGCTGTGTACATTTCCGTCATCTGGCTGAAAAAATCCTTCAACATTTTTTCGTCGTTGTCATCATAAGCGATATTGATCTTCAACTGCGGAATTCCCCACTGATCCTTCAGATCACTGTCCAGGCTTACCTGATTGGTTTCCTTCGGAATGGTCTCCCCCATCATATGAGAGCCGACATACCAGGGACCCGGTTCAGCGGAGTTAAGGTTTTGTTTCAACATTGCCCCAAATCCTTCAGTAGAGCGCCGGGAGCCGCGGAATGCGGAGAAACCGGCCGCATAACCCCGGAGGAAATCAGCATCCCTGTCCTGTTGAAAGACGTTGCGAAAACGAGGGATATAGGCTCCGGTTGGCCGCCGGCCATCTGTCGTGCTTTCTTTAAAGCCGTCGTATTCGGCTGAGATATGGCCTCTGTAATTGTGAAAGGCCACATATTTTCCCAGCAGGCCATTGTCATTCCCAAGACCATGGGGAAAACGGGATGAAGTGGAGTTCAACAGAATGAGGTTGGTATTCAGGGCGCCGGCATTGACGAAAATGACCGGGGCAAAATATTCGACCGTCTCTTTTGTATTGGCATCGATGACCCTGACGCCGGTAGCCTTTCCTTTTTTGTCATCGTAGATAACGGATTCGACAATGGAATAGGGACGCAGGGTCAGATTGCCGGTGCGTTCGGCCCATGGAATAGTGGTGGAATTGGAGTTGTAGTACCCGCCGAAAGGACAGCCCCGCTGGCAAAGGTCCCGCTTCTGGCATTGTCCTCTACCCTGCTGCAGATGCAGGGCCGTCGGCTCGGTGAGATGAGCACAACGGCCATAGATGACATGACGGTCACTATATTTCTTTGCCACAAGGTCTTTGAAATAAGTTTCCACACAGGTAAGATCCAGGGCAGGCAGGAATTCTCCATCCGGAAGATTGGGAAGACCGTCCTTATTACCGGAAATGCCCACAAACTTTTCTACATAGCTGTACCAGGGAGCCAGATCTTTGTACCTGATCGGCCAGTCGACGGCAAACTTGTCCCGGGCAGGTCCTTCAAAGTCAAAGTCGCTCCAGCGCTGGGTCTGGCGGGCCCACATGATCGACTTCCCGCCCACCTGGTAACCGCGGATCCAGTCGAAGGGCTTCTCCTGGACATAGGGATGCTCCGTATCTTTTACAAAGAAATGCATGGCATCTTCCCGGAATGCATAACACCGGCTGATCACGGGATTGGCTTCCCGGACATCGTTAGGTATCTCTCCCCGATGTTCGAATTCCCAGGGCATCATATTGGTGGTGGGGTAATCTTTCACATGCCGGACCTCCCGGCCTCTTTCAAGGACGAGGGTCTTAAGGCCCTTTTCGGTAAACTCTTTGGCAGCCCAGCCGCCACTCATTCCGGATCCGATGACGATAGCATCAAACTGTCTGTTTTTTATAGAGTCCCCCATAGCGATCGATTAAAAGGATTAGGAAGCTTTTTTGAGCGTTGCGCCGGCACTTCGCTCCTTTGCAACAGGCACACAACCGTGAAAACGCCCGGGTACCAATTCATAGACCTTAACCTTTGTCAGGAAAAATTGAGACGATGAATAGGCCAGAACGGTCAGCTTTTTAGCGGTAGAGTAAAAGAAATTAAGCTCTTCGCCCGGTAGCTTCTTGCTTTCGATAGCCAAAAGCAGAGCTTCCCGTTGGGCGGGAGAAGCCTCGGCAAAAAGCTTTCCGGACGCGGTCTTTGAGGCCTCGTCAAAGGCTGTCAGCCCCTTCATGAACTTTTCCTGGTCGGTCTTCGGAGAACAGTCATCTACCATCCTTAGCGTAAAAAGATGAGCGGATACATCACGGGCGCCGGGAGTTGAGTCCGTTGGGATCAGAGTCGCTGTCAGCTCTTCAAGCAGTTTCTCCTGGTCTCCGGTTACCGTAAAGTATTTCAACGACACCGACGGCTTAGCATGAGGATGCAGGCAGGAAGGCAGAAAAGCAGCGCCTGCGGATACGATCGCTAACTGCCTGATGGCGGTCCGTCTACTTATGCTCATCGGTTAAAAATATTATATTTTAAGATACAATAAATCGCCCTGAATCCATCTCTCCAGCCAATTTTTTTGCCTTCCGCAGGTGTTCGTCCGTAATAAGATATGCCCACCTCATAGATCCTGATCCTGGGATACCGGGAGATCTTTGCCGTAACCTCCGGCTCGAACCCGAAGCGTTGCTCTTTTAGCTTAATACTCTTGAGAATGTCCGAATTGAATAATTTATAACAGGTTTCGATGTCTGTCAGATTCAGGTCGGTTAGCATATTGGATAAGAACGTCAAAAATTTGTTGCCAATGGAGTGCCAGAAAAAGAGAATACGATGAGGATTGCCGCCAATGAACCTGGTTCCATATACAACATCTGCATTCCCTTCCAGTGCAGGCTTCAGGAGGTCGTTGTATTCCCTGGGATCATATTCGAGATCGGCATCCTGAATGATTATCCAGTTGCCGGTTGTTTCCCTGATACCGGTATGCAGCGCCGCCCCTTTCCCTTTATTGATCTCATGCTCATAGAAACGGATACGCATGTCCGGGTTGTTTTCTATATACTTTCTAATCACCCCGGAGGTCTGATCGGTAGAGCAGTCATTTACTATGATCAATTCCTTTGTTAAGCCTCCGATGAGTTCCACATCCTTGATCCTGTTCAGGATAAGATGGATCGTTCGTTCTTCGTTGTATACAGGAATAATAACCGACAAAACCCCTGTTTGCATAAGTCCTGGCTAAGTTGAGTAAAAAATATTGTATAGGAGCAGTGAGAATGCCAGCCCAACCTGGATCAGGCGATTTTTTTTGCCGAAGAGATCTTTTCGTAGTGTGCCGTATCCGCAGGGATGGGCTTATCCTTATTGAAAAGTGAAGTGAGCATAAGCAAGCCTGTTTCCGCCATGATCCGCAGGTCGAGGAGGAAGCTGACATTTCTTACATAATAGGCATCCCATTGATACCGGCGATAAATGCTGGCAAAACTGGTGGCCGGACCGCGGCAACCCCTTACCTGGGACATACCCGTGATACCCGGACGGGCCAGATTCCGAAATCTATAGTTGGGAACTACTTCCGCAAAATCGCGGGAATCTTTTAGCATATGTGGCCTTGGACCTACGATGCTCATATGGCCAAGAAGGACATTGATGAATTGAGGGATCTCATCGACTCCGGTATTCCGAAGGAATTTCCCTGCACGGGTCACACGCGGGTCATTCCGGACGGCCTGCCGGGTGTCTGCGGCATCATTCAGGTGCATCGTCCGGAACTTGTAACACCAGAAAGTCCTGCCCAGGAATCCAACCCTCTTTTGCTTAAAAAAGACAGGTCCCCTTGAATCAAGCTTTATTAGTGTGACAATAACAGGCAACAACCAGGGGAATACAAGCAATATGATCAGTAGAGATATAAGGATATCGGTAATGCGCTTCACTACAAGATAGGTATGCCGGGCTTCCATATAATAACGAAGAGTATGCGACTTTCCATCTTCACACTTATACTGGTGATAAATTGAAGATTCGAGGCTTGTCGTATTGCGCATGCTGCTAAGGATTTTTTTTCTACTGTTATTGTCCCGATAACGAATAATTAATTTTTCTAGTCTGTAAATGGTCAGAATAAGGCCTCGTAACTTGCAAAACAAGCAAATAATTCTGACATTTCTCATTACCACTAAGTGGTATGAGCCGGGAATAGGGTCAAACGTTGCACGAAAATTGTTAATTCCTACACGAATAAAGGTGATTACGACACGAAATTAATTATTTAGACACGCTAACAAATTTCAAATCAAGATATTAACATATAATTTTAGATTTTGTTTACCTTTGCACTACCTAAACCTGTTCAATGGAAGAATGGAAGAAACCAGCTTACGATTTCTACCTTTTAATACCCTTTTATAACAATCTCCCCGGGCTGATTCGGTCCTTACAGAGCATTGTATATGATCCTTTGGCATACGGCTTGCTTATTGTAGATGATGGCAGCAGCGAAATACTCCGATACGAAGACCTCATCTCCTATCTACCTCAATCCCTATCGCTGACAATTCTAAGGCTTAGAGAGAACCAGGGCATAACTGTGGCCCTCAATACAGGGCTTAAATGGCTGGAAGAGAAGGGCAAGAGCGAATATGTTGCCCGGCTCGACTGCGGGGACATATGTCTGCCTGACCGTTTTACCGACCAGGTGGCTTTTTTGAACGGGCATCCGGAAGTGGGTTTGATAGGCAGCTGGTGTATATTCAAAAACTTCCGGACGGGTGATTCGTATCGATATAAAACCCCGACGGAGCATAAAAAAATTCTCAGGGAGATGCATTTCAGGAACGTTTTTATACATCCAACGGTGATGTGGCGTTCAGATATGACAAAGAAAATAGGGGTTTACCCCGATAATTTCCCTCATGCAGAGGATTATGGTTTCTTTTATAAAATAATTTCTGCCACTGAAGCCGCGGTTTTGCCCACTGACCTTGTCATATGTGAGATCAATCCGCAGGGAATCTCCCTTCATTTTCGCAGGGAGCAACTGAAAAGCCGACTAAAAGTGGTCCGGCAATATGGGAATAACTGGCTTTTTAAGCTATTGGGAGTGATCAAATTGAGGCTTTTAATGGTCATTCCGTACAAATTTGTATTGCAGACCAAGAAGTTTATATACGGAATTAAACATATTGACGTTAGTTAGGTCAGACTGACCATTGTCACCATAGTTATAAGTTGATAAGTACGAACGCTTGCCGTAGGAAACACTGGGAAAATCGTATTTACTGACACCTTATCAGAGAAACCGATGAAAATAGTACATGTTGTCGAACCTTTTGCCTCTGGAATTGCAACGTTTGTAAAATCGTTGGTGGAGAACCTGCAGGACGATCTGCACATCATCGTGCATGGCGAAAGAGAGCATCTCATGAGCTCAGCCGAGGTCAAGCAACGGTTCCCCAAAGGAAATGTCCGCTTTATACGTTGGAAATCAGCACAAAGGGAGATAAGTTTTCGTAAGGATACGGCAGCTTTCATGGAGCTGTATTCCATTCTGAAACGGCTTAAAAATAAAGTTCACATAGACGCAGTGCATCTGCATTCTTCCAAGAGCGGATTTTTGGGCAGAGTGGCATGCAGGATGGCGGGTATCGATACCGTTGTCTACACGCCGAATGGGGCGCCTTTTTTTGTCGGCAACAGCCGGTTCACCAACTATATGTACAAGCAGCTGGAGAGACTGGGATCGATCTTCGGCGGGAGAGTGGTGTGCTGCAGCCCTTCCGAGCTAAAGGCCTATAAGGCAATAGGGATCAAGGCTTTAAACATTAACAATGGCATCTCTGTGGAAGAGCGGCCTTCCTTTCCCTTACCAAGGTTGAGCTTTTCCGGAGAACCGGTGAAAGCTCCGGTCCTAAAGACAGGAAAATTTCGCGTGGTAACCAGCGGCCGCATCGAAGAGCAGAAGAATCCCGCTTTTTTTAATTCCATAGCCCGATATTTTGAAGAATTCCACGACTTTGAGTTCCTATGGATAGGCGAAGGCTGTGACAGGAACATGCTATCGGCAAAGAACATTTTGATTACAGGCTGGTTGTCAACTGAGGAAACAAAAGCGCTGGTTGCCCAGTCCCAGGTATATTTGTCGACCTCGAATTTTGAAGGTATGCCCTTTGCCGTTCTGGAAGCAATGGCCTTAAAGAAGCCGGTATTGCTGACCGACTGCGTCGGGAACCGGGATATCGTAAACAAAAGGTCCAACGGAGATCTTTTTACTACTGTGGACGAAGCGATCATTAAAATCCTTCAATATCATAATAACAGGGATATGCTGGATGTAATGGGGGAGTATTCCCAACAGCATTGCGAGCAGGAATTTGACGTCTACGAGACATCTTCATCTTACAGAAGCCTCTATAAGAGTTAACCGAATGTCAGTGGGCCGTTAATTCACCATTTATTTTCTCATTTAATCTGGAAACATGATAAATTTGTCGGAAAGACTTAAAGTGATCGACAACAATGAGGACAAGGATATTGAGTTGCATGCCATCCATGACGGTCTGGAAAAGATAAGACTGTACATGGAGAAGGAGATCGCTTTTAAACAAAGGCTCATTGAAAGTCAGGAAGACCAAATGCATAAGCTGAAAGCCCGGGCTGATGAAAAAGATGTTGTGATCCAACGGCTCGAGGGGCAACTGCTCGAATGCCGCCAAACCAATGAAGGAACCAGGCAATTGATCAATAAGTTACTAAGCGATATCAGCAATTACCAGAAAGACCTGGAGTGGTATAAAAGAACCTTTGAAAAAAGAAGCCTGCTGGGAACAATACGGCAAAAACTCTTCAAAAGCTAGATTTTCCCTTTTTCCTGCCCTGAACTTTTATTGTTAAAAATGTATTTTTCGGCTAATGACGCGTATTATGAATACCGAGTTTATTTCATTTCATAGCCTTGACATGCCACGCTATATGGCTCCTTCCGGATGGGCAGAGCATGTTCCATTTGCTTTTGATCTGGTAAGCAAATTGAAACCGAAATTGATTGTCGAGTTGGGCGTGTTCCAGGGAATGTCCTATTTCTCTTTTTGCCAGGCAGTTCAAACCAATAACCTGTCTTCTGCTTGTTATGGCGTCGACAGCTGGTATGGTGATGAACATGCAAGCTTCTATACTGAAGAAGTTTTCGAAAAAGTAAACACCTACAATAACGCCAATTATTCGGAGTTTTCCACTTTACTGCGATGCGACTTTGAAGAGGCACTGAAACATTTCAAGGACAAGACCATCGATCTATTGCATATCGACGGTTTGCATACCTATGAAGCAGTCAAAAATGATTTCGAGACATGGCTGCCTAAAATGTCAGACTCTTCGATCGTTCTGTTTCACGATACAGCAGAAAAAGAGCGCGGATTCGGAGTATATCGGTTATGGGAGGAATTGTCTGCACTTTACCCATCCTTTTCCTTTGAACATGGACATGGATTGGGAGTATTGGCAACAGGAAAAAATGTATCACCGGAACTCCTTCCACTCTTTCAGAACACAGAAACTACCCTGTCGGAGATCAGAACTATTTATCACCGGCTGGGAATGACCTTTACAGCAATGCTAAATGCAGAGGATGAAAGGTTGAAGGCAGAAGAACTGCAAGCCGCAAGAGCAAGGATCCTTCAACTCCAGGATGAAGTAGAAGAGTTAGGAGCTTGGGGAAAGAGGTCGAATGAAGAACTGGACAACATAAGGACCGGATTCCAGCAGTTAGAGCGCCATCTGGCACATGCCAATCACGCGGCCTTCCTGAAGGAAACAGAACTGGAAGTTCTGCGCCAGGAAATGTCCGGCCCGCGCCCGATCCATCCTGTCATGGACAAGCTCATCGAAGAGCTGGCAAATCTTAACCGGCAGGTTGCCGATCTCTCAGTCCAGAATCTCTCAGCCCAACTCTCAGCCCAATTCCCATCACAACTCCCATCACAAAATAGGACGACAAGCCCCCTGATTAATACAGAAGTCGAAACCAGCATCTCTTCGCTGAAAAAACAGATAGAGGATCTTCAAAATACTATTCTGTGGTATAAAAAAACTTACGAGGAAAGAAGTTTTCTAGGGGTTATCAAGCAAAAAATAGATTCAAAATTTAGCAAATAATCCATTATTTGTGTATGTTTGGGATGTACCTGCCCCTACTCCTGGAGGTTGGTATTTTAGCCAATAATACCCTATGAAGCTGCCCTTGTACCCCTATATGAAATAATTGACCTATTACCCCCTTATACTCCTTCTATTCATATGGAAAAAAATCGTTCGTTATCAGAATCAGCGCCCAAAAGCGATGATCAGGGATCCTATCCTATACCCGCCGGTACTCTAAAGGTAGAATTGGCGCTTTTAAAAAATGATTATCAGAAACTGTTTAAGGAGCTTCATGAGAAGAGACAACTAACAGATCTTCAAAACCTCGTGGTGGAAGAATTAAAGACCTCCATTACCAGCCTCACCTCCTCTTTAATCTCCACAGTAGAGAAAAAGAATGAAATAGCCCATTCGCATGAGCAGCTGCGATGTTCCCTTGACGATAAAGAACAAATGATCCTGGAACTGAACCGCAAGGTCCAGGACCAGTACAGGAAGATCGATCGGCTGAATATAGAACTGTCCGAGATCTATGCCTCCGAAGGGTGGCGACTACTGTCCGTATTTTACCGGATGAGAAATTCGATCTTACCCGTAGGCTCACGCCGGCAGCAACGATTGAAAAAACTGGTCAACCGCATCCGGGGCAAAAAAGGAGATCCCCCCATTAAAGATTATACCGGGTCTGCAGAAGTACTTAAAAGAGCCGTAACTACATTTGACCCTTTCGAATTTCCATCTTTCGCCCAACCTCGCGTAACGATTATCGTTCCCGCCTTTAATGGATGGGAAATGAATTATCTCTGTCTTCGTTCCATCAGGGAAAACACAGAAGGCGTCAGCTATGAGGTCATATTTGCGGATGACGTATCTACCGATGAAACACAGCATGTCGGCAATTATATAAAGAATATCATCCATATACGAAATAAAGAAAATCTCGGGTTCCTCAGGAATGCCAAACATGCTGCTATCTACGCCCGGGGAGAATATATCCATTTTCTCAATAATGATACGGAAGTAATGCCCGGCTGGATGACTTCCCTCGTAAAGCTGATGGATGAAGATCCCACGATCGGCATGACAGGTTCAAAACTGGTCTATCCGGACGGCCGCTTGCAGGAGGCGGGAGGCATTATCTGGAAAGACGGGTCCGGCTGGAATTACGGGCATAAACAGGATCCGGAGGCTCCGCAATTCAATTACGTAAAAGAAGTGGATTATATATCGGGAGCGAGTATCCTGATAAGAAAGACACTATGGGATAAAGTCAACGGCTTTGATGAGAGATATACTCCTGCCTATTTTGAAGATACCGACTTTGCCTTTGCCGTACGACAGCAAGGTTACAAGGTTGTTTATCAACCGATGTCCGTCGTAAGACATTATGAAGGATTTTCTCACGGTACAGACCAGACCGTAAACAGCGGAAAGCCGGGCATAAAAGCTTACCAGCAGATAAATGCAGAGAAGTTCGTTGAAAAATGGAAGGATGTGCTCGATAAAGAGCATTTGCCGAATGCAGTGAACGTGTTTCAGGCAAGGGATAGAAGCCAACACAAAAAAGTGATCCTGGTGATCGATCATTACGTGCCACATTTTGACAGGGACGCAGGCTCGAGACACACCTTCCAGTACCTCAGGCTCCTGGTGGAAATGGGCTGGAATGTCAAGTTCATGGGGGACAACTTCTATAAACACGAACCATATACCAGCGTGTTGCAGCAGCTGGGCATAGAAGTATTATTTGGGGAATATTACAAGAATTCGTGGCAGGACTGGATCATTGAAAATCAGGCCAGCCTGGATTATATATATTTACACAGGCCGCATGTAGCCATAAAATATATCGATTTCATCAAGACAAAGACGAGCTGCAGGGTATTGTATTTCGGACATGATCTTCATTATCACCGCGAAGAAAAACAGCATCAGATCGAACAAAATGACAAGTTGCTGGAGTCGGCAGAGAGCTGGAAAAAAATGGAGATGTCCCTGTTCGAAAAGGCTGATCTTGTCATCACTCCAAGCGAAACGGAACAAAAGATAATAAGCAGTCTTTCTGTTGAATACAAGGTGGCTACTATCCCCCTCTTTTATTTTAAAGAAGTAAACCGGCCCATCTCAAATTTCGGGTTAAGGAAAAATATCATTTTCGTGGGCGGATTCAGTCACAAACCAAACCAGGATGCGGTACTCTGGTTTGTACGGGAGGTCTGGCCTCTGATAACAGCCAGGATCGGGGACATAAAATTCATTATTGTCGGGTCCGGTGTGACACAGGAAATACAAGATCTGGAAGGGCCTGATATCCTGATCAAAGGATACGTATCTGATGCGGAGCTGGCGACCTTATATGATCAGATCCGGCTGGCAGTGATCCCGCTACGATACGGGGCTGGAGTCAAAGGTAAAGTGCTGGAAGCAATGCATAATGGCATACCGATGGTCACTACGCCGGACGGAATAGACGGATTAGTGGGAGACATCGGCTTTATCAATGCCGTTCGGGATGCAACCGGATTTGCAGAGCAGGTGATCCGTTTATACAATTCGGACGCAGAGCTGGCGGAACTGAGTGCCAAGGAAATCGCTTTTATACAGGAGAATTTCAGCTATACCGTCGCCAGGTCCATCTTTACTTCATTATTATCTCGTTAATAATCAATAAAACAACAAATGAACGGAAAAACACTGGAACAACAATCCTCCGTTTTTAGCAAGAAAATGGAAGCAGTGAAAGCAAAGATAAATCCAAGCTTTCCATGGTATCCCTATGGCTCACTCAATAATTTCATACATCTCAAAAATATCTTTGACAAATACCCATTGGATAGCCTGGCAAAGAAGGGAAGCAAGACATTGGATATCGGCGCAGCCGACGGAGACCTGGCTTTCTTCCTGGAAAGCCTGGGGTATCAGGCAGACATTATCGATTATCCTCCCACCAACTTCAATCATCTCCAGGGAGCCAAACATATTAAACAGCACCTCGGATCATTGATGGATATTCGCGAGGCGGACCTGGATTCTCAATTCCCTGCATTGACCCAAAAGTATAGTCTTATCTTCTTCCTGGGTATACTCTACCACCTGAAGAATCCTTACTTCGTGCTGGAGACGCTGAGCCGAAGCACCGAGTATTTGCTGGTCAGCACAAGGATCGCCAAGTATACAAAAGACGGCACAAAGATTTCCTCTTATCCGGTAGCCTATTTACTTGGCCCTCAGGAAGCCAATAACGATTCTACCAATTACTGGATCTTCAGCTATAAGGGGCTGGAACGTATCTTTGAACGGACCGGCTGGACAATTACAGAAATGTACTCCGTAGGAGATACAAGCAACTCCAATCCTTCGGATCAGGATCATGACGAAAGAGCATTTGCCTTGCTGAAAAGCAAAAATTTCCAATATTAATAGGCAGACCCGCCTTTTATTTCCAATCCAATAAAAGGAAAGGACAGCTCCCTGGTCTCGGGGGCCACTACCTTTATGGTTTCGGACTTTATGTTTATTTTATTCAGGATAGCGCCATTTTCCGGAATAAAGTAAAAATAGAAGCTGTCTCCTTTCCTTTCAGAGCTTACAGGCAGATACTCTTTGTTTTTAGTATCTGTAAAGCTCAATTTGGGATGGACATCCTTACAATAGTCGGGCATATAGGTGTCTAATTTAAGGACCAGACTGTCTTTTAGTTCGACCCCCGGCTGGAATTCAATGGACGCATGACCACTCGTCCACCTGATTCCATTGGCAAATTCATAAAAGCCGGTCTTATACATTTCTTCGAATTTTTCACTTCCTGCAGCAATAGGGATCTTTTTGATCTCCGACAATTTTACAGGTGGACCTCCTACCCGGGTGGATTTCTCGTAAAATACATTCAAATTATATTTCTGCATTACGTCGATGGCAGCAAGAGTCCATTCGGGGGTATTTTGCAGTCCCTGCAGATTTGTTCTTGTGAGCAATGACTTCCTCATTTCCAGGAAAGCCTCTGTCCTATACGGAGAGATGTCTATTTGCTTTTTGTATACCCGCAGGTATCCCACTAGAATTGCCGCCATTGCCAATCCGGCACTGGTCCTGTAGATCTTGTTCTTTTCCTGCCACAGCACAAAGAACAATATTGTCGTCAGGCCCAATACTCCTGCCATGTTAAAGGCGGTATAACGGGAGGAAGCGCCATATTGCAGACGGTCGAAAGTGTATCGTCCCATTGTGACAAAACCATACGAGACGAGGTTGTAGAAGATCATGGCGACCGGTACCAAAAGGATCTTTACCCTTTTCTTTATGACGTACCAGATCGCGGCAGCATAAGAAAGCAGGATGAACAGACCCCCAAGAGCTCTCAAATCAATATGGGTGTGCAATTCCCCAAAAAAGGGGCCGGTATTGGCAATCAAATAAAATTTGATCATCCACAATGGTTTTTCCAGGCAGACACCGAAGAATTTTGCAAGGCTGAGATCCGAACCTTGCCCCGATAAAAGGGTCTTAGAAAGGATAGTAGTCAGCGCTATGGTAAATATCAACATGAACACATTCAATATAAAGACTCTTTTCCACCTTTGAATATTCAGTTTCATAAAGGGGATCCTTCTTACCAGCACCAGGAGAACGGTAATTGAAAACAAGTATCCGTAAAAATAAGATGGCTCTTCGAAAATAACCAATAGGTAGGTAAAGGCAAGAAACGGGATATGCCATTTCTTGCTTACATAACGGTCGTCGTCGATGTATTTAACGATGAAAAAGTAATTAAAAAAACATATACAGAGATCGAAAAATACAGCAAAACTGAAAAAGCTTGTCAGAGAAGCCTCCCATTTATGAAGGCCAAAAACAACAAACCCTATTAAAAGGGCAAAAAGGATCTTTGTCCTTTTGCCAGGGAAAAAGGAATTCAAATTGGTGAGGTAGTGATGACCCAAAAGGATCAGGAAAACTGTTCCCACAGCAGTTTCTACGACTGTATTCAAGTGAAAGACCAGTGCGTTGCCAAAGGTGAACAGGATGGAAGTAACACAGGGAAAAATAGGCTCATAAACAAAATCCGCCGCGACCATGTTATGCCCGTAGAAATCCTTTACCTTGGTTGCTATGACAGTCAATATGTCCATATGGACAATATTCCTGTACGTGCTTAATAGCCAGATAACATACAAAAGGGCAAATGAAAAATAAATGAGGTTTGGGACAGTAAGAGCTCTTTTTATCATTGGAGTCAGTTTAATTTAATGTCTGGTTATATAGCTTGAAGAATAAGCATGCGATCGTTGCAAAATAAAGGGTTGTAATGAAATAAGCATTGAACAGTAGGAAGTGATCGTAAAAAGCCCCCAGTTTTAAAGACCGCAAATCATGTTCCTGGCTGAGAACCTCGGCCCCGGAAAAAAGAATAAAGATCAGGTACTCCTTGTTTATAACAGACCATGCGGCTATGAAGATCAATGCATAATGAGAATAACGGGAGTGCATCTGCGTATTGAAAAAATAGAAGCAGAGATTCAACAAGGCAGAGGTCAATAATATCCCGGATAAATGTTCGGCCGGTATAAATCTTTCCCGCCGAAAAAGGGCGGTGAAGACCTGCTTCAATAAAGGATACAAAGCGAGCAGGGAAAAAATACAAAACAGCAACAGACCCCAGTTATGATAGGTCATGCCCATAAATAGTTGGGTATCCAGCATGTCCTCCATCCTTCCATTAATAAAAACCTGATTGTTGACACCCTGGTTACCGGGTATAAACCATCGCCAGAAACTGTTGGCGCTCGGCGCAAGATAAGGGAAAAAGTTTACTGTTCCGGTCCTGACCACGTTGACCACGCTTCTCAGCTTTCCGGCAATAATAAAAGGGAGCACAATAAAGAATTGCATCACCAACGGGCTCAGCAGGCTTATTATTCTCTTTTTCCATGATCCTGCAAGGAATACAGGCAATAGGATCAGGAAAAGGAGAGGGGCAAATAAAATTGCCTGAAATTTACAATTCAGGCTGATCACATAAAACACGAGCGATAAACCAGGTTTTTCTAAAATGGCAAAACAAAAAGAAACAAAAATAAAAGTCGTCAACATGCCATCGATCTGACCGAAAGCCAGCGTGTTGTAAAAATAAGCCGGGTTCAGCACCAGGATCAGCACATAAATCAAACTGTAATTGTCTTTCCGCCTGAGACTAACCATCCAGATAAAAAAATAGGCGGCTACAAATTCGACCAACAGGGAGAACAGTCTTAAATACTTTATATGCGCCGCTATCATGGCCGGATCGTGCTCCAACTTCCCAAAAGCCCACAGAAAATAGTGATAGACTGGCAAATAATTAGATCTGGTATCGTAGATGTTTGTCAACCCATGTAGATAAATATACTGTGTCCACTCGAGGAATGAAGGATCGGTGGATTTCGGCAGAAAAATAGCATATATAATAAACAATCCGGCAAGGAAGAGAAATATCTTATTCTCGTCCGGTATTTTTGTCTTTTGAGACAGCGTTTTTTCCAGCATGCACTAATTGGGGTTTCTGATTGGTCTGTGTCATTGATCCTACACCTGTTCCGTCTCCACCTGTCGTTTAATGATCCTGCGTCTTATGAATTTTGGCCGCTTTTTCACTTCTTCGATTATTTTCGCCTGGTACTCTCCTATGATGGAAACGGCCAGCATATTAAGACCCCCGAAAAATAATATAAGGACGATGATGGTGGTAATGCCGTGGGGGATTGGCGAGCCTGTAAAATACAAAATGACCTGCACAATAATGGCAATAAAGGAGACGAGGGTTAAAGACCAACCCAGGTATGTCAACAATTCGAGCGGAACATAACTAAAAGAAAAGATGGCTTTTCTCGCCCAGGCAATATTCTTTCGCCAGTTGTTGGTGGTCACTCCGAACATTCTTTCCGGCCTGACATATGGTACACCTACCTGTTTGAATCCTACCCAGGCTCTCAGCCCTCTCAAAAACTGGTCAGTTTCGGGAAGACTCAACAGTTCGTTGACTACCTTTCGATCCATCATCGAGAAATCTCCGGCGTCCAGCGGAATGGGAACATAAGATACCCTTCTGAAGATCCTGTAAAACACCTTGTACAAACGAACCAGGATCTGGTTGCCATCTCTTTTGATCCGCTGACCATAGACCACGTCATTTCCTTCCATCCATTTGGCATAAAAATCCTCGATCAATTCGGGAGGGTCCTGCAGATCTCCGTCCAATAAAACGACCACGTCTCCGGTGGACAGCTCCATGCCGCTCATAAAAGCACTCTGGGAGCCGAAGTTCCGGGAGTGTTCGATCCCGATGACGTGTTTGTCCTGCTGTGTCAGCACCTGCAACACTTCCGCGGTATTGTCAGGACTGTTGTCGTTCACAAAAATGATCTCATAATCGGAGTTGATCTTATGAAAGGTCTTTACGAGTCTTTCATACATGATCGGCATTGCCTGTGCATCCTTATAGCAGGCGATCACTGCGGTGATCTTATGTTTTATCTTATCCTGGTAAAGCTTCTTTTCATACAGGGATTTAGAGTAGACCTTCTGCCAGTTGTATGTTTTTATGAGTCCGTCCTTTAGTTCGGTTACAGACTCCCAGTTCAGGAATTTTTTAGCGAGCGAAGCATTCCCATACCATTCTTTAAGGTCCCATTTGCGATTGGCAAAATCCCCCCAAACAGGTTCCTCCTTTATGTTGAAGATCTCCTTTGCAGTGTTGGCGATATCACGGATAGTCGTTTTTTTATTGGAGGCAATATTGATGGACTGGCCACCTATGACATCATAATCGGCATTTCCAGCCAGAAGGGTGGCATAAATGGCATCGTCAATGTAAACGAAATCCCTGGAAATGTCGGGCTGTACCAGCGGGGGATATTCCTGCTTCATTCCCTTTTCAATGATCTGGGGAATGAGACGGTCGGGCTCTTCGTATTCGCCATAAATGGAATAATACCGAAGGTTGACGATAGGGAATTGTAAGATGACACCATAATATTTGATCATCTGGGCCGCCGAGGCCTTTGTAACAGAATAGTGGCTATTAGGTTGCAGCACTGCGTCTTCAAGCGGCGCTTTGCAATTCAGACCGTATTCCGACGAGCTGCCGGCATGAACAAAAGCCCTTATATTATAGGCTCTGCTGACCTCGAGCAGATTGAGGAGACCTACAACGTTGGTTTGATAGATCAGATTGACATCAGTCTGTTTAGAATATGCACCGTAGGCCGCAAGATCGAATATCGTACGGAACTGATGCCGGGAGAAAAGTCGTTTTACGTCGTTCTTTTCTGTGATATCCGTGTGTATGATGCGGTCTTCCTTAAGATCGTCTATCCGCCAGGGGATAAAAGGTTCTTTGGAAGTAATGGCATATACATCATCCCTGTATTGCAGGATCTGTCTGAAAAGATTACTTCCAATAAATCCTCCGGCGCCAAAAATGACGATGGGTCCTTCCAATTTGAGAACCTCGGCTTTTATCAGGTTAGCTAGCATTGGGGTCTTACTTTGTCTTACTTATAAATTCAGCAATCTTATTTTCAAGGTTCTTTCCGGCAAGGTTGTTTTCTTCCAGGTGCCACAACTGTGAACCATATCGACCACTGGGATAACCGCTCGCGAAGAGGGTATTATACCCGATAGGCGTATTGAGCCGTTTAAGCAGGAGGCTGGCAATCGTTTCATTCAGTCCGCACTGCCCCTGGTGTTCCTCGATAGTAATAACATTCCTTGTCCGTTCGATATCTTCCATTAATTCTTCCGGAATTTCACGAACCGGGAAGCGGCTCACCAGCCAGATCTGCAGGGCTTCCAACAGGTCCGGAGACAATTGGAACAGGTTGTCGACCACCGTGCCGGTGCCGATGATGATTGCCTTCGGCTTGCCGGAGGATTTTATCTTACGCCATTGCGAAAACCCGGTGATGTTCTCCTGCTTGGAAGCAAGGTTCAATCGCAGGTAGGAAGGGGAACCGTTGTTCACCATTTCCTGCAGGCTTTCGGAAACGTCCGTCCCGGTGAAAGGGACAAAAACCTGCATATTGGGAAGTATTCGCATCGAGCCGATGTCTTCGATATTATGATGAGTGCCGCCCATAATCCCATACCCATATCCGCCCCCATTTGCCACTACTTTTACCGGGAGATTGTGCAGGCAAATGTCATTTCTAAGCTGCTCGTAAGGCCTGAGCGTTACAAAGGGAGAGATACTATAAATAAAAGGAATGAAACCTTCATAAGCCAGAGACGCGGCCATGGTAGCCATGTTCTGTTCGGCTACACCCGCATTGATGAATTTTTCCCCTAAAAGATCCCGAACTCCTTCCAGAGCCATAAATCCGAGATCCCCGGTAAGAAAAACAATTTTTTCATTGGATTTCGATAGGTTAATAATTGCTTCAGCAAATTCTTTCCGCATTTTATACCTCTATAAGTTTTTGATCAGTTGTTGGTAATCATCTTCTGTCAGGGGCAGGTAGTGACAATCCACTGTATTTTCCAGCATCATATCTTTCCCCTTTGTAGTATTGCAAATAATGGCCAGAGGTTTTGCATGCCGGGCCTGCGCAGCGGCTTTTCTTAAGGAATCGAAATCGTGCCCATCGGCGTCGGCTACCTGGAAACCGAAGCTTTCCAGCTTTTTGTCCAGAGGGTCCAGTTTCATGGTGTCCTCCGTTCTGCCAAAGCCCTGCAGATAATTCCTGTCGATGAACCAGACGACATTCGTCAGGTTGTGATGGGCTATGAACAAAGCCGCTTCCCATGAGCTGCCTTCATTGAGCTCGCCGTCCGACGTGACGCAAAATATCTTCTTTTTACTCTTTTTCAGCTTGCCCGCCAGACCCAGACCCGCAGCTATCGATAATCCGTGCCCCAGGCTGCCCGTTGCAAAAGGGATCCCTTTTATCTTATTGACGGGAGGATGCGCAGACAGATAGGTTCCATTTTGATAAAAAGTATCGATCTCCTCTTCGGAGATCATACCTGCTTCCGCCAGGACACTGTACAACAAAGCAGCGGCATGCCCTTTTGATAAGATCAGTTCATCTTCGGCCGCAGACAGTTCAAACTTAATGAAAGTGATCATTTCAAGGCAGGAAAGGGAACAGCCAACATGGCCGGCATTTGCCTTCTTATACATTCGGATAAGTCTGCTTTTTATGGCATTTCTCTTGACAGCTAACATTGTATTGGATTTACCTGGAGGAGATATGCACGAAAATAGGATATCATAATAATATGGGCGCTTTTATTTTAAATTATCTGGCTATTATTGTAAAAGTAAAACACATGACAAAAAAGGCCATATCTACTTTTTATGTGGGAACTGGGATATTGGCAATCAGGCAATTGCAGTAACAGGTTCCCGCCGCAAAATAATAATAACAAAAATGAGCGCTGCCCTTTTTTCGGTTTTTTTTCACAACTACTATGGCGACCATGAGGCCTGGGTAAAGCTTTTTACTCAACAGATCCGGCAGCCTTTTATTTTATATTACAATATTGTCGAAGACAGTGTGTACAATATCGGAGACGATCAGCCGCTGGTCAGCCGCCTCCGCGAGTCCATATCCGGTAGTTTTCTGAAAGACATCGTCCTGCGCCGAAGCCCCAACCAGGGCAAGGACATAGGAGGCAAGCTTGTGTTGCTGGATGCCTGTCTGCATGAGGCATTACCAACTCCCTTCAGCATCTTCCTGCATGACAAGAAAAGCCCATACAAGATTCAGGGCCAGCAGTGGAAGAACAGGCTTTTCGGGATAATAGAACCTGATTTTATTGAAAAGGCGCTTTCCTCTTTTACCAGAAATGATAAATTAGGGATCATCGCCGGATCTTCCGATATCCGGGATGAATATGATCATTCCCTGAAAAGCTTCATCAGCACCAATCGTCCCCAATTGCAGCAATTTCAGACAACCTTCCATATCAACACTACCGACTACCGGTATGTGGCGGGGACCATGTTCCTGGCGAGGTCATCCCCCCTGCTGGACTTTTTCAGGAAATATCCCCCGCTCGACATCCGAAAAACCCTGGAAAAAGGTAATATTATGGATGAAACCAGCGGATCCAATACCCACGCCTGGGAAAGAATGCTTTGCTGGCTTATTTTTGCCCAGGGTTATACTATAAAAGGGCTCTAATGATCTACCCGGTCTTTTTCATATTGGAGGATTTCTTCCCATCTGTTCCGGATCTACCGGCCGGAGATGATATCCATTATTCGATCCTGGTTGATCCCGCGGTAGAAGGCGCCCTCGACAGCGCCTATGCCCTTGTGGAACGATCCGGGCTTCCCCTTTCGCTAACACTGAATATCAGGAAGAGCCTGTCAGAGGATGAGATCCGATCCATCACTTCTTTTTTGTTCATTCCCGGATATTTGCGCGTGTTTGACCGCAGGGTTATAAACCTGGCAGGAGAAAACCCCCGATTACTTGCGGACTCGGCAAAGACCTTGTCCGGGTACCTGTCCGGACAGGGCATCCTCGAACCGTTGATACAGCCTGTATTCCCGAAACTACGCTCCGTGGAAGAATTAACGGCACATTACCGGCAGCTGTTACTCTCGGACAAATTTGAAAGCGACGGCAACAATACCGGCATCTTTTTTTATCCTTCATCGGAAACGCTTATCAGGTCTGCCATTTCCTCCCTTGAACAGGTTGACAGGACTCTCAGTCAGGATTCGCCTGGCTTTTATAACCTGATCGGTCGTAACAAGACGCTGTCCAAAGAACTCTATGCCGTGCAAAAAATACACGCATTAACTGCACAGGAATTGAATAATCAGCGCCAATATGTTGACGTGCTCCGTTCAGACCATGCCGCCAACGAACTCCAGGAATATTACACGCGTGAGTATGAAATATTGCCGCTGTGGTTCAAACGGGTGGGACATATTGTAAAGGTCTTTACCGGAAAGAGAACCCTCCGTTCCTTATTTAGAGATGACGTTAAAAAATATAAAGATTGAATTACTGGCTACTCACCACTGAATACCCGCCTTTTCACGGTGGAGGGATCAGCACCTATTGTTATTTCACGGCCAGGATGCTGGCATCCGCGGCGAATTGCGTGACCATATTTGTACAGGATGACAATGTCGCAGACTACGCACTGACCACCGAAGGAGCAGGAATAAGATTGTTGCGTTTCAACAGCAACCGGAATCAGCTGCATCGGTCGCTGGGATATGCGGCCCGCCTCAGTTATGGTTTTGCAGACATAGTGCAGCTGTTCATTGAGCGGGAAGGCGCACCGGATCTTATCGAGGCCCAGGATTATCTGGGTATTGCTTATTACCTGACTCAGCAAAAACATCTCGGATATCCGTTCCTGAAAGGAATACCCATCGTGATCACGCTCCATTCCCCGGCCTTTATTTACCTGGAATATAATCGTGTTCCAACCTATCGCTTTCCGGACTTCTGGACAGGCGAAATGGAAAAGCAGGCCATTAAAGCAGCCGATCTGCTGATCTCCCCGACACGTTTCCTGGTAGAGGAAATAGGACGGTATATGGACATAACGGACAAACCCCTTCATATACTGGCAAACCCCTATTCGGCCACAGAGGACGCTGCAACCGGTAAAGAATCGCCGCCGGGGAGACATTTTACCCGGAATAAGATAGTTTATTATGGCAAACTTTCACCCCAGAAAGGGAGCTTTGAACTATTGAGGTATTTCGACGAATTGTGGAGCGGGGGGTTCGCGGAAGCCTTACATATCGTAGGGGGCACGGATATCGTGTTCCACCCGGAAATGCAGACAATGGGTCAACTGGTGCAGAGGCGGTATGCTGGCTATGTATCAAAAGGATTGCTGCATTTGCATGGGAAGATCCGGCCCGGCCAGATAAAAGAATACCTGAACGATGCCCACGTGATCCTTGTCCCAAGCATTGTCGATAATCTGCCATATGTCGTCATGGAAGCAATGAGCCTGGGAAAAGTGGTATTGGCTTCCAGACAGGGCGGTCAGCGCGAAATGATCGAAGATGGAGTGACCGGTTTCCTGTTCGATCACACCGACCCCGATAGCTTCCGGCGACAATTGTTGAAGATCCTCGCACTTACAGATGAGGAAATGCAACGCATCAGCGTCAATGCCTGCCAGAGCATCCGGGATGACTATTCTTTCGGGACTATAGGACCACAAAAGGCCAAGATCCTCGAAAATGTGAGAAGTATTGCCGCGCCGGAGTCCCACTTTCCCTTTTTATACCAGGAAAAAAGCTCACTGCCGGAATCCGTTCCTGCACAACCGGGTCTGTTATCCGTGGTAATTCCCTATTACAACATGGGAGTTTACATAGAAGAATGTGTCCGGTCTGTACTGAACAGCTCTTATAAGAATCTCGGGATCCTGATCATAAATGACGGGAGCACGGAGGATCTGAGCCTTCAAAAACTGGAAGCCCTTGCGGGCTGGGAAAGAGTCAGGGTGGTTCACCGCAGGAACCAGGGACTGGCATTAACCCGTAACGAGGGAGCAAAACTGGCCCCGGGAGCCTTTCTGGCTTTTTTGGATGCCGATGACAGGGTCAGCCCATTGTATTATGAAAAAGCCATCCGCACCCTGGAAAAGAACGACAACGTCTTTTTTGCCGGGTCATGGGTACAATACTTTGAGAACAGCAGCCAGCTTTGGCCGACGTTTACGCCTCAACCTCCTTATGCATTGGTTCACAACCCGGTAAATAGTAGCGGTTTGGTTTATAAACGAGCCGCCTTTCTCACCGGCGGGCTCAACGATCCCAGGGTGGATTATGGATTGGAAGACTATGAAAGTGTGGTCAATATGCTGGATCACGGGTTCAATGGGGTGATATTGCCGGAGCCATTGTTTTATTACAGGGTGCGGTCGGGATCGATGTTCAGAAACATCACCCGGGAAAAATTACTCTATTCAAATAGATATATTACAGAAAAACATGCGGAATATTATACTAAATTTGCGGTCCAAACGGTTAATTTATTGAATGCCAATGGACCTGGTTACTTATTCGACAATCCGACATTTGAAGTAAGAGTCAGTTCCCGGACGGCAAAAGAAGGCGCTTTCCTGTTAAAAATAAAATCATATCTAAAAAGCAGCCAACGACTGAAGAAAATAATCTTAACCATCAAAAAAATTAAACGCTAAGCATGATTGCCGACGTTGTTAACGACTGGTCAAGAAGATCTAATAAATTCGAAAGGTTATGGTTACTGGCCAAAATAGAATTTAAGCTCCGGTACTACGAAAATAAGCTGGGTTTATTATGGGCGCTCATAAAGCCGATAATGGATATGTGCATCTATTATGTCGCCTTTAAAACGATCCTGAAAAGCGATCAGACTTCCTTTGCTTCCTACCTTTTCATCGGTCTCATCTTCTGGAACTTTTTCATCGAATCTACGGGCGGGACGATCCAGGTCCTACGGACTAAAAAATACCTTTATGAATATAGCAATATGAATAAGCTGGAGATCTACATCTCCACTTTAATGGCCAACAGCATCGGGTTTTTCTTTAACCTGGTGATGTTCCTGCTGTTTTATAATATCTTCGAAAATGGCCGGGAAGGCTTATCCATTTGTAATTTATGGATCACGGTACTGTTCGCCAATATGTTTGTTCTATCGATGGGCCTCTCATTGATCCTTTCAAATATCTATATTATTGCAAAGGATATAACTCAGATATGGACAGTGTTCACTTCTTTCCTTTTCTTTCTGTCTCCCATCTTTTACAAACTAAAGACGTTTACAGATGCCTTGCCGGCTTTTGAATATGGGAACCCGATCGCCGGTATTATCATCAACGCAAGGAGGGTAATGATGCAGCATAGCCAGCCGGACTTCAAATTGTTGGGTTTTGACATGGTATACGCCTTTTTATTCCTTGCCCTCGGTCTTCTTTTATTAAATAAACTGGGTTCAAAAGCTGCAGAAAAACTTTAATTATGAATTCGACCCTGGCAATACAAGCAAAAAATATCAGCAAGACCTTTCATATAACGGAAGACAGCCATAATACGGTGAAACACCGGCTTTTCAATATGTTCAACCCTCCGCGTTCGAAAGAGGTAGAGGCGTTGAAGCCAATGGATTTTGAGGTAAAAAAAGGAGAATGTGTCGGGTTGATCGGCCGTAATGGCTGCGGGAAATCGACTCTCACCAAGATACTGGCCGGCGTATATCCTACCGATACCGGTACTATTGATATCAACGGCAGCACACTGCTCATGAACCTTGGCGTAGGAATGAGCCATGAGCTCTCTGCAAGAGAAAATGTATATGTATCTGCCTCGGTGCTGGGACTTAAAATAAAAGAGATCGACGCTATTTTCGACCAGATCATCGCGTTTGCCGAGCTGGAAGAATCGGTCGACCGGAAAATAAAGTTCTTTTCTTCCGGCATGCAGGCCAGACTGGCTTTTTCCATCGCAGTAAATGCAGGAGCGGATATCATGTTCCTCGATGAGATCTTCGCCGTAGGCGACCTCAAATTCCAGGAAAAGGCGATCAAAGTCTTCGAATCATCATGGATCGAGGGTAAAACTGTGGTATTGGTCAGCCATACAATGAGCACGGTAGAGAAATATTGTACCCGTACAGCATTCATGAAACACGGCAGGCTGGCATATTATGGAGATACCGGGAAGGCCATTGAG
This sequence comes from Puia sp., assembly GCA_035492545.1. GTDB lineage: Bacteria > Bacteroidota > Bacteroidia > Chitinophagales > Chitinophagaceae > Puia. The sequence goes on from DATJJD010000150.1 coordinate 26,726, forward strand.
CTTTATATGGAAGACAATCACTGAGGCTGCCGTCGCCAGCTGGCGATAATAGACAGAAAAAATCCCAGCAACAGGCATCCCATGCTCCTGTCCATATAGCTCTCCGTGATCATGGAAACGGCGAGGAAACCGACGATCAGGCCGCCCAGCAGGTCGTTTGCACGGATAGCCTTTCGCAGCGGAAGGATCACATATCCCAACAGGAAAATGGAAAATCCGATCACCCCAAACGTACAAAATACGTCAACATAGTTGCTGTGCATGTTTCGTTTGGTCGATATGGCAAGATCGAATTGCTTTGCCCGGTAAACCTCCATCAGCTTATCCTGCTTATCTCCGATCTGCGCGCCAAACAGCCAATATTTCCGAGCCAGTTCTCCCGCACACTTCCAGACGGCGAGCCGGATATTGGCGCCATTCCATTGATCACCTGTCAATTCGTTGTTGATATGCCTCTCCACGGCATGGCTGTTAAACTGGTAGCTGGAATAATGCAGCTCGTCAAACCGGTTAAGGGTCTGGGGAAAGGTCTTGAAAAGGAGAAAAGCGCCAATGATCAGGCCACCGATCAGAGAGATCCCCTCGAGATATTTTTTCTTCCGGACAATATAAAGGATACCAAAGAAAAGGAAAACCGAGTATAGGGAAATTATAGCAATGCGGCTGGCCAGCAGGAAATGGAAGACCAGGAGAAAGGCAATGCTCAGATAGGCCAGACCGATGTATTCGATAGCAAAAGAACCTTTGCGCAACAGGTAGAAATAGCTGAAAAGAGCCAGATTGACGATCAGGGCAAAATAGATGGACTGTACCTTGATCAGGGTAGTAAGGTTATCATTGTAGAGGAATACGGCATCGTTGTGCAGCTGGTATTGCCTGATGCTATAGATCATACAGACCACCGCTGTAAACGTGATGATTATGATGAAGGCAAGCAGAATCCTGTCCTTCAGCTCCTCCCGGATATAAAGCAGGCCGATGGAGAGGGGAAAAACCAGGAGGGGTACCCGAAGCGCCAGCATGACCAGCGCTTCCTGCCGGTTGTGTGAGAAAAAACCGCTCGCTATATGCCAGAGGAACAGCAGGATCATCAGCATAATCTCCTTTCTTTGTTTCAGCAGCTGAACTTTTTCGGCAAAAGGATTGTATATCAGGCTTACCAGGAAGAGTCCCCCGATGATGATATTATTGATTACCGGCATATCCGGCAGAAAAAGGCTGATAAAAAAGGCGGCTATCCCGAAATACAAAAGTCTTTCCCTAATGGAAAAGATCCTTGCTGCCGGGTCCAGTAATAGTATTGATCGCATCTTGGTATTTTTCCCGAAATTGTAGCTCGAAAATAAGCGGAATATTTGATTTATGAGAACCCTGTTAAAATACATTGCCCCCTATAAATGGATGGTAGTCCTGGCGCTGCTGCTGGCAGCCATTAACCAGACCTTTTCAATGCTGGACCCTTATCTGTTCGGCCAGATGCTGGATAAATTTGGGGTACACCCAAAAGAATTTGGGCATTATGAAGCCGGAAAAGTTTTTGTACGCGACGGTTTCCGTAGCCAGAACGACTTTATCTGGGGATTGATGAAGTTTCTCGGCATGCTGATCGGCGTGGCAATGATATCCCGTATTGCCAAGGCTTTCCAGGATTATTGCGGGAATGTCATCGTCCAACGGTTTGGCGCGACCATTTTCACCAATGGCCTTAAACATTCTATGGCCTTGCCCTTCAGCGAGTTTGAGGACCAGAGAAGCGGTGAGACCCTGTCCATTCTCACCAAAGTGCGGACAGATACCGAAAAATTCATTATCTCTTTTATCAATGTGCTTTTTGGCATCATTGTCGGTGTCGTCTTTGTGTCCATATACTCCTTCCGGTTACACTGGTCCATCATGCCACTCTATGTGGGTGGGATGATCCTTTTGTCCCTGCTGACAAGCCTGCTCAGCAAAAAGATCAAAAAGATCCAGAAAAAGATCGTCGCAGACACCAATGCCCTTGCCGGCAGCACGACCGAATCCTTACGCAATATCGAGCTGGTCAAGAGCCTGGGACTGACAGAACAGGAAGTGACCCGCCTCAATAAGAACACCTTTAAGATCCTGGATCTGGAATTAAGAAAGGTAAAAAGTATCCGTTCATTGAGTTTTGTCCAGGGTACTTTCGTGAATTTCCTGCGCCAATGTATCATGTTCGTGCTGTTCTGGCTGGTGTTCAAAGGCAGACTGACACCGGGTGAGGTCCTGACCATGGTATTTTATTCCTTCTTTATATTCGGGCCTCTGCAGGAACTGGGCAATATCATCCTTTCTTACCGGGAGGCCGAAGCATCCCTGATCAATTTTGATAATTTAATGAAGAAAGAGCCGGAATTACCTCCTGCACATCCTCTTCCCCTCGGCCCCGTCCGGGAACTTGCCTTCCAGGATGTCGTCTTTCGTCACAAGACGGCCCATCACAATGCCATCGATCATATCAGCTTCAGTGCAAGGTCAGGCGAGACCATTGCCTTTGTAGGTCCTTCGGGAAGCGGCAAAACCACCCTGATGAAGCTTCTTGTAGGTCTTTACCGGCCCCACGAAGGCAGGATCGTTTACAACGGACTGGATGAAACATCCATAGACTTTGAGGACCTGCGCCGCCAGATCGGCTTTGTTACCCAGGATACACAGCTCTTTGCAGGAACAATTAAAGAAAATTTATTATTTGTCAGTCCGGGCGCCAGCGACAAAGATGTGATGGACGCACTGGAAAAAGCTTCCTGTTTACCATTACTGTCCAGGGCCGAAAAGGGTGTAGACACTATGATCGGGGAGGGCGGATTAAAATTATCCGGCGGGGAAAAGCAACGTTTGTCTATCGCAAGGGCTCTATTACGGAAGCCGAGGCTGTTGATCTTCGACGAGGCAACATCGGCTCTGGATTCACTAACAGAGGAAGATATTACGCAAACGATCCGGGAAGTCTCTTCACACGGGGACCAGGTAACTATCCTGATCGCGCATCGGCTCTCGACCATTATGCATGCCGACCGGATCTATGTACTTGAAAAGGGAGAAGTAGAGGAAACCGGTACACATTCAGATCTTTTGGCTGCCAAGGGCCTGTATTATGCCATGTGGAGGCAGCAGATCGGCGAAAGAAAGTATGCGTCCGCATCTACTATTTTGTAAGAAAATACTATGTTTATGGTTCAGCAGCCCTATCGGGGCAATACCTTAATAAAGGCGCATGAACTCCTTATCGGTCGTAATCATTACTTTCAATGAAGAAAAGAATATAGCACGGTGTATCAGCTCCGTGGCAGCCGTTGCCGACGAGATCATCGTTATGGATTCCTTTTCTACCGACAGGACAGGAGATCTTGCCAGGGAACTGGGCGCCAGATTTTACCAGCAGATCTTCGAAGGATATGGGGATCAGAAGAATACGGCAGCAAAATTTGCCAGCTCGGACGCCATTCTCTTCCTGGATGCCGATGAGTTCCTGAGCCCGGAGCTCAGCGCCGCCATCGGCGAACAAAAGGCAAAGGGATTTCCGTTTGACGGGTATACGATGAACCGGCTCAACAATTATTGCGGGAAATGGATCCGTCACGGCAGCTGGTATCCGGACAAAAAGCTAAGGCTGGCAGGCCGGGGTAAAGGAGGCTGGAACCTGGACCTGGTACATGAATCCCTCGAAATGAAAGAAGGATCGTCTATCCATCACCTGCATGGGGACCTGCTGCATTATACCTATTCCAATTTCGATGAACACGTCGAAAAGAATATAAAATATAGCTGGCTTTCGGCCCAGCTGCTCTATAATAGGGGCAAAAGGGTGAAAGCGTTCAAGGCCTTTGTCAATCCATTCTGGGCCTTCTTTACCAGCTATTTTCTCCGGGCGGGCTTTTTAGATGGTTTTTACGGGTTCGTCATCGCCGTTAATATCGCCCATCTCACTTTCCTTAAATACACCAAATTATATCAACTTCAACAAGAACAAAAGTCATGAGCTGGCTATCAGACCTTTTTGGCGGAAGCGGGCAGATCAAACAAGCGGTCCGGCAGGGGGCGGTCATCATCGACCTGCGAACCGCCTATGAGTATGATCAGGGGCATATCCCGCATTCGGTGAATATCCCTGTCGACAGGATAAAGGCTAATCTCGGGCGGATCAAAGAATTCCGTAAGCCCATCATCCTTTGCTGCTCTACCGGAAGCCATTGCTGGGAGGCAGGGGATATCCTGAAAAATGCAGGGATCCCATCCGTTATTAATGGCGGGAACTGGCAGTCGCTGCTACAGAAGATAGGTTAAGCCAATTTGTCCGGATGCGCAGCGAATCAGATATTTGCACCTATGAACAGCAAAATACAGGATATCATCAACGAATCCCTGACTGTCAAGAAGGAAGTCCTGAACGATACCAGGCTGATCAGCCTGGTAGGGGACATTGTGACATTGATAGTGGACAGGTTCCGGAAAG
>DATJJD010000151.1:0-2974 GCA_035492545.1 Puia sp.
CCGTTCAACTCCAGTTGCTTCAGCTCATGGGAGAGCACGCGGGCAGAGATCCCTTTTACGGTGCGTTGCAGCTCGTTGAACCGCCTGTTGTTGTCCAGGAGGGCGATGATGATGGGCAATTTCCATTTTCCGCCGATGGCATACAATGCATCTCCCACCGCTGTCAGCGCGGCATTACACTCTTTTTCGGAGGGCCTTTCCCCATCTGTTAACCGGTTTGCCATGTTTGATTCTTTAGGTGACTATACCAAAGGTTACTACTAACCTTTGGTATACTACTAACTATTTACAAGCAAAGGTAACTAGTTTTGTTTTATGAAAAAGATTCTTCACATCATCTCAAGTCCGAGGAACGGAGCCAGCTTCAGCATCAAGCTAGGCAATGCCATTATCGAAAAGATCAAGGCAGCCCATCCCGGCAGTACGGTCAAAGAGACCAACCTTGTCACCAAACATTTCCCCCACCTGGAAGAGGCGCACCTCACCTCCTTCTTTACTCCGCCCGACAGCCGGACGCCGGAAAGCATAGAAGCCGTGCGGCATTCGGACGAAGCTATTAAGGAGATCATGGAAGCGGATATCCTGGTGATCGGCGCGCCCCTGTATAATTTCAACATCCATTCCAGCCTCAAGGCCTGGCTGGACCACATTGTCAGGGCGGGTCTCACCTTCCGTTATGATGCCAATGGCCCCGAAGGGTTGGTGAAAGGGAAAAAAGCATATATCGCAATGGCCTCCGGAGGCGTCTATTCGGAAGGCCCCATGCAGCCGCATGATTATGTCGTGCCTTATTTAAAATGGATCTTAGGCTTTATCGGTATAACGGATATAACGGTCCAGCGGATAGAGGGAACAGCTATTCCCGGCGTCCAGGACACAGCAGTGGAAAAAGGATTGAGTGGAATTGTGGTATAAAACAAAAAAGGGGTGCGCTGCACCCCTTTTTGTTTTATTATTTGTTGGGTTGCGGCGTGTAGCGCAAATACGGCTTGATCACCTTCACCCCTTTCGGGAACTTCTTCTGGGCGTCTTCCGTAGAAATAGAAGGAACGACGATGACATCTTCTCCTTCTTTCCAGTTGGCGGGCGTAGCCACGCTATAGTTTGCCGTCAGCTGCAGGGAGTCCAGTACCCGTAATACTTCGAAGAAGTTACGGCCCGTGGAGGCAGGGTACGTGATGATGAGCTTCACCAGTTTATCCGGCCCGATGATCACCAGCGACCGGACGGTAGCGGTAGCGGAGGCATTCGGGTGGATGAACTCATACAGCCCGCTGACCTTGCGATCGTCATCGGCGATGATGGGGAAGTCTACCGTACAATTCTGTGTTTCATTGATATCTTTGATCCAACCCAGGTGTTTGTCGACAGGGTCTACGCTGAGTGCCAGCACTTTCGTACCGCGCTTGGCAAACTCGTCTTTCAAAGCAGCCGTTCTTCCTAATTCGGTGGTACAAACAGGTGTATAGTCGGCGGGGTGAGAGAACAGGATACCCCATGAATTACCCAGATAGTCATAAAAATCGATCTCGCCAACGGATGTCTTGGCTTTGAAATTCGGAGCAGTATCTCCTAAACGTAAGCTCATAAAAACAAAATTTGAGGTTAAAAAATTACCAGGCCGGCCGCCTCAGGAAAGGCCAGCCGGATCACGAAGATATTAATTCCCTATCAATAAGGTAGACTTCAGTGTTAAATTTTTTATTAAATCAGTGCTTACCCACAGGCCCTGCCGGCCCCTCATTCCTCCGGCGCCTGGATCCCGCCCGCCTTTACGATCGAATACTTCCCATATTTGTTCTTGACGTCGTCGATAGCCTTGTACAGCTGATTTTTCTTCTGGTTGTCCTGGAAAAGGTTGGTCTGGATGGCCTCCCCGGTAAGTTCGCTCAGGCGGACCCCCAGCAAACGGATGGGCTGCCCCTTGCGGTAGAGCTTATGAAACAGCTCTTTAGCCTTCCCGATCAGCTCATCGTCATAAAAAGTATAGGGTATTGTCACCTGCCGGGAGGTGGTCTCGAAATCCGGGTAACGGATCTTCACCGCGATGCAGCCCGCCGTCTTATTGTCCTGCCGCAGCTCATAGGCCACCCGCTCGGTCATGCGCACCAGCTCCATCATCAGGAAGTCCATATCCGTCTTGTTTTCCTCAAAGGTATTCTCCGTCGAGATGGACTTAGCCTCATGGTAAGGCGTCACCTCCCCCTCATGGATGCCCCGGGCTTTGTTCCAGAGGTCAAGCCCGTATTTGCCGAACTTCCGTTCCAGGTCCGTCATCGAACATTCGCTGAGGTCCCGGATCGTCATCACCCCCATCTCATTCAGGGTCTGGCAGGTATGGTCCCCTACCCCGGGGATCTTGCCCACCTTCAGGGGGGCCAGGTATTCCTGCTCCATACCGGCCGGCACCTGCATATACCCATTGGGCTTGGCTTCATTGGTGGCGATCTTGGCGATCATCTTATTGGATGCCAGGGCAAAAGAGATGGGCAGGCTGGTGGCCCGGGTGATCTCCTCCCGCAGGTCGATCGTCCATTGGTAGGGGTCGAAGAAGCGGTCCATACCCGTCAGATCGAGGTAGAATTCGTCAATGGACGCCTTCTCGAAAAGGGGGGCTTTGGCGGCGATGATCTCCGTGACCCAGCGGGAATATTTGCTGTACTGGCCCCGGGCATTGCCTACGACGGTGGCATGGGGACAGAGCCGCATAGCCGTTTTCATCGGCATGGCGGAATGGATGCCGTATTTCCGCGCCTCATAGCTACAGGCAGCCACCACTCCCCGCTCGCTATGGCCTCCTACCAGCAGAGGTATCCCCTTCAGGGAGGGGTCCAGGATGCATTCGACGGAGACGAAAAACGCGTCCAGGTCGAAATGGGCTATATAACGTTGGTTCGACATGCTGTAGGTGTCCCTATCCGGGTGTCATTTTGTAACCGGGCGGTTTGGCCCGGCAGCGACTCCAAAGATACCA
>DATJJD010000152.1:0-59219 GCA_035492545.1 Puia sp.
CCCTTTACAGGAAGAGGGCCGCCAGTGACATTCCCCGACTTGATACCGCTATAGGCGATCTCATAGAGGATCCCCCGCTGACCCGGCCCGGTCTGCGCAAGCGTGAGAGTAGTGGAGATGTTTACATGGATCAGGCTACCAAAATCTCTTACATCTGTTTTAGAATCTATGACATCATTTCCCATAAAAGGATGTTATACATGGAAAAAAGCCCGGCCCAAAATTTCAGGCAGGATGTAATACAGGACGATGCGCCGGCAACTGCCCGATTTTTCGGGTCAGCACACGAAGCAGCAATCCCTGCGAAGAATGAATAAAAAAATGATCCCCCGGCAACATAAAAATTGCTGCGGAAGAAGTAGTATGCTCCTGCCAGCAACCCAGCTCCTGTCTGCTGGCTTCAGGATCGGCCAACCCGCCGAACAAGGTGATCCCGCAGGATAGGGGAGGCCCGGGGGGATGCTCAAACGTCTCGGTGATCGAATAGTCTGCCCGGAGAATAGGCAACAGCACCTGCATCAGGTCTTTGTCATTGAGGACCTTTTGGGAAGTACCGTTGAGACGACCCAACTCCCTGGCCAGTGCAGCATCCGGCAACGTATGCAACGCCGTTGAAGGCGGGGACAAGGAGGGAGGTTTTTGGCCGCTGAGGAAAAGATGCCTTGGCTCCGGTCCATGCACCCGACGCAATAAATGAGCCAGCCCAAAGGCAAGTTGAGCACCCATGCTATGTCCGAAGAAGATAAACTCCATATCGAGGTAGGGCTGAAGGCCGTTGAACAGCGATTCCAGCAGCGTGTCAAAATCTTTTATCAGGGGCTCCCGGATCCTGCTCCCATGGCCGGGAAGCTCTACCGGACAAACATCCACGCGGGGAGGAAGATACTCCTTCCAGGAATGAAAGACCTGGCTGTTCCCGCCGGCATAAGGCAGGCAGAACAACCTGAGGGTAGCATGCCGGTCGGGCCGGAAAGAGGGTATCCATAGATGAGGTCCTTTCATGATTTCATTTTTTAAGTTAACAAAGCCAGGGAATATAACGATAGGTATGTAACATATATTCCGTATATCGATCACCGAAAGCACTCGCCAGCGCACGTTCTTCCATCAGGCTCCTTAAATGACCGATCAGGATGATACATAGCGTAAGGATAAGGATACCCGACCGGGGCGCCAGAAAGAAACTCCCGAGATAGAAAAGGCTCATGCCTGAATACACCGGGTGACGGATCCGGGAATAAGGTCCCTCGACACAGAGCTGATGATCGGGCTGTATAGTGGCGATCAGCTTGAAAGAATGCAGCCGGAGATAAGCCCAGGTGATCAGCGCCAGCCCGGTTATGATAAGGACGATACCTATGCCCCCCGCCAGGTTTGATTCCGGCAACAGCAGGATCCCCGCCCGGCGCGGCTCTGAAGCCCATAGCAGCAGCAACAGATAATATGCGATGAGACAGATGGCCAGCGCCCAAAGAAGGATCAGTCCCTGGCTCCTCTTCCCGGTACTCACCGATCTTTCCGGCTGGCCGGCGCCCGGCTGCCCCGTCTTCTGACCGGTCAGGATCCTTTTCCTGCTCACCAGGATACGCACGACGACGATGGCCCAGAACAGCAGGTGTGCAATAATTAATATTAATAGGATCACATTTGCTGACATAGTACTCGTATTAAAGTGAAGAAAGGAGAGAGGGCAGAAGTGCCAGTGATCTTTCCAGCTGCCTCGCCAGGACTTGTACCTGCGGAGGTTTGAGAATGGAAAAATGATTCCCGGGCACTTCATACCTTTCCAGCTCTCCGGTTATGGTTCGTTTCCAGCCTAAATAGGGATCTTCCGCGCGGCTGCCCGCCGGCTCCGTTTCTCTGTTACCCCGGTCCGCGGCGACGAACAGCACCACCCGGCCCTCATAAGGCTGGATCACATGATGTTGCAGCGCCCGGATATGGGTCTGCGAAAGTTGGAGGTAGAAAGCCACCTCCGCTTCCTCCAGTGCGGCCGGCAACAACTGAATACTGCGGATCAGCTCCATCGTATCGGCATGCTGCGTTTCCCCGGCCAGTTGCGTTACTCCGCCCGCCTGTCCGTTCCCGTTCCGTCCCTCTCCCGGCGACGGTGGGGGAGAATACACGCCCGTCTCTTCCAGCAGACTGGTTACATAAGCCACCTGTCCCTGGTCCAGCGCCGTATTCCTGAAATCCTGGGCGCCTATCTCGATCAGGAGCAGCCGTTCTGTCACCTGTCCCATCTTTGACAGCTGCCGGGCCATCTCCAGCGCAACGACTCCTCCTGAAGACCATCCTCCCAACAGGTAGGGCCCTTCCGGTTGTACGGTCCGGATGGCATCGATATAATAAGCGGCCATCTCTTCGACCTGTAAATGGGGGTCTTGTCCCCCGACCAACGCCCTGGATTGCAGACCGTAGAAAGGCCGGTCACGGCCCAGGTGACGGGATAGCTCAAAATAACATTCGATATTACCGGTGGAAGGATGGACACAAAAGATCGGCGTCTTATTACCCTTACCCTGTAAGGTTACGAGGGCAGAAGAGGCATCAGGCTTCACACCCTCAGATGCCGGCGGCGCTGCCTTCCCGGCCGATCGCACCTGTTCTATTACCGGGGCCAGCTCAGCGATGGTCTGATATTGGAACAGCTCCCTCGGATTGAGGGGCAGCCCCATCTTATTGGCCTTGGCGATCAGTTGAATGCCAATGAGAGAATCTCCACCCAGTTCGAAAAAGTTATCGTGGATGCCCGCTTTATCGACCGGTAATACCTCAACCCATAAGTCGGCCAGCATCTGCTCGGTAGCATTCCGGGGAGCGACATACAACTTCCGGCTCCCGCTCATCTGTTCATTGGGAACCGGAAGGCTCTCCCGGTCTATCTTGCCATTGGTGGTGAGGGGCGCGGATTTTAAATACATCAGGTCGGATGGGATCATATAGTCCGGCAGCCTTTCTCTTAAAGAATAGAGGATATCTTTCTTCTTAAAGGTCCGGGTGCTCAGGGGCCCCGAGCTTACGATCACATGAACACCCAACGCTTCCATGGAAGAGTCGGGCCCCGGGAAAAGTTCCCATCCCTCATAACCGCCGGCAACCAACGCCTGCTGCCAGGTTTCGATCGATAAGAACGGCAGCCCGCCACGATCGGATCTGGTGAACTCCTCCAGCAACCCGATGGTGATCATCTGCAAACGCATGTTGCGCGTAGCCTCGATCAATAACAGAATGCCGCCGGGCGCCAGCAAGGTCCGTAAATATTCCAGCGAGACGGGAAGGTCCCTGACATTATGCAGGACATCGGCAGCGACAATGACATCATAGCTGTGCAGCGCATAACCCTGGGAGGCAGGGTCCTGCTCCACATTGAACAGGTCATAGCTTATGAAGTCGTATTCCGAAAACTTTTCTTTCGCCGGGCCTATGAAGAATGACGAGACATCCGTAAACGAATAATGGCTGTTCGCGGGATCCAGGACAGGCAGGAGATAGGCGGTAGTGCCCCCCGTGCCGGCCCCTACTTCCAGGATATTCAGATCCCGGGGAGAATGCCTGTTTTGAACGATGGCCGCTAAGACGTCTTTGGCAAGGAGGTTGATATACTCCGAGAAAGGATTGAACTGGTAAAGTTCTTCCGCTGTTTCACGGGATCCCCCCTTGAAAAAGATCTCCAGGGGGTCGATCTGACCCGTCAATAAAGCAGGTAAATTTTCACCACAGTTTTTTATATAGGATAGCAACGTGGACTTGCTTGCTGCCAGACCATGAAAAGAGTCTACCTCTTCCCAGAGGCTTTCCATGGAAGAGACGGGCAGTGCGCGCAAATTCGAATAGACTCCCCCGGAAGCCTTTTGCAGCCATCCATCCTGCTGCAGCTCGGCCAGCCAATGTAGTACGAGACTTCTGTACCGGGGCTGAATATTGAACCGGGCGACGAACTCATCGATCGTATAGTGCTCCCCGGCCTGGTGATAGGCTCCCAGCTTTCTCAGCGCCTGGATCATATAGGCCGTGCTGATCCGGTTAAAGGAGTCGAGCAGCCCCGATAGCTGCCCGAATTCGGCAGGCATCTTCTCCGACTGCTGTCTTCCGGTCTCCCGGATAGCTTCCATCAACAAATGATGAGCTCTTGCATCGACGGACTCCATCGTAAATAAGGCGGATTCACGGCCTTCCTCCGGCACCACATAGGCATATAGTCTTTTTGGACCGGTCTTTTCACCCGTAACTTTCGTAAACGCCTGCCGGACACCAGGGCAGCGTTCCAGCGTGGCTTCGATCTCTCCCAACTCGATCCGGTGACCCCGTATTTTGACTTGATTATCTTCCCGGCCCACGAACCTGATATTGCCATCCGGAAGATAATAGCCGATATCCCCGGTATTGTATAACCGCTCCCGGGTTTGGGGATGAAGGATGAACCGGCTCTTTGTCTTTTCCTCGTCCTTCCAATAGCCCTTCGCCAGCCCCTTCCCCCCAATATACAGGGTGCCCGGTACCCACACGGGACAGGAGACCATTTTTGAGTTCAGCACATAGAATTGCTGATTGGTCATGGGACGGCCATAAGGAATGCTGTCCCATGTCGGGTCCACTTCACCGATAGGATAAAGGATGGACCAGATAGAGGCCTCGGTAGCCCCGCCCAGACTGGTAACCTGGACATCCCCCCTCGTCGACAGGGATTTTATCTGTCCCGGCAATAACACGGGGATCCAGTCCCCACTCAGCATTACATGCCGCAGCCGGCCGGGCAGGGGAAGGTCACGACCCTGAAGGAATTCCACCAGCATGGACATCAGTGCAGGAGCGGAATTCCAGACAGTGACCTGCGCCTGGTCCATCAGGGCCGCCCAGTGCGAAGGGTCCTGTAGGCTGTCAGGCCCCGGCAGAACAATAGCCCCTCCCGCGGCCAGCGTGCCGAAAATATCATAGACCGAAAGATCAAAGCTAAGAGAGGACACGGCAAAAACACGGTCGTTAGGGCCGATGTTCATACGGCGGTTGATATCGAGAATGGTATTGACGGCTCCCTGATGATCGATCATGACCCCCTTGGGAGTGCCGGTCGATCCGGAAGTATAGATCACATAAGCCAGGTCTTCCGGCTTTTGGATCGCTGCCAGCGGCGGGGCGGCTGATTTGGATAATTGATGGGTGTCAACCAGGATGCGATGGACGGACTCCGGCCATTCCAGGCTTTCTTCCAGCCAGGACTGTGTCAGCACCAGGCTTACGGCGCCATTCTCCAGCAGGTACCAGAGCCGCTGTGTCGGATTGTCCGGAGAGATGGGTAGATACGCGGCGCCGGCTTGCAGGATGCCCAGGACTCCCACCACCTGCTCCCAGCCTTTGTCCATTACCACGGCTACCAGCGAATTGGGCCCAATACCCAGGTCTCTTATGACATGCCCTAACTGACAGGAACGGGCATAGATCTCCTGGTACGTATATTGACCGCCGGGAGTAATGACGGCCGGATGATCGGGACGTTGTTTCGCCTGCCGCAGGAACAGGTCCTGCAACAGCACGTCGGGTACAGGCTCATCGGTAGCATTGACCTGCCTCCTTTGCGTTAATTGCGGCATAGGCAGGCGTTGAATATTGCACTCATGCCATAGCTCATCTTCTTCGGCCAGCCGCCCGAGAAGACGAAGATTGGCGTCGAACATCTCTTGCAACAGCCCTTCCGGGAAGAGCTCATCTACCGTATCCCAGTTCACCGTTAAGGCGCCATTGTCCTCAAACACCTGGTGATCGAAGAAGATCTGAGGCGTCTGCGAAATGCCATTCCGGTAATCCATCGGGATGGGCGAGGGAAGGGTATCTTGTGAGGAGGTGATGCCCTGCACGATATCGCAGGTGAATACCACAGGCATAAAAGCCCTTGATCCTCCATGCAGACGGGCCAGTTCCCGGAGGATCGTCACCCCGCTGATATGCCGGTGCTCCAGGTCATTCCACAACCTTGTCTGCAACAGGGTGGCCCTGCGGGTAAAGGAAAGATTCTCCGTGTGGTCGATCTCCAGTAAGTTCACGGAAGTAAAATCACCGACGATCTTATTGATCTGCTCATGCAGGGGCAGCCGGTTAAAGATGATCAGATTGAGGGTAAACCGGGGATTCTTACACCATAAGGTCAAGGTCTCGGCAAAGGTGGTCAGCAGCACCGCTGCCGGAGTCAGCCCCAGCTCCTGCGCTTTCTGTTTAAGACGTCTCCATCGTGTTGGCTCCAGCCGGGCATGACGCCGGAAGAACCGGTACTCTTTCAAAGCTCCGGGACTTTTGGCCAGGGCCAGCTCCGGTGAAGGAGGCAGCGTATCCAGTCGTTTGAACCAATAATCCTTTGCTCGTTGGTAGATATCAAAGGTCTTCAGCCTTTTGACGGCGAGCACATAATCCCGGAAGGAGACAGGCAAGGGGGCCAGCTGGACATCAGGGTTTTGATACAGTTGAAACCATTCATGGATCAACACCTGGAAACTCATCAGGTCGACAAACAGCAAGTCGAAGCTGATGCAATGCCGCAGCTGATCGCTGCCGGTTAGAAAAGACCGGACCTCGAACAGCGGCCACCGGTCCGGCTGAAATACCTGGTGAGACATACTTCTACGGTTGGCTTCCAGCCGCTGCCCGATTTCGCCAGGAGGGAGGTGTTTCCAATCGGTCATGAAGATCTCATAGACAGGCACCTCCTGCAGGATCTTCTGCAGGCCTTCCGGCAACACGATGGCGCGCAGCATCTCATGCCGCTGAATTAATAGCTGCCAGGCCAGATTCAGCCGCTTCATGTCCAGCGCCGCAGTTTCGAACTCCATATAGATATGCGTGCCGACACTGCCTAATTCGAAGATGCCCGTCCGACCGATCCAGTAGGCATATTGAATATCGGTCAGGGGAAAAGGCTCGTACCGGTGTTCAGGATCGGCAATGATCCCGGGATAGGACGAGCCGGCCTCTTTTTCCGCTCTTTTCTGAAGGAGCTTCTTCAGCAGCTCCCGTTTCTCATCCGCGGATAATTCGTGGAAGGGATCGATGGATTCTTTCATTTGTCGGAGTTTCTTTTTTCGTCAGCTAATAGGGTTTTAAGAAGTACATCCACCTCTTCGTCGGATATCTCCCCAACAGCCTCCGGCGCTTGCCCGGACACGGACATAGAATGCCCGTTCGTAGGGGCCAGGACCACCGCTTCCGCTTTGTCGTTCTGTTCCGTCAGCTGCAGAAGGATGAATTCGGCCATACCCTTGATCGTGATCCCCTGCATGAATTTGACAGGGGGTATATTTACACTGAAACTATGCTGGATCCGGTTGCCGATCTCAACGGCCATCAGTGAGTCAAGCCCCATATTCAGCAATGACTTTTCCTTGTCCAGCTTGGCTGCCGAAGTACCCAACACTTTTGCCAGTTGTTCGCTGATATTCTTTTCCAGGAAATCCTGCCGCTCTGCCTCCGGAATAGCCATGATGGTATCCAGCAAGGCTACGGTCTCGGTGACGCCATCCCCGGAAGTGACCTCTACCAGGTGGGCAACTTTCGGCGGAACTCTTCCGCCTATCTGAAGTTTGCCCAATTTTTGCCAATCGATCTGCGCCACACCCACCTGGGTGGCATGATGCCGCAACAACCCCTCCAACACGTGGAGTAATTCGGTGTAAGGCATTGACTTGACACCGATGGCATCCAGTTTCTTTCCGATCTCCGGGTTCTCGGCAACATACCCGGCCCCCGATACCGCCCCCCAGTTGATGGTCAGCACAGGCAATCCCTTATCCCTGCGCAGCAGGGCCAGGCTGTCCAGAAAGGCATTCCCCATCACATAGTTGACCTGACCGGGTGTGCCGATCATGGAAGTAAAGGAAGAGAACAGGATAAATAAATCCAGGGGAAGCTGCTCGGTCTGAAGGTGCAGGTTCCAGGCGCCTAACGTTTTAGGTCGCACGACATCCCGGATATCCTCATCGGTTAAATTGGTAATAAGCCCGTCGTGAATGCTCATAGCCGCGTGAACAATACCACATAACGGAGGCATTGTACGTTTGACCTCATCAAGCACCCGACGGAGATCTTCTTCCCGGCTGATATCGGCCTTGGCCGCGACGACGCTGGCGCCCTTCTCCTTCATGCTCTTCAACGCCGACCTTGCCTTCGCAGTACCAGCACCGGAACGACCAACCAGCACCAGGTGCCTGGCCCCTTTTTCAATAAACCAGTTCGCCAGCTCCAGACCAAATCCCCCCAGGCCCCCCGTGATCAGGTAGGTCCCATCGGGACGGATAGGCAGCGTTGCTTCCGGTACAGGCGTTATCGCAACAGGCTCTTCCCGCATCGATAGTACAACCTTGCCGATATGTTTGGCCTGCGCCATATACTTAAAGGCGGCTGCAACCTCATTCACAGGAAATACCCGGTAAGGCAGCGGATTGTATAACTTAGACCCACCCTCAGGGGCCGGCAGGCTGAACTTCTCCATAATCTCCTGCATCATCGCCTTGATAAGGGCCGGCTTCTGCATACACATTTTATCCAGGTCGACGGCAAAATAGGAAAGGTTATTCCGGAAAGGCTTCAGCTCCAGCTTGCTGTTCTCATAAATATCCCTTTTGCCGATTTCGATGAACCGGCCATAGGCGCTCAATACCTTTATACTTTTATGGATCGCATCTCCCGTCAGAGAGTTTAATACGATGTCGATCCCTTTCCCATCCGTAAAATTCATTACCTCCTCTTCAAAATTGAGGCTGCGGGAGTCCATGACATACCGCACCCCCAGGGTCCGTAACAAATGTTTCTTTTCCGGGGAACTGGCAGTGGCAAATACCTCAGCCCCTGCCTGCTGTGCAATCTGTACGGCAGCCAATCCTACGCCGCCAGTGGCAGAATGGATCAACACCCGGTCGCCTTTGCCGATCCGTCCCAGGTAATGCAGCGAATAATAAGCCGTTAAAAAAGCGATGGGTATGGTGGCGGCTTCCTCAAAGCTAAGATGGGCCGGTTTCTTTACTACGAAATTGACATCCACCGTAAGATAGCTTCGCAGGGTGCCAGGCCCGGAAGTAATAACGGCATCCCCTATACTAAGGTCATTGACTCCTTCTCCTTTGTCAACGATGATGCCGCTACATTCCATGCCTAAGGCCGCCCCGGTAAAACCTCCCTCCAACGCTTCCGCAGGCAGCAGTCCCATGGCGATCATGACATCTTTAAAATTCAGGGCGGCCACATGGGTCTCGATCTCCACCTCTCCCGGTCCCGGCTTCACACGGCTGGTCGCCATCGCCTTCAGGTTATCCAGGATGCCGGCCTGAGAAATTTCGACCTGGAAAGGCGTATTGGCTTTCTCCGGTGAATAGGCCTGCGCCTCTGTGGCGATGGCGTTGAGGCTGGTCCGCAACAGCCGGTGTACATACCGCTCTTCTCCCCGGATAGCCACCTCGTCTTCCTTATCCGTCTGCCACAGCTCTTCCCACAAAGACGCCGCATCCTCTTGTTTCTTCTCCCGGCTCAGGTCGATTAGCTTCACCTGGAAATTCGGGAACTCATTCATCATAACTCTTCCCATCCCCCAGGCCTGACTTTGACTCACTTCTACCTTCTCGGTTGGACCGGTTTCCTCAGCTCCGGAAGTCACCAGCCACAAAGGAGGCAGAACCCCCGCCCCATTTGCCGAAAGGTTTTGGACCAGGTGCAGCACGCTAAGACAATTGGCATCCAGCGAGCCGTCCAGGGAAGAGAGGCTCAGCGTGTCCGATTCAGGGCTGTCAAGATTCCATAAATGAAGGATCCCTTTGATTTCCTCCTCAGGAGCAACGGCTTCCTTGCCATTGCCTGCAGCTTTGAGCAGCTGATGCATATCAAATACGTTGCCGGGCCTCATCTGGTACTGTCCTTCACCGGTCCGGGCATAGTTAGTCCCCGGCTTTACCACCAGCGTTGTACACCCGTATGTATTCAGTTGACCGGCTATCGTATCCCCGATGCCATCCCGGTCGGCGAAGACCAGCCAACGGCCTTGCAGCGCTGCAGGAGGAGTCAACGGCGCTTTTTCCCGGATGGGCTCTTCGACCACAGGTCCTTTTGCCATCACCACACAATGCAGCGATGGCTCCTGTTCCGTTCCTTCCGTGATGCCGACTGTTTGCGTAAACCCGGTCTCCCGCAATAATTTTTTCCAGCCTTCCGCAGATAGCCAGGGATCGATGGCGCGGATATCCTTATCATCAAAAAGCCACCAGCCTTTTAACAACCCGAATATGAGGGTAACGGTGGCGCGCATGTAATTACCTTCCAGCAGCACCAGCATCCCTTCGGAGTGTAGCAGGGTTTTGATGTTCTCCAGGGTCTTGCGCAGGTTGGAAGTGGCATGCAGCGCGTCCGACGCAAAGATCAGGTCGAAGGAATGAGGCTCAAAGCCCTGCTCGACAGGATCTTTTTCTATGTCCAATACCTGGTACTTTACGAAAGGATACTGTTCGAACTTTTGTTCGGCATGTTGGAGGAATCGTTGCGTAATGTCGGTAAAGACATATTCACAGGAGGACGGCATTACCTTTAACGTGTATTTGGTCAAACCTCCGGTTCCTCCCCCGACTTCCAGGACACGTAGCGTCTGTTTGGCGGGGATCTCTTTAATGACATCTCCCACGGCTTTTTGGACCAGGCGGTTGTACAGCAGATAAGAGGGACTGTCCTGGTAAAGCTGCTCCGTAAGGGTGAACTGCCCATTCGGGAAAATTAGCTCCAGCGGATTCACCAACCCTGTCAGGACCTCCGATAATTTCTCTGCACAAGCCTGGAAAAGGGTTAGCTCCGAATGATGACCGGGGAATTGCAGCCAGAGACTTTTCCAGTCTTTCCGGATCTGATGGATATCCTTTACAGGAGGGGCCTGCGTTACTTCCCATCGCCCATTCGTATTTTTTACGAACCCCTTTTCTTCCAGGAAATCCAGCAGCCGGACGAAAAGCTGCCGGTGTTCCGGAATAACAGCCAACCTTTCGGCCAGGGCATCCGGCGTGAATTGCTGCCCCTCCCGCATATCCCATTGCAGGTTCCGGAAAGCCAGCAGGATATAGTCGATCGACAGCTGATTGGCCTGGGGGTCCCAACTTTCATAATACTCCTTCCTCCGGTACCGGACGTATAATCTTTCTACCTCTTCTTTCAGCCCGGCTTCGAGACGGTAGAGAGAGGGAATGTATTGGGTTGCATGTTCCCTGACTACCTGCCCTTCGGGGATCTTCAGCTTCCACTTATACTTGTATAAATGACTGTCGATGCCCGCTCCCGCCTTGTCGATGCTGACACAATGAAGGCCCACCACTCTCAAAAGAATGCCTCCTTCTTTGTCGGTTAAGGTTATATTTCCCCGCACCTGGTCTTTCTTGTCCAGGGTTAGCCGGGCATGAGCAATACACTCCCTGGCCGGCGGTTTGAGGAATTCTATCTTTTCGATGCTGACCGGGAGGTAGACGCCTTCGATCGAGTGACCGCCGGGACCTCTGAACCCGATCGTCCCCAGTAAAGTCTGGAAACAGGCGTCCAACAGGCTGGGATGGATGATATATTCGTCCAAACCGGATAGTAGGGTTTCGGGTAGTCTTAACTGGGCCACTGTTTCCAGGTCATTGGTCCGGAGTGCCTCGATGCCCTGAAATAGCGGACCGTATTGCAGACCGGCTCCATGAAACCGGTCATAAACCCTTTTTTTCGGAATTACTTTTTCTAAATGCTGAGGAAGAGGCGAGGGCCGGATGCCCGTTGCATAGGCCTCATTCAGCAACCGGACTTTCCCGGATACATGACGGGACCAGGTATTTTCAGAGCCATTCACCGATGAGAATACTTCGAAGCTGTTCTTTTTAGGATCGGTGATAAAGTTTACGGTGGTGACTTCCGTATCTGTCAGGAACAATGCCTTATGCAGCTGGATCTCTTCTACTACACAGGGGCCGGCTCCCAGGGTTTCCCTGGCGACAGCCAGGGCCATCTCGATGTAACCCGCAGCCGGGAAGATGACACTCTCCTGGATAGTATGATCCGTCAGATAAGACAATGCCTGTCTGCTGATCTCATTTTCCCAGGTATGATAAGCGGAGTCTTTCTGATGACCCAGCAGAGGATGTACCTTACTGCCTAACCGTACCTGCCGGGATAAAGGGGTCTCCTGCCAGAAATGTTCTTTCTGCCAGGGATAGGGAGGCAGCTTGATAAAGCTGGCCTGGGGCTCATACAAACATTTCCAGGAAATAGGATACCCGATGGTATAAAGTTTACCCAGGTTGCCCATCATCATGGCACGCTCTGGCTGCTGCCTTCTTAACGTGCAGACCACCGTCCCTTCTTTGCCCGCTTTCTTCAGACAGGCATTGGTGGCCACCGAAAGGACCGTATGAGGACTTACTTCCAGGAATAGGGTATGACCCATCCCTGCCAGCGACTCGATAACGGGACCGAATTGTACCGGCTTGCGGACATTGCTCCACCAATAATGGACATCCATCTCCTCCCCGCTGAGACGGTCGGCGGTGACGGTAGAATAGAAGGGGATGATCGCCGGCTGATGGGAAAGATCCTGCAGCGATTGCATAAACTCCTCCTGGATCTGATCCATTTTAGAGCTGTGATAAGCTACCTCCACCTGCAGGAATTTACAGAACACTCCTTTTTTATCCAGGACGGCCGCGATTTTTTCCAGCGACCCGGCATCACCGGAAAGCGTGACATCGGTGGGGCTGTTGATGGCGCCTATAGAGACGGCCTCCCCATATTCTTTTATCAGCTCCCGTGACTCCTCTGCGGACAGCCCGACGGCAAGCATCTTACCCTGCCCCGCTGTCTTTTGCTGCAGACGGCTGCGATGATAGATCAGCTTGACGGCCTCTTCAAGGCTTAATATCCCCGCCGCATAAGCCGCCGCCACTTCCCCGACGCTATGTCCCAGCACCAGGTCCGGGTTCACACCCCACGAACGCCAGAGGGTAAGAAGGGCCACCTGCATGGCAAAAATAGCCGGCTGGGCAATAGCCGTTTCGTGGATCCTCGACTTCTCCTCGGGGGCGCTGATCTCCCTGATCAATGACCAGGGCACATATTTCTTCAGAAGCTTGTCGATCTTTTCAAGCGTTTGACGGAACACAGGCTCCTCTTGCAACAGGGAAGTGCCCATCGACACCCATTGTGACCCCATACCCGAAAAGATGAATACGATGGGCTGGTCCGCAGGCACATGGGCCCGTCCGGAAGACATGCTCAGACGGTTCTCCTCCGCCAGGTAAGCGTTCAGCTGATCGATCATCTCTTCCTTGCTGGCGCCTACAACGGCCAGCCGGATGTCATGATGCTCCCTGCGCAGGCTTGCACTGCTGCAGATACTGGCGAGCGGCGTCTCTTTCTCATGGGTGAAGAATTCTATATAAGATTTGCAATAGGCTTTTAACGCCTGCTCACTGCGGGCGGAAAGGGGCAGCAGCAAGGCCTTATGAACCTCCGCTGCCTGACCGGTGACACCGTCCGGGGCCAGACCAAGGATAACATGCGCATTGGCGCCCCCAAACCCGAAGGAGTTGATGCCGGCTAAAAAAGCCGGATTATTGGTCGGCGTTAGAGGCGCCAGACTTTGCGGAACCTTAAACCGGAGATCGGTAAAAGGAATATGGGGATTGGGCGTTTCAAAATGGAGATTGGGCGTGATCTGGCGATGTTTGATACACAGGGCGGCCTTGATAAGACCCGCAATGCCGGAAGCGGCTTCCAGGTGCCCGATATTCGTCTTTACCGATCCGATATAACACTCGTTATCATTGCTTCTGTTGGAACTGATAACGGTCCCCAGGGCATTGACCTCGATAGGGTCTCCAACGGTGGTTCCCGTGCCATGGGCCTCTACATAACCGACATTGGCGGGATCCAGTCCGGCCTTCTCATAGGCTTCCTTCAATAAGGCGGCCTGGGCCTCCTGGTTGGGCAAGGCAATGCCCGTCGTACGGCCGTCCTGGTTGATAGCCGTGCCCCGGATGACGGCATAGATAGAGTCTTTATCGGCAATAGCTTTGGATAAGGGTTTTAAGATCACCATGCCGGCTCCTTCCGACCGGACATATCCATTCGCGTTAGCATCAAAGCTTTTACACCGGCCGTCTTTGGACAACATCGATGCTTTGCTGAAGCCGATGGTCCCTTCCGGCTTGAGGATGGCATTCACGCCGCCTACCAGGGCCATGGAAGATTCCCCGTTCCAGATACTCTGACAGGCCAGGTGTGTAGCCACCAGGGAGGATGAACAGGCCGTATCGACGGCAAAGCTGGGCCCATGAAAATTATATTGATAGGAGAGCCGGTTGGCGGCAATGCACATCCCGATACCCAGGTTAGTATAGGCATTGATCGACTGGCGTTCGGTCGGATTGCCCTGGATAGCGCCATAGTCACAGGTAGATATACCTACGAATACCCCTGTATTGGAATTGGACAGATCGTTTAACGAAAGCCCCGCATCCTCTATCGCCTGGTAAGATACTTCCAGCAACAGTCGTTGCTGTGGATCCATCCGCGACGCCTCCTTGGGAGATATACCGAAAAAGTCAGCATCGAACATGCTGATATCTTTTATAAAACCACCCCACTGGGCATACATCTTCCCCGGCTTCAACGGGTCCGGATCATAAAAGCTGCTCGTTCCCCACCGGTCGTCGGGAATAGGCGTAATAGCATTGACGCCATCTTTTAAGAGCTGCCAGAATCGTTCGGGGCTATCTGCATTACCCGGGAAACGACACCCGATCCCAATGATCGCAATAGGCTCCGCTGAGCCTCCTTTGGCTTTTAACTTCGGTGTGTCTGGGTTGGACTTCTTAGATTTCATAAATGAAATTTTGCTTTTTTATTAGTTGATGGGAATGGTGTTAGTATGCGTAAAGACCTTGCGTTTATTGAAAAGATATACGGCCACGTCGATACCCGTTTCAATAGCTGCCTGTAAAAAACTGTACATTAATCCTCCTTTGTTGACAAACCCGCTGTCCGTCAGCACCGCTAAAATGATCCGGGTGGCATATTCTTTCTTCTCCTCCCCGCTGGCATTGACAAACCGTTCGGTGAGCTGCACCGTCTCGAAGAGAAGCTGAACGGCAGCAACCAACTGCTCCCGGTGATTGCCGATCCAGACAATGGCGTCCAGGAGGTCCTTGAAGAAATACCCATCCTTTGCGATCAGCCCTTTTCGTTTGACGGCATCGACAGCAGATTGTACGCCAGGCGGCAACGGTATCTTCGGACGCAGCTTGCGGTAAAGTTGTACAAAAGGCCAGGCGACCACCCGCAGCACGGCGCCGGCATATTTTGCCATATTATGGAAGAATATCCGGAGCATAGCCCATAACGAATCTGGCTTGGGATCGTCGGTTTCCCATAGGCCATACTTGTTGGTCACCGCCACCAGCGCATCTATCGCCCAATCTACCAACCCGTCGACGATAACCGGGATAAGATAATCGGGAATATTCGGGACCTCGAATTTCTCGGCATTCAGCAATTGTTTGATGACCTCTTTGACATAGGAGGACTTCAGTGAGCCTTTGTTGCTGCTGGCCCCATAACGTTTCTCCGAATGCTGCACCAGGACATCGATCAGGTCGATCCAGACGATCGCCATCTCCGAGAATTCGTCTCCCCTTGCGGCCGCCTTATTTAATAACCGGATAAGTTCCTTATCCGTGCCGCCACCCATTACCTTTTGTAACAGGTTCTTCATCTTGAGGATCTCCATCTCCAGGTCCGGGTAATCGTCCGGGTTCCCGGAGGAAGAAGATGGATGGCAGGGATTGAAAAAGGAGTTACATACCCGGACCCAGCCCTGGATCAGTATCGATAGCGGCTCCGTTATTCCCGGTGACGATTGGTAAGGTTGGGGCGACTTCATTATAATTTCTTGAGCTGGATATAAACGGAAATATAGAAGAGTACTAAGATGCCCCACAGGACCCACGATAAATGGATCCCCAGGATTACCGGCAGAGAGGACCGGGCCAGTAGTACGGTGACGCCTAATGAGAGAATGGCGGTCACCAGCACCTTTACCCGCTTGTTCTGGCTCCTCACGGCTTTGGGCACCTCCGTTACGGAGACATTCAGGGCGAACTTACCCTCCGAGACCTCATATAACAGTTGCTGTAGCTGGCCAGGGGAATCCCGTAACAGCGTAATCAGGTTTAAGGCATTGGCCTGGAGATTGTCGTGCCTGAATGACCGGTGCAGCTCTTCTGTCTGGACCCTGGTAAAAAATTGCCGGCCGATAGCGCCCAGGTCCACATGGGGGTCCAACTGCCTGGCTACGGTCTCTGCCGTCAGCAGCGCCCGGTACATGGATAAGATGTCGGCAGGGACTTGTAGCCTGTTCATCCGGGCCGATTGCATGATGCTGATAAGATACTGGCCGAACCCGCCCCGGACGTCCTTTAGGTCCTGCCTTTCAGGGCCTTCCGTGGTATCCCGTCTGTCGGCGCCACTCGTTTCCCGCCCGCCTCCACCGCTCGTTTCGCGTCCGTCTCTACCGCTCGTTTCCCGCCCGTCGGCTGTTCCCCGCTGCCGGCCTTCTTCCTCTCTCCGTCTCGCCCCACGGCTGCCCCGGGGCCTTCTCTTGAATAAAGTCCCCGTCTCCGCAAAAAAATCTCTCCGGAAAGCCTCCATGTCCGTCCGGTCGTCGGCTATCAATATCTCTGTGATGGCCTTGAACATGTTCTCTATATTGCGGTTGTATACCGCCGTTAGATAGCGCAATTGTTTGACACGCAGAGTCTCGTCCAGCTTGTCGCAAAGCCCGAAATCCACGAACCCCACCTTGTTATTTTCCTGGGCAATAAGGTTGCCGGGATGCAGGTCGGCATGGAAGAACTGATAGGTGAAAATTTGAGTGAGGCAGGATTGGAAAAGATGGGCGGCAAGCTGACGCGGATCGATACCCAGTTTGTCGAGCCGGGCCAGATCGGCCTCACTGCCGGTTCTCAGCGTATACAGCAACTCGCTGAAAGAGACACCCCGCAGATAGCCGGCCGTTAACACCCGGGAAGTACTATATTCGGGATAAGGCCTGGGAACCTTTTCGATCTTACTGCCCTTCATATGCTGGTACATCTGTGTAAGATTGGACAGCTCGATCGTAAAATCGATCTCCTGGAGCATCCATTCTTTGATCTCCCGGACGACGTCTTGCGGCGAGAAGGTCCGGACCGTACCGCTGAGCTCGATCAGTCGCGCAATAAAACTGGCGCGTCTCAGGTCCCTCAGCACTCTTTCACGGATGGCCGGCCGCTGTATCTTGACAGCTACTTCCGTTCCGTCTTTTAACCGGGCTATATGCACCTGTGCCAGCGACCCCGCTGCTTCCGGCCTCGGATTGATATAGTCGAAGAGTTCGGAAGGAGGACGCCCTAATTCTTCCTGGAGGATAGCTTTTGCCTCATTCCAGGGAAAGGGATTCACCTGTTCGAATAATAACATCAGCTCATCACAGTATTCCTGTGGCAGGATATCCGGCCTTAAGGCAAGGTATTGGCCGATCTTTATAAAGATGGGGCCCATCCGCTGAAGCCGCTGGCGGAAAGGCACAGGTCCCTTGAGTACACGGCGTTTGAGAATTTCCCCCGTGCTTTTTACGACGTAAGTCATTTAGGTATGGTGGTTTAACTTTTAATAGGATTTTTAATAGTTCAAATCTCTTTCCCGGACAATAACCTGACCAGGGTATACATAACAAACAGCAACAACCCAAGACTTACCAACAACAGCGCCGATAGATACAACGGCGTTGGCAGGGAAGACCTGGGGACGGTTACAAGTATAACGGCAGACAGCGCCAGCACCCCGCCGGCAAGCCATCTGGTTTCCTTATCGAGCCAACGTTGTTTGGCAGGAGACCTCCGGCTTAGGACCGGCTGATCGCTTCCGGAAAGATTGGCAAGGGTCTTATCCCAGTAGGGAAGCCACTCCTGGCCGAGCCGCCCGATAGCCTCATGAGTGTCCCGGTTGGCGGCCGTGCTGATAGCACGCTCGCAGAGCCCTGGCCTGATCCGTATAAAAAAAGCTTTCATTTCCACCATCAGGTCGAAGTATTCAGCCAGCTTTAAAGCACTTACATCGAGGGCATAGAGGGCTCTCCAGAAAAGCAGGACACTCGTAGTTCCCTTCAACTTATTTCGCCGGATAACGTCGAACATTTCGCTGCCTACCTTGCCCAGGTGTTTGTCTTCGGCTTTCGCATAAGGGTCGATAGAGATCAGGTACCATCGGCGCAACACCTCTCTGCCTTCCTTTTCGAACTGGATCATATCGGTGTCTTCCGTAGGCTGATACTGCATGGCATAATACCGGAAACTTTCATTGATATTACCAAGGGCGATATTTTCCAGATGCCCGGATAATATTTCCAACTGCTCGCCATTCATCTCTCCGAAGATGCCAAAATCCAAAAAGGCTACCGTGTTGTTGTTCTGAATAAAAATATTTCCCGGATGAGGGTCACCATGGAAGAACCCGGTGATGAAAAGTTGCCGGAGAACGGCATTGGCGATCCGATTACCGATAAGAGATAGATCAAGGTCGGGCAATCGCTCTTTTACAGCCTCCAATCCGCCTTCCTCCTTTAGCTCTATCACCTTGGCCAGGCTTAACCCCTGGATAAATTCCATCGTGATCATTTTGTCCGTCGAGAGGTCCTGGTATATCCTCGGGATGATTTCATACGGGAGGGCGCTGCGGCGAAGCCGCTCCGCTGTATTGGCCTCCGACCGGAAACTCAATTCCCGTCCCGTCCATTGATCAAATTCATCCAGCACATCTGTTAATACGAATGCTCCGCCTAAATGAAAAAGGTCAGCGAGTCTCGACAGCTTACGCAGGTTCCGGATGTCCGCCCGAAAGATGCGGTCGATGCCCGGTCGCTGCACTTTGACGGCGACCCTTTCATTGCGGAAGGTTACGGCTTCATGCACCTGCGCTACCGTGGCAGCCCCCACCGGCACCGGGTCGAACACCGGGTAAACTTCTTCCAATGGCCGCTGTAATTCCCGCTCGATCTGCTGCCTGATCCTTTCGAAAGGCACATTCTCGACATTCTCGAATAGATTATTCATCTCCGCCAGCACCTCCTTGGGCAACAGGTCAAAGCGTAAAGCGAGGAATTGCCCCAGCTTCAGATAAGTAAGACCCATTTGCTCGAAAGAATGCCGTAACAGCGATCCATAATTTTTATTAAAGAGATACGAGAAGAGGAATTTCGAAACGACCCAAAATAATTTGCCTGCCCGACCTAGGTCGAGCAGCAGGGAAGGGACTCTATAGCGTATATGGGTAGACCTATGCATAATACTAGGGTAACTCCACTTCTGAGACCGTTATGACACGGGCATAGTAGTGACAGCATGAAATAATCATGAACTAATCATGGACCCGGTAAAGGGTTTGAGCAAACCAGGGGTGATTACTAAACAGAGTGAGCTAATAAGGTAAAGCCTTGCAGGTGGTTCGACGGAATAGTCTTAACGACGGCTTTCCGGTATGGCAGATCGGTAGTAGGCGCAATATCGGATGATCTACGTTGACAGATCCACGATATTGTAAAAAAAGCCGGTGATTTTAAAGGCCTGTAGTGGTGTGATTTCAGTCTTTCGTAGTGTGCTTTTCAGTTTTTTCGGTCTTCTCGGTCGTCTTTTCAGGACCTTCAGATCTTTCAGTCGTTTCAAATCTCTCGGATCTTCCAGCCCTTGCAGACCTGTCTGATCTTTCAGATCTTTCATACCTGTCGGACCGGTCGGCACCTTCCTGGTAAGCGGAGTAGAACCTGTCAATGGCTCTGGAGGGGATCTCTGTCAGCTTGTTGTAAGACCTGGCCATTCCGGAAAAAATATCTCCGGGCAGACTCCTGGCCTGTTCGCCGGCGGAAGCATAAGTCCCGGACTGATTTCTGTTGGTGACTTCATCCGCAAATACATTCCATGCCTCGGCATAAACCCGTATGCCTTCAAAGAAAGAAAGGGTCATACCTCTTACCACTTTACTGGTCTCATCCGCAAGAGTTCTCGTAGTGTCCTGCATCGTGTCGGAGATGTCGTCCCGGGTGCGCTCGTACCGATCCTGCTCACGGTCGTACTGACCCCGGGCATACTGCCCCCGATCATAAGTACCTGAATAAGATCTTTTTCGCGACGCAAGTTCCTTTCTGAGTTTTGCATTCTCCGCTTCGAGATTTTTGATCTCTTCTTCTAAGTTTTCCGTCTTTGTCATTGTTTATAGTTTTAATGTCAAATTGCATAAAAAGAGCAACATGCAACAGGGCAGGAGTCTATGGGGGGGTAGGTAGATATGGACGGATTGGAGAACTCCAGGTTTACGACATTCTTAACCTGGGAATGAGTGATAGGCTAAATTAGAAATAAAATTATATAACTCCAAATATTAAGAAGGAAAACATATCCACAAAATCTTTTCCATTTCACGATGACTAAAAGGCTTTTCGATGAATAAGTCATTAAAAGAGGATGGACGGTTTCGCTGATCAGCAGATAATCCCGAAATTTTCGGCCGCTTTACTTTTGCTTAATATAATGATACATGAGAAAATTACCGTTTTCGACCCGAAGGCCGATACTATCCGTCTTTTCGGTTCTTGCCCTGGCCGTTATATCTATCTTCCCTGTGGACTATACCTTTTCACAGGCTCCCGACCCTTCCCTGTTTAATAATTTGCACTGGCGTATGATCGGGCCCCATCGGGGTGGTCGCACCGTGGGAGGTACCGGCGTTCCCCAGCAGCCCAACACCTTTTATATAGGTGTCAACAACGGGGGCGTATGGAAGACCACCGACTTCGGCCGCACCTGGACGCCTATCTTTGACGACCAGCCCACCGGCTCCATCGGCGATGTAGCCGTAGCGCCTTCCAATCCCAACGTCATCTACGTAGCCAGCGGCGAAGGCATCCAACGGCCCGACCTCTCTGTAGGCGACGGCGTATATAGATCCAATGACGCCGGTAAGACCTGGACCCATCTCGGATTAGCCGCGGGGCAACAGATCGGAGGCCTGGCCATCGACCCGGGTAATGAGAACAAAATATTCGCCGCCGTACTGGGCCACCCTTATGGCCCCAATCCCGAACGGGGCGTCTATCGCAGCACAGACGGTGGAAAGACCTGGGAAAAAGTCCTATATAAAGATGAGAATACCGGGGCTGTCCAGGTAACCATCGACCCCGTTAATACCAATATTATATATGCTGACCTCTGGGCCGGCCGCCAGGGCCCCTGGGAGAATGGCTCCTGGAATGGCCCCAACAGCGGCCTGTTCAAATCTACGGATGGCGGCGCCACCTGGCAGCAGCTCACCCGGGGACTACCCACCACCGCGGAAGGCCTGGGCCGCATCGGGTTCTGCATAGCCCCTTCCGACCCCAATCGCCTTTTCGCCACCGTGGATGCCGGCGCGCACGGTGGTATCTACCGCAGCGACGATGCGGGACAGTCCTGGACCAAGCTCAACAGCGACCAGCGTTTCTGGGGTAGGGGAGACGACTTCGCGGAGATCAAGGTCGACCCGAAGAACAAAGACATCGTCTACACCGCCGACGTGGTCGTCTGGAAGTCGACAGACGGAGGTTCGTCCTGGAATGCCTACCGGGGCGCTCCCGGCGGAGACGACTATCATCGCATCTGGATCAACCCCGATCACCCGGAAATATTATTGATCGCCTGCGACCAGGGGGCCATCATCACCGTCAACGGCGGTCAGACCTTCTCCTCCTGGTACAACCAGCCCACGGCTCAGTTCTATCACGTCAGCACCGACAACGCCTTCCCCTATAATGTATATGGAGGGCAGCAGGAGAGCGGCTCCGTAGGCATCTCCTCCCGGGGCAACGATGGGGAGATAACCTTCCGCGAATGGCATCCCGTAGGCGTGGAGGAATATGGATACATCGCCGCCGATCCATTGGATCCCAACATCATTTACGGGGGGAAAATCACCCGCTATGACAAACGCACCGGACAGGTCCAGAATATAGCCCCCGAAGCGATCGGCAGCGGCAAGTACCGCTTCCTCCGCACAGCCCCCGTACTCTTCTCACCCGTCGATCCGCACACGCTGTTCTTTGCCGGCAACGTACTCTTTTCGACAAGGGACGGAGGTCATTCCTGGAAAGTGATCAGCCCCGACCTTAGCCGTGAGTCCTGGGACATCCCGGCCAGTATTGGCATTTTTAATACTCCGGCACTGCAGAAAATGCCCAGGCGGGGAGTGATCTACACCGTCGCCCCCTCCCCCCTGGACAGCAACACCATCTGGGCCGGCACCGACGACGGCCTCATTCACATCACCCGCGACGGCGGTAAGACCTGGAAGAATGTCACTCCGCCGGGAATTCCCTCCTGGAGCAAAATATCCCTTATCGACGCAGGTCATACAGACGTCAACACCGCTTATGCCGCCGTCAACGGCATCCGCCTGGACGACATGGCCCCCCATATTTATAAGACCCATGACGGAGGAAAGACCTGGACATCGATAGACGCCGGCCTCCCTAAAGACCCCATCAACGTGGTCCGGGAAGACACAAAACGGAAAGGCCTCCTGCTGGCCGGGTCCGAAAGAGCCGTTTATGTCTCCTTCGATGACGGCGCACACTGGTTATCACTGCGGCTCAACATGCCCGCTTCCTCCATGCGTGACCTGGTTATCAAAGACAATGACATCGTGCTGGCCACCCACGGCCGATCCTTCTGGATATTGGACGATATCAGCCCCCTTCGCCAGCTCAGCCCGGAGACAGCCGCACAGGATGCCGTATTATACCGTCCTGCCTCCGCCATAAGAGTACGCTGGAATATGGGCACCGACACCCCCCTTCCCCAGGAAGAACCCGGAGGAGAAAATCCACCGGATGGCGCCGTCATCGACTATTATCTGAAAGAAAAGGCTACGGGACCAGTGACCCTCGACCTTACGGATGCCGCCGGCAAGATCATCCGTCACTATGCCAGCACCGATACGCTCTATGGCATCCCGGACGTGAATATCCCCACTTACTGGATCCGGCCGCAGCAGATCCTCTCGGCGGAAGCCGGGGCCCATCGCTTCTTGTGGGACCTCCACTACCAGCCCCTGAATATCCCGCCGGCTTATCCCATCGGCGCCACCTTTGCCAACACGGCCCCTTCACCCACCTCCCCCTGGGTGATGCCGGGTACCTACACGATAAAACTGACCGTTAACGGAAAGAGTTATACGCAGCCGCTGACGGTAAAGATGGACCCCCGGGTACACACTCCGCTGCCGGCCTTACAACAGCAGCACGACCTTTCGCTCATCGCCTACAAGGGAAGACAGGACGCCATGACAAGACATGACCAGGTACACGCACTCCGGGCACAGATCGCATCACTGACCGATCTTCCCCTGACACTGGAGACTTCCCTGAAAGAACTGGATGCAACCGCTGCCTCCCTGGAAGGGACCCCCACAAGAGGAAGACGTGGCGCCGCCAACGCCGGCTCCCTGCAAAGCTATTCCCAGCTGCAAGGTAATTTCGGCGCGCTGCTCAACACGCTGAGTGAAGCGGATCTTCCGCCCACTTCCCAGCTGATATCCGCCTTGCAGGCAACGAGACAGGCTGCCACAGCCACCGATGCCGCATGGACCCATTTAAAAGAAAAAGAATTGCCAGCCCTCAACGCAAAATTGCAGGCGGCTGGAAAATCAACTCTACAATAATAACTTTACACACATGAGATCTTCACTACTGTTACTGCTTTTGGCAACCGGCTTTTCTGTTTCTTCTTTCGCACAAAAGAAACAAAAGGCCCCCAGCCCCGCCGTTTCTACCGAAAGGGCAGACTCCTTGTATTTCTCTCCGGTGAAATACCGGCTCCTGGGCCCCTTCCGGGGAGGAAGGGCCGACGCCGTCTCCGGCAGCTTAAAAAATAAGAACACTTTCTATTTCGGCGCCACCGGAGGAGGGCTCTGGAAAACAATGGACGGCGGCAATAACTGGAAAAACGTCTCCGACGGCTTTTTCGGCGGAGGGGTAGGGGCCGTATCCGTGGCTCCCAGCGATGAGACCATCGTCTACGCGGGAGAAGGCGAGTGCACCCTTCGCAACAACGTCTCCGAGAACCTGGGCGGCATCTGGCGCACGGATAACGGAGGCCGTACCTGGAAAAACCTTGGCCTGAAAGACAGCCGGCATATCGAACGCATCCTCATCCACCCCAAAGACCCCGACATCGTTTGGGTGGCCGTCATGGGACACCTGTTCGGACCCAACACGGAAAGAGGGGTCTTCAAGACCACCGACGGCGGTAAGTCCTGGAAAAAAGTGCTCTTCGTCAACGACCAGACCGCCTGCTCCGAACTCGTCATGGAACCCGGCAATCCCTCCGTATTATACGCCGGCATGTGGCATGTCAAACGTACCCCCTACAGCATGGAGAGCGGCGGCGAAGGCAGCGGTATCTATAAGAGTACCGACGGCGGGGAAACCTGGACCAACCTTTCGGCTAATAAAGGCCTGCCCAAAGGAATATGGGGCGCCGTCAATGTAGCCACCACGGCGGCCAATCCCGACAAGGTATACGCCATGGTGGAGAACGCCAACGGAGGCCTCTTCATCAGCAGCGACAAGGGAGCCACCTGGACAAAGGTCAACAGTGAGAACAATATCCGTCAGCGCGCCTGGTACTACAACAAAGTTTATGTAGACCCCAAAAATGAGAACCTTATCTACTGCCTCAACGTAGAGATGCTCAATAGCATAGACGGTGGTAAGACTTTTACCCGCATCAATACCCCTCACAGCGATCACCATGATCTGTGGATTGACCCGGAAGACGGCAGCCGTATGATCCTCGCCGATGACGGAGGCGCCCAGGTAAGCTTCGACAGGGGTAACGACTGGAGCACCGTCGACAATCAACCCACGGCACAGATCTACCGGGTGACTACCGACAACGCCTTCCCCTACCACGTGCTGGGGGCTCAACAGGACAATTCCAGCGTCCGCATAAAAAGCAGGACCTCCGGGCCCGGCATCACCGACAAGGACTGGGAGCCGACAGCAGGCTTCGAGAGCGGGTACATCGTAGCGGATCCTCTCAACTTCGATGTGGTGTACGGAGGTAACTATGACGGTTACCTGGGCCGGCTCGATCATCGTACGGGGGAGAGCTATTCCCTCGACGTCTGGCCCGACAATCCTACGGGCGCCGGAGCAGATTCCCTGAAATACCGCTTCCAGTGGAATTACCCCATCTTCTTCTCTCCCCACAACCCGCACCGCCTCTATGCGGCAGGTAACCAGCTCTTCGCCACCGACAACGAAGGACAGAGCTGGCAAACCCTCAGCCCCGACCTTACCACCAACGATAAATCCAAACAGGGGCCCAGCGGCGGACCCATCACCAAAGACAATACCTCCGCAGAATATTACTGCACCATCTTCACCGCTACCGAGTCTCCCCTGGAGAAAGACCTTCTCTGGACAGGTAGCGACGACGGCCTGGTCCATATCAGCAAGGACGGCGGACAACACTGGGACAACGTTACGCCTCCCACCGCCGGCAAATGGACCCTCTGGAACTCCATCGAGCCGGACCCCTTTAAAAAAGGAGCCGCCTACCTCGTAGGCACCCGCTTCCGGCTGGACGACTACACCCCCTATATCTTCCGGACGGAAGATTATGGAAAGACCTGGAAGCTGATCACCACCGGCATCGATCCCATGCACTTCGCAAGAGTCGTTCGGGCAGATCACCGGCGGGCAGGCCTGCTCTATGCCGGCACGGAATACGGCATGTATATCAGCTATGACGACGGCGAACACTGGAAGAAATTCCAGCAGAACCTGCCCATCGTACCCGTCACTGATCTCACGATAAAAGACAATGACCTCATCGTCGCCACCCAGGGACGCGCTTTCTGGGCCATCGACGACCTTAGCCTCCTGCAGCAGCGGCCGGATGCCCCCCTTTCCCAACACCTCAAAGTATTTGACGTCAACGAGACCTGGAGAATGGAAGGCGGTGGAGGCCGACGCCGCAACCGGGGTATCCCACTCCATAATATAGGAGATAACCCACCCAATGGCGTAGTCTTCCATTACTGGCTGGAGAATGCTACAGACTCATCAAAAGTATCGGTGACCGTCTTCGACAAACAGCACAAACCCATCCGCACCTTCAGCACCAAAGCAAAAGAACCGGAAGAACAGCTGGACGTCAATGCCGGCATGAATACCTTCGTATGGGATATGTTTTACCCGCCCGTAAAAACGATCCCCGGTATGCTGCTCTGGACAGGCGGCGCCGGTAATCCCAAAATAGGCCCCGGCAAATACACGGCCCGCATCCGTTATGAAAAAGACTCCGCGGACGTCACCTTCACCGTTAAAGCTGACCCCTATGTGAAGATGACCGAAGCGCAGTATGACGATCAGATCGGGTTCCTGGTACAGATACGGGATAAATATGACGAGGTACAGAAAGCCATCCTCCGCATTCGCAGCACCCGGACACAACTTCAGGAACTGAATGGCCGGCTGGACAGCACCGGCAAACCGGTACACCAGCTCTCGGATAGCATTATTCATAAACTGACCAACATTGAAGAGGCGCTTTATCAGACTAAATCGAAAAGCTCTCAGGACATGCTGAACTTTCCTATCCGCCTCAATGACAAACTCTCCGGCGTCTATGGAGTAGCGGCCGCCGGCAACAGGGTCCCCAGCCAGCAGGTCCGGGAAGTATTCGTCGACCTTAGCGGAAAAGCAGATATTCAACTAAATAAATTGAAAGACATCTTTCACACCGACCTGCCTGCATTGAATAAACTGATCTATGAACGACAGGTGCCTATGATCAGTGTGAAAGAAGAATCCGGTACAAAAGAATAAATCGCATCAAATATGAATATCGACTGGCTGGACCTCTCCTCCACCATCGGGCTGATCGCCACGGCCGTGCTGACGTTTAATCTCCTGTTAGGGATGATGCTCAGCACGGCCTACCGGCGCTCACCGCTCTGGAAGAGATTACCGGTTATCCTTAGGAACATCAGTATTGACAGCCTGCACAACTGGACAGCCTACGTGGCCCTGGCCCTGGCAGCAGCTCATCCGCTGCTGCTGCTTCCGGATACGGCATCCAAATTTAGCTGGAAGGATATCCTCTTTCCGGTAGACGCCCCGCACCAGGCCCTCTGGGTCATTTTGGGCAGCCTGGCGCTCTATGCCCTCATCGTGGTCATCATCACAACACAAAAAGCGGTGAAGAACAGGATGGGCTTCCGGACCTGGAAAAATATCCACCTGATCTCCTATGGCACGGCCCTTTTATTCGTCATCCACGGCATCGTCATGGATCCGCAATTAAAGGACAGACCGGTCGACTGGCTGGACGGAGAAAAGCTGATCAGCGAATTGTGCGGGCTCGCGCTGGTCGCCGCTACCATTATCCGGTACCGTTATTACCGGCGCAGACAGCGGAGCCAGGGGAAACTACAGGCCGTCTGAGGAGCAGACCCGGCTTCGACCAGCGGTCTGCCGATTTACCCGGCATCACCGCTTCCGGCCCTCATCCGCCCATCACAGCACGACTTATCCGATATTAATCAATCCTATACCGATTTGAACCGTTGACGCTGTTTTTAACGATCCTACGGTAATTTTCACAAAAATAGTTTCATGTCCAGACTAACTTCCTTGTTGTTGCTCTTATGTAGTTGCTGTCTGGCTGGCTCCGCCCAGCAGTTCGATAGCAGTCTCTTCAAACAGCTGCACTTCCGTTTCATCGGGCCGGACGGCAACCGCGCGATCGCCGTAACCGGCGTACCGGGTAATCCCGGCATAGCTTATGTGGGGGCCGCCTCCGGTGGACTATTCAAGACAGAAGACCAGGGGATTACCTGGAAGCCTGTCTTCGACAGCACAGACAATTCTTCCGTCAGCGCCCTGGCTATCGCTCCTACTGCGCCTAACCAGGTCTGGGCCGGCACCGGCGAGACCTTTCTCATCCGCCCCGCCGAAGCGATGGGCAACGGCATCTATAAATCCACCAACGCGGGCAACACCTGGACCAACATGGGCCTGCAGGCCACGGGCCGCATCAGCCGTGTCATCGTAGATCCCAACGATTCCAATACCGTGTATGTAGGGGCCCTGGGTAGTACCCACGCTCCGCAACAGGAGAGGGGCGTATACAAAACAACAGATGGAGGTAGATCATGGCAACGCATTCTCTTCGTCGACGAGAATACCGGCTGCTCCGACCTCTCCATCGATCCCCAACACCCCAATATCCTCTATGCCGCCATGTGGCAGGTGGCCTTTAATACCTGGAACCTCAATAGCGGTGGACCCGGCAGCGGCATCTTCCGGTCAAAAGATGGCGGCAGGACCTGGGAGCGGCTTAATAAAGGACTGCCGGGAGGAGCGGCTCACCCGGTCGGCAAGACCTCCGTGGATGTAGCCTATAGCAGCCCCAACATCGTATACGCCCTGATCGAAGACAAAGACCCGGGTCTCTATCGCTCCGAAGATGGCGGGGACTCCTGGAAATTAATGTTCACCAGCCATTCCATGGCGCAACGCGCTTCCTACTATACCCGCGTGCGGGTCTCCACAGGCGACCCCAACGATGTCTTCACTATCTGCGTCACGGTGATGGAGTCAAAGAATGGGGGCAAGTCCTTCAACGGCAACGGAGAGAATGGAGACTACCGCCCCGGAGGAGATACCCACGACATGTGGTTCGATCCAAAGAACCCATCCCGGGCCATGGTTGCACACGATGGCTGTATGAATATGACGTATAACAAAGGCAAGACCTGGCAGAACGTCAATTTACCCATCGCTCAACTCTATCATGTGGCGGTAGACAACCAGGTCCCTTATTATGTTTATGGCAACAAACAGGATGCGACTTCCTACCGGGGACCCAGCAACAGCCTGCAGGGCGGCATCCCCCTGAGCCTCTGGCGGGTAGTGGGCGGCTGCGAGAGTGGTTATGCCCAGCCTGACCCCGTCGACAACAACATTATCTGGTCCGGTTGTTATGACGGAGGACTGGATCGGATGGATCTTCGTACCGGACATATCCGGGACGTCCGGGCCTGGCCGGAAGCAGGGTATGGCTATCCCCCCGCCGAAATGAAATACCGCTGGCACTGGAATTATCCGATGACCATCTCCCGCCACAATCACAACAAAGTTTATATCGGGAGCCAGTATGTACATGTCACCACCAACGAAGGCCAAACCTGGACGGTCATCAGCCCTGACCTCACCACCAACGATAAATCCCATCAGCAAAGCTCCGGCGGCGTTAGTACGGACAACCTCTTCACCTTCGACGGCTGTACCCTCTACTCCATGGCAGAGTCTCCCGTAAAGGAAGGTGTACTCTGGACAGGCAGCAATGACGGACTGGTACAGGTTACACAGGACGATGGCCGCCACTGGGACAACGTCACGGCCAACATACCAGGCCTCCCCAAATGGTCGACCATCCGCTCCATCGACGCCTCCAGCTTCGATGCCGGCACCGTGTATATTTCCGTAGATGGGCAATTCATCGGTGATTTCAAACCCTATATCTATAAGTCCACCGACTTCGGGAAGACCTGGACCTCCATTACCAGCAACTTCCCCCAATCCAACTCCTCCTTCGTCCACCAGATCAAGGAAGATCCGGGTAAAAAAGGATCCCTGTGGGCGGGAACGGATAACGGACTTTATTTCTCTCCCGATGACGGTGCACACTGGATCCATATCCGCAACAACCTGCCCCCGGTGCCCATCTATGGCATCACCATCCAGCCTAATTTCAAGGACCTGGTGCTGGCCACCTATGGCCGGGGCTTCTACATCCTGGATGACATCACTCCTTTCCGTGACCTTACCACGGAGATCCAACAATCCGAAGCCTACCTGTTCCCCCTCCGGAAGGCCTATCGTTTCCGCCCTAAAGAGAGTATCCATGCCGAACGCAGCTCCTCCTCCGGACAGAACCCTCCTTATGGGGCCAGTATAAATTATTACCTGAAAGAAGCCGTAAAAGATTCCGTGAAGATCCTCATACGGGATGGCCAGGGCAACACCATCCAGCAAATGAAAGGCTCTGACAAAGTGGGCATCAACAGGGTCTGGTGGGATCTTGGCCTGCAGCCTTATGTATTGCCCCCCCTTCGCACCCGGCCCGAAGACGCCGACTGGGTCAAGCTGGACTCCACCGGCGCAAGGGCCATGGTCATCTATGACCTGGATATCGGCCCCGGCCTGCCCACGACCAAAGTGCTCCCCGGTACCTATACCGTGGTCCTGAAGATCGGCAGCAAGGAATGGAAACAAACCGTCGAAGTACTTCGGGACCCCAATACCGTCGGCTCGGACGAGGACATCCAAAAACAATATACATTTGGGACAAAGATCTATGGCTCCATTCAAAGTATCCTCCACATGATCGACACCCTGGAGATCCTGCGGGGTAAAATACTTGCCGCCAATAATAATCCCAAACTGAGCAAAAAAGAAAAAACCCGGCTGGCCGCTTGGGAGAACACGCTGTACAAAACAGAGAGTTTATTACACGACACACACCAGACAGGCGCCAGGGAAGATATCTTCCGCAGTCCGGCCCAGTTGCTCGAACGGTTTCTCACCATTTCGAAAGAAGCCATCTCGGGTGGATCGGACTTCCGTCCCACCGATCAGCATCAGCAGGTATACGACCTCCTGAGCGGCCGGTTGGTCACCGCCAGGGCAAAATATGAGGAAGCTTTAAAAGAAATACCTTTACTGAAAACCACCAACCCGCTTCCCGGGGATAAAATACATCACGTGGAAAATAATTAATGAAAAGGGCCGGCTCTATATTTTTCCTGATCATCCTGTTCTATACCCAGATAGGGTATTATGGACAGTTCCTGATCCTGCGCTGGCAGCTAAGGCGGGAGGCCCGTGCCGCCTGGATCGCCAGCCTGCCCGATTCCAGATTTGAAGCCATCAGCCTGGAGGAAGTCAATACCTCTGGCAAATGGGAAGAGCCAGGGGAAGAATTTTCCTTGCGCGACCGGCTATATGACGTGATCCGGCAAAAGAAAATAGACGGAAAGACCTGGCTGTACTGCCTGGATGATGAAAGAGAAAGCCGTCTGGTCCAACAGTCCAATACGATTACTGCACTTAACCAGGATACGCCGGGGAAGAAAGATCTCCGGCTATCCTTTTTAAAAATGAGCGATACCCTGCTGCCCCGCTCACAGGACTTACTCAGCCTTACCTTGTTGCCCCGCTCACAGAACCTACCTACCCTTGCCTCTCCGCTTCTTCCGTTTCATGTCTCCGAGATACCCGTCCCCCCGCCGCGAGTTTAATCCCTCTCTCGCGCTCACTATTTCTACATCAAAATTCCCGAACATGATTCGAAAAATATCACTTTGCATATTAGCTTCCTTATTGACTATATTCAGTTTTGCCCAGAGATCTGTCAAAGGCCGTATTATTGACGCACAGACCAAACAACCCATTCCGGGAGCTACCATCCTCGTGGACAAGAAGCCCACGACGATGGCGGATGCGAATGGCGTATTTGAAATAAATGCGGGCGCCTCCCGGATCACCATCTCCAGCGTAGGCTATCTGGATAAGACCGTTACCATAAAAGAAACCACGGGAGATCTCCTGGTATTTTTGGAGTCCGCCAACTACATGCTCAATGCTGTACAGGTCACCGGCTGGTCCACCGGGAAAAAAGACAACCAGCTCAACCTTCCGCAATCCGTAGGCGTGCTGACGCCACGGGACCTGAGCCGTACCAATGGCCTTTCCCTGGAGAGCTCCCTCAACCTGGTCCCCGGCATCACCATGCAATCCCGCTCCAGCTTCGGCGGTCAGCGTATCGCTATCCGGGGATATGGCAACAACACCAATTTCAACGGACAGGGCGTCCAGGTTTATTTGAACAATATCCCCATCACGGACGCTACCGGCACCACCATCCTGGATGACATCGACTTCTCCACCCTGGGTAATGTGACGGTCTTCAAAGGCCCGCAGTCCAGCCTCTATGGCAGCGGCATAGCCGGTGTAGTCAGCCTGTCTACCCTGAAACCCCAGTCCAATCAAACGCGCATCGTGGAAGAGAACACGGTGGGAAGTTATGGCCTGTACCGCAACAACACCCGGGTAGAGACGGCCAACAGCAACTCCGCTGTCCTGCTGAACTATGGACACCAGACCTCCGACGGGTTCCGTCAGCACAGCGGCTCTCAGAAAGACTACCTGCAGTTCAGCGGCGACTTCTTCGTCAGTGATAAAAATACCCTCTCCACCTATGTTGCTTATAGCCGTTCCTACGAACAGCTGGCCGGGGAAATGGACAGCGCACAATTCTACGGACGTCAGAAATGGAGCGATCCCGCCTACCTGGTCAATAATTCCCAGGTAAAAATAGAGAGCTTCCGGATAGGAGTAACCGATAACTATAAGTTCGATGAGCATTTCAGTAACCAGACCACTTTATTCACCAGCAGCTATACGCTGTATTCTCCTTTCGCACATGGCTTGACGGATGCCCAGGCAGCAACCTTTGGCGGCAGAACGGGCTTCGTATACGAGTCGGGTAGGGGAGTCACAAAAGTGCATGGCATCCTGGGGGCGCAGTTTGAAAAGACCAATGCTTTCAATAAGTCGTATAACCTCACCAACGATACCCTGGGCGGTATCCGGGGAGACCTGGATAACAACTCCCTCACCTATAATATCTTTACCGAGTGGAAATTCAACCTGCCTTCGGACTTTATCGTGGTGGCGGGCGCCAGCGAGAACTTTACGGAGTATGCCATCGCGGACAACCTGGCCAATACCGCCAATCCCACCCATGCCAACCAATCCGGTTATAAAAGGTTCAGCCCTGCCTTTACTCCCAGGATCTCCCTGTTGAAAATGCTGGGTGAGCACATCTCTGTCTATGCGGATGTCAGCGCCGGTTATACACCTCCGCCAACCTCGTACATCGTCAATGCCACCATCGGAAAGGTCAACTCCACCCTCAAACCGGAAAGGGGCGTACAATACGAGATCGGCACCAAGGGCACGTTATTACAGAACAAGTTCTCTTATCAACTGGCGCTCTTCGACCAGGAGATCACCAATAAGATCGTCACCCAGCAGATCCCGGCCGCTCCGCCGCTGCCTACCTATGCTACCTATGTCAATGCGGGCAAACAACGTAACCTGGGCGCGGAACTATCGTTGAGTTATGCCATCCTCAAAGATAAAGAAGGCGCCATCTCTCTGCTGCGGCCCTTCCTCACCTACGCCTATTCCGACTTCAAGTATAAAGACTTTAAGAGCAATAACAACAACAATGCCCAGACGGTGGATTACTCCAATAACAAAGTGGCAGGTGTCGCTCCCAATGTCGTCAACCTGGGCCTGGACCTGGAGACCAAGGTTGGCTTCTACCTGTATGCGACTTACCGCCATGTGGATGCCGTCCCTTATACCTTCGATGGCCTTCACTCCACGAAGTCCTATAACCTGCTCAGCGGGAAGATCGGGTATAAGAGTACGTTCGGCAATCACTTCTCCCTGGACGTCTTTGCCGGCGGCGACAATCTGACCAACAGCACGTATTATACATTCCTGTTCTATTCCGGTAACTTAGCAGGAACGACCGACCCGCATTTTTTACCACAGCCTTTTAATGCGGTTTATTATGGCGGGGCCAAACTGGCGTATACTTTTTAATGTAAAAAAAATGCAATACATGGACTGCAATGAACATAACTATTCGGGATCCCCAGCCCCGGGGATTCCCCGTTCCCCGATCCCCGCTGCCCTTCGTTCCTTTCTGTCAGGCGCTGTTTTTCTGCTGCTGCTGGCTTCCTGCGGCCGTTTCGGCGACAAGGAAAATAATAAAAAAGGCACCCGCATCGTCAGCGTAAGCAAACAGCTGACGGAGATCATCTTTGCGGTAAAAGGCGACTCCGACCTGGTGGGCGTGGACATTTCCAGCACCTATCCGCCAGCCGCGAAAAAGATTACAGCCGTAGGCTACCACCGGGCCCTCAATGCCGAGGGCATCATTTCTCTCAATCCCAGTGTGGTGTGGAATGACGGGAACTGGGGCCCGCCCCAGGTGATCGAACAGCTGAAGAAAGTAGGCATCCCCTTACGTCAGTTCGATGGAGGGAATACCCTTGACTCGACCAAACAGCTGATCCGCCAGGTGGCGGCAGAGTTCCATAATCCTTCCGCCGGGGACAGCATCTGTAAAAAACTGGATGCCGACATGGCCCGGGTAGACTCCGTTCGGAAAACATACAAAGACACCCCCCGCGTGCTCATCATCCATTTCGGACAGGCAGCCAACCAGTATTTTGTGCTGAACAGAAAAGGTACCCCCGAACAGATGCTGGAATGGGCTGGCGCCATCAATGTGGCGGATACAGCGCAGAAATGGAAGAACCTCAGCGCGGAAGTCATCGCAAAAGCCCAGCCGGACGTCATCCTGGCGACCGACTTCGGGTACGACCTGCAGGGCAGCCTGGAGAAATTCAAACAGCTTCCGGGCATTGCCCTTTCTCCCGCGGCAAAGAATAACCGTATCTTCCGTATTGAAGAACATGATCTGGTATACCTCGGCCCACGTACCGGCGAGAATGTATTGGAGATCATGAAGCTGATTCATCATGCAAACTAAAAAAATATCCTTCCGGTCCTATTACGGCGTCCTCACCGTTCTGCTGGTCCTTTCGCTCATCGTCGCTGCACGGGTGGGCGCCGTAAACATGGGCTATGAGAAGATCTTCCTTTTTATACAACGGGCCCTGGGGTTCCGGCACGACGTGGAAGTTAATACCGTCGAGGAGCAATTGTTCCTCCAGATCCGGTTGCCCAGGGTGATCCTCTGCGCCCTGGTAGGCGCCGCCCTCTCCGTATCCGGTACCCTGATGCAGGCCCTCTTTCGCAACCCCATCGTAGAGCCGGGATTGGTAGGCACTTCTTCCGGCGCTGCTTTCGGGGCGGCTTTCGTCTTTGTCATGGGGAAAAGTCTCTCCGGAGGGTGGATGGACGCCCTGGGCCCTTTTCTCCTTCCCCTGTTTGCTTTTGCCGGTGGGCTCATCGCCACCTGGACGGTCTACCGGCTGTCCAATGTATTTGGAAAAGTGAATGTCAATACACTCTTGCTGGCAGGCATAGCCGTCAACGCGCTGGCTGCTGGCGGCACAGGGTTTTTCTCCTACATCGCCAGGGATCCCCAGGCAAGAAGCATCGTATTCTGGAACCTGGGCACCCTCTCCGGCGCCGACTGGAACAATGTAGGCATCGTCAGTGTTTCCACCATCGGGGGCATCCTGCTGTCACTGCGTTATACCAAGGCCCTCAATGCCCTGATGCTGGGTGAGACGGAAGCCGGCTACCTGGGCATCCGCACGGATCGCCTGAAGACCCGCATCATATTGCTCAATACGTTCCTGGTGGCGGTGGCTACGTCGATAGTCGGGGTTATTGGCTTCGTAGGATTGATCGTCCCGCATATCCTGCGGCTGATGAAGAGTTCGGACAACCGTTTTCTTCTCATCGGATCTGCTCTTTTGGGAGGCATCCTGCTCAATATAGCCGACATGCTGGCCCGGGTGATCGTGGCGCCCTCGGAATTTCCCATTGGCGTCATCACCGCCTTTGCAGGAGCGCCCGTTTTTCTTTTCCTGCTGATCCGCAGTAACCGGCAACAACAGAAAGGAGGGTTCTATGCGTAGGCCGGCTAGCCCACTTCAGAGGACTGCCCTTTCCTGCCAGGAGATGACTTGGCCATTTCGAAAAGGAGGTCCCCATGCTTAGCATCGACAACGTCTCTTACCGTATCGGCGGCAAGCAGATCCTCGCGGGCATCACCACGACCTTCGCCCCCGGCCTGCTTCATGTGATTGTAGGACCCAACGGCTCCGGTAAATCCACTTTCCTGCAGATCTTCAGCGGAGAGTTGAAACCAGAGGAGGGAAAAGTCTATTACGACGATCTTCCGATTGCTCATGCCGACAAAACAACCCTGGCGCGCCGCCGTGCTGTCATGAGTCAGCTCCCGGAGCTGCACTTCCCTCTCAGCGTGAATGATATTGTGATGATGGGCCGTTACCCGCATTTCAACTTTCAACCTTCCAAAAAAGATAGCGCCATCTGCCGGCAGGCGATGGAAAGAGTGGAGATCACGGCCCTTTCCGGAAGGGACTACCTCACGTTGTCGGGCGGTGAAAAACAAAGAGTGCAATTTGCCCGCGCCCTGGCGCAGATCTGGGAACCGCCAAGCTCTCCGGCGGAAAGCCGCTACCTCTTCCTCGACGAACCGGTATCCAGTCTGGACATCCATTACCAGCACCAGTTCCTGCAGATCGCCCGCTCCCTGGTCAGGGACAATATTGTTCTGGTGGCGGTCTTGCACGACATCAACCTGGCGATGTTATACGCCGACCGCATCCTCTTCATGAAAGAAGGCCGCGTGGCAGCTGAAGGCCCATCGCCGGCCATCGTTACCCCTTCGCTCATCCGGGAGGTCTTCAATATACCCGTTCAGTTGTTGGAAAATCCACAGAGCGCAGCGCCGGTGATCGTGTATGATGGTTCTACGCGATAGAACCGCTGGTTCGGCCAAGCCAACGGTTTGCCCGCATTGCAGTGCTCGCAGTATCGGCGGTTTTCACAACCCCGTCCCCGCCTTCGGCATCTGCACGAACATCCATCGCTGCCCCTCCAGGTCTTCCGCCCGGTAGCGGGTCCCGATATCGGTAGACTCCAACTCGGAAAGGATGGTGGCGCCGGCAGCTTTGGCTTGCCGGTATTGTGTCTGAATATCGTCTACATAGACCATCACGCCGTTGATGATCCAGGGTACCTGCGACCATTTCCGGGCGGCCTCACACTGCTCACGATGTTTCTTCGGCCCCTGGTAGTCCGGGCTGGGCATAGCCAGCATGATGACCTGGTCGCCCAGGGCGATCTCCCCATGCGACAGCACCCCGTTCTCATCCACCCATCGCGCTTTCTCCTGGAATCCAAATGCCCGGCACAGCCATTCCAGCGCCGTGATGCCATCTTCATAAGCCAGCATGGGAACAATGGTTTGCATATGTTTTTCTTTAAAGTTAAAAAAGATCCGCCGCCCCGCCTATCGGCTATCTTCCCTGCCTGCTGATCCCGCCGTTTCGCCGGCTTTATAAAAAGGAGATGCATATTTTTTTGGGCCGTAATTCTATCTTTTCCTATATTTGCACCCCTGAATGACGGGAAGTCA
The DNA here is from genome assembly GCA_035492545.1 of Puia sp. Lineage (GTDB taxonomy): Bacteria > Bacteroidota > Bacteroidia > Chitinophagales > Chitinophagaceae > Puia. Next base: position 37,338 of record DATJJD010000152.1, read on the forward strand.
GCGGCGAAAGCCAATGTCTTCCAACAAGTTAGATGCCCAGATGGCGAAATTGGTAGACGCACTGTGTTCAGGTCGCAGCGTGGGAAACCGCGTGTAGGTTCGAATCCTATTCTGGGCACTTAAGCCCTTGTAAATCATCGATCTACAAGGGCTTTTTCTTTTGGGGGGTATCACTAATGGGGACTATTTTTATTGTACTAGAGCCCAATAATTCGCGGCAATCATTACCCCGGCATTCCTTCTCCTTCATTAATAAACTTCACCAAACTCACTGTAATATGTTCAGTCCAGCCCGCTTCACAATCCTCATAGCATTCAATACCCCGCACTAATCCAATATGTGTAAAATCAATTTGGGTTGAATTTTTATTTTCTGAAACCTCAAAAACCACTTCGGTGCCGTTCCATTCTTTTTTGTTGTTTATCCAGTGCAAATTGCAGTCGGTTACTTTCCAGACAATTTTCTTGTTGGCCACTAATTCGCTGATTTGAAAATCAACAAAAGTTTCGCCAAAATCAACAGTGAATTTATCATTCGGCTTTTCAGTTTTTCCTTTGACCTTCTTTGCCCACCACTTGTTTACCTGGCTGATTTTTTTCATCGCTTCTTCTCCCGAAGCGTTTACTTTTATGGTCGTGTGAAAATTATTTTTTGCCATATTTATAGTTGTTTATTTATTTTTCAGCACCTCTTTTATCTTCGCCACATTCGGGCCTTCTCCGCCCCCCTCATAAAACGAAAGATCCTCGTCGATCCCAACGAGCCGCAAGACCTGCCCTCCAGGGGCCTGAAAATAGAGGTGAGCATCCGGTATATCCAGCTTCCTGACACCGAAACCGAGAATTTTCCCCGTCATTTCTTCTACATTGTCTGACTTGATTTCCAGCCAGGTCGATCGCCCGGTTCGTAAGAACTCGCTCTCATCAGTGACATCGCCATAGAGAAAGGCGATATAGAAATTGTCTCCCAGACGAAGGAGGTCCCTGTCATCATCCTCTTTCATGAGCTTGCCACCGAGGACATCACAATAAAATTTACGAATGCTGTCCCGATCTTTCCGCGGAACGATAACCGACGAATGGTTTCCGAAAATCACCTTTGCCATGATCATTTAAATTTTAGTTGTTAAAATAAAGTTGTATAACCACTCCTTGATAACCATATCCCAACCCTGCGAGCACCTGGAATAACACTCTTGTTCCGGAACCAGACCTTCATGCGTAAAGTGAAGTTTGGTTTTATCTCCTTGGGTGGTGATTTCAAAAACCATTTTGGTATTTGTCCATTCATCCTTATCTTTTTCAAGCCAGTCCAGTCTGCTTTCTGTAACAAGCCACACAATTTTCTCGTCAGGAATAACTTCAATCAATTTCTGTCTTGAATAATGGACATCTCCATGCCTGACGATAAATTCATCATGTAGTTTTGTGCTGTTTCCCTCGTAGTCTTTGCCTCCCCACCATTTTGAAGTAGCAATGATATGATTGAAAACATCTTTTGGAGAGTTAGCAACGGCTATCGTTGCTGTATAACTTTTATCTGTCATTTTTTAGATTTATCAAATTCACCTTTTCCGGTAGTAAAATAGGAAAACAAACTTTTTTGGATCCAATGGGTCCAGCCTGGTTCACAATCCTTGTAACACTCAACCTCCGGTGTAAGACCTTCATGCGTAAAAATCAGGTTCGTTACTCCATTATTTTCAGAGAGGTCAAAAATTAATTTTGTGTTAGCCCATTCCTTTTTATCGGAATACCAGGGCATATTGCAATCTGTAACTAACCAAACGACCCTTTTACCGGGGATTAATTCTACTACGGTAAAATTAAAGAAAGAATCCCCTCCCATCTTTACCACAAACGTATCATTTTGTTTTTTGGCACTTCCGCTAAAAGTTATTCCCCACCACTCAGGTACATCGCTAATCCTTTTGATGGCCTCGGTGGCGCTGATTTTTGCAGTAATACTGCTGGAAAAATTATTCTTTCCCATTTTATTTGATTTATTAGTGAATGAATAGTGAATTCGTCTTTGATTAGTCCATCGCGGCGCCCGCAGAAATATTAAACACGGTGCCCGTAACCATTCTTGCCTTATCAGATGCGAGGAAAACCAACGCATTAACAGTATCTGCGACAGTCGCCGGCACCTTTAAAAAATTGTACGCGGCCAGCTTCGAAATCATTTCTTCTTTGCTGATATTCGCCCGCGACGCAATGAGCCCTATTGTTTCCTGGATGATATGGGTGTCAATATTTCCCGTAGTGCGCAGGCAAACGGACCGCACCCCGGAAGGCCCCAGCTCAAAGGCAAGGTTCTCCATGAAGGTTTCTATAGCGCCAAACGCTGCACCAATAGCGGTAGCCCCCTCCACATGGCCCCTTGCCGGGCTGCCTGTTAAAAAAATAATTACACCTGCCTTTTGCTGCACCATGCGCCGGGCGGCTGCCTGTGCGGTAATGAACTGGGATTCCAGCAGGGTGGATACCGGCACCATAAATTTTTCTACCGCCAGGTCAACGGCAAGAGTACCATTATCATATTCATGCGGCTTCGGCCCGGTAGCATTAAATACAATATCAATGCCTTGGTCTTTGGTTATGGCAGCAATAAAAGAATCAACGGCAGGCTGGTCGAGTGCATCAACCACGGTGACATGCGCGACGCCACCGGCAGCCCCGATCTCTGCGGCCACCTTTTCAAGGTTTTTCAGCGTCCTGCCTGTAAGGAAAACTTCAGCGCCTTCCGCGGCAAATGCTTTGGCCGCCATCGAGCCAATGGAGCCGCTTCCGCCAAAAATAACGGCCCGTTTGCCCTGTAATTGTTTTGTGTGATTGTTCATGAGATTTGTTTTGTTACTGCAAATCTCGAAAAGCAAGGGGACTAAAAATTGTACAAATGGGAAGTGGAGGAAAATAAGTTCAGGGGCGATGCATGCCCCGGCATGTCAATAGTGTCAATAGAAGGGGGTTTTTATTCGCCGTAAAATTTTTTGCCGAAATGGTTCTCGGCGTTCTCCAGCCGTTTCGGGGTTACGCCGGTAAACCGTCGGAACGACCGGATAAAATGGGATTGGTCGTAGTAGTAATCGTAAAAGCCGTTTTTCTGCAAAAAAGTGTCGTTGCTGTCCAATAATGCCTGGTAGAAATGCTTGAACCGGATAATGGAAGACAAGTTCTTCGGACTTGTACCCAGTTTTTCATTGAACTTCATGTCGAGCCAGCGACGGCTGTAACCAGTTTTACGTTCCAGTTCCCCGATGGCTATTTGCCCTTTGGAGGCCTGTATGGAGGTTATACAGAATTCAAAAACCGGGTCTGCCTCATAGTTGGCAAGCTGGTCAATCAGGAATTGTTGCAGGATGGCTATTTTCTGTCCAACACCGCCGACAGCAGCAATCCTGCGTTCCAATTGCTGTCCTGTCCTGCCAAGCACATCACCCGGCTGGCATATTTGGTTTTTTATGGTTCCGGTGCCGCCATGGAAAAAACGATAAGCGCCCTGCGGGTTGAACTCTATCCCGATGGTCCCCGCTTTTTTATCCTCCATAATATCCAGCGTCAACGGCGCATCAACCAGACCTGTCAGCACTACGCTGTCTTCTTTTGAATGGAAGACCTTTCCCTGAACAGAAGCAACAATCCCATTGCTGTAAGCCACGGTTAACTTGATATTGCCGTTGGGAACCACCAATTTCATGTCATCCGAGGGAAGCTTGCCGCTACTTTCAAATACCCACATTTTTTCAATGTAGGGGGCCAATAGTGGATGCGGTGATATTTTCTTGAACGTAAATGACATCAATCAATAGTTGCTAATAAATTTACAGCATTTTTCGGGGTTGGGCGCAAAAAAGAAACGCATTGAGTATCAATGCGTTTCTTGCACACATATAGTTAAGGTGCCCTTTATCACACCAGATCAAACCGGTCAAGGTTCATCACCTTGGTCCATGCCGATACAAAATCGTGTACCAGCTTTTCTTTAGCATCCTCACACGCATACACTTCAGCCAGCGCGCGAAGCTCGGAGTTGGAGCCGAAGATGAGGTCTGTGCGGGTGCCCGTCCATTTAAGTGCGCCGGTGGTACGGTCGCGTCCCTCGAAAAGTTCCCCGGCATCCGAGGTGGCACTCCATTTCGTGCCCATGTCGAGCAGATTCACAAAGAAGTCATTGGTCAACGCTTCGGGCTGATGAGTGAACATCCCATACTGAGAATGGTCGAAGTTCGTATTCAGGACACGCATGCCGCCCACCAGTACAGTCATTTCGGGGGCGGTCAGCGTCAATAGTTGCGCTTTGTCGATTAAGAACATTTCCGCTTTTCCGGCAAACCGGGGCTGTGCGTAGTTACGGAATGCATCCGCGACGTGCTCCAGGGCGTCAAATGATTGTATATCGGTCTGCTCCTGGGATGCATCCCTGCGGCCAGGTGTAAAAGGTACCGTTACCGTGTAACCGGCATTCCTGGCTGCTTGCTCGACGCCTGCACACCCCCCCAATACGATCAGGTCTGCCAGGGAGACGGCCTTGCCGCCTGCCTGGGCGCCGTTAAACGCTTTTTGGATACCCTCCAGTGTTTCCAACACTTTAGACAGTTGAGCCGGATTGTTTACTTCCCAATCTTTCTGTGGCGCCAGCCGGATGCGGGCGCCGTTCGCACCGCCGCGTTTGTCGGAGCCGCGGAAAGTAGATGCCGAGGCCCAGGCCGTAGATACCAGCTGTGAAACCGATAAACCAGCCGTAAGTAATTGATTCTTCAACGCGGTTATATCTTGTTCGCCGATCAACGGATGCGTAACCGCCGGGATAGGGTCCTGCCAGATCAGCTCTTCAGTGGGTACTTCGGGGCCGAGGTAACGGACACGGGGGCCCATGTCGCGATGGGTCAGTTTGAACCATGCACGGGCAAAAGCGTCCGCGAACTGGTCGGGGTTTTCAAAGTAACGTCTGGAGATCACTTCATAAGCAGGATCCACCTTCAGGGCAAGGTCTGTAGTCAGCATCGTGGGCGCGTGGTTTTTTTTCGGGTCGTGCGCATCTGGCACGGTGCCGGCGCCTGCACCATTCACTGGTTTCCATTGAAAGGCGCCGGCAGGGCTTTTAGTCAGCTCCCATTCGAATCCGAACAGGTTCGAGAAGAAATTATTGCTCCATTTTGTAGGTGTGGTCGTCCATGCTCCTTCCAGTCCGCTGGTGATAGTATGGCCTGCATTACCGCTGCCGAAACTGTTATTCCAGCCAAGGCCCTGCTCTTCGATAGAGGCGGCTGCCGGCTCTTTGCCGACATGTTTGCCGGCATCGGCGGCGCCATGGGTCTTTCCAAAACTATGTCCGCCAGCGATCAGCGCGACGGTTTCCTCATCGTTCATAGCCATCCGGCCAAAGGTTTCCCGGATGTCGCGGGCAGCGGCAAGCGGGTCCGGATTCCCATCCGGGCCTTCAGGGTTTACATAGATCAACCCCATCTGCACGGCAGCCAGCGGGTTTTCCAGCTCGCGGTTACCTTCATACCGTTTGTTACCCAGCCATTCTGTTTCAGCGCCCCAGTAGACATCTTCCGCAGGTTCCCAAACATCCTTGCGGCCACCGCCGAACCCGAAGGTCTTAAAACCCATCGACTCAAGAGCGCAATTGCCTGTCAGAATGTATAGATCAGCCCAGGAAAGTTTGCGGCCATATTTTCTTTTTATCGGCCAGAGCAGTCGCCTTGCCTTATCGAGGTTGGCATTGTCCGGCCAGCTGTTGAGCGGGGCAAAACGCTGCAGGCCCATGCCGGCGCCACCCCGGCCATCCCCAATGCGGTAAGTCCCTGCGCTGTGCCAGGCCATCCGGATCATGAAAGGCCCATAGTGACCATAGTCGGCTGGCCACCAGTCCTGCGAAGTGGTCAGCACTTCAATAATGTCTTTCTTTACGGCAGCCAGATCCAATTTTGAAAACTCTTCGGCATAGTTGAACCCCTTATCCATCGGGTCCGACAAAGTGGAGTTCTGCCGAAGGATATGCACATTTAACTGATTGGGCCACCAGTCACGGTTTCTTGTACCGCTGCCGGCGCTTAGTTTCAACTGGCCGTTGAGGAAAGGACATTTGCCCGCAGCACCCGGATGGTGCGTTGATGCGTAATGAAGAGTGTTATTTTCCATTATATTCAGATTTATAAAGTGTTTACCCAAATATATTGAAAATTTCTACGGCTAAACCGGAGTATTATTTCTGACCCGTATAACACGCGATATGTCTCGTAACCAGGTCATTCAATTGATCACTAAAGGTATCATCTGTAATTAACCGGTCTCTCCAAAGCCCGGTTATACATTCCAGAACGGTCAATAACTGTTTTGAATCCTTTTTGTAGGGTAGCCCGCAAAGATGAATATGCAGTTTCCTGGCCCTTCGGCTCAGGACCCTTCGGCGCACAACCGCACTATAAATTACTTTTTTTGCCACCAGCATGAAACTTATACAGGCAGTAAGGCTGGAGAAAATGTTATCTTTTTTGGTCATGGACGTTATCCCTACACCCGCAAGGACACCCAACCCAATGGCAATTAGATCGGCAGGCCCTGAGACCTGATTTTTTACCTGCTTGAAGAGTTTTAAAATGTCCTCGGTCATAAAATCTGATACGCCAAAACATCGGCGTACAGGCAAAATATAGCCGCTTTTCGGCTGGAAAAAACCGAATTAATTCTACAAGACATTCTTTTTTAGCGGAGAACATAATTCCAGTTACGCAAATAAGTGTAAACACTTATTAATAAACCTTGTGAATGGCATGATTTACTTCTTCGAACAATCATAACCAATCAGATCATTGGAAATATTAAAGGGATATCCGATAACAATAAACTGAAACCCCGCCGTGACAGAAGACGAATTAGTTATGATCGATATCGGTAGACCCACGCTATTATAAGCATAGCTCCCATTGTCAACAGGATTATTCAGGCTATAATCCCGGTCAACGAACATCCATGTCTTATTCGTGAGGTGTATATTCACCTTATTGTCAAAAGTGCCGCCCGGATGTACCAGGTTGCCCTGGGCATCATACGTGTATTGCCTGACAATGGTATTCCCCAACACATATTCTGTGCTTTGCCTGATCCTGCCATAATCGTCATACTGGAAAGTGGTGAGGTCGATATCGTTATAAGACAGCAGCTTCCCGTTGCTGCTGGTAAAATCCCGAAAGGCCGTATCGGCAATGATCTGGTCGCCTTTTTTTCCGTCATAGGCATATCTATGCCAATAATCACCCGCCGTATTGGAAGGAAATATATTTATATACTCCGACAGACGGCCCTTTTTGTCATAGGTGAATAAGCTATTGTCACCTATGTCCATCCGATGGATGACACTAAGCGGATTCCCCGACTTGTCATAGCTGAAGTCCAGGGTGTCGGCCACCCCCGCCGCTATATTGGAAACATGGGAAGTCTTATACGGGATATTTTGGGCGATATAACGCAATGGCCGGACTCTGTTCGTAGCGACCCGTAAACTTGCCGGAATGATGATCCGTTGCACCTGACAGGAACCCTTGTCCTCTTTAACCTTATCAACAGTCTTATCCGGCGTATCGCTGACGTTTTTATTACATCCCGCGAAAGGGAAGGCTCCTAGCACACAAACTGCCGTAAAACACAATAGTAATCTTCTATTCATAATAGGGGTTTTAATAAAATGGCCATGAGGTGTCGAATAATTCGATCACACTGATTCAGGATGAATACTGGTAGGCTAAGAAGAGGATAAATACTTTGCAGCTGGATTTCTACGAAGGATATGAATAGACGGCCCTTGATAACCAGGGCTCTGATACATGAAGGTACACATTTTCCCTTTCATGACAAAAAAGCAATCTGGATTTTTAATAGTATATCGGGTTAATATCTATCTTAGCACCCATTAAAAAACTTCACTTTTAACCCCCAAATGGCAAAGCGTGTTCTTTTGATCGATGATGACCGGGAGGACGCAGAAATATTTTCTGCCGCCCTTACCCAATCAGGTTTCGAGACCTCCCTGGATTATTATGAAAATGGCCCGACAGCCATGGAAAGACTAATGAGCAGCACCACCAGAGTACCCGATATTATTTTCCTGGATATAAATATGCCCGCCATCAACGGATGGGAATGCCTCCGGGAAATAAAAAAACTGGCAAGCATGCAATCGATTCCAATTGTAATGTATTCCACCTACAACCTTCAAAGAGAAGGCATCAACGCCAAAGATGTGGGCGCCACCGCCTTTTTTACCAAACCCGATAACTTCCGCGAATTAAAAGATAAATTATCCCATCTCTTGAAGGAACTGTTTAATACGGGACCTTCTGCTTAAAGTTATCCATAAAAAAGCTACCTTCGCGGCCATAAAGTTCTTTCTCTGATTTCTTCATCAAACAGAAAAGGTCCTCGGGGTCACTCCCGGGGTTAATAGGGAATTGTGTGCAAATCACAAGCTGTCCCGCAACTGTAAGTAACGAAAAAAGTTTTTGCCTGTCACCAGCCCACTGTCCCGGAATTCCGGGATGGGAAGGGCGGCAAAAATGTTACAAGCCAGGAGACCTGCCTTATTTGTCTTGACAATGCTTTCGTGGAATGAGGCAGATCGTCAGATTGATGGCACATTGACTTAACAGGGATACGGAGACGTGTCTCTGGTAGCATTTGCTGTCATCTTTCCCCTTCTTCTTTTTCTTATGGCGCATTGCGGGAGTTTAGCAAGAGCTTTTAATTGATTATTCATCATTTAAAAGACAAAAAATGCAAACACACAACTTAGGCTACCCGAGGATAGGCAGCCGACGTGAGCTCAAATGGGCGTCCGAACAGTATTGGGCAGGCCAGCTTCCCGCCGGACAACTGATGTTGACCGGCAGGAATATCCGTCTGCAAAATTGGCAATTGCAAAAAGACGCAGGCATCGACCTGATCCCCTGCAACGACTTCTCCTTTTACGACCAGGTCCTGGATACCAGCCTGATGGTGGGCGCCATTCCCGAAAGGTACCATGCCCTCATGGAACAACAACAGCTCCCGGATGTCGACCTGCTTTTTGCCATGGCTAGAGGATACCAAAAAGATGGCCATGACATTACCGCCATGGAAATGACCAAATGGTTTGACACCAACTACCATTACATCGTCCCCGAATTTACCGCCGGCCAGCAGTTCACACTGTTCACCAATAAGGTACTGAATGAATTCACCGAAGCAAAAAAGGCCGGGTTCAACGCCAAACCCGTATTGCTGGGACCCGTTTCCTACCTGCTCCTGGGAAAAGAAAAAGAAGAAGGGTTCCACCGCCTGGAATTGATCAAACGCCTGCTGCCGGTCTACCTGGAAGTCCTCGAAAAACTGGACGATGCTAAAGCCTTTTATGTTCAATTCGACGAGCCCTGCCTTAGCCTGGACCTCACCAAAGAAGAACAACAGGTGTTCGTAAAGACCTACCAGGAAATAAAAAGCAAATTCCCCAACCTGCACCTCATCCTGGCCAGTTACTTTGAATGTTATGGCCCCAACCTCCGGACAGCCTTAAGCCTGCCCGTGCAAACCATACACCTCGACCTGGTCCGCTGCCCCTCACAGCTAGAAGACATCCTGTCCGGAGGCTCCGGGGATTCCGCGGGCTCCGGGAACCCTGCCGGCTTCGGAGATTTCAAAAAGACAAAGACCAATCTCTCCCTGGGAGTCGTCGACGGCCGCAATATCTGGAAGAACGATTATCAGCAGTCGCTCGCCTTTATCGACAAGGCGATAAAGATCATCGGCCCTGACAGAGTATGGATAGCACCCTCCTGCTCGCTTCTTCATTCCCCCTGTGACCTGGACCTGGAGACGAATGATGGGACACTGCCCCCGGAAATTCGGCAATGGCTGGCCTTCGCCAAACAAAAACTAACCGAAGTCGCTACCCTGAAAAAACTGGCCACCGGGGAAGACGCCTCCGTCACGCACAAACAATTAGAAGACAACATCCAGTCCCATCAAAGCCGGAAGACCTCTCCACTAATCCATAATAAGACCGTCTCCGGGCGCGTTGCTGCTATCACGGAGAAGGACGCCCGCCGCGACCATCCCTTCCATATCCGGAAAGATAAACAACACAAGGCCCTCGCCCTGCCTTTATTCCCTACTACTACCATCGGCTCCTTCCCCCAGACCACAGAGGTGCGTAGCCTACGGGCCCGGTTCAAAAAAGGAGAGCTGACGCAGGCTCAATATGACCAATTGATCGAAAAGGAGACCGAAGACGCCATCCGCTGGCAGGAACAGGTTGGCATCGACGTACTGGTACACGGCGAATTCGAACGGAATGATATGGTGGAGTATTTCGGCGAACAACTGGCCGGATTCGCATTCACCAAAAATGGATGGGTCCAGAGTTATGGTAGCCGTTGTGTGAAGCCTCCCATCATCTTTGGCGACGTCTATCGGCCCACCCCCATGACCGTTCGATGGTCTTCTTTTGCCCAGGGATTGACCAGCAAGCTGGTAAAAGGCATGCTGACCGGCCCCGTCACCATCCTCCAATGGTCATTCGTCCGCAACGACCAGCCCCGCAGCCTCACAGCTACCCAGATCGCCCTCGCTATCCGGGACGAAGTCATTGACCTGGAAAAGGCGGGTATAAAGATCATCCAGATCGACGAACCAGCTATCCGGGAAGGACTGCCCTTACGAAAAGCCAACTGGCAGGAATACCTGGAATGGGCGGTAAAGGCGTTCCGCATCTCCGCCAGCGGCGTCCAGGACGAGACCCAGATCCATACCCATATGTGCTATTCCGAATTCAATGACATCATTCAGAATATAGCTGACATGGATGCCGATGTCATCACCATCGAATGCTCGCGTTCTCAAATGGAACTATTGGACGCCTTCGCCAGCTTCAACTATCCCAATGAGATCGGCCCGGGCGTATATGATATTCATTCACCCCGGGTACCGTCAAGAGCAGAAATGGTAGCCCTGATAGAAAAAGCCAGGGCCGTCATCCCCTCCGATCAGCTCTGGGTCAACCCCGACTGTGGCTTGAAAACCCGTCACTGGCCGGAAACCAAACAGGCCCTGATGGAAATGGTCGAGGCAGCTCATAGCCTGAGATAAAAGGAAAGGACCGGCGCCAGCCGGTCCTTTCCTTTATAACATTATCTTTTTTTTGCATAGAAAAAATCCCCAGCCTTCGGGGTTACAATGACATTAAAAGTTGCCGGTCCTGCACTATTTTACCAGACTTTCTTTATATTGATGCCACAAAAACTGGACGGAGTCCAGTTAGCAGACGAAGCCTTGGCTGAGTCTGCCGATATTAGCGGTGTTGCGACAAAAAATTACATTTCGACAATTTTTTGTTGCAATTCCTTTCCCTGCCCGCCTTTGTCAACACTGTGTCTAAACCTGTATCATGCCATTCCCATTCAAAACTTGCTGTTTTTTCCTGCTTCTGTATTTGACGCGATCCCTGAACATACAGGCCCAGCCCGCTGAGAAAGAGAAAGATAGCCTCATCACCGCGGCGTCGTATGCCGGCGCCCTTCAGCTATACCATACCTACCTGACCCCGGAGACGGGATTATTTCGGGGGCCCCGCTACCTGGAATATGTCCACATCCTCCGGGAGGGACACCCTTACTTCGATGATGGCCGCATGCGCGAAGGCACCGTCTTGTACGATGGGATCCTCTACGAACATCTGACCCTGTTATACGACCTGGTGAAAGGATGGGCCGTGATCAACGACGCCTTTAACAACTATAAGATAGCATTGATCGGCGAGCAGGTAGACCGGTTCACCATTGAGCAGCACGTCTTCATACGGCTCAGGGATAGCCTCAACCCTTCCCAGCCCCGCAATGGCTTTTACGAACAGCTCTATAAAGGCAAGGTCTCCCTCCTGAAAAAAGAAAAAAAGGTGGTAGAGGATGACCTGTCTAACCCCCCACTGGGCGTTCAGCATTATATAACGCACACCGTCTCGTACTACCTCAAAAAAGGCAACACCTATTACCCTGTCAACAATAAGGCATCCCTCTCCTTCGCCATGAAAGACAAAAGCAAAGAGCTGAGAAAGTTTATCCGCAAGAGTGGCCTTAGCGTACGAAAGGATAAGGAAAACACACTCCTGAAAGCCGCCGCCTGGTATGATGGTTTTAACCAATAATATATTTTCGATGAATCGTAAGACCTTTTACAGGTGGTTGACCATCACCTGTTTGCTTTTACCGGGAGCCCGGACCCTCGCCCAAAACGATACGTCTGGCCGGGTTACGGTGAATTTCCAAAAAATTCCCCTCGACAGCCTCATGCAGGAGCTGGAACGTCAGACCGGCTACCATTTTTATTATGATACGACGGACTTCGACAGCACCAAAGTAGATATATCAGCAGAGGGGCAGCCCTTCTACAAAGTATTGAACGAGGTCTTCTCCGGCACGGAGATTACTTACTCCATTGACCGGTACCGTCATGTCTTTATCGGGAAGGGAGAGGCCATCCACACCGACCTGGACCCGGCCTTCTTCGATAAAGTCTCCCCGGACCGGAATGCGCTGGCTGCAGGAGATACCATCCATGACTACCTGGAAGAAGTGGGCAAACAACCCGTCGCCACCCTGGAAAACAAACTCTATGTGGTCGGTGAAAAGGTGACAGGCCCCCTTCAGGGCCTCGCTCATGTGGCGGGTTATACCCGCGACTCCAAAACAGGGGAGCCCGTCGTGGGGGCTTCCATCTACGTGGAGAATCCCCGGATCGGCGTCTCCTCGGACCAGTATGGGTACTATTCCATCTCCCTGCCCCGGGGTCGCCATATCCTCAACATCCAGAGCATCGGCATGCGGGATACCCGGAGACAGATCATGGTATATGGAGATGGCAAAATGAATATCGATCTCCTGACCCAGGTGCTCACCCTGAAAAAAGTCATCGTTTCCGCAGAGAAAGCCAGCAATGTCAAACGGACGGAAATGGGCGTGCAGAAGATGGATATTAAGACGATCAAACAGGTGCCCGTGGTATTCGGAGAGGCCGACGTACTCCGGGTGGTGATGACCTTGCCTGGGGTAAAGACAGTAGGCGAGGCCAGCACCGGCCTGAATGTAAGAGGCGGCGCAGCCGATCAGAACCTGGTATTGTTTAATGACGCCACTATTTACAATACGGCCCATTTCTTCGGTATGTTCTCCGCCTTCAATCCCGAAGTGGTAAAAGACATCGAACTCTACAAAAGCAGCGTTCCCGCGAAGTTCGGAGGCCGTCTGTCCTCCGTGCTGGACATCAACAGCCGGGAAGGGAACAAAAAAGAGATCACCGGCTCGGCGGGCATCGGACTGCTGACCAGCCGCCTCAATGTAGAAGGACCCATCGTAAAGGATAAGACCACCTTCATCCTGGGCGGCAGAACGACCTATGCAAACTGGTTGCTGGCGAACCTGCCCGACCAGTACAAACACAGCCGGGCTTCTTTCTATGACCTCAACCTCAACATCACCCATGAGATCAATAAAAAGAACAGCCTCTTCTTTACCGGTTACCTCAGCCAGGACCGCTTCAACCTCAACAACGATACCACCTATAGCTATGGTAACAAAAATATCTCCCTGAAATGGAAGCACATTTTCAATAACAAATTCTATACTACGGTAGCCGCCGGTTATGACCGTTATCAGTATGCTATTTCCAGCGACGACAACCCCGTCAACGCCTACAAACTGGGCTTCAATATCAACCAGCTCTATTTCAAGACCCATTTTAACTATTTCGTCAACGCCAACCATACCCTTGAATTCGGCCTGAGCACGTTACGCTATAAACTGCACCCGGGCTACTATGATCCTAATGGGAAAGGCTCCCTGGTAGTACCGGATACCCTTCAGCGTGAACAGGCCCAGGAGAGCGCCCTGTATCTCAGCGACCGCTATTCCATCACCAACGATCTCTCCATCGAAGCGGGTATCCGTTATTCCGTATTCAATTACCTGGGCGCCAGCCAGGTGAATAACTACGCACCAGGACAGCCCATCATCCCCGACAACCTGATCAGCACTACCCGGTATCCGTCCGGCAAGGTGATCAAGACCTACGGAGGCCCGGAATATCGCATCTCCGCACGGTATGTACTGACAGAGAACATGTCCCTCAAAGCAGGTTATAATACGCAGCGCCAATACATCCATTCCTTGTCCAATACCACGGCCATGGCGCCCACCGACATCTGGAAGCTCAGCGACCCCAATATCAAACCCCAGCATGGGGACCAGATCTCCCTGGGCTTGTACCGCAACTTCAAAGCCAATACGATCGAGACCTCCGTCGAAGTATATTACAAACATATCCACGACTACCTGGACTACAAGAGCGGCGCCTCGCTCATCATGAACCATCACATCGAAACGGATGTATTGGAGACACAGGGGAAAGCCTATGGCGTTGAGCTGTTGATAAAGAAGCTGACGGGGAAATTTAACGGCTGGTTCAGCTATACCTATTCCAGGACCCTGCTCCGGCAGGACGACCCCCTGGCGGGCGAACTGGTCAACAATGGCAAATATTACCCCGCCAACTACGATAAACCACAGGACGTAACCTTTGTAGGCAACTACCGGGTCTCTCACCGGTTCAGCGTTTCACTGAATGCTACCTATAGCACGGGACGTCCCATTACCCTGCCCATCGGGGTGTTTTATTACGCGGGCTCGCTGAGGACCTTATACGCGGACAGGAATGCTTACCGGATCCCCGACTATTTCCGCACGGATCTTTCCATGAACATTGATGGAAACCATAGAGTCCATCAGAAGACACATAATTCCTGGACGATAGGAGTATACAACCTGACGGGAAGGAAGAACCCTTATTCGGTCTATTATGTGTCGGAGAACGGGGCCGTGAATGGGTATAAGCTGTCTATTTTCGGCAGCGCCATTCCCTATGTCAATTATAACATCCGATTTAAATAATTATATGAACCCAACAGTCAAAACAATCCTGGGCTTATTCCTCTTCCTCATGCTGACAGGAGGATGCAAACAGGCTTACGTCAGCCCCCATAAATCACCTCCCACCGGCTACCTGGTCGTGGAAGGATATATCACCGGCAACGGGCCCACTCAATTCGTATTGAGCCGCACCATCGCCTTGCCGGGGGATTCAGCCATTCCGGTCGAGACCAACGCACAGGTTCAGGTCGAGGGAAATGATAATTCTTCCTATCCCCTTGCAGACCAGGGCGGAGGACACTATTCCGTGGCTGGCATGCCCCTCAACGCCACCGTAAAATATCGCCTTCGTATCCAGACGGCCAACGGAGAGACCTACCTGTCCGATTTTGTCCAATACAAACCGACACCCGCTATCGACAGCATCAACTGGATACAGAATGGCAACGGAGTGCAGATCTATGCCAACACCCATGATGCAACCAATAATACCCGTTATTACCAATGGCAATACGAAGAGACCTGGGAATATCATTCCGGAGAAGTATCCTATTACAAATTCCTGGATAATACCAACCCCGTAAGTGTCGTGCTAAGGAATATGCCCGCCGACCAGATCTATCGCTGCTGGCACAATGAGATCTCTACCAACCTCCTCCTGGGCAGTTCGGCCAAACTGGCGCAGGACGTCATCTTCCGGCATCCTTTAAATCTTATCCCCAGCAACAGCCAGCAGCTGGGCGTGCTCTATAGCATGCTCGTCCGCCAATACGCCCTGACAGAAGACGGTTACAATTACCTGACCCTGATGCAAAAAAATACCGAGTCGCTGGGCTCTATCTTCGATGTCCAGCCTTCCGTATTAAAGGGAAATATTCACTCCCTGACCAATCCCGATGAACAGGTCATCGGTTATATCTCTGCCGGAACGGTACAGCAGCAGCGGATCTTTATCTATGGATACCAGGTATCCCCCTGGTACTATTCATTCACCTGTCCCATACGCGATACGATGGTGCCGCTGGACGAGGCCAGCCTGCAATTCTTTTTCAGCACCCTAAGCTATATCCCGGTGGATATGCATTATAACATGTTTACCGGACGTCAGGACAGCTGGCTGGCCAACCAGTCTTATTGTATAGATTGCCGGTATCAGGGCGGTACGCTGACCATGCCCACCTTCTGGCCGAACTAAAAAGATAATAAAATATAAATAATGTATTCGAGGATGAAATACCGCCAACCAAAATCAATAACCCTTCTTCTCTTCCTGGCTTTCGCGACCGTTCAGGGGGTTGCGCAGGAGGCCACTCCGGCAGCCCTGGGAAAAGATCTGGACCAATACCGGTTGCAGCGCCTGCAGGAGAAGGTCTTCGTACATACAGACAAAGAGTTTTACCTGGCAGGAGAAATATGCTGGTTTAAACTGTATGTGGTGGATGCCAGTTTTCATCAACCGCTTGACCTGAGCAAAATAGCTTATCTCGAATGGCTGGATAAAGATAACAAACCCGTCATGCAGGCGAAGATCGGGCTGAAGAAAGGACATGGGGACGGATCGCTCTATCTGCCCCTCACCCTCCGTTCAGGGAATTATAAATTACGGGCCTATACAAGCTGGATGAAAAATTACGGAGTGGACTGGTTCTTTGAAAAAGAGCTTACGATTGTCAATGCCCGCAAATCGGCGGAAGTACCGGAAAAGCCCACGCCCCTGCAGTACAACGTTACCTTTTTCCCCGAAGGGGGCAACCTGGTGGAAAATATCAGCAGCAAAATAGCTTTCCGCATCGCCGACCAATATGGCAAAGGCATTGAATGTACCGGGGTAGTGACAGAAGATGACGAAGATACCGTGGTCCATTTCCAACCCCTCCGTTTCGGAATTGGCAACTTCATGCTGACCCCCCGGGCCGGTCACCGCTATCGTTCAACGATCCGGTTGGCCGACGGAACAGCGATCAGCACCCTGTTGCCCGCCGCTTATAAAGAAGGCATGGTCATCAACGTTTCCGAAGAGGGCTCGGATCATATCCGGGTGAATGTACAATCCACTACTTCGGAATCCGGCGTTTACCTCATCGCCCATACCCGGCAATCAGTAAAATTCGCCGAAGCGGCTATGCTAAAGGATGGGAAAACCAGCTTCCTGCTGGATAAGACCAAATTGGGGGACGGCGTCTCCCATCTGACGCTCTTCAACGCAGCTAAACAGCCCGTTTGTGAAAGACTGGTTTTCAAGCAACCCTCCCATACCTTACATATCGCTGTCAACCCGGATAAGGAAAGTTATGCCACGCGCAAAAAGATCGGCCTGCAGGTTACTTCAACGGGAGAGGACGGCAAACCGGTAGCGATAGACTGCTCGCTTTCCGTATTTCGCCTGGACTCCATGCAGACAGCCCCGGTAGATCATATCGGGAGTTACCTCTGGCTGGCCTCCGACCTGAAAGGAAAAATAGAATCCCCGGAATACTACTTCGATCACCCGGAGGATGCGACAGCCATGGACAACCTGATGATCTCACATGGCTGGAGACGATTTCGCTGGGAAGAAGTATTACATCATTCCAATCCTTCTTTCGACTTCCCACCAGAATACAATGGCGCCATTATCTCCGGCAGGATCATGGACACCCGGACCAACAGGGCCGCAAAGAACATCCAGGGATATCTGTCTGTACCGGGGACAAGGACACAGTTTTCTTCGGCTTACTGCGACGACGAGGGAGAAATAAAGTTTGAGCTGAAAGATTTTTACGGTGGCCAGGAAATTGTCGTACAGACCGAACACCTGGACAGTATGTATAGGATAGATGTTGCCAATCCCTTTTCCGAAACCTATACCAATAACCCCCTGTCTCCCTTTGTATTGCCGCAGCGTTATTCAGACTTCGTGACCGATAAGAATGTGGCTGTACAGGTGCTGAACAGGTACGGCGGCCAAAAGCTCAAACTGTTCCATTTCCCTGACTTCGACACCAGCACTTTTTATCTGAGACCGGATTATTCTTATGTGCTGGATGATTTTACCCGGTTCACGACGATGGAAGAAGTGATGCGGGAATATGTCATCTTAATGCTGGTCCAAAACAGGCGAGGACATTTTCACCTGCCCCTTTTCGATATTTCTGCCAACGAGTTCTTCGATAACGACCCACTGATCCTGTTGGATGGGGTCCCCGTTTTTGACATCGACAGGTTGCTGGCCATAGATCCGCTAAAGGTGAGGAAACTGGATATGATACACCGGAAATATTTCCTGGGAGGGACCAACTATGATGGCATTATGAACTGGACCACCTATAAAGGAGACCTGGGCGGTTATATCCTCGACCCTCATGCCACCGTAGTGGATTACGAAGGCTTGCAGTTACAGCGGGAGTTTTATGCTCCTTCTTACGAGACGGCTGAGAGGGCGGAAACCCATCTGCCTGATTTCAGGAACGTATTATACTGGTCACCGGTCCTGCCAACGGATTCACTGGGCCGACACGAGCTGAGCTTCTATTCCTCCGACCTGCCCGGTAAATATGTAGTGATAGTAGAAGGGCTGGCTGCCGACGGTACCGCCGGCAGCAGCCTGATGAGCTTTGAAGTGAAATAACAGTTATTTAAAATCAGGAACCGGGAAAATAGTCCCCCCGAATAACAGGTAAGACCATAACAAAGTCCAGAAGATATTGAAGATCTGGGCTCCCACGAACGTAAAAGCAGGCCGCCCTCCCTGTATTTTTATCAGGTCGGCAAACTTTGCTTCCAACCCGATGCAGATAAAAGCCAGGGCAAACCAGACGGTCCGGAGATTGTTCAACACCCCTGCCACACTCTTGACCGTAGCAGGTGACAACAGAAAAGAGAAGATCAGCGACACGGCGATAAAACCCAATACGAACTTGGGAAACCTTTCCCACACCAGCTTCAAACCCGGTTTCGTGGGACTCGCCGCTGCTGTATTCGAATCCCCACCGGCAGCCTTGGGTTTTTTATAAGCCCACCAGATGGCGATGAAAAAGGCCGCCACCCCGATAAATACATTTTGAGAGAACTTGGCAATGATACCCGCCTTGATAGCCGCCGGTCCCACCAACTGCCCCGCTGCAGCAACGGAAGCCGTCGTATCCAGGGTGCCTCCCAGCCACGCACCCCCCACAATCTCCGGTATATGTAATACCTTGATGACCCAGGGCTGGATGATCAGCATGGGGATGGCCATCAATAACACTAAAGTTGTGACATAGGATAATTTCTTCTTGTCGCCGTTGATGGCGCCGGCTGCTACGATAGCTGCCGATACACCGCAGATGGACACCGCCGAAGCGAGGATGATGCAGAATTCATCATCGACCTTCAGCTTCCTGCTGTGCCATAACGATAAGAACCATACCGCAGTTACTACGATAACAGCCTGGACGATTCCGGGAAGTCCTGCCTTTATGAGATCGGAAGATAATATCGTGGTGCCCAGGATCACCAGCCCGGTCTTGATATAAAACTCCGAACGCACCGCCTCTTTCAGCCAGGGGGGCAGCGTGGTGAAATTTCCCAGCACCAGCCCGATCAGCAAGGCGAATACAACGTATTCCAGGCCATAATAGGCAATAGTCTTGTTGCCGGCAATAATAAAGGAGAGGATGACCAGCAGGTACAGAACAACAAAACCTGCCGCGAACCTTACCACGCTTCCCCCAGACAATACAATGGAGAAAGAAGCCAACGCCAGGAAAATAACCCCTGTCTCCACAATACGCAACAGGTTATCGACGGATAAAACTTTTTTGAACAGCTCCTCCGCCCCGTTCCATTGATAAACGGGTAAATGAAAGGCGACCCCATTGTTGTTTAAAAGCAGGACGGCAAAAATGATGGCGCCGCCAAGAATGACTGCCCACCAGTCTTCCGTAAGGGCGGCAGAAAATGGTTTCCGGATGGGAGCGGAAACCGGCTCATTGGTTGTTATCGTTGTTTGCATGGTTGTTACTAAGTAATAAGTGAGTATGATTAAACCTTAAATGTGTTCTACAATAGTAGAAAATAAATATTAGTCTACAAAATTTATAGAATTAATATTTTATTATCTAAACAGCTTGTTATACTTTTACCCTACTAAATTAGTAGACTAAATAATTATGAGAAGAAACCATTACCAAAGGCGTCTGAGATTTTTCCTGGCAGGCTGCTTCCTGCCGGCATTTATTTTTCTCTCCGCCAGGGCGCAGAATACTAACAACCTCACTATCACCGGGAAAGTATATGATGAAAAGACAGGTACGGGACTACCCGGCGCCACAGTACACCTTAAGAATACTACACATGAGGTCGTCACGGATAAAGACGGACAATTTCGCTTTCTCACGGGGCAGAAGTTACCGGTTGTGCTCATCGTTACCTATATCGGCTACCAGCAAAAGGAAATAACGGAGAATACTTCCCGCAACATCGACATCCCCCTCCGGGAAACGACCAGCCAGTTGAATGACGTAGTGGTGGTAGGCTACGGCACACAGAAAAGAAGGGATCTTACCAGCTCCATCTCTACGATCAAAGCCGCCGAAGTGACCGGCATGCCGGTAGCCAGCTTCGACGGCCAACTGCAGGGGAAAGCCCCGGGCCTGCAGATCAATTCCAACGCCGGCGTACCAGGCGACGGGATTTTTGTAAGGGTCCGGGGAACCACCTCCATCAACGCGGATAACAACCCTTTATATATTATAGATGGTGTCTTTATCAACAACACAAGCCTGCAGACGGTCAGCTCAGGGGGAAGGGCCACTTCGCCCCTGGCTGACATCAACCCCGGAGACATCGAGAACATTGAAGTATTGAAAGACGCCAGCGCCACGGCCATCTATGGCTCCCGGGGCGCCAACGGGGTGGTCATCGTCACCACCAAAAGAGGGAATTTCAACGCCCGGTCTAAATTGAACCTGGACGTTTCCACAGGAGCAGCCTGGGCCCCCAAACTCTGGGACCTGACCACAGGACCCCAGCACGCCACCCTGGTGAATGAATTTTATACGAATTCCGAAGCAGACGCCATCGCGGCAGGAGATGCAGCCGGCATCACAAAATATAAAACGCCGCCTTTCACTGGCACTACCCTCAACCCCGGCGCTACCACAGCCCGGGGTACCCCCGACCTCCAACATACCTACGACCGGCTGCACGAGATCTTCCGCACCGGCAACCTGCAGAACTACAATCTTTCCCTGTCCGGTGGAAATAAAGAAACCAAATACTACCTGGGCGGAGGTTACTCCCGGCAGGAGGCCGACATCAAACCCCTCTACTTCGAAAGGGCCAGCTTCAAACTGAATGTCGATGAAAAAGTAAACGATAAGATCCAGGTAGGGGTGAGCAACAGCTTCTCCCGTACATTCAGGAACCAGGGCAGGGCAGGGGATGGCCCCGCCGGAGGCCTTCTCCAGTCCGCCCTCCATACCCCCACCTATCTTCCGGAAACCAATGCGGATGGCACCCCTGCAAGATGGGCGGGCTTTGACAACCTCCAGGTACTCCTTAATAATTACGACGTCCATACGACCAGCCTGCGTTATATCGGTAACCTCTACCTGGATG
Source organism: Puia sp. (assembly GCA_035492545.1). Lineage (GTDB taxonomy): Bacteria > Bacteroidota > Bacteroidia > Chitinophagales > Chitinophagaceae > Puia. The sequence goes on from DATJJD010000152.1 coordinate 58,874, forward strand.
CAGAGATTGTCCGCGACCTGAAATTCCGCAGCACCTTCAGCCTCGACTATAACAATTACAACGAATCCGAATACTGGAACAACCTTACCCAGCTGGGCGCCGCCCCTACCAATGGCCTGGCGACCTCCGCCATCACCCAGAGCACTTCCTGGATCAACGAACAAACCCTTTCTTACCGCAAAGGCCTGGGCAAACATACCATCGGCATCCTGGTCGGCAACACCCTGCAAAGCAATCTGCAAACACTGACCTCTGCCCAGGGAACAGGTTTCCCCAGCAATTCCTATAAAGACATCGGATCTGCAGCCACCCGCACTTCCAACCAGACCTGGACCAAAGGCAGCCT
>DATJJD010000153.1:0-33941 GCA_035492545.1 Puia sp.
GCGGTGACAAGTGTACCGATAGGAGTGCCGGTAGCGAATACACGGGTATATATATTGGACGGGCAGACAAGCCTGCAGCCCATCGGGGTGACAGGGGAGCTATGGATCAGTGGGGCGGGCCTGGCGCGGGGTTATTTAAACCAGCCGGGTCTGACCGAAGAGAGGTTTGTAGCCAGCCCGTTCACGAATGGGGAGAGGATGTATAAGACGGGGGACCTGGGCCGCTGGCTGGCGGGAGGGGATATAGAGTTTGGAGGCAGGAAGGACGACCAGGTGAAGATACGGGGTTACCGGATCGAACTGGGAGAGATAGAAGGGGTGCTGCAGGGCTATCCGGGGATCGACGCGGCGGCAGTGATAGTAGGACGGGACAGCGGGGGGGAGAAAGAACTGATAGCCTACCTGGCGGGAAAAGAGACGGTAAACCTGACGGACCTCCGGGGTCATTTGAATAAGACCCTGCCGGACTATATGCTGCCCGGCCGGTACATCCAGATGGAGAGCCTGCCGCTGACGGTAAACGGAAAAATAGATAGGAAAAAATTAACGGATGCCGGGGGATGGACTCTTTCAACAGCAACGGAGTATATGGCCCCCGGTAACGAAAAAGAACAAAAAATAGCAAAGATCTGGGAAGAAGTGCTGGAAAAGGAAAAGATAGGTATAAATGATGACTATTTCGAGCTGGGAGGCAACTCATTAAAAGCAATGATCATCATCAAAAAGATGATAGACGATATGGGGGTTACCCTTCCGATGAAAATATTATTTTCGGAAAAGACCATCGGGAATATCGTACGAATGCTGGACCACATCGGCAACGGATCGGATAGTGATAGTACCAATGACCTGCCTTTTACCAATGTCAAAGGACCCGCCAGTCTCCTGACAGATGCATCCTATAACCAGCTTAATTATTTTTCCAAATGGAAAATTGGCAATGACGTCGTGGTCGTATCTTATCGTTACAGGAACCTGGATGCCGGCGCATTCAGCGAGGCCGTATATGAACTCATCCGGCGTCATGAAATATTAAGAACGGTGTTCGTTAACATAGACGGGACCATCATGCAAAAAATCCTTCCCGTGGAACCTGGAATGAAGGTGGCCGTTAACCCTATTCCAGTGACCGGCGCCGAGCTAAACAGGATATTGGTAAGAGAGAATAACAGGGTAATAGATCTGTATGCTTTCCCGTTGTTTTTTGTAAAGGTGTTTGCATTGGAAAAAGAGGAATATTGCATCCTCATCTCCCTGCATCATAGTATTACAGACGGGTATTCCAGCGGCATTTTGCAACAGGAGCTAAAACAGCTGTATTCGGAGTTTCACGGGAAAATACCTTCCGCTCTGAAGCCATTGCCATTTCAATACAAGGATTTCTCCAAATGGCAAAGGGAGTTTGTCGAATCCCCGGAGGGAATAAGACATAGGGATTATTGGGAAAAGAGATTAAAAGGTTTTAACCGGGAAATAAAGATGCCGTCACTCATGGATGGGAAAAGGGATATCCCCGCTGCCTCTTTTAAAGCTACCTGGATAATTGAAGGAAGTTTTTATAAAGAGATCGACCGGTTTATTAAAAAGAACAGCCTGACACGTCCCGTTGTGCTGATGACAGCCCTGACCTTGTTTGAAAACCGGTGGAATGGTAGCAGGGATGTTACTTTTTCTGCGACGGTTTCCGGAAGGAATTCCAGGTATTATGGCGAAATGGATGTGACCGGCCTGATAGGTTTTTTTGCAAATGCATTATTCATAAGGAATGTCATTGATGTCGATAAGACAATCTTAGACTATTTACACCAGGTACGGGACAACTTTATTGATGATTTAAACTACGATGCTTATCCCTTTGTAAAACTGCTCAGTCATTTGCCCGATATAACGCCCGATATCCTCGGATGCACGGGATTTTTCAATTATCACAACTATGACTATTATAAGGCGTCGGAGTATAAAATTGATGCGAAGGACCGGGAAGGATATCTGGAAAAACTGGAGCCGATGAAGAGGGCGTTTGGTCTTACGGTCAGTGAGTATGGCGATTTTTTAAAACTAGGGCTGCAATGGAACCCTCGCCTGTTTCAGGACGAAAACGATAAGATCAAAGAGTCGTTTTTTGGCATTTTAAAACAAGTCGTACAGGACGCTCATTTGACAATTAAGCAAATTAACGGGAAGGTTGGAAGTTTGGTATGAGAAATAAAATATATGTGAAGATATGGGGAGGGTTGGGGGATATTCTCCTGGCGACACCGATATTTAAAGAATTCAGGCGCCAGTTCCCCGGGGTGAAAATTATTTCACTTTGCCGTAATAAAAGAGATCTTCAGATTTTAAAAGGCAATCCCCATATCGATACGTTGCGCATTTTGAATTTTTACTACCGGCGGTTATATAGATACCTGGAACTATTCAGGTTCATAACAGTCAGACGGTATGATTATTCCGTATTAAAACCCTCGTTCTGCTATAAAAAAAAAGCCTCCGATATCATTGCGGAGATGGTAGGGATCGAACTGTCTGACAACAATATTCAGGTCTATTTTACCAGGGAGGAAGAATTGAAAGCTAAGAACACACTGTCGGCATTTAAAATCCCGGTTATTATTAATATCACCTCGGCTACCTCCGTCAATAAAATGTGGCCGGTCAAAAAATGGAGTGAACTGGTATCGGAAATGCCGGAATACACTTTTATACAATTGGGTTCCCCCTATGAGGAGAAAGTCGAAGGTGCCATAGATCTGAGAGGTAAGACCGACATCCGGGAATCGATGGCGCTCATTAAATATGCCGCTGGTTTTGCCGGCGTTGAGTCATTTTTGGGACACGCTACGAATGCCTTTAACAAGCCCGGGGTGGTTTTATTCGGCCCGACCTCGATAGCAGTTTGGGGCCATGACAATAATATTAACTTATCCAAACACCTTCCCTGTTCGAACTGTATCGATTGGGTGGGAGAGATGAAGTGCCCTTACGGCGGACCCTGTATGCAATTAATAACGGTACAGCAGGTAAAAGAAGCCATCCACCAGCAGCTCCTTCACCATATCTAAAAAATCAACATGAAACGGCTGCTCAAAATTATCCTTCCCCTGATCGGCAAAGGGGGGATTCTGAAGTATAGTTTTTTAGGGATCCTCTCCGGTCTTTGTAATTTTCTGTTTATTCGGGCTGTTACAAGGATGATTGACCTGGTAGTAAGCGGTAACGTCACGTCGGTAAGTAAAGAGAACGTTATTATATTTTCATCTATAATCCTTGTTTTTATCTGGATCAGGAGAATACTATCCCTGTCTATCATCAAACTGTCGCAGACTCTTTTTTGGAGACTAAGAATGCAGATCCTTTCCCAGTTGCTAAAGGCGAATTATCAGCAATTGTCATCCAGGAGGGTCAGGGTGCGCTCGACGATGCTGAGTGATGTCTATGTGCTGACAGAGGCTTCCTTAAATATTATCCAGTTTTTTACCGCATCCATCCTTACCGCCTCCTGTTTGATCTATCTGTCCTCCATCTCCCTGGTATTATTCCTTATTACATTGTGTGTCGCTATCGTGGGAGTTACTGTCTATCATTTCGGAACAGTTAAGAATTTCCGTAATTTCAGAAAAGCCCGGGAACTGGAGAATAAATTCCAGGAAAAATTCTACTCTATTTTGGATGGATTTAAAGAGATCTATTTGGAACCTAAAAAAGGGAATTTCCTTTTTGACAAAAAAATTATCCCGATTTCCCACGACGCCTATAATAACAGCACGGCTGCATTTACGGGTTTTCTCAATAATCAGATAACCGGTCAGATCCTCTTTTATATCCTTATATCGTCTGTGCTCCTCTACTTCGGCTTTGCTCTTAAGATCAGGCCCAGCGATATAGTAAGTTTCGTTTTTACGCTGCTCTACCTGGTCGGGTCGATTGAGACGATCATGATCTTGCTTCCGGGGCTTATGAGGGCGAGGGTAGCCTCCGATCACTTAATGGATCTTAAAGGAGAATTGGAAGAAGCAAATTTCCATAACCCTGTTCCCGGCAGGTATATTTTAAAGAATGAATTTAGCCAGATAGAGATCCGGGGGTTGGAATTTTATTATGGCGATCACGACAAGACATTCGGCATCGGGCCAATAAATTTTGATGTCCGGAAAGGGGAGGTGGTCTTTATTTATGGCGGCAATGGCAGCGGTAAAACAACGCTTATTTATTCCATCCTCGGGTTGTGCTTTCCTTCAGGGGGCATGATCAGGTTGAATGACACCTCCATTAATGAAACGAATTATGCCGATTACAGGACGGCATTTTCGGTTGTTTTTAATGATTTCTACCTCTTTAATGAGCTCATAGGAGTAGATGATTTCGATATAGATAAATGGGAATATTATATCCGGTTATTCGAGCTTGAGAATAAAGTCACGCTGGAGGGCAGGTGTTTTTCCACGACCGATCTTTCCACGGGGCAGAGGAAACGGCTCGCGCTGATAGCCGCACTGATGGAAGAAAAACCAATTCTGGTGATCGATGAATGGGCGGCCGACCAGGATCCTTATTTCAGAAAGAAATTTTATACCCAGATCATCCCTTTGCTAAAGCAGGATAACTTTACGATTATCGCCATTACCCACGATGATAAATATTATTATTGCGCAGACAGGCTTTACAAAATGGATTATGGAAAACTGCACCCGCAAAGTATGGATGTTCATGAAAGACCCGTTAAAGCCTTATAAGTGAAAAAAATAAACGCCCATTTCTTATTCCCGCTGTGCGCATTGGTTATCCTGATATTTGCATTATCTCAGCAGATGTTCAATGTATTCCCCCTTGGCAAACTGCTGGACCCCTTTATCGGCGCCCTCCAGAACGAAGCCGATCAGGAATTGAACTCGACCTTGTCGACCTTTGATAAGATGGGCCTTGCCGACTCCGTCCAGGTTTTTTTCGATAAGAGGAAGGTGCCGCACATCTATGCAAAAAACCTGGACGACCTTTATTTTACCCAGGGATATGTAACAGCCTACCTGCGTTTGTGGCAGATGGATTTCCTGAGTTACGCTTCTGCCGGCCGGCTATCGGAGATCTTCAGTAAAGGATTTCTCGCATACGACAGAGAACAGAGAAGACTGGGGATACTGTCCGCTGCAAAGAGGTCGCTTGAATTAATAGAAAAGGACCCGGAAACCAACAGGGTCCTGACAGCCTATACAAAAGGGATAAATGCCTATATCAGCCGGCTGGACTATAAGACCTTCCCGTTTGAATATAAGCTGCTGGATTACGGGCCCGAACCATGGTCGAATCTGAAAACCGTTTTGATCATGAAGTATATGGCCAGTACATTGTCAGGCTATGAAGAGGATTTTAGCATGTCTAACATGATGCTGGCGCTGGGCGAAAGGAATTTTAATAAATATTTCCCGGACTACACTTCTCATATTACTCCTTTTACCAATGGACCCGGAAAGGAGCCTGATTCGCCATTGTCCATCATCAGGAAGCCGGATTACCTGGATTATTCATTTCTTTCCTCTGGCTTGCCCGTTTCAGACAGCTTCTATAACCCCAGATTAGGGAGTAACAGCTGGGTCATTTCGGGAAAGAAGACGAAGTCGGGGTTCCCTATTTTATGTAACGACCCCCATTTAAATCTTTCACTTCCGGCTATCTGGATGGAAATGCAGCTGTCTGCGCCGGGCATGGATGTTTATGGGGTCTCCATACCCGGGACACCGGCGATAATTATAGGGTTCAACGAAAATATAGCCTGGGGTATCACCAACGGCGCCGACGATGTTAAAGATTGGTATAAATTGAAAATTACAGACGATTATAAAAAATACAAATTCGACGGGAAATGGCTGGACCTCAACTTTGCTGTTGAGGAGATCAAAAGGAAGGACCAACAGCCGTTCTATGACACTATTTATCACGCTGTTCAAGGGCCGGTGGTCAGTGACAGGCGTTTCGCCGGTAAACTTCCGGGCCTGAAGAATTATGCCCTGAGATGGCAGCTTCACAACGCCTCTAACGAATTCCTGACGTTTATAAGGTTAAACCAGGCTGCTGACTACGGAGGGTATCGGAAGGCCATCAGGAGTTTCTCCTGCCCATCCCTGAATTTTACATTTGCCTGCAAAGAAGACACGATAGCGGTCACCCACCAGGGTAGTTTGGCTGTTAAAGAGTTGGGTGAGGGCAAATTCCTGCTGGACGGTACAAAGAGTTCCTTCCTCTATAAAGAATACATTCCCGCCGATAGTTTGCCGCAGGTGATCAACCCTGCCTGTAATTACGTGCTGTCGGCTAACAACCGTCCGACCAATGCCAGCTATAAATATTATTATAATGGCTATTATAGCGAGGTCAGGGCTGAACGGATCCGGCAAATGCTGGATTCAGGAAATTCCTTCGACCTGGAAAAAATGGAGAATATGCAATTGGATAATACCAACGCATTTGCGGTAGAGGCATTGCCTGTTTTAGTTAAATATATGGAGAATAAAGACAAGTCGCCTGAATTGGAAATTGCATTGGATAGCTTAAGGAATTGGAAAGGAACTTACAACGCCGGGGATGAGTCAGCCCGGCTTTTCGAATTATGGTGGAAGAATATCACCCTATCTACATGGGACGAATTTAAGGAATTTCCATTCAAAGTAAGATTCCCGGATCAATACGTATTATTGGACCTTATCCGGAAAGATCCGGATAATGAATGTTTTGACAGACAAGGCACCTCGGAGAAGGAGACTGCCGGAGATATTATTTACGCAGCATTCATAACGGCTGTAAGAGAGTACGATAAAATTAAAAAGGGAAGAGGTGTAAAATGGGGCGACCACAACAAAGTCAACCTTATGCACCTGACGAAGATCAACGCATTGAGCGATGTTGACCTTCCTTCCGCCGGCTTTCCGGAGGCAATTAATGCGATATCCTCTGACTGGGGACCTTCCTGGAGGATGATTGTCGAGCTTGGAAAGAGACCCAGGGCTTTTGGTATCTACGCAGGGGGGCAATCGGGAAATATAGGCAGCCCGTATTATGACAATTTCGTAAAAGAGTGGAACAAAGGAGGCTATTATCCCCTGGAGTTTTATTTGTCCGAAAAAGAAGCCAGAGAGGGCGCCACGAATACCTGGCAATTAAAATAGTCTATGAAAAAGAAGAATCTGGATAGTCTTAAGGCGATGCTGCTGGTTTTTGTATTGGTGATCCTGACAAGGATGATAGGGACACTTCCCTGGTGGAGTTTCGTCGTTCCGGTAGCCATGCTGGGGGTGGTCATCACCTTGAAAAATTGGGATGTCGCCTGTTTTGCCATTGGGTTTATAGCAGGATTCATCATTTGGCTGGGAGCTGATATTTATTTCGACAGAACCCTGGACGGCAATATCTTCAACAGGGTCGCTGCCCTCATGTCCATTTCAAAAATAGGGGTATTCCTTATTTCGGGCTCCATAGGAGGGGTCCTGACGGGATTGGCCCTATATACCGGGAAATCGATCGTATTCAACAAAACCAGCCCGCTCATCTATTGAACCAGCCTCACTTTTTTATTTTTTAAATACCTTTTATGAAAGAAACCGGAAAGGCATCTTTTTTATTGAGATGCACCCGCCTCCTGTTTAAATGGATCTCCTCCCTGTTTTATATGATGGGACTTCTTAGAAAAGCCCTGCAAAAGAGCATTTTCATCCAGGAGTTCGACTACCGGAAGGATGACGTCTATATTGTGACTTATATGAAATCCGGCACGACGCTGCTCCAAATGGTGGTGTACCAGCTTCTGACCGATGGGGATATGGATTTTGGGCATATTTATGATGTATCTCCCTGGATAGAATACGCGGCTGTAATAGGACAATCGCTGCATATGCTGCCATCTCCAAGGGTGCTGAAGTCTCATTTGGAATACAAGGACTTTCCTAAAGTAAAAGGGAAAATAATATATGGCATTCGCAATGGAATGGATGTGGCGGTTTCGATGTTTCATCACTATAACGATCTGGAGTTATCCGGGTTGAAATGGGATCAGTTTTATGATAGGGTCTTTATGAAAAAGTCATGGTTCCAGCATGTCCACGCATGGAAGCAAAATAGAAGGAAACTGGATGTTTTTTATGTTCGCTATGAAGACCTTACGAAAAATATGAGGAAGACCGTGGAAGATTTAGCCGCATTCCTGGGTGTTAAGCTTACAGAAGAGATGTTGCAACGGGTCCTTGAGCGATGCAGTTTCGGATACATGAAGTTGAATCAGGAAAAATTCGGCGGGCACAAACCCAAACAGGACCGGAGAAAATACGATCAGTTTATTAGAAAAGGAGAATCCGGTAAAGGCAGGTCTCAATTCAACGAAGCCCAGGTAGAAGAATATAATATGCTTTATAACAAATATTTGTCCCGCCATGAACTGGGATATGGCGCATGAACAAAAATTTAATAAAGATGCCTATGGAAGAGTATATTAACGAAAGAATTAAGGAATTTGAAGAGCAAATTGCCTTAATCTCAAAATGCAGGGAAAAAGAGCTGAATAAGAAATATGCCAAACGGAATTATAACCTGCTCTATATGTTTCATAAGGACGAGGCGCTATACGAATTCTGCCTGACAGAATTTAAAGCCCTTAAAGAGAAATTAGCATGAGCAGGAATATATATGTAAAGATATGGGGAGGCCTCGGCGACATCGCCTTGTCAACGCCCATATTTAAAGAATTAAAGTTCCGGTTCCCGGCATCCAGGATCATTGCACTCTGCCGTAACGAAAAAGATACCCAGGTATTGAAGGGCAACCCTTATATAGATACCTTGCGCATATTGAACCCTTATTACAGGGGGCTCTATAAAATCCTGGAGGTTGTTGGAATGGTAAAGATCCTCTATACCGATTACGCACGTTTGCGACCGTCCTTTTCTTATAAGTTAAAAGCGCCCGATATTATTGCTGAAATGATAGGGATAAGCCTGTCGGATAATTCTATTCAGCTCTATTTAAGTGAGGAAGAAGAAGCGAATGCAAAAGCAACGCTGGCGGCATTCAGAAATCCGGTTATTCTCAATATTACCTCCGTCACGTCTGCTAATCAAATGTGGCCGGTGGAAGAATGGAACAAACTGGTAGCAGCGATGCCGGACTGCACCTTTATTCAGCTGGGACTACCCCGGGAGGAAAAGGTAGAAGGATCTGTCGATATGAGAGGTAAGACCAGTATCAGGGAGTCGATGGCGCTTGTTAAATATGCAGCAGGTTTTGCAGGGGTCGTTTCGTTTTTATCGCATGTTACGAATGCCTTCAATACACGCGGAGTGGTTTTATTCGGCCCCTCTTCCATAGCTGTTTGGGGACATTCGAACAATATCAATGTTTCGAAGCATCTTCCCTGTTCGAATTGTTTGGCCTGGCTGCGGGTGAAATGCCCTTACGGTAAACCGTGCATGCGGCGGATCACGGTGCAACAGGTAAAGGAGGCCATCCATCAGCAGCTTTTTCCTTCCGCTGTGGGAAATAAAAATAACCTAACCGTAAAAATGTAACAAATGACTGAAAAAATGCTTCAGAACATGTATTCTATGCAGGTAGACGAATACCTCGGGAAACACCTGTTTCAAAACCCGAGATACCAATCCCTGAAAAGGCTCAACAAATTCGAATTCCAGGCGTTTTCCCAGCATGGAGAAGATGGCATCATCGAAGAGATCTTTAACCGGATAGGCAGTACGAATAAGTATTTTATTGAATTCGGCGTCGAAAATGGTACGGAAAGCAACAGCACCTACCTGTTATTTAAGGGGTGGCAGGGACTGTGGATCGAGGGTAACCCCGGACATGTCAGCTCCATCGAGTCTTCCTGCAAGGGATTGATAGAGGAGAAGAAGCTGGTTGTCATACATTCTTTTGTCAAGGCCGGCAACATACAGGTTTTGTTCCGACAAGCCGGCGCTCCTGCGGAGCCTGACCTGCTATCGATCGACATCGATCGCAACGATTATCATATCTGGCAGGCCATTACGGATTTTCACCCCAGGGTGGTTATCCTGGAATACAACGCTATTTTCAGACCGGGAACCGCCTTCGTTATTAAATATGACGCGGACGCTTCATGGGATAAAAGCTCCAACTTCGGCGCCAGCCTTCAGTCCTATTATGAACTGGGCCTGGAAAAAGGATACGCCTTGGTATGCTGCGACTTTACAGGCACAAATGCTTTTTTTGTGAGAAATGATCTGATAGGCCAGCTTTTCGAGCCTCCTTTTACGCCGGAGAATTATTATGAGCCTCCCCGGTATTTCTTGACTAAAAAAGATGGCCATCCGAGAAAGCTGCTGTTCTGATTTTAGTCTACCCGCAGGCTCTTCACCGGATTGGCTACCGCTGCTTTAATCACCTGGAGGCCGATGGTAACAAATGCAATCGTCAGCGCGGTTAAGGTCGTTATGACAAACACCCTCCAGTCAATATGGATCCGGTAGGCAAAGGCTTGAAGCCACTTGTTCATCACCCACCATGCGACAGGGGAGGCGATAACAACGGCTATAAGGACCAGTTTTAAAAAATCCTTCGATAATAAGGTTACCACGTTGGTCACACTGGCGCCCAGGACCTTGCGTACGCCGATTTCTTTCAGGCGCTGCTCCGTACTGAAAGTAGCCAGGCCGAATAAGCCAAGACAGGAAATAAGGATAGCCACTATGGTAAAATAGCCGACGATGGCAGACAGCCTGTCCTCCGCAATATAGTTTTTCTGGAAATCCTCGTCCAGGAAGCTGAACATGAACGGCTCATTGGGGTTCAGCTTATGCCATGACTTTTCTACCGACCGGATAAGTTCGCCTGCATCTCCGGTGATGTGGGCGATGATGTAATTGTAGTTTATTTTATTGTTGAGATAAAAAGCATAACCGGTTATCGGAACATGAAGGTCCTGGAAATGAAAATCTTTTACCACACCGACGATCTTATTCGAATAGGATTGCCCCTGGAATTCCAGGACTGCATTTTGGCCGATGGCGGCTTCAGGTGAGCTGAACCCCATTTTGTTTACCGCCTCCTCGTTAAGGATCACATTGCTGGCGGTATCCCCCGGAAATTCCGGGGAAAATAACCTGCCCGCTATGGGCTGGATCTGAAGGGTCTGCAAAAGGGACTCATCCACCCAGTTAGTTTTCGCATTAACTCCCTCGTCCATATTCTGCTCCTGTCTGTGTAATGTCTCGTCACTGGGATTGCTGATGCCAGGATAGAATAGGGCAGCTCCTACCGATAACACCTGCTTGTTCTGGCGGATCTCATTCTTTAAGGCGGCATAGAGACTCTTGGATACGTCGCTTTGAAGGGGGATGACCATCTGCTGATCTTTCGCAAATCCGAGATCTGCCGACCGTAAAAAATGCATCTGTTCCGTAATGACGACAGAGGAGATGATCAGGATCACCGAGATCACGAACTGAAATATTACCAGCCCCTTACGCAGGGAGACGGCCGCAAATGAATTGGCAAGCATGCCTTTCAGCACCAGGACAGGTTTGAAGGAGGATAAGTAAAAAGCCGGATAACTGCCGGCCAGCAGCCCGGTGATGATCGAAAGCCCCAAAAATAAACCAAACATAACCAGGTAAGAAGAGGCATGTAATGCAAACGTTTTACCCGAGGCCTTTTCAAAGGCAGGTAATAGTAATTGCATGATGATGATAGCAAATACGAAGGAAATTAAACTCAGTAACAGCGATTCGCCTAAGAATTGCCCTATCAGGGCCTTCCGTTCGGCTCCCAGCACTTTTCGTATGCCGACTTCGACCGACCGCCTGGAAGATCGTGCGGTCGATAGGTTCATAAAATTAATACAGGCTATCAGCAGCGTAAAAACAGCGATGGACAGCAGAATATACAAGTAAGTCATGCTGCCTACAGGGGTGACATCTACGGGCATGTCAGCATGCAGATGGATCCTTTTCACCGGCAAAAGGAACAGCTTTTTATAAAAACCCGCCGCTTTCAGGTCTTTCCCCATATATTTATTGACAAAGTCAGGGAATTTTCCTTCAAGCCTGTTGGGATCAGCACCTGGTTTCAGCATCAGATAAGTTAAGAACATATTATTCTTGGCCATATTGGTATGGCCCTTGATATAACGCTCTACCTCCCCGCCATTCATGCATATAAAGAAACGGCCGTCGATATGGGATGGATTTGAACTGGGTTTGAAGACGCCGGTTATCTTGTAATCATAATCTCCATTGGTAGTACTGCTGAGATGGATCACCTTGTTCAGGGCAGGCTGGTCGCCAAAGATCCTTTCGGCAATTTCCTTTGAGATCACTATGGAATTGGGATTGTCCAACGCCGAGGAGGGATCTCCTTCGATAAAGTTATAGGTGAACATCCTGAAAAAACTAGGGTCGGCTAAAAAACCCTTTGTTTCATAAAAAGAGGTAAGGCCCAGACCCGGCACCGTATACTGAAATAAAGTCTTGTCCTCGGCAAAAAGACGTATCAGCCTGACCGTTTCCTTGACCTCCGGAAAATCCTGTTTCATAGCCAATGCCATCGGCGCAGGATTAGTAGATCTCCTGTCTTCCTTCCCATCCCGGATATACGTGGTTCCCACCTGGTAAAGTTGTTCAATGTTGACATGGTGCTTGTCATAGCTTAGCTCATTACGCAGGTACAACAGGATCAACATGCAGCAGGCAAGACCGGCGGAGAGTCCGAAAATGTTGATGAAAGAAAAAACTTTATTTTTCATCAGGTTCCGCCACGCGATTTTAAAATAGTTTTTAAGCATAATTTTCAAACATTAATAAGGTTACCCTCTTTTTCGCTTAATAATTTTTCGATGAGCTCGATCCCTATGGACGAGTCCTCCTTTTCCTGGAAGATCGCTCTCATTTTTTTAATGCCCGCACGAATAGGCTCACTGTTTAACACATATAATATGGCGGATTTCAGGTTATCTTTTGAGATCTCTTCTATTTCTTCACTAATACCCAGCGTATGGTAATCGACGAGGACGGCATTGCGCAGCTGATCGTATAACATCGGGAAAACGATCATAGGGACTCCATAAAAAATACTTTCCTTTATCGTCCCAAGGCCGCCATGTGTTATCACCAGTGAAGCCCTTTTTAAAATGTCGGTTTGAGGAGCCCATTTAACAAGACTAACGTTATCCGGGATACCCTTCAATACGGATACATCGAATTCGTGCCCTACAGATAAAATTAAATGAAAATCGGCAAATTCTTCTTCTCTCATGATATTTACCATATTTTCAAAAAAATCACTGCAAGCCTTTCCATAAATAACGGCATATGACCCCAGGGAGGCGTAAATGATCTTTTTCCCTGACGCAACGACTGCCGGCTGCGCAAGAGGACCGAAAACATTTTTTTCAAAGACGGAGGGCCCGAGATGATGCACATGGTCATCCGGAAAGGATGATGGGTTCATGTCAAACTCCTTCGGACATAATATCAATTCATGAAAAGTACTCACCGGCCGCAGCAATTCCCGCAACGAAGTAAAAGGAATGCCGATGCTCATGATGAATTCCACGATCTCCGTGGCGGTATCTCCCGGTAAATTAAGCACAATATGCATGCATTCTTCCGCGAAGGTCATACCCGTTGACCGGAGGTAAGTTGTCATGATCACGGGAGGGATATTGTATTTATAATACAGCAGAATAGCTTCCATTCTTAAAAAAACACTTATGACCAGGAGATCAGGCCGCACCTCCGCAAAGAAGCCATCCAACGCGCCATTCATAATTTTGGACAAATGTTTTGCCATCTTATCAAGGTGGTCGTTGTCCATCAGCATTTTATTGGCCTGGTTAAAACCCTCTGTATAGATATCGCTGAATAAAGGGTAAAACCGGTAACCCTGGCTCTTTACCAGTTGCTCATTGTCCACAATGCTTAAATAAATAATGTCATGCCCTCTCTTTCTTAAAGAGTGCGCCAGCTTAAAAGACGGGATAATATGCCCCTCCTTATTGTCAATTAAAAAAACGATGGAAGACATGCCAACGGTTTTTAAATTACATGGATAAGTTTTGCGTCAGAAGGCTCTCTCGAACGGCTGCTTTGACCTTAGCTGATTTTCAAAAGACAATGGCAGGTCCGGAGGATATCTTTGAACGTACATTACATTTTTATTGAAACGTATATTTTCATAACCGGCGATCTCAGGCAAAGGGTACATCAACGCAATATCTGACGAGTTTAGGTAATACCGGCCCTGCTCGTCTTTATAGGCATTCAATTGGGGGTCCTGTTTGAGAAAAGCAGTGAACAGCTTAAAACGAAACGATTTTAAATGCGAGATGCGCCAGTCGCATTTCCGTAAATTTACAAACTCCTCCTTCGTATAAGGGGAACAATTTCCAATAAATCCTTTCCCGGTACAGAATTGCCCATAAGTCAGCAAGCAATTATATTTTTTATACAGTTCATTTATTTTATAAAAAACACGGGCATGCAGTAAATAGTCTTCTCCCCCCACCAGGACCACAATATCATCCTCCGCTAAATCAGATGTTGATAATATATTATATATGTTCCTAACGGTGCCGACCCGTTCGGACTGCCGGATCCGCGTTACACGCTCATTTTCAGGAATAAGGTTCATCGATCCGTCTGTAGACCCGTCATCGGAAAAAATAAGCCGGTAATTTTTATAATCCTGCTTCAGTAAAGAAACATAACAATCGTTTAAATAAAAGGACGCATTATAAAAAGGAATAATTACAACGATTCTGAGTTCCATAAAAGCTAAAGTAACTTATTATAGGTGACTTACTATTTAGCAGAAACACGAAATCCTGGTTCGGTTTTTACTCAAAATTGTTAACGGGAAAATATATTTTCGGGAACCCGAACCGACATTTAGTACTAACCCTATTTGCCTGGTTAATTTTATTCTTAAACTTTATGTGGCTGATGCCTGCATTTTGTTATCCACTGTAGCGATAGCTATTCTTTCACTGATTTTACATGAAAAAAGCAACTTTTTTAAAATCCGCCCTGGGTAAGCTGGCTTTTCGCTTATACGTGGCCAGCTTGTTTAGGCTAAAGGGAATGGAAGCCCGCATCCGGACGGACATCTGTAAAAGGCTGGGGGAGGAGGAAGGTGTCGCGGTCAGGATGGATTCAATAAAGATGGGACCTGCCGGCGGGGTAACCGTGAGGGGGATCGGGATATCCTATAATAATGCCGTTTCGATAACGATAACACGCCTGAAGGTACGGATCAACCTGCCTGAGCTGTTAAAGGGTCGCTTTAGGATAGGGAGTTTGATCATGGAAGGCCTGAAACTGGGATTTGAACCGCCTGCCGCCGGACGGCCTTCGCGCTCAGCCGGTACGAAAGATCCCGGGAAGGAGACACCTCATCCGAAGAGATATGATGAATGGGCATTTCGTGCTTTAAATAGTTTTTTCAGGTATCTTCCGGACCACATTCGCATCGATGATGCCGCCATCGACCTCCGTACCCGGAAAGGTAGCTTTTCATTTCAGTTCAGGGACATCCTCCTTGCTAATGGCTCCTATAGAATGTCCCTCAGCTCTCCGCAGCAGCTATTCACCCCTATCGCTGTAAAGGGCAGGATCGACGCGCGGAAGGGGATACTGGCCATAGACGAATGGTCACCCCTGGCGTTAGGGGGTGAATTTGAATTTAATTGGAAAGATACCCGGACCGTCTTTACAACAGCAGCATGCTCGCTTATCATTCGAAAGAAAAGCTCCTTTAACTACAATATTTCCCTCGATATAAAGGATTTTGAGATCCTGAACGGGGTATTGTCGGTGAAGAAAGTAAAACTTTATGGGTTCGGGATCCACCTGGATTGTCTTCGGGGCAAGGATTTTTTTGAGCTGCAGGATACCTCCGCCATGATATATAACTCGCTGACCTTTGGCCTGTTTTTACGGTATCTTCCGGCAAAGCAGTATCTGGAGATAAAGGCCGGCGCTAAAGACATCTCCCCGGTAGACCTGCTGTCATCGTTCCCGGATTTTACCCATAGAGAATTATACGACTTTCCATGTTCCGGGGTTTTCTCGGTGGAATTGTTTGGCGCTCATTTTATAAAAGACCCGGCAAAAAGCTCTTTTCAGTGCAAATTGGCAGATGATCGCCTGATAGTAGATACAACAAAGGATTCTGCCTTTTCTAAATTGAATTCCTCCTCCTTTGGGAGTATCAAACTGGCCCAGATACCGGAGATTTTATACAAGACCATTATTAGCACGGAAGACCCGAATTTTTATGCTCACAAGGGAATTGATCCGGCATTTATCGGGTACGCTATTCTCCAGAACGTTGAAAGGGGCAAGATTGCCCGGGGAGGCAGCACCATCACCATGCAACTGTCGAGGAATTTATTTTTAGGACGTAACAGGACTATCTATCGGAAGATAGAGGAGATCGTTATAACATGGATGCTGGAATCCGTTTTCAAACTTTCTAAGAACAGGATCCTGGAAATTTATCTGAATATCATTGAATTCGCCCCCAACGTCTACGGAATAGAGGACGCTTGCCGGTATTACTTTTCCAAGGATGTCCGTGACCTGTCGGTAACGGAATGCCTGGTTTTATCATACATCATCCCACGCCCGCGACATTTTGAAAAAGCCTTTATGAGCGGGTCCGGACAACTTCGGACGAATCTCAAAAATCACATTGATTTTGTCTCAAAATCACTTTTCCTCGATGGCATCCTCAGCGTCGATGACCTAAGGACCCTCGGTTCTTCTGTTTCAATAAGAAACAAGACCCTGCATTTAACTGAACGTATCGAACATTAACACTTTGGAGAGTTATATCCCCCTGGAAGTCCATTTGCCTGGCGCAAAAAAATGGTTCTGGCCTGTAAATAATTCCAACAGGGCGATGCCACTGACCGGGCTGCGCTGGATGAGATCCGACCTGAGGAAAATCAACGACCCCGGGAGAAGAATAAAGGTCATTCATAGGACGATCGAGAGACTGAATGTAGAACAGAACCAACGATATAGGCCGGATTCCAACAAAACCTACTGTAATATTTATGCGTATGATCTGGCCTGCTGCCTGGGAAGCTATATTCCAAGGGTATGGTGGAACGATGAATCTATCGAAAAGATCATAAAAGGAGAGAAGGAAACTATAATATATGGCCGGACCGTATTCGAGCTGAATGCAAACGCTTTGACGGGATGGTTTGAAAATTATGGCGCCCTTTTTTCCTGGCAGCGTTTTTTTGATCTGACGGAAATGCAGAACGTTATCAATAATGGAAGCCTTGGCATAGTGGTGGCAAAAGCCAGGGATGTAAAAAGGCGGGGGCATATTACGGCGGTAATACCCGAAAGGGGGGTGGCCGCGGCAAAAAGAGATAGGGACATCGTTCTTGCTCCGTTGCAATCCCAGGCAGGAGCGGAGAATAATAAATATTTCAATACGGCCTGGTGGACCGACCCGGAGAAGTTTAGCCACTTTTCTTTTTGGGTATGGGATATTTCAAAGTAATCATAAACCTTGATCTTCATGAAAAAGACTATTGTATTCACAGGAGGTGGATCGGCTGGACATGTTACGGCTAATCTTGCGCTGATCCCGGAATTTATCAGGATGGGTTGGAGTATTATCTATATCGGTTCTAAAAATGGAATTGAATCCGGGCTAATTGAAAAATTTAAGGAAGTCAATTACCTCGCTATTTCTACAGGGAAATTGAGACGCTACTTTAGCGTGAAGAACTTCACGGACCCTTTCCGGGTTATCAATGGAATATTCCAGGCATATAAATTTATCAGGAAATATAAGCCGGATGTTGTTTTTTCAAGAGGAGGTTTTGTTTCAGTCCCCGTAGTTTTAGCCGCCTGGCTGAACAGGGTGCCTATCGTTATGCATGAATCCAATATTACTCCCGGATTGGCCAATAGGATCACGGCGCCTTTTGCGACAAAAATATGCCTGACGTTCAGCGAAACGATGAAATATATACGAAGTAAGAAAACGGTCGAAGTGGGCCCCATTATACGCAACGAGCTGAAAACGGGAAATCTTGAAAATGCCAGGAGCTTATGCGGTTTTTCCCCCGTCAAACCGGTCATCCTTATCATGGGCGGAAGCCTGGGATCGAAGAGGATAAATGAAATAGTGAGGAGAAATATCGGCGTTATCCTGGATAATTACCAGGTCGTCCATATTTGTGGAAAAGGGGGCGCGGATCAAACCTGCCAACTACCCGGGTACAAGCAATTTGAATATATATATGAAGAGCTGGCTGACCTGTTTGCGATGGCTGATTTTGTGATTTCGCGCGCCGGGGCTAACTCTATTTGTGAATTCTTGTCCCTGCACAAGCCGATGCTGTTGATTCCGCTGCCCTTAAAAGTCAGCAGGGGAGACCAGGTCCTCAATGCCGAATCCTTTCAACGCAACGGGTATGCTGAAATTTTATGGGAGAAAGACCTGACAGATAGTAATTTCCTCAACTCCATATCGCGTATCGCCTCCAGAAAATCCGAAATGTGCGCAAATATGCAGAGACGCAACGGGGTCAATTCGCTGAGTAATATGGTCGGCTTAATTAAAAGCTCTGCAAAATAGCTCCCGGGCCATTCGATCAGACATTGAACCTGAAATGCATCACGTCACCGTCTTTCACTATATATTCCTTCCCTTCAATGCGTAACCTCCCGTTTTCCCGGGCAGCCGCTTCCGATCCATATTGGACAAAATCATTAAAGGCTATCACTTCCGCTTTGATAAATCCTTTCTCAAAATCCGTATGGATCACGCTGGCCGCCTGGGGCGCCTTCCATCCCTCGTGAATGGTCCAGGCCCTTACTTCCTGCACCCCCGCCGTAAAATAGGTGGCCAGGCTGAGCAATTTATAGGTGGTGCGGATCAGCTTATTCAGCGCCGGCTCTTTCATCTTATACTCTTCCATGAATAGCTCCCGGTCCGCCGGATCTTCCATCTCCGAGATCTGGGCCTCGATGGAATTATTCATGATAATAACCTCCGCATTCTCTCCGGCTACGGCCGCTTTCAGCGCCTCGGAATATTTATTGCCCGTGTGCATGGAAGGCTCGTCTACATTCGCCACATACAGCACCGGTTTGTCCGTCAGCAGGAACAGGTCCGCAATGGCCGCTTTCTCTTCCTTGCTAAGCCCCAGTTCCCGGATACTCTTGCCTTGTTCCAGGTGCTCTTTACAACGTTTCAACACTTCATATTCGGCTTTTATCTTGGGGTCCGGCGTTTTCAACAGCTTTTCGGTACGGCTGTACTTCTTCTCCACGCTTTCCAGGTCCTTCAGCTGTAGTTCCGTGTCGATGATCTCTTTGTCGCCGACCGGGTTGATAGCTCCTTCATCCCGTAAAATGTTCTCATCCTCAAAACAGCGGATCACATGCACGATGGCGTCCACTTCCCGGATATTGGCCAGGAACTTATTGCCCAGCCCTTCGCCCTTGCTGGCTCCTTTCACCAGACCGGCAATATCCACCAGCTCGATCTGCGTGGCGACGATCTTATTGGGCTTCACCAGGTCGGCCAGCTTGTACAGACGATCGTCCGGCACATCCACCAGCCCCACATTGGGCTCGATCGTGCAGAACCGGTAATTGCTGGCCTGCGCTTTGGCGCTATTGCTCACCGCATTGAATAACGTTGATTTTCCCACATTCGGCAGTCCTACGATCCCGGCTTGTAAACCCATATAGTTCTTTTTCTGTTTTTGAGCGGCAAAGGTAGTAAAAACGTAGGCAGGGAATGTTTAATTTTTCTTATTTTCATGCATGGCATTAAGCAGGATATGGGCGGCTTTCATCTTGATAGCGATAGGGGTGGCAGGCATAAAATATGTCTTTTCTCCCAATAACAAGGATATTTTCAGCGCGATGGTCACGGGCAAGGCAGGGGATACCCTCCGGATTCATACTCCGGCCATTGCTCCCGCCCCATCTCCGGCCACCAGCGCCCCCTCATCCCCGGCCGCCAATCAAGGGCCCGCTCCGGCTCCCGGTCCCAGCCCGCTGGCCGGCCCCCCGCCCCCCAAAAACTACACCCTCCAACAGGCTAATGGCATTATCGAGACCTGCAAGACCGCTGTGGACCTCAGCCTGGGCCTCATCGGCCTCATGGCCCTCTTCATGGGACTCATGAGCATCGCCGAAGCCGCCGGCGGCATCCGCGTCCTTTCCCGCATCGTCGGCCCATTTTTTTCCCGGCTCTTCCCCGACATACCCAAGGGCCACCCGGCTATGGGACATATGATGATGAACTTTTCGGCCAACCTCCTGGGATTGGATAATGCCGCCACCCCCTTTGCCCTCAAAGCCATGGCAAGCCTCCAGGAGATCAATCCCGACAAAAATACCGCCTCCAACCCCCAGATCATGTTTCTCTGCCTGCACGCTTCCGGCTTGCAGCTGATTCCCATCACCGTCATGGCCTTACGGGCCTCCCTAAAGGCGCCTGATCCTACGGATGTCTTTGTCCCCATCGTCATCGCCACCTTTATAGCCACCATCGCCTCCATGTCCATCGTGGCCCTGCGGCAGAAGATCAACCTCTTCCAGCCCGTCATCCTGGCCTGGATCGGAGGACTTTCCGCTATCATCGCGGCCGTAGTCGTCTATCTCCGGACCCTGGATGCGGATGGGGTACAGTCTTTTTCACGGACCTTGGCCAGCGGGATGATCCTGCTCATTTTCCTGTTGATCATCGGAGGGGCCCTTTATAAGAAGATCAATATTTTCGAGGCCTTCGTAGAGGGCGCCAAAGGAGGATTTGAAACGGCTATCCGCATCATCCCCTACCTGGTCGGGATGCTGGTAGCCATCAGCCTGTTGCGTACCAGCGGGGCTTTCGACCTGGTAACCCTTGGGATCAAACATCTTTTCACCGCGGTAGGCGCCGACACCCGCTTCGTGGACGGCTTACCCACAGCGTTGATCAAACCCTTTACCAGCGCAGGAGCCCGGGGCATGATGGTGGATACCATGACCACCTTCGGAAATAATTCCTTCGCCGCCCGCCTGTCCGGCATCCTGCAAGGCTCTTCCGAATCCACCTTTTATGTGGTCGCCGTCTATTTCGGCTCCGTCTCCATAAAAAATACCCGTTATTCCATCGGCGCAATGCTGCTGGCGGACCTGGTGGGCATCCTCACCTCTATCTTTCTCTGTTATCTGTTCTTCGGTCATTCCGCCTAGACGCCCGCCTGCCCGGGCCATCCGACCGCCCGGCCAAAAAAAATCCCCTGCCAAAGGCAGGGGATCGTCTCGAAATTACCAATCAGAGCCTCCTGGTTTATTTGTTCCGCCCTATGCCCAACGTCCTTGTCTTGGCCGCCGGAAGAGCCGTAGTATCACCGATGTAATAGGCGGTATAGAACTGCTGGTCCCCAAAGATCACCGTCGATACCTTGGCCATAACCGTACCTGTCCCTGCCTTCCGCACCAATAACGTATCCGATGAATTCAGGATGGTGGAGAAGGGAGTGAAAGGAGTCGTGGAGTCTACCTTTACCTTGGAAAGCAGCACCTGGTTCCTTCTGGAGGAATACAGGTCTACCGTATCATTACCGTTCACCACACCGTTGATGAGCCTCAGATAGAAATAGCCTGCCCCGGAAGTGGGCTTCGGATAACTGTCCCGCAGCCAGATCTTCGACGAGTCCCGGGGGGAATTGATCGAGTCGGTGATCACCAGTGTATAATAGTTGCCGGCAACCAGGGTCTTCTGTAAAGTAACGACCGTAATGGAATCCGGAGTGGTTACCCCATTTACCGTCAGCCGGATGGCAACAGCCCCCGGCTGCACGGCGGCATAAACGCCGGTCGGATAGGCAGCGCCATATTTCAAAAAGGTAGCGTTAAGCTTGACGGATCCAAGGAATACATTCAGGCTATCCGGCTGGTTGAATATCTTCCTGAAATTGGGAGAGGCATGGACGACCTGGAGATAAGCGTTGCCTCCGATACCGGACGCCGACGCTACAAGGGGATAGTCCCTTTTACAGGAAAATACCACCACCGCACAGACTGCGATCATTGTCAGAAATGGAATATATCTCTTCATAATAATGTTTTTATAAGTTGAACTATTGAGCGTTAGGAGTGGAGAACCACTCCTCCTTGGTGCAATAATCAAGGGCCGTTCCGCCCATAGCCGTCACCGCGATAATGTTATATTGGAATTCAGAGGTATTCTGAGGACGGGCCCGGTAAACATACTTGCCCCCGTTAAAAGGCCAGATATCCGCTGGGGCCAGGGGCGTCCAGTCTGTATACACCTGCACTCCGGGACGATCGGGATCGGTATCGGTATAATGATAGCGGCGCATATCCACCCAGGTCTCATGCGCCCCCCATGCATAAAGAGCTATGTATTTCTGCAGCATGATCTGGCTGAGGGTAAGGTTCGCCGGATCTGTCGGCACTACCTGCGGATTGCTCATATAGGCCTGTTGGGAGGCGGGCGTAATAAGATTGGCTGCCGGAACATTGGCTGAATAGGTCGTCGTCAGCATATCAAAGCTCAAATTGATACCATTGATATAGGAATTCAACGCTGTTGACTTGTCCCCTTTACGATAGGCCGCCTCCGCCTTGTCAAACTGCATTTCGCTGGCCGTCATCATAGGAAAAGGAGCTTCATTGCGGAATAGGTAACGGGCACTGGTATTCGTTCCCGTATTGACAGTATAGACGCCTCCCCAAAAATTCTGCGGCTGATCATTAGTGCTCAGTCCCACATCCCCCGGAGATGCGCCATGACTGGGCCGGATGCCCATAAAGGTGCCGTTGGGATTTTCCCTGATCAGGTACCATACCCTCGGGTCCTGGATACCGGGGAATACCGTGTTGTTCCCGCTCAATAAATTGGCTATAAAAGAGGTCTGCCTTAATGGCCCCATGTTGTTGCGCGTAGGACCAAAATAGTTCATGGTCCCGGAAACCCCTGTATTGGCAAACGTCACATATCCGTTGTCCGAATTCTGCGTCATCGCCAGGTCAGTATATTTAATGACCGAATCGGCATACTTCGTCTTAAAATCGGGCTTATTGGTCAGATGGGCGTAAGATCGTGCCAGCACCCCATAGACGAACTTCTTCCATTTGCTCACATCTCCCCCATAGAAATAAGTATCTCCTTTGGCAAGGTTGGCCTGACTGACGCTGTCTCCTGTCATATTCAGATAAGTTAACGCCCGGTAGGCAGTCGCCCGCACCGTATCGTAAGCTTCGGATTGCAGCGTATCATAGTCGAACTGGGTACGGCTCAGTTGGAAAGCCTCCCTTAAAATGATATTGCCATATTCATCACTTAAGGTCAGCCAGCTCCAGGCGCGGATAGCCCAGGCTACACCCACATAATCCCATTTCTTTTGCTGGGCGCCCCATTCGGCGATCTTGTTGATATTCTGGCCCATAGTTGCATAATGCATGGTCCAGACATATCCGAGCGTACCGCCGTTGTTGCCCGTTGTTCCTCCCATCTGGTCATATTGGTTGCCGGTGGTGTTGTTGGCCCAGAACTGGATATAGCGGCCTATTTCACGGGCATCCCCGCCCGTACCATTCCCGCCATTCCCCGTATTGGCGCCTCCTACAAAATTGGCGATGACACTGGGTAACAGCTGCTCCACGGGCTCGACGACACTGGCATTCGGATTCTGATAGGCATTGTCGATCTGCTTGCTGCAGGAAGACCCTATTAGACAGGTCAGCAGGCTCATCACTACCACCCCTGTTGAAAATTTATATTTATACATAATGGCTTATTTTTTGACTTCGAATTAAAATGATGTCCTCAACCCGATATTGATGCTCACCGGCGTCGGCAGATTTCCGTAGTCGATCCCAAAGGAACCGACCCCCTGGTTGGCTGCCGTCGTACCATTGGCGGCAGGATCTGCACCAGTATAATTGGTAAACAACAACAGGTCGTTGGCGGTAACGAAAACACCCAGCGTTTTGAAATACTTCAGCTTCTGCACAAAGGCGGGACTGAAATTATAGTTCAGCGTTAGGTCGCGCAGCCTGAACCAGTTGACATTCTTTTGGATAAACTCTTCATCCGGCATCCCTTTAAAATAATTCTGCTGGTAATAAGGAACCACTACGATATTATTCTTGGTGGGATGAGCGGAATTCTCTTGTCCATCCTGCAGTACGCCGGCAACGACTCTCGGAGTCTTGCGGTCCTCCGTTCTCTTGCTCCGTCCGATCTGGGTCAGGTATGCATCTGTTCCATTGTAGATAGCGCCTCCGACTTTCAGGTCCCAGAGGAAACTCAGGTTCCAGTTCTTGTAGCTGATGCTGTTGGTCGTCCCAAGGGTGAAATAAGGGTTACGGTCACCCAGCGTCTGCCAGGACGTTACCACCTTTGGTATGCCCGTGGTAGGATCGATAAGAAGCTGCCCGGCATTATTGCGCAGATAATGCCAACCGCTCAGCGTCGTAGTTGAGCCTCCGACATGAACAGCAGCCCGGATGGCAGTCCCGTTAACACCCGCCGATCCGAATATCTGGGTGTCGCCCAGGTAGTATTCGGTGAGAGAAGCGGGCAGGGACAACACCTTGCTATACATTTTATTGAAGTTGAAGAAGATATTCCAGTTCCAATCGCTGGTCCTGACAGGGTTGATCCCCAGGGTTGCTTCGATACCCTGGTTACGGGTGGAGGCAATGTTTGCCGTATTGATGATGAAACCCGTCGCATAACTGGTACGATACCCCTCTACGATCTGATCCTTGACCAGGGTGTTATAATAGGAAGCCTCCAGGGTGATACGGTTGTTGAACATCTTGATCTCCGTACCTATTTCATAAGTCTTCTGACGCTCGGGCTTCAGCTGTTCGTTGGCATTGGTGAAACTATAACCAAACCCGCCGCCGCTGGAGGTGCTGTTTACAAATACGGATTGATTGGAATAGGGATCGGCAAGACGGGCTGTCTGTGCCAGCGATGCCCGTAATTTCAGGTAATTGATCACGTCCCCGCTTTTGATGGCCGGAAGGATATCGCTGAGGATAGCACTGAAACTGACGCCGGGATAACTATAGTTCCGGGTGGATTTAGGAAACACCGAGGCCTGTTCGAACCTTTCCGTATAACTGAGGAACAGCACATTGTCATAGCTGATAGACGCTTCTCCGAAATAAGCGAAATCCCGGAATATGCTCAGGTTGGGCTGACCATATACGTTCCGCAGCAACCGGACCCGGGTATTGGGAGTCGTATTGCTGCTATCCGTACTGGTAGAATCTATTAATTTGGTGCCGCTCACGGCAAACATCTTGGTCTCCTGGTCCTGCCACATCGTACCCACCATCAGCCGGCCGCTGAACTTCCCATAGGATTTTTTAGCCGTTGCGGTGATCGTATGGTTGTAACCGGAATATCTCTTATAATAATTATCCAGCGATCCGCCGACCAGCACGCCATTCACACTCGACTCAGGATTGAAGAAGGAATAGCCGTCCTGCTTGTAATAGTCATAGCCAAACCGCCCCGCTACCGTCAGCCAGGGGAAAGGATAGATATTGATGCCAAAAGTGGCGAAATAACGGTGCGACTTATCCTGGCTCTTATTCTGCGTGGCGTTGAATAAAGGATTGTCCAGCTCCGTATTGGGAGCCGTACTATCCGCCGGGTTGATAAGGGCCTTCTGACCATTGGGCCGCAGATAATTTTTCATATTGTTATCGGAAGGCCAGGCATATACATCCGTCAAATACCCCCCGATGCCCCGGAGCGGCTTATTATTGACGTCATTGATATAAGAAATGGAAGGCGTAAAATCCAGCCATTTTCCCACCTTGGTCGTGTTGGCCAGCCGTATATTCAGCTTTTCATAGTTATTGCTCGGCACTACGCCATCCTGGTGAAGATAAGAGCCAGAGAGACGCCAGCTGGAATTTTTCGTCCCGAAAGTCAGGGAAAGATTATGCGATTGCGTGAAACCCGTACGGAAGAAATTATGAACATTGTCATACATCTTGGTATCCGCTGAGTAGGCAGGGCCAAAGAAATTGGGCGTTGTCGAATAAGTGGGAGAATAGACTCCATTGGTGCCCGTATTGAAATCGCTGATAGTCGGGTTGAAACGGTTGATCTTTTGTCCACGGAAGCTATTATCATAAGATACCGTTATTCGTCCGCCCACAGGTTTGCGGGTGGTGATGACGACAGCTCCGGAACTGGCCTGACTGCCGTACAACGCCGTGGCTTCCGGTCCTTTTAAGATCGTGATGGACTCGATATCGTTCGGGCTCAGGTCGGAAACCCGGTTCGTATAGTCGTTATTATGGTTAGCCCCATCGGATGCCAACCCCACACCAGTACCGCTGTTGGAGGTTTGGGAAAGAGTAGAGTTGTCGATCAGTACCCCGTCGACGATAAAGAGGGGTGCATTGCTGAGAGACAGGGAATTGAACCCCCGTAAAATAATCTGTGAAGAGGCGCCTGCCTGTCCGTTGGTAGGGGTAATGGTAGCACCGGCTACCCGCCCCTGCAGACTGTTGATGAAATTCTCCCGCTGGGTCTCTTTGATTTCTTTCCCCGTTACCGACTGAACGGAATAACCCAATTCCCGGGGACTTCGTTTGATATCCATGGCAGTGACCACTACCTCGCCCATGTCCCCGTCCGCGGGATCGAGCAGGCTGGTATAATTGGAGCCAGCCCCAACACTCACCTTCAGGTTCTTCCGGCCCACATGACTGATGGTCAGCACGTCCCCCGACCGGGCCGGGATCGTGTACTCTCCATTGCTGTTGGTCTGAACAGCTTTTTTTGTTCGTTGGTTAATGATGGTGGCGCCTGCCAGAGGCGTGTTATCCTTAGGGTCCTTTACCACCCCCCGGATCGTCTGATCCTGGGAAAAGGAAAGCAATGACCCGGATAAAGCCACAGCACACCAGAGTAGTCGAAGCAATTTTCGCATGGTTAGTTTGATTTTAGTCTTTAAAAAATATAAGTCAGGACTCACCTGACCCTTATCAGTTTGGCAATACAATGGCTCAACAGCTGTCACAAAACGTCGACCTATCGGCTTCGTTCGCGAACAGGCTACGCCCGGTCAGGCTTCCCCGCAGGGTCTGACCATCGCTGGTGTGTAATCAGATTTGTTAGCTTATGTTCTTCTTAGTGTACAGGATAAGGTTCGCCCTCTTCGATTAAGAGGTTTTTTTCCGGCAGGAAGAGGACCAGGCCCCCCCTCGTTAAAGTACCTGGATGCCCTTTCGGATATAAGGCTCCAGTAATGGATCATCGGGTCGTAATTCTGTGATCAGGGTATCGATTTCCTCGATCGGACAGACATGAATAGGCTGACAGGAATTGATCTTTTCGGCGATGGAAAGGCAAATGACCTTTTGCGCCGATTCGATCATGGCTTTTTTCACCTGTACCACATCCCAGTCATTATCAGTAATGCCTTGCTCCGCATCGATGGCATTCACGCCAAGGAAACAGAGATCAGCCTTTATCTGCCGGATCTTGGCTATCGCTTCCCCACCAACGGTTATTTTTGAATTTTTAGAAACTTTATCCCCAATCATGATCACTTCGATCTGGGGATGATGAGAATACTCCAGTGCAACAGGTAAGCTCCCTGAAACAAACGTTGCTTTCAGATTTTTTGGAAGGGTCCTGGCCAGCTCGATCAGCGTGGTGCCACCGGTAGTCAGGACAAACATATCATTGTGGATAAGGGCTGCGGCTTTACGCGCGATCAGCTTTTTTTGAGGGTGAGCATATACATGAGTTGAAGGATAGTGAAAATCAGAAAAGGAAAGAGATAAGGCGCCTCCATGCACTTTGATCAGCTTATTGTTGTCCGCCAGCTCCTGGAGATCCCTCCGGACCGTATCTTCCGAAACGTCCAGATCCAGGCTGAGACTGGCTGAAAGCACCTGATTGTGAAGATTGACCTGATGTAAAATATAGGCCTGCCTCTCTTGTTTAAGCATGTTTTGGTTTACAGTTACTGATCAAAGTAAACTAAAAAACTGCAAAAAACCGCAAAAAGGAAATTAAAATTGCATAAATAGGCGAAAAGAAACGATGTTTAACCACCATTGTTGCGGTTTAGTGACGGTTTTTCCCGCGAAATGACGGTTGTCAATTAATTTGCAGGATTTTGCCGGAATTGGCGTGGCGCCCCCGCACCCGATCTGCAAGGTCCACACCCGATCAGAAAGGTCCCTGCACCCGATCGCAAGGTCCCTGCGCCCGATCAGCAAGGTCCCTGCACCCGATCAGAAAAAAGTAAAACGGGCCGTCAGGGCAAATGCATCCGGCACAAAGTTGATGGCCGGACTGATATCCAGCTCAGGCTTCCAGTCGAGGGAAAGGTTTAGCGGAGCGTTAGGGAACTTATAATCCAAACCGACAATGCCCGTAGGACCCAGCCAGGTCTTGCCCCCTTCAAATCCGGCATAGCCCCCTCCTCCATAGAACCAGGTAAAAGCCGGCGTGCCTCCGATGAGCTGGTGTTTCTCAAACAGGGCCCCAAAGCCAAACCGGTTCCCGAAAGACACCAGCCCTTCTATGGCATTGCCCTCATTGATAAAATATTTAAAGCTGAGAGAATTGCTCAGGGTAGGGGAGGCCGAGCTGAACCGGATACCGACTGCCATTTTATAACCCTGCGGTGATACGCTTCCTTGTGCGGGTGCGGGGGCAGGTGCAGATGCGGTTGCATCCTGTGCAGAGCAACGATTGGACACACTGATAACCACCAGGCATACCAGGCAAAAGGGGATTATTCGCATATTGGTTGTTTATCCCCTTGGAACGGAAATAAGGACGGAAGTATTGAAGGATAGCTGTTAGAGTTTTCTTAAAAGGTATCGTAGGTCACCCTTGAGTTTGATCGTTTGCCTCCGGGTTATCACGGATGGGCTGGCTTGTTCAGGGTTTTTTATCCCCAGGCTTACTGCCCGCCGGCTTTGCTGGTTCTGCAGCCTTACCCCCGCCTGTGGTCTTGGCTTCTGCCGGTTTGCCATCGGAAGGTTTATGGTCAGTCGCTTCTTCTATGTCATCGTCGCTCTCCTTCGGCTTCTCTTTCAGCAGGTCTTCCTTGCTCTTGGGCCTTTTGTCTTCATACCATTTGAAGCCCCGCAGACGCATGTCGTCAAAAACCACTTTCTTAAAGGGTATCATCGATCCTTCCACATCGCTGCGGAAAACCACCCGGTTCAGCTCTCTGCCCTTCCCGTCATCCTTGGGGGCGAACATCATGTCGATGATGTCGGCATGCGCTTTGTTCACCCCGGTATAGGCCTTATTGTCATCGCGGACATAATAGATGCTTTCTGCATTGCCTTTGGCGCGCATATAGTCGACTTCTCCGTTCTTGAAGTAAGCATTGATAGTAGTCCCCTTCATCTGGTTGTAAAAATTCTTGCCCACCTTGTTGATGGCCAGGGCATTTTCAAATACATATAACCGGGTGGCCTTTTTGTTCTTGGTAAAGACATACATGGTGTCACCGGTAACCTGGTAGTCCCCGCTGCCCCAGGCGATGGGGTTATAGAACAGCCGGAAGATAGAGTCCTTACCGGAATAATAGAGGCTATCTCCGACGGCCTGTAAGGAGTCCGAGAAGATCTTTACATGGTGATAACCTTGTATAAACCGGAGACTGGTGTCTTTGACAATCGCGGCCTCCTTCTCTTTCGCCGCTATGATGGCCAGGCTGTCGGCGGTTTTCTTTTGGAGGCTGTCCTCTATTCTGCGTTGGAGGCTGTCCGCTATCTTCTGCTTCAGATTTACGGCTGCCAGGCTATCGGCCGCCCGCTGCCGGGCGATCAGGATTCTTCTTCGCACGCTATCTGCTATGGAATTTCTTCGGCCCCCGGGTGTGGCGGGCGTCGTATCCGCTCCGTGCAAGAGGAACAGACTGTCAGCTATCGCCTGCTGTCGTTTCACCTCCGCTCGTTGTATGCTATCCGCCGCCGCTTTCTGTGCCTTTGCCAACTCCTTTGCTTTTATTTTCTGTGCCCTTACAGAATCCTGCTCCTTTTCTTTCAGCGCTCTGGCAGCGTCCCGCACCTTTTCTCTCTCCGCCTTCGCCTCCTCCCTGGCCTTTCTTTTTAACTGTCGCGGGGTTAGCGGTTTCACGGTACTATCCGCCGCCGGCGCTTTTTTCCGCAGGCTATCGGCAACCACACCGGGCTTTCCATGCAAACTGTCCGCCTGCAGGCTGTCCGCGGGCACCGGCTGTTTGGCCCCCAGGCTGTCACTCAGGTCTTTTATGATCATATGCTGGCTGCTGTCCTGGACAGACATAAGGGTATCCTGCTGGTTGGCGGTATCGGCCAGGGCGGCGCGGTGGAGACTATCGGCCGAGATCTTATAGAGACTGTCGACATATAATTTGTGGATGCTGTCCGCAATGGCCATTTTTCGGGCAGCATCCTGTGCATCGACCAGCCTGCCTGACAATAAAGTGTCCGCTACAATATAAATGGAGTCCTTTTCCTGTTTGAGGGTCATCATGGGCTTTTGGGTAGCCAGGAAGGTGTTGGTTTTTTTGTTGTTGATCATGTAGTTGGCGGTGAGCACAAAACCCTGCGCGGTATCCCTGTAGATGGCGTTTCCCCGGGCCATGCTGATTCCGGTGCTGTCGTCCATCTGTACGGTATCTCCCGTGATCCGCTGGGAGCCGTCGGTGATCACCGGCCGTTGGCCGAAATAGGCTTTCCGGTTCCTAAGATCATAGTAGCCATTGCTGGTCCGGACCGTTCGTTTGGTGCTATCCTTAAATTGAATAAAGGTTTCCGTGATAAAGGTCGACACCTGTGTCTGCGTGTTGTACAGAAGAGAATCTGCTGAAAGATCATATTGGGGGTCTCGCAGTAAGACATTCTTTTTAAAGTGGACGTCTTTGGTATCTTCGTAATAAGTGCCTTCCTCGCTGGTCAGCACCGATTCTTTGTTGACGATCTTGCCTCCGTGCAGATAGACTCCCACTTTTTTGTTCAGGTCATACTGCAATTCCTGGGTTGTCAGTACTCCCTTGCCATCGGTCAGCTGTACATTTTTATTGAAATAGACCGTCCGGTTATCGACCTGGTATTTCATATAATCCGAATAGATATTCGTGGAGTCGTTGTCGTTGATATGGACATGCCCGAAGGATTCCAGGATATTATCCCGGCTGTTTCGCACCATGCTGTCGCAGTAGATAATGGTCTTGCCTTCCTTTAGTTTTACATTCCCTACCAGGTAGGTCATGCCCGTGACGGAGTCGACCTGCTGAAACCGGTAGCTGTCCGTATTCTGGATCAATACAACCTTGATGGTATCGCTGCCCGGGGTACGGAATTCAAGCTGCCCCTGTGACCAGCCTTCCCGGCTTAACAGCAGGGCACAACAGGTCAGCGCGACCGCATAAACCAATATCCTTACTTTCATCACCTTTTACTTATTAGCGGGTTTTGATACGGAGTCGGCAGGAGCCGTCAGAGGGCCGCTCTTGTCTTTCCGTCCAAATACGGAGATATTTACATAGCGTTTTGGATGAATGCGTACGTCATCCAATAAGATATTCAGGCTGCGGGAAGTCCCTTCCAGGTTCTGATAGAGCTTTTTATCGTTCAACAGCAGGCCCAGTGACCCGTTATTGCTGTTCATTTTATTCACCACCCCCTTTAATTCCGTGATGGTGGACTGCAGGCTTTCCAGGGTCTCGGGGATCCTGGCGGCCGCCAGGTTGGCGGAGGTCTTGTCCAGGTTGCTCAGGGTGCTGGTGACATGTTCGTTATTGCTGGCCAGGTTACCGGTGAACTGGTCTACATTCTTCAACGCATGCGCCAGGGTGCCTGTCTGGGCATTCAGCAAGGTTTGCAGGGAAGCCGAAGAATGCGCCAGGTTAGCGACGATAGAGGTTAAATTCCCTTTTAACTTCGGATCGAAGAGGGCTCCGACTACCTGTATCAGCGAATCCAGTGATTGTAAGGTCCCATTCAATTGTACGATGACCGGGTTGACGCTTTGCTGTACCTGGGATAAAAGATTGGGTTTTTGTATGGTTCTCAGCGTGTCCCCGTCATTCAGGAATTGAGTGTCGTCTCCCCGGGTAACGACGATGGTGGAAGAAGAGATGAGGCCGGAATTAATGACGCCCATGGAATTGCGGGGGATATGAACATCTTTTTTCAGGACGATGGTCACGACGATGCCCCGGGTCAGGTCCCGGTCCGACTCATTGATAGCGGCGACAGATCCGATGTTCAGCCCGTTGACCTGGACGGCATTGGATACTTCCAACCCTTCCACATTACTAAATACGGCATAAAGTTTTTTGGTGTGTTCAAAAAGGCTGCTGCCTTTCAGGAAATTAAAGCCCAGTATCAGCCCGGTGATGGCCACTACTGCCAGTACTCCTATTTTAGTCTCATTAGCAATTTTCATCCGCAGGAATTTATATTATATGATGTCTACCGAGAGCAAATGTAGGAAAATTGCCGGGTCTTGTGTTGAAGACAACGTTAAAGCGTGTGAGGCGTCCCTTTCATGGGACCCTGCGTTTACCGTCAGCTGGTGTCTGCCGGGTATTACCGTTTTACAATTAGCGTCCTGTCTCTGCGAATGTCCCTGTTTTATCACAGCCCCCTTCCCGGCCCCTTTATTTCCGCGGTACCGCCAGCCTGCCCGCGGGTTGCTTGGCGCGATAGGCATTCCGGGCCAGGCTGTTGCCGGGGGATGCAAGGGGCTGGAAGGAGGATGGCGCGGCGTCTGCATGGCCTTCCAATGCATCCTTATAACGTTTGAGTGCATCCAGGATATTCTGCACAATTTCATTTTGACCGTCCTCGCTGTTCAGAAATTCCTCCTCTTCCTTGTTGCTGAGGAATCCCGTTTCGATCAGTACACTGGGCATGCCCGTGGCCTGGAGGACCTGGATTCCCTCGTCCCGCTGCATGACGCCGTCGCTATGGCGCCCGGCTTTGACGAATTCACTTTCCACCAGGGTGGCGAAAAGCGCGCTGTTGGCAAAATATTTTTTCTCATACAGCTGGGCCCGGATCCTGGCTTCCGGGGAGCTCATATCGAAGGCTTCAGCATCCGCCTGGGCATTGCTGCTGTCCGCCAGATCACCTTCCCCGGCTTCTTCGCGCTGGTTGATAGCAGTCCCTTTGAATTGATTGCGGTCAGCCTTCCAGATATAACTTCCGGTGCCTACCCGGGTATTTTTCACGTAATAGGTTTCATAGATGGGGACTCTCTTGCGCCGTTTGCCCTTACCCACCATTTTATGCCCGATGACCTTATGTACAGCATAGGTACCGGGAGAATGACCGTCATTGTTGGCATGGATACATATAAAAAGATCTCCCTTGGACTTGTTGGCCAGCTCCGCCCGGTAGTGAAGCCCCTGGCTCTTGGTGGGCATATTGCCCGGCATGATATCGGTGGTCCGGGTGAAAATGATCTTCATATCCGGGAATGCCTCCTGTATTGCTTTTCCCAGCTTCAGGGAAATGGCCAGGGCAACATTTTTTTCCTGGGAGAACAGCCCGCTGGTGCCCGGATCAAATCCTCCGTGCCCCGGGTCTATGATGATGGTGCGCAGTACAGGCTTCTGTTTGGGGTGGGTATTGAACGAGGTTATGGCACAGGTGATGCCGGATAAGAACAACAAAATGGTCAACTTTTTCATCATAGTCATTTTATTTTACCGATTCCCTCCAATCTTCACAAAATCTTAATGCTGTAATGGCTATTTTTGTTCGATCACAATTGAGCAGACTGATTTTTTAATAAACGAATGGAATTACCTTCGCCTATTCGTTTTTTTATAAATGTATGAATATTAACGGACGCAAATTTAGCCCAATTCGCTCAAAATATTTACTGACATTGATTTTTACTGCTATATTCTTTTCAGTAACGTTCAATAGTCC
>DATJJD010000154.1:0-54012 GCA_035492545.1 Puia sp.
ATAAATAGGATGCCCGTTGCCGTCATTCGGATAAACATTCACCCCATTCTTCAGTAGTTTCGGAGTGCCGCTGTTAAACATCCTGGACACGCCTGCCGAAGAATCGGCATATTCATTCTGCTGCGGTATTTCAATGATGAGCGGATACTTCTTCACGGAAGTATAGGCCGGGTCTTCCGTGGGCCTTTTTACCAATACATTCCTACCCATAATTTGCAGGCTGTCCAAGCCGTAATAATTACCACTGGCGGCATTGACAACAATAATTACCGAATCGCTGCCGGCAAGCCCATGGTTATCGGTGACCGTCAGCGTATATACATACGTACCCTGCTGTAAGCCAGTAACCGTTGTAGTGGCGCTGGCCGGGCTGGTAAGCGTGTCCCCGGCGGGACCCGAAGATTTTACCCAGGCATAATTGCTGATGGTAGCCCCGTTCACGCCCGTTCCGGAACCACTCAGGGTGGCGGTGGTAGTTGGCAGGGTAATTACCTGATCGGCCCCGGCATTGGCTGATGGATTGGCAGACAGCACGGTTACCTGGATATCGTCTGTCCCCGTGAGCCCGTTATTATCTGTAACCATCAGGCGAAAAACATAGAGGCCCGTTATCAAACCGGTAACGGTGGTGGTGGCAGCGGAGGCGTTTGTAATGGCAGGCGTATTGGGGCCGCTGACTTTAGTCCAGGCATAAGAACTGATAGTAGCCGGCGATACCGCTGTCCCACTGCCGGTCAACGTCACGGAAGACGGATATACAGACTGGTCGCTGCCGGCATTGGCCGCCGGATTGTTAGCCGGCACTCTTGAATGGCTGAGAAACCATTCGTATAAATTGGGGTTGGCGGTAAAATTCACGCTGGATCCGCCATGGGACACACTATTCCCCGAAAAATCGGTAGTACTGTCCACCAATCTGGTAATATGGCCGGTATCATACCCATTTTCCCAGGCGCCCGAATGTCCCCCGCTTACATAAAAGGTGTAGCGGATGTCCGGGTTCAGCGCGGGCGTACAGTTGAACAAATATTTGGCATGTTGGGTAGCCCCTACGCCAACGACATTATCATCCTTGCAATGAAAGGCCCAGATAGGCAGATGAGTGCCATTGACCACGCTGCAGGCCACCCCGTCATTGGTTTCCTGTAATCCACAAACCGGCGCGGCAGCAGCTATCTGGCCGGTCCAAAAAACAGACTCGGTGGAGAAGTTCCAGGTCCCGCCGCCGCCCAGGCTCAATCCCGTCAGATAAATCCGGTTGGTATCCACGTTGAGGTTGGCCTTTGCCCACGCGATCATGTCTTTGACAGGATAGGTATCCCAGGACCCATTCGGCCCGCCTGGGTACTTTTTGGGCGACAATACATAAAATGAATAGGTAGTACCGTTATAGGTAAACCGCATACTGGCATTATTGGCACAGTAATAGGGAATGCTGCTGGTAGCGCCTGCCACATTGTATACGTCACCGCTGACCTCGCCGGCGCCATGCAGGAATATAATAAGGGGATGTTTGGTAGCGGACGCCGAGTCCGCCGGTTTAAATACGAGGAAATCAGTATTGCCGGAACCATAAATACTTGCCATGGATTGGGCATATTGCCGGCCGGCCATTTGCGTAAAACATAACATAGGTAATAGCAACAGGAAAAGCCCCGTCAGGAGTAGATTTTTTTTCATAATAAGGGTTTAATAGTTAATGATAACGAATATAATTAAAAATGCACCCGGGAGGTGGTTACTACATGATAGCTCTTACCTCCAGCTCCCGGGGAATCGTTGACATGGAACCTGCCGGTTATAAGGTTTGTGTATCAATAAAAGGATGCTTCATAGAGAATGTTCAAAAGCTTGGGCCATTAATTCCTGTTCCGACCTTTTGATCTTATATTTCGATGCTATTTTTGACCATTGACTTACAGTTGTTCGGGTTTGGGCGATAATTTCTGTTGCTTGTGTATCTTTAATCCTGAAATACTTGGCTACGGACTTAGCCAGGTCCCAGTCCAGTGCATTATCTGTTTCTGAGATATTCAAGGTCAGTCCGGTTCCGAAATAAACGGGATTAACATCATAAGCCGGCGAAAGCCTCCATCCATTGGGTGTCAACAGAAACCCATGATTACGCAGGTGATCATCTGTGTTTTTTATGGCGATATAAAATACAATTCTCTTCCATAACTCCTCTAGGTCCGCATTAGGGGAAGCACTGTTTTGCAGGATAAATTCAGCTAGCTGGAGGTAGGAGGCGCCTGTCGTTCCGTCGATCTGGCCCAGCAATGTCATTGCCGAAGCAAAATGAATCCGTTCGCCGGCTGCCGTTCTATCAAAACGCCGGGATAAAAAAGTATGCTGTTCACTGTTATAAACCCTGGCCATGCCTTTGGCAACGGTAATTCCGGCTTTTTCTGCCAATTCGTTGACGACCATTTCCCAGGCTCCGATATCCGTTCGATCTTTAACGCTGGGAAATTTGGCGATCCAAAGCTGGCCTTCTTCATCGATCACGCTGGCTTTTGGACGTGCTCCTCCCAGCGAGGCACCGGGAGCAATCAGCATGTTGATCCATTTGAGGATATCTTCTTCTTTTAATGCGTCCTGTTCCAATTGAAGACTGGCAAATTCCAATTCGCGCAAACTGGTCCATGGGGGAGCCGCAAGACCCTTGTTATCGTTAAGGAATGGACCTTCTTCTTCCGTTTTGAAGCGTAAGGCTCCCATCCTATGTGCATCATACACCCCCAGTAGGTAATCCTCTTCAAACAACGGCTTTATCTTTCTGCCTTCCCTTCTGGCTAAAATAGCTTCCCGCCTGTCCATCAGGACTCTGCCCCATCGATCCGGAGAGGAATCCAGGAAAAAGCCAAAGTTAGATTTGCCACCGGCCAGGAATTGAGGACCATCATAGAATTGCAGATCCGGATCGAGGTTTTGTCCTTTGCCTGCCCTAATCCATTCTTTCTGATACGAGAAAGTAAATACGGCATGTCCACGGGTATGGGTTACTGATAATATACCTATATGAGCAGGTGTCTCTAATCCTTTCCAGTCGGCATAGACCAATATATTCATGCATTATTTTTTTTAGGTGCCCGTTTACCGGTAACCAGTTGAGCATCCTGCAGCCGCCTGCCGAGTTCGTCGTCGGTGGCCAGTTTCAATAGATCTTTTTCCATGCCCAATACAAGCAGCACCTGGGCATAAGTTCCCATACTCACATGAGGGGCGCCTTTTTCAACCTGCCATAAGGTAGTACGGGTAATTCCGGCTCGCTCAGCAACTTGCTGCGTAGTTAGTTTCCTGCGAAGGCGGCCAAGCTTGAGATTTTCACCCAATTGGGCGAGTAATTTTTCCATCCGTGGAAGGAGGATAATGCTTCTGGTAGCCATAATGTTTACTATAATAAACAAAAATAAGATAAATGTTCATTATAGTAAACATTATAAAAGAAATCAATCAGGTATGATCGCCTATCTCCCCCCAATCATGCACATTTTAATAAATAACCAACTTATAATCAATTGAATATGGGGTCATTTCATATCACAAAAAAAAGTTGCCCCACGCGGGCAACTTCTAAAAGTCTTTCGAAAAAACCTATCTACTTCAACGCCTCTTTTATCACAACCGCAGCCTGCAGCACAGCCGTTTTAACAGCAGGAACATGCGCCAGCGGATTCAACAAACCATAGTCATGTATCAATCCTTCGTAGCGGGTCAGGGTCACCGGTACACCGGCTTCATCCAGCTTCCGGGCATAGGCTTCGCCTTCATCGCGCAACACGTCGTTCTCCGCCGTTTGTACCAGGGCGGGAGGCAGATGTTGAAGTTGTTCGGTCGTCGCCAGCAGCGGAGAGGCATAGATCTGGCTCCTGTCGTCAGGATTGGTAGTATAGTTATCCCAAAACCAGATCATCATATTTCTCGTCAGGAAGCGGTCGTTGGCAAATTCATGATAAGAGCCGGTCTCAAAACTGGCATTGGTGACAGGCCAGAATAGAACCTGCAATTTTATTTCCGGACCTTTCTTGTCCTTCGCCATCAAAGCTACTACGGCTGCCATATTGCCGCCAACGCTGTTGCCGGCCACAGCCAGTTTTTTCCCATTTACGCCGATGGTTTGACCATTTTCGGCCACCCACTTTGTAGCGGCATACGCCTGGTTGATAGCGACCGGATATTTCGCTTCAGGAGAGGGTGTATAGTCCGGGAAGACGGCGGTCACACCACTTTCTACCACGAGGTCACGAACCAGCCTCCGATGGGTGGGGTAGTCGCCCAATACCCAGCCCCCGCCATGGAAGAATACCAACACGGGGCCGCCTGCTTTGACGCCTTTGGGTTTTACAATGTGAAGGGTGACGGTGAATCCATCCTGGGTGATGGTCTTTTCCGTCTCGTCGATACCCGAATAATCCACCTCAACCGACTTTTGAGCTCCAACCAGGACCTGGCGGGCATCCGCAGGGCTGAGCTGCTCGATAGGTTTGCCACCGCTATTATTCAGGGCTTTAAGGAAACTGCGGACGTCGCTCAGAATCTGCGGATCGTTTGCTGCTTTTACAATTTTCTGTTCTTGTGCCATAACGAAATGTGAATTTAAAGTAAACAATAAGATGATTGCGAAAGGGAGATGTTTCCGGAAAATGTTGTTCATAAAAGTATTTTCTGATAATTTGATACAACAAAGCTACGGCACACAAAAGCCCCCATCAATGGCAAAAGGGGGACTAAAATTGTACTTTTTTCCCCGGCAGGGAAAAATTGCACATTCGAAGGTTAACCTTCGGCATCCTGTGCGAAGAACTTTTTACGGAAAGTGGCGGGGGTTGATCCCAGCTTGGTGGTGAATAGCCGGTTGAAATAGGCGGGATCGTCGTACCCCAATTTATAAGCGATCTCTTTAATG
Organism: Puia sp.; assembly: GCA_035492545.1. Classification (GTDB taxonomy): domain Bacteria; phylum Bacteroidota; class Bacteroidia; order Chitinophagales; family Chitinophagaceae; genus Puia. Next base: position 4,910 of record DATJJD010000154.1, read on the forward strand.
CTGAGGGAGGAGTAGGCGAGCAGGCGTTTGGCTTCCAATAAAATGCGGTCTTTTATGATATCATTGGGTTGTGTGAGCCGAAGGCGGTTGAATTTTTTAGAAAGGGTCTTTGGCGCTATCGCCAGCAGATCGGCGTAATCCGTCACACTATGTTTGTCCCTGAAGTGTATTTCCACGAGGCGGCTGAAATTGCGGAAGAATTCTATATCCCCGGATTGAGCCGACTTCAGCTCTTTCAAATGCTGTTGTTTCCAGAGGCGAGTAGTCCGGATAATCACTTGTTTGAGGTAAGTACGGATCATTTCTTCCCGGGATAACTCCTGTCCCGAGAGTTCTTTGAGGATGTTGTCCAGCGCATCCGCGATATAGGCATCTTCCCCCTCAGGCAGCACCGTCATCGCCATTCCATAAATATTATTGAACAGCAGCCCATCGCAGGCCACTTCCTCATCGTGGATCTGAATGCAATAAAAATCACGGTTATAATAAATAAATACTCCCCCGGGGGCGCCTGGCTTTTCCAATTGCAGGTACTGATTGGAATTGATGAAAAAGAGGCTTTTAGTTTTTGTCACATATTGCTTAAAATCCACCGTAAGCGAATAACCCGCCGGGAGATACAGCACCTTTATATAGGGCGCATACCGGGCGGCATTTATGGAATCGAAGTTGGTCTTATCAATTTTTACGACTCCGAACTTTTTGTAATTGGATTCAAAGTAGGATTCCATGATCGCGAAAATAGGTATTTCTACCTGGTGCAGTGCCAGAAGCTGGAAAAATGCAGCACCGGAAGGTCAGGGTTTACCTCTAGGCACCCGGAATAATTTAGCCCCGGATAAGGCAGCGCTGCCCTTCTTTTTAAATTAGAAAAAAAACCCGATGAAAAAGACCAGCATTATGGAGGATTACAAAGTAAATACCTTCTTCATGGAAAGGTTGGAAGGAATGGCGGCGGGGCCGGATAACTTGTCCGGTGGACTATCGGATGGCGAACGGTCGTCGGTTAAGGAGCGGGCGGCGGCCAGCCCGGAGAAAGACCTGATCCTGCAATTGGACGCCAGCATCTTTGTGAAGAACAATTGGCAATTCGTAAAGATCGCCTTGCAGGATATCCTTTATATCGAGGCAGACAATAATTATGTAAATCTCTGGACGCCGGAACGCAAATTCGCCTTGCGGGTCTCCCTGGCGCAGCTACAGGAAAAGATCCGGTACAAGAAGCTGGTGCGCATTCATCGCGGTTATATCATAAACATCGACCGGTTGAGTTCCTTTTCGGATGGAGAGGTGTGGCTTGGCAAGATACAACTGCCGTTGGGGAGGAATTACCGGGAGGATTTCCTCAGCCAGTTTCATTTTAAATAAGACGGGTCGGCTGGACAGATCGTACCCTTTAAAACAGCGCTTATCCCGTGCATTCACATACAAACTTCAGTCGTTCACATACATCATGGCCGGCTTCGCCCGTGACCGGGTTATTTTACAGTTCATATCACAACTCATTTAAGTATGCAAGAAGATCAATTTATAGGAGAGGTACGACTGTTGGGCGGCAACGTCGCGCCAGACGGATGGGCTTTCTGTAACGGACAGCTTCTGCCCATAACTGAAAATTATGCCCTTTACAGCCTGATCGGCACGACCTATGGCGGCGACGGCCAAACCACCTTTGCCCTACCCGATCTGCGGGGAAGGGTGCCCATTCATACCGACAACAATGTCTATCCGGTGGGTCAATCCGACGGTTTGGAGCAGGTACCGCTGATACCCGACAATCTACCCGCGCATACTCATTCCGTGATGGGCTCGACGGAGGGTGGTCTGGATCAGCCGAAGGGCAATGCCTGGGGACTGGCCACAGCAAATGTTTATGCTGTACCAGGTGCAACGTCCATTGCCATGAGCACCGCGGGAATTACCACGGCAGGCATAGGCAAAACGCATGATAACATGATCCCTTTTATGGCCGTGAGTTATATCATTGCACTGGCGGGTAATTATCCATCAAAAGGAGAGGAAGAAGAATCAAATGTCAGCAATTAAAGCCCTATAACTATGCCATACATGTCAGAGCTGAGGATTTTCCCTTTTAATTTTGCCCCGAAGAATTGGATGGTCTGCAACGGACAGCAGTTGAAAATTTCTACCAACCAGGCGCTGTATTCACTGCTGGGTACCGCCTTCGGCGGCGATGGAGTACAGTACTTCAATCTGCCCAATCTACAGGCGCGGGTACCGACGAATATGGGATATGGTCTCACCTTCGGCGCCTCCGGAGGTGAGGCGGCCCATGCCCTTACCATCGGCGAAATACCCCCCCATAATCACCTGGCCTTTGCCAGTACGGCTGCTGTGGACGCCAACTCCGCGCTGGGAAATAACTGGACACAAAATACCGGGTTTACTCCCTATGGTACCCCCGCTGCCATATCGTTGGCGCCTACAGCACTGATGACGACGGGTACGGGTCTTCCCCATCAGAATATGTCCCCTTACGTGGTGTTCAATATTTGTATTTGTATTGCCGGGATCTATCCGACCCACTCTTAACCATTTTAAAAAAGAAGCTATGCCTTATATAGGAGAGATAAGAATGTTCGCCTGCAATTTTACCCCCAATGGCTGGGCTTTCTGCGATGGAACTATTCTACCCGTCAGGATCAATCCTGCATTGTTTTCCGTCCTCAAGAATTTCTATGGCGGCGGCACCAACACCTTTGCCTTGCCCAATCTGCAGGCACTGGCGGCGATGCACTGGGGTACGGGACCGGGGCTAACGCCGCGAACGATCGGCGAGAACCAAGGGACAGATGTCGTAACCCTCACGATAGCCACGTTGGCCGTGCATAGTCATGCGCCCGGAGCCGCGAGCCCCGCCACCAGCACCCTCCCCACCGGCGCCACCTGGTCCAGTCCCGGAGGGGTACGGCCCCCTCCCAATTTTTATGCTACGCAGTTTACGAACCCCGTGCCCCTGAACAATGAGTTGATCGGCTCTACGGGAGGCGGTCTACCCCATAATAACCTGATGCCCTACCTGGTAGTGAATTTTTGCATTGCCACGCAAGGCGACCTCCCGGAAGCGGCAGAAGCATAACGAATTGCGTCCCGCGCAGAAACGGGCAGGACGCAGCAGAAACTTATCTTGTATGAAAAGAAACAGGCTGCTTACTCGAAAAACCGGCATCCGGGCATTCGCGGCCCTGTGTATGCTGCTCCCCCTGCTGGGCTATGGAGCCGTATTCAACGTGACCACGACTACCGACGGTAATGCCACCAACCAGTTACGGGGCGCCATCCTGGCGGCCGACGCCACAGGCGGAACAAATACCATCAACGTGCCGGCGGGTACCTATACGCTGACGCTTGGCACGATAACCTTCGGCAATACTGCGATGAGCCTCTCTATCATCGGGGCCGGATCGGGGTCTACGATCATCAACATGTCCACCACCAACCGGGACCGTATCTTCCTCATCAACCCACCGGGTACCGTGCCGGGTGTAAACGTGGCCATCCAGGGACTCACCTTTACGAATGGGTTTCTCTCCGGCGACAATTTTGGCGGCGGCGCTATTCTCTGCGGCGGCCCGCTGAATACGGTGAACCTGAAAAACTGTGTCTTCTCTTCCAATTCCACCAATACCGGTGTTGCTTCCAATGGCGGGGCGATAGCCATGGAAGGCGGCGGGGCCCTGTCCATCGACCAATGCAGTTTTCTCAACAATACAGATCCCAATGGAAATGGGGGAGCGTTGTTTTATTTCGGGCCCAATACCCAATCGGGCAGTCTCTCCATCACCAATAGCCTATTCACCGGCAATACGGCCACAACGGCTTCCGCGGAAGGCGGGGCCCTCTTCGTCACCGTGCAAGGAAGTGCGGGCGGTTTTACTTCAGCCATCTCCATACAGAAAAACACGTTTACCGGGAATAAGGCCATCGCTACCAATGGGACGGGCGGGGCCATCGGCATCAATAATGGATTTAGCACCAGCAACACCGCCCTCATCAATTATAACCGGTTCTATGGTAATACAGCGACGAAATTCCCTGATGTCGCCATGAACAGCGCCAGCGGGAATGCAGACATCACTAATAACTGGTGGGGAAGTAATACATCCCCGGTCAGCGGGGTTAATCCCCATGCCGGTATTATCGGCACCGGCGGCGCGGGTGTCCTGACTTCCAGCACCTGGTTACGGTTTAGCTGCACCGGTAGTACGTCAACCGTTTGCAGTGGATCAGGAGGCAATACAACCCTGATGACGGCGGGTTTTCTCACCAATAGTGCCGGAACTGCCATCTCCGCCGCTAACCTGACGGCCCTCGCCGGCGTACCGGTAAACTTCACCGCGACGCTGGGGACTTTGTCCGGGGCACAGACCAGCATCCAGGCTGCCGGAACGGCGACCGTAAATTTCCAAAGTAATGGAACGGCGGGAGCGGCCGTCGTACAGGCAGTAGCGGATAGCGTACCGACCAGTGATCCGGTAGCAGCGGCCAACATCACGGTCAATGCGCCTGCATTGGCGGCTATATCTACATCCGGCTCGGTGTCGATGGGCGCCCCTACCCCGGTGATAACGGACGCCAGCTGCAACCAGATCTGTAGCGTAACCCCATCAGGTTCGCAGCCGCTGAGCGGAAGTGTAAATGCCCGGGTTACCATCGATGCAACGGTGGCATCGTTCCATGGGCAGCCTTATCTGACCCGGCATTATGATATCGAGCCGACAGCGGGCGCGGGTACGGCAACCGCCACGATAACCTTATATTATCTGCAATCGGAGTTTTCTGCCTACAATGCAGCGGTCACCGGTTCACAGAATATGCTGCCTACGGGCCCAACGGATAATGTGGGCAAGGGGAATCTTACCATCACACAATACCATGGGGCGGGTACGGCGCCCGGGAATTATTCGGGTTGGGCGGGTACGGGACCTGCCGCCCTGCTGATCACGCCCGGTGCGTCCAATGTAGTATGGAACCCCGCGAAGCTGTGGTGGGAGGTGAGTTTTTCGGTGACGGGGTTCAGTGGTTTTTATGCCACGGGGCCCGTCGGTCTTCCGTTGCCGGTAGTGCTGGAGAGGTTCACGGGGGCGTCGCAGGCCGCAGGCGTATTGTTAACATGGAAGGTGGGCGTCGAATCAGGCCTGTCGCGTTATGAGGTGGAGAGCTCGACAGATGGAACGGGTTATAGCAACATCGGCAGCGTGGCGGCAACGGGCAAAGGAGCGTATCAATTCTTCCAGGCGAACCCGGCGGCAGGAAATAATTTTTACCGGCTGAAGATGGTGGACTTCGATGGTAAATTTAACTACAGCGGCGTGGTCATCGTGAATAGTAAGGTCGGCACTGGTAATGTCATAAAGGTATTGAGCAATCCCTTTGCCAGCTCTTGCACCATCCGGATCCTGGCGGAGGAGGCTGGTCCGGTGAGTGTACGACTTACGGATATCTCCGGTAAGACGCTGTGGCAGGAGAATAAAGTGCTGAGTGGGGGGGCTAATACTTTCCCGCTGTCCCGGACGAACCAGTTGGCCAAGGGCATCTATCTACTGACCATAGCGGGACGGCAGGTGCAGGAGACGATGAAACTGGTAAAGGAATAAAGGGCTCACACCGTTAAAACACCCTTTTTTGGCTTATCTAAACGGCATGGGTAGAAAGACGGCTTTTGATATACGGAAATCGGAGTATATTTAGTCAGCCTTTCCTTTCTGTCAAAATGCTGTTCTCATGTCTTTCCCTATCATCCTGATAATCATGCTTGGTTGCGGCCTTTTAGGCGGCCTGATCAATTACCTGCTTCCCGCCAATGACAGCACGGATACTGAAAAGAAGAAAATAAGACCAGGCTGGCAATGCATACTGCTGGGGCTGGGCGCCACCCTGCTTGTCCCTCTTTTTTTGGAGATTGCGCAAAGCAAACTGCTGGATGGTGTCTACTTCAGTTTCAATTGGCAGCAGCCGGCAGATAGTGATGTCTCTCAACACACTGGATCGGCCGGGAAAAGCTACCTGCTTTACGGCGCATATTGCTTACTTGCGGCAGCGGCAGGGTTCCGATTCATCGAGTCGCTCATCAATAATGTGGTCAAAGACCAGCAGATCAGCAAACAGCAATCCCAAATCAGCGATCTCAAGAAAGCCAAAGAAAAAAGGGAGCAGAATAGCCAGATAAGCCAGCAGCAGGAGGATGAAAAAGTCCGCACAGAGATCAAGGAAAGCGGTCTGAAGGAAATACTGGAGAGAGGCGCCGTAAGTCCCAAGGCCGCGGCTGCCATGCAAATAAGTACTTTGCCCATACTGCCGGAGGTTACGCATCCGGATGATCCGCAAAAAGGACGATTTGGCGGCAGTCCCCGGCGGAATGGGCGAACTCTAAAAGCCGCGGTTTCCGAATCCCAAAGACCTAATTTTTACAATGTTGTCATCACCGTGGAAAGCGACAATCCTACCGCCAACCCTTTGAATTCGGATGTGATTTTTTATATACATGATTCCTTCAGCCCTTCTGTTTACCGGATAGAACCCAGTGAGTTCAAGGAAGGCAAAGCGATATCCGAAATATTGTCCTACGGAGCTTTTACCGTCGGGGCCATTACCGACAATGGGAGTACCCTGCTGGAGCTTGACCTTTCCCAGGACAGCAGTTTCCCTAAAAAATTCAGAGAAAGATAAATGCCTGATTAACCTATAAACTTACACCATGAAAAAAGCAAAGAACAAAAACCTGCTGGAAGAACTCCTCCCCATTTACCAGGCTGCAGCTGCGAGCAATGATGGGCAGCGCTGTATGATCGCCCCCAGCCCCCAGATCAGGGAACAGATCAAAAAAGAGCTGAAAAGGCTCAAAGGGCTTGCGGCCAATGGGATATTCTCCAACCTGCTCAGTGCCAAACAGCAGACCCGGCTGGGACTCAACGACGGGCTGATCCTTCCCGGTAAGGTATTCCCGCTGGGAACTTCCATTGCTGCCATCAGAGCGCATGTAGCCCAACGGTCTCCCCTTAGAGGTACGGTCCGCGTCATCGTGGTTCTGGTCGAATTCCAGGATAAAAAACTCTCTCAAACCAAGCAACATTACGAGGACCTTTTCTTTTCCACCGGCACTGTCGCTACCGGCAGCGTCAAAGAATATTATAAAGAGGTCACCAATGGTCTCATCGACATCGAGGGAGAGGTAGCGGGTCCCTTTAAGCTTCCTCAAAAGCTGTCCTATTATGCCAATGGCAACAGCGGGATGGGTGACAACGAACCAAATGCCCGTGACATGGCGGCAGACGCCGCAGCGGCCGCAAACCCGTCCATTGATTTTTCCAAATATGACAATGATCATAACGGCTATGTGGATGCCTTTGTGGTGATCCATGCAGGCAGGGGTGCCGAAGAAACCGCATCCAAATCCGATATCTGGAGCCACAAATGGATGTTACCGAAGGAATATAACGCCGACGGAACGAAGATTTACGGCTACCTGACTGTACCGGAGGACTGTAAACTCGGCGTATGCGCTCATGAACTCGGCCATCTGCTCTTCGGCTTCCCCGATCTCTACGATACCGACTATTCCAGCGAAGGCATCGGGAACTGGTGTCTTATGGCTTCCGGCAGTTGGGGCAACGGCGGCGACACACCCTCCCATCCCTGCGCCTGGTGCAAGGAGCAACAGGAATGGGTCACTGTCATCAAACAATCGACCAACGAAAAAGGCGTAGATATCGAGGCGGTCGTTGATTCTAACAAGATCTACCGGCTCTGGAAAGACGGCGGCCCCGGCAACGAATATTTTCTTTTGGAGAACAGGCAGCAAAAAAAATACGACAAGTACCTGCCGGGGTCAGGACTTCTGGTTTGGCATATCGATGACAATATTGAAACAAACGATAACGAGCTTCATTATAAAGTAGCGCTGGTTCAAGCCGATGGTAAAAAAGACCTTGAAAAGGGCAATAACAGCGGGGACGGAGGCGATAGCTGGCCCGGAAGCCTTGGTAAAACCAGCTTAAACGCAACCACCACCCCTAATTCTCTCTCCTATGGGGGGCTGGACTCCGGCGTTAAAGTGACTGGCATTTCAACAAAGAATGGCACTATCACTGCCGATCTTTATATTGGTGACGGGCCTGCGAAACCGGGAAAAAAGAAAAATAAAACATCCAAAACACCTGCCAGGAAAAAAAGAAAGAAAGGATCGGTCCCCGCAAGGTAACTTTGTAGTAAATTTTTGGCATGTCATCCATAGTTCCAAACATGTCCTTCGTGGAAGGGAAAATTGTCGCTATCCGCAAAAGCCCGGACATCGACCATTTCAGCGTGATGGAAGTGCAGCCGTCCAGGATCGGCAATGCGGGCAGCGCCACCAACTTCTTGGAGGGAAAAGAGAATGACGTGCTGCACATCCATATTGCAGATGATGTGCAGCACGAACATGATCTAAAAGAAGGTAGTCTTATTTCCGCCAGAGTGCGCCTGGCGCCCAATAATTTATTCGTGATCCCGGATTCTGTGAAAGTGATGTGATCGGCTACCTCCACCCTCCCCCTACCGCCCGATAAAGATTAACCGCATTGAGGTAAATGTTCTTCTTTGCGGCCGTCATCTCCAATTCCGCATCCAGCACGCTCCGCTGAGCGGTGATCACCTCCAGGTAGGATGCCCTTCCCACCAGGTAGAGGTCGCCCGCCACCGTCACGGCTTTATTCAGCGCCTCCACCTCCGCCTGTTTCAGCCGGTAGAAGGCGTCGTAATTGTTGATACCCTTCAGGCTGTTGGTCACTTCCTGGAAGCCCGTGAGGATGGTCTTCTGGTAGGCATACAGCGCCTGCTTCCCTTCCGCAATCGTACGTTCATAGTCTGCCCGGATGGCCTTCCGGTTAAAGACAGGAGCCGTCAGTCCGCCCGCCAGCCCATAGACGACAGAGCCGGGGTTGAACAGCAGGTTGGCCGCAAATGCGTTGTAGCCCACGGCGCCGGACAAGGTTAGGGAAGGGAAGAAGGCTGCCCGGGCCACCCGGATGTCTGCATTCATGGCCCTTAGCTCCGCCTCTGCCTCCCGGATGTCGGGACGGTTCAACAGGAGCTGGGAAGGAATGCCCGCCGCCAGGGCGCCGGGAAGCGGTAAAGCCAGGATAGAAGTGTCCCTCCCGATGGGCCGGGAATAAGTGCCCTGCAGAAAATTCAGCTGGCTTTCGGTCTCGACGATCTGCTGCGCGGTGACATACTGCAGGCTGCGGGTATGGGTCAGTTGCGCCTCGAACTGCTGTACCGCCAGTTCGGTGGCCCTTCCTCCCAGCTTCTGAACCTTAACGATCTCCAGGGCATTCTCCTGCAACTGTATATTCTTTCGGAGGATAGCCTGTTCGTTGTCGAGGGTCAGCAATTGATAATATAAAGTGGCAACCTGTGCCGTGAGGGCCGTGACCACCATCCGGTAGCCTTCCCGGCTGGCCAGCAGGCGCGAATAGGCTGCTTTTTTCCGGGTGTGCAGCTTGCCCCAGAGATCGGCCTCCCAGGAACTCCTGAACCCCAGGAAATAGTCGGGGGTCGGATTGGGAATGCGCTGATCCTTCGAGATATCCGGGGAGAGATTGGTGTCGAAATTGCCTACGCCGTCCATGGTATAGTCGCTGTACTTCCGAAGCCCGGCCGTCGCTTCCAGGTTAAGGGAAGGGTAAAGCCAGGACTGGCTGTATTTCAGGTTGGCGCCGGCTATCTCCACTTTCTGCAAGGCCGACAGGATGTCGGGGTTCGCCGCCAACGCCGTGTCGATGAGTTGCAAAAGGTAGGGGTCGGGGAAGAGGTCGCGCAGGGGCAGGGCCGCGATGTTGGTAGTGTCCGCTCCGTCTTCGACCCCCGAAGCCCCGTACTTGCCGGGCGCCGTAGACGTCGAATCGGTATCCCGCGGAGTATCCACCGTTCTGGTCGAATCAGCGCCTGTCGCGTCGATCCCTCTGTTGGCTGAGTCGCCTGTTCCATACGTGCCCGGCAAAGTGGACGTCGCACTAACCGTAGCTGCCTTGTATGACCGGCAACCGGCGCCTGCCAAAAATATCGCGGCCAACAGCACCGCCACCACCGGCTTCAACGGCGGCGCCATCGCCGCCTTCTTGCGGTTCGCCGACATCCCGGCAAAGATGACATACAGACCGGGGATAAGGATCAGTCCAAACACGGTCCCGAACAACATGCCCCCCGCCGCCGCCGTTCCGATAGACCGGTTACCCACCGCACCGGCGCCATCGGCCACACACAACGGGATCAGCCCGGCAATGAAAGCCAGGGAAGTCATCAGGATAGGCCGGAGCCTGGACCTCGCTCCTTCCGCGGCGGCCTGCAGGACAGAAATGCCTTCCTTCTGCCGCTGGATGGCGAACTCGACAATGAGGATGGCATTCTTACCCAACAACCCGATCAGCATCACCAGCGCCACCTGCGCATAGATATTGTTCTCCAGCCCCGTGACCTTTAAAAAGAAGAAAGCGCCAAAAATACCCGTCGGCAACGAAAGGATCACCGGCATCGGCAATAAGAAGCTCTCATATTGCGCCGCCAGCAGGAGATAAACGAATAACAGACAGATGGTGAAAATATAGATAGCCTGGTTGCCGGAGAGGATCTCCTCCCGCGTCATGCCCGTCCATTCGAAACTATAGCCCTTCGGCAGCTTAGCCCCGGCCTTTCGGATGGTTTCGATGGCGTCGCCGCTGCTATAGCCGGGTGCGGCATCCCCGGTGATCATGGCTGAAGTATACATATTATAACGGGTCAGCTGTTCGGGGCCATGGATCCTCTCCATGCGGACAAAACTGGCAAAAGGCACCATCTCTCCCTTGTCATTCTTCACCTGCAGCCGCAACACGTCTTCCGGTCTGGACCTGAACTCCGGGGCCGCCTGCACCATCACTTTGTACAGCTGGCCAAAGCGGATGAAATTAGAAGCATAATAGCTGCCCATGAGGGTCTGCAGGGTAGACATCGCCCGGGAGATGGTGATCCCTTTTTGGGCGGCCATAGCCTGGTCCACCGAGATCATATATTGGGGGAAGCTGGGATCGAAGGTGGAGAAAGCGCCCGTGATGGCCGGGGATTCATTCAGCGATTGTATAAAGCCGTTAGTGATCTCCGCCGTCTTCTGCAGGTCCTCTCCCCCACTGCGGTCCAACAGCCGGATCTCGAACCCGCTGGCATTCCCGAATCCGGGCACGGTGGGAGGAGGGAAGAACTGGATGTCGGCATCACCGATGGAACGGGTCTTTCTTTCCAGCTGCCGGATCACCTCCTGCAGGGATTCTTTACGCTGATTCCAGGGTTTCAGGTTGATCATCGCCATGCCATAGGAGGCGCCGGCGACTTCGTTCACCAGGCTGTAGCCCGAGAGGGTGGACACCGATTCGATCGACTCCATCGACCCCGTCTGCCGCTGCACCTCACTCAATACCTGTTCTGTACGTTCCACCGTGGAGCCGGCCGGTGTGGTGACATTGACATAGATCATGCCCTGGTCTTCCGTAGGGATAAATCCCGCCGGAAGAATGGAATTAAAGCCCCAGGCCGCGAGAAAGAAGAGGGCCAGCAGTCCCACGGTGACCAGCTTCCGGCCGGCAATGATACGGATCAGCCGGACGTATCGATTGGACAGGGCATCGTACCGGATATTGAAGGAACGGAAGAAAGCCTGCAGCAGGCCACGCCGGCGGCGCGGTTTGGGGACGGGTGTCTGGCTGGCGGCTGATCGCATGCCGGCTACCGGGTCGGCGGTGGCTGCTTCCTCCGGCGAATGCCGCAGCAGGATCGCACACAAGGCCGGCGTCAGCGTCACGGCATTGATCCCTGAAATAACGATGGCGATAGCAAGCGTAAGCGAGAACTGCCGGTAGAAGACTCCCACAGGCCCGGACATAAACGCCACCGGCACAAATACGGCAGACATCACCAGGGTAATAGCCACCAGCGCGCCGCTGATCTCTTTCATGGCCTCTATCGTCGCCTCCATGGGGTCCAGCTGCTTTTCCATCATTTTAAAATGTACCGCCTCCACCACGACGATGGCATTGTCCACCACAATGCCGATGGCCAGCACCAGGGCAAATAAGGTCAGCAGGTTGATGGAGAAACCCAGCAGCTGCATAAAGAAGAGGGTGCCGATCAGGGCCACGGGAACGGCCAGGGCGGGGATCAGCGTGGAGCGGAAATCCTGTAAGAATATGAAAACGACGACAAACACCAGGATAAATGCTTCCACCAGCGTACGCAGGACCTCGTGGATAGAGGCGTCCAGGAATCTGGAGACGTCATAGTTGACATTATAGCTCATACCCGCCGGGAAGGAAGTTTTGAAAAGTGCGGCCATCTTCTCTTTGATATGGGTGATGACTTCCCGGGCGTTGGAACCGGGCCGCTGTTTGATCATGATGGAGGCCGAAGGTTTCCCGTCTGTCTTGGATACCATGCTATAGGTGAGGGCGCCGAACTCCACATCGGCTATTTCATTCAGCTTCAGGACCGATCCGCTCGAGTCGGCCCGGATCACGATATTCTCATATTGTTTGGGCTCGGAGAATTTCCCGGGATAACGCATTACATATTGCAGCACCTGCGGCGATTTGTCCGAACTCTGGCCTGTCTTACCGGGCGCAGCTTCCACATTCTGATTGCGGATGGCTTCGATCACCTCGTCGGTGGAGACACGATAAGCAATCATCCGGTCCGGCTTCAGCCATACCCGCATAGAATACTCCTTAGCCCCCATGATCTCCACCAACCCCACGCCGTCGATACGTTTCAGCTCCTGCAGGACATTGATATCCGTGAAATTGTAAATGAATTTTTCGTCCAGCGTGCTGTCTTCACTCATGATGTTGAGATACATCAGCATACTGTTGACCTCTTTCTCCGTGGTGACGCCGGCCCGGATCACCTCTTCCGGCAGCTCGTCGATGATGGTCGCCACGCGGTTCTGCACGCTGACGGCCGCCAGGTCGGGATCGACGCCCACATTAAAATAGATCTCGATGACGGTGAGACCGTCATTGCTACAGACGGTCGACATATAGTTCATGCCCGGCACCCCGTTAATGGCCCTTTCCAGGGGAGTGGCTACCGCCTTGGCGCACACTTCGGCATTGGCCCCGGTATAGTTGGCCGTGACGGTCACCGAGGGCGGAACGATATCCGGGAACTGAGTCACCGGCAGGGTCACCAGCGACAGCACTCCTAATAAGACAATGATCAAAGAGATAACCAGCGACAACACCGGTCGCTTTATAAATAAGTTGAACATGATGTAGTGTTTGTTATAGGTTCATAGCTACGGCTCCGTCGGCATTGACGGGTTTGGGTTTGATAACCATCCCGTCTTTCACCCGCTGGGCGCCTTCATAGAGGATACGGTCATCGGCTTTGAGCCCTTCCCTGACAATATAATAATGAGAGAAGCGGGTCAGCGGTACAAAAGATTGCATGTGCAGCTTGTTGTTCGCATCGAGCACATACACATAATATTTGTCCTGGATATCGAAGACGGATTTCTGAGGAACAAGGAGGACATTGCCTGCTTTCGTGGAAAGGAACAATTTCCCCGTAGCCCCATGCCGTAGTAATTTCCGGGGGTTGGGGAAGCGGGCCCTGAAATCAATGGAGCCGGTGTTCTGTTCGATCTCTGCTTCAACGGTCTCGATCTTGCCGGGATAAGCATAGTCGCTCCCGTCTGCCAGCACCAGCTTCACGTCATCGCTGCTCTCTGTGCCAGCCAGCTGCCGGGTGCGCTCGTACTGAAGATATTCATTCTCCGGGCGGCTGAAATAAGCGTACATGGAGCTGATATCGGAAAGGCTGGTCAGCAGATTGCCCTCATCGATGAGGCTGCCGGCCTTCAACGGGATGCGGTCGATGATACCGTCAAAGGGAGCCCGGACAGAAGTATAGGAAAGGTGGTTCTCCGCACTCTGCACGGAAGATTTCGCCTCTTCAATGCTGGCTTTGTCCGCTGCCAGTTTGGCCTTGGCTACTTCCAGCTCGGAAGGGGTGATGACATTCCTGTCCACCAGGAGCCGGACCCGGTCTACTTCCAGTTCAGTGGACCTGGCATCCGCCATGGCATTGGTCAGCGCGGCCTTTGCCTTTGACAGCGCCACTTTGTATTCTTCGTCATTGATCTTGAAGAGCAGCTGGCCTTTTCTCACCGGTTTGCCTTCGTCCACATAGATGGCTTCTAAAAAACCCTTCACACGGGCCCTTATTTCTACATTTTTTACTGCCTGTATATCCGCTACATAGGCAGTCTGAAGGACGGTATCCTTGCCAGTCAGGGTCACTACCGGCAATTGAAGGGTATCTTCTTTCATCCTTTCCGGCTGGCCATAAGAAGAGCACCCGGTTTGCAATAGGACTGCTGCGACAGCCAGTACACCGGCTATCGATATAAGTTTTGTCATGATATGTTTCCTTGAGATCAAAAAAATAAATATTGCCGCTATCCCTATAGCCATGCAATCGTTAGCCGCGATGTAGAAATGAGATCAGGGAAACAAGATCAGAAGGGCTTCAGCCGAAAGAGAAAATTGTAGTAAGTAGGAAGGGTTGCTTTGCGGATCAGGTAATTGCCGTAGGTCCGTTGTGCCGGCTTAAAGAAGTAGATAACCCGGTATACGGCCTGCACAGGCGCCTGAATGCTCATGGCCAGCGAGCGGCCCAGGAAAAAATTATGCCGGCCTTTCACTTTTAACGGAGTACGGCTATCGTCGTCGCCGCCGTCATCCTGGAATTGTTGTAAAAGGAGATCCAGCAGCGTTCCGGAGCCCCCATAGGCCCCCCTTTCAGCTAACCCGGGATTGCCGTTGCCGGCGCCTGTAAGGTCACTGGCCTGAAAGCAGAACATGGTGTTCAGCAGGCAAAAAGCTGTAAATATGTAGATTCCTTTTTTCAACATATACCTTGCACAAATATAGCAAAATCCCTTTTTAATCTTTATATTACAATAACCATTCATCTGTCTGTTGCCGGGCGCTAACAACAAAGCCAACATGAAAAAAAATCTACTCTTTTCGCTGGCATTTTCTGTTTTGCTGATCCCGCCTCCCCTGGGTGCGCCGATCGGTCAGGAGTCTTTGATCAACCTGGAAAAAGAGAATGCACTCTCCTGTGGCCCATCCCGTCCGGAGGGGGTTGAAAAGAATGAGCAGGGTAAGTTCATCGCACCGCTGACCGGCTGGGGACATTATTCCTATGCAGTCTCTACCGGCAGTGACAGCGCCCGGTATTATTTCGAGCAGGGGCTGACGATGTATTACAGCTATCACATGCGCGAATCCGTCGCTTCTTTTAAAGAGGCGGCCCGCTTCGATTCCGGATGTGCGATGGCGTATTGGGGGCAGGCCCTGGCGATGGGCCCTTATTACAATGCGGCTTATTCCTACAAAATGCCTGCGGGCCTGCCGGCCGTACTGGCGTTGATGGATCGCAACAGCCCTCATGCCACTGCCAAAGAACAGCAGCTTATCAAAGTAATGGGACGACGGTATGCTGCCGGGGTAGCGGGCAAGAGTGAGACGGGTGGCGGCAACCAGGCCCGGGCCGGCGGCAACGACAACCCCTCCCTCGCCAACATCGGCGGCGCGGCTAACGAAGCCTATGCCCTCGGGCTATTAGCGCTGATGACCCAATACCCCGACGACCTGGATATTAAGGCGATGTACATCGACGCCGTCATGCTGATCCATCCCTGGGAATTCTGGAACAATGATGGCTCGGCCAAGGTTTGGACCCCGGAGCTGCTGGAACTTTGCGAGACCCTGTTGAAAAAAAGCCCCCATCATCCTGCCGCCTTACATTATTATATTCATCTGACAGAAGCTTCCCATCATCCCGAACGGGCCTTTCCCAATGCCGAGGCGCTAAAAAAACTCTTCCCGGGGGTAGCCCACATGGTGCACATGTCCAGTCATGAATATGAACGGACGGGTTTGTATGCCCAGGGAGTCGAGGTCAATGACCTGGCGGATGAAGCCCTGGGAGTATACGATTCCCTGGCCAAACATCTTTCTCTCAACCGGCACAGCTCCCACTATTTTGCCGTGGAAGCTTATTGCGCCCTCAGCGGAGCGATGTACCAAAAGGGCATGGAGGCCTCCCTGCACTGTCGCAACAGTGTAACACCCACGCACGAACGGACCTATGAGCAATACCTCTATATGATGCCGGCCCTTACCCGGGTGCGGTTGGGGAAATGGCAGGAAATCTTGCAGGACAGCACCCGGCCGGATGCCCGTTGGCCTTATGCCGGTGTCCTCTATCATTTTGCCAGGGGACTGGCCTTGGTTTATACGGGTCATCCGGATGCTGCCGCCGGGCAGCTTTCGCAGCTGCAAGACCAGGAAAAAGATCCCGTGCTCACCATCCGGGATCTTCCCTTCAATACCACTTTACAGAGCGCGAAGGTCGCAGAGGGTATCCTGCAGGGGGCTATCTTATTTGCCCGGAAAAAGTATGACGCTGCACTGGCCAGTCTTTACCAGGCCGTCCGGGCGGAAGATGGCCTTATCTATCGGGAGCCCAAGGACTGGCTGATCCCTGCCCGGCAGTTTTTAGGGGCCTATCTTTTACAAATGGGTAAGCCCGCCCAGGCTGAAAAAGTATACCGGGAAGACCTGGCAGGCAATCCCGGTAACGGATGGTCGCTGCTGGGACTCTCTCAAAGCCTGCAGGCCCAGCATAAGGAGGCGGCCGCCGGGCCCTATAAAGCGGACTATCTCCGGTCCTTCTCGCAGACCGACCGGATGCCGGTGGGTTCGGTGTTTATGGAGTAAGCAGGAGGCTGTCACTTGACGCTCGGGCTATCGCCGGCCTCACGGCATCCACTCAATCCCCTCCATGGTATCCAATCTTGCCAATATGCCCCATCCATAGAAGTCATTGGACACCCCGATCAGCAACTCATTCACCCCGGCCTGCAGCGGCAAATTGAAGGCAGCGTTGTCAATAGAACATCTGCCGTCCGGCTCTTTCCGGATGGGTGCGATATATAGATTCTTGTCGGCAAACGCAAGCCTGCCATTTACAAACACCCAAACCTCGTCACTAAACCCGAAAGCGACCTTCCTGTGCTGTTCAGCCCCGACCTTCAGGCGCGCCTTCAGCCACACAACCCTTCGGCTTTCGCTGTTGCCAAACTTACGGGTGAGGTTTACCAGCCCCCGCCGCTCAGCCTCTATTTTTTCCCAGCCGCTGTCTGATTTAGGCAAGTCGTCCATGGTAAGCTCATGGCCCTTTGGCAGGGGGAAGGGTTGACTCACCAGCCAGGTTCGCCCATAACGGGGGTCATGATGGGTGGGGTCAAAACCCGCTGCCGGCGGCAAACCCTCTGTTACACCGGGTTTGATCACCAGGTTGGCGATATATCCCTTACCGTCAAAAGCCAGCCCACCTTCTGTATTGTTGCCTTCCAGCCGGGGGATTTCCAGCGTGGGGGTTTTAAGGTCATTGACATAGACCAGCATCTCCATCCCGGAGATCACCAGTTTAATGTGGTTCCATTGATGCAACTTGAAATCGGCAGGGCCCTGGAACCAGGGTAACATATCCCATAACAATACGCCGTTGAGGATGGGGGCGTATTGGACGGCGTCAATCGCCAACGGTTTGCCGGCATCGCCTAACCGCAGATAGAAATACTCGCTCTCCTGTTTGCTGGTCCTTCTGAAATAGATCCCGCCAAATGCGGGGTCTTCGGGCTCCACATCATATTCAATGGTGCCGCTGCTGAAATGGACCCCTTTGGGCATCACCTCCTCGCGTCGCTCCAGGATGCGTAGGGCAGGCACTGATTTATACTCGAGGAAAGCCGTTTTGGAAGGGGTAAACTCCCATCGTTCGGCTGTCATCGGAATCTTTTCTTCCGGGACGGAGGCGGCCGGTTTGGTTTTCTGGGCCGACCCAACGGTGTGGATCAAAAAGGCGGCTGCCAGGGACAGCATAGTTTTGTTCATGTTTTTGCTTTTTATTAATGGAAAGGCTTCTACAGGCACCCTCCAAAATTGAGCGGGAAAAACAAAGGCCCCTGTTCAGGCCCGGTTCAAAGCAGTTCAAGTTTGTTCATAGGCCGCCGGGGAGTGGTTCGGGGGCCGCCGAACGGTGGTTCACGGGATGGCCGGAGGAATGGCTCATTGGGGGCCGGGGTTAAATTTCCGGGTTTGTCGGAGTGCCCTTTTTACCGTATTTTCATACCGCCTTCCCAGTAGGAGGCACTTATATTTATGAAAACACTCCTTTCCCCCTTTTTGATCGTTATCAGCTTTCTCAGTCTTCAAAGCTTCGCACAGGACAACCCGCTGTTCAGTCATCTTCCACCGGAAGCCTCCAGCGTGTACCATATCAATGTCCCTGTGCTGGCCTCTAAAATTCCCTGGCAGGACCTCATGACTAAAATGCCTATGAAGCCAAAGGACGACTCCCATCAGAAGATGATGGACATCATGAAGAATCCTTTTGCCACGGGTATCAATATCACCAAAGATTTTTTTATAACGGAGTCGGGTAAAACCGGCGCGGACAGCGTCACCATCACCACTATTATCTTCCATCTGGCGGATTCCGCCAAGTTCGTCGCTTTCATGATGAAGCAGGAGCCGGGCCTTCGCTACTTCAACTTTCCCAGGGGAAGGGCGGCAGGAAAAGGTGAGGTTGGAGTGGCCTGGGATAAAGACCTGGCTGTGGTAACCATGGTCAAAGCCGATACCGGGACCTTTTATACGAACCCTTATCCGCCGGCGCCAAAAGGCAAGACGGCGCCTGCCACCCGCAAACGGCCGGCAGGGAATTATGCCATGTTAGCCGCCAGAAAGAGCCTGGCCGCCCTCAGGGGTTTTGACAACTCCTTTTATACTACCGACGCAACTTTCAAGACGGGTTTCTCCGACGATGCGGATATGCATGCCTGGGCTCCCCAGGGAGCAGGACTCGCCATGCTGACCAAGAGCCTGATGCACAAATCCCCTATGGGGACTCAGGGCCTTGGTAAGGTCATGGGCATGCAGAAATCCAACGTCCATATCCTGATGTCCCTCCGGTTCGAGGCGGGCCGGGTTATTCTGAAAAGCCAGGCGGCCTACCCTGCCGACACCATGGCGATGTATGCAAAACTGATCGGCAAACCACTCAATACGGACCTGATCGCCCGCCTGCCGAAAGGCAAGCTGCTGGGCATGATCAATTTCCATCTCAACATAGGAGCTATCGGCGAGATGCTGGGCAAAGGAAATAACAAGGCGAAAGTGGATTCCATGCTGGCATCCAAAGGGCTGACCATGGATGATATTACCCGCGCCTTCCAGGGAGATTTCCTGATTGCCGGCCTGATCCCCGAGCAACAGGCAGGGGACGCGGAAGGGAAATCCCAACAACCTTCCCTCTATCTAGTCACCGCTATCAATGATATGGCCTCCTTTAACAAACTGGCCGTTACAACCAAATTGATGAAAGATCCCGCAGCGACCGGTGACTCAGCAGCCAGTCAAACCTTACTGGACAAAATGAAGATGGCCTACACCCTGAAGGATAATGTCCTGGTCCTCAGCACCAGCAAGGCAAATGCAGATGCCTATGCCAACAATACCGAAAAAAGGAGCACGGACTTTATTCCCGCCCTGGTGAAGGACAATCCCTTCAGCCTGTTCATCGATATCAAGTCGATGGGAGATCTGCTGCTCAAGATGTCAAAAGGCGGTGAGTCTTCCGACAAGGATAAAAAGATGCATGATGTCCTTGACATGCTGGACACCTTCATTATTGCCGGTGGAACTATCCAGGATGGAAAGGTGCAGACCGTCGTCGAGCTGAAGCTGACCAATTCCTCCGAGAACAGTTTGAAGAGCCTGGTGAAGCTGATGCAATAAGGCTTTGGCGGTATGCCGGAGAAAGCAACCGGCTGGCTGAACTAGGCGTATCCGTATCTTTTCTTGAACTCCTCCACCTGTTGCGGAGATAAGATCTGGAACAGGTAGGTGCGGGTGGATTTATTCCGCTCGATAAAAGGGATATGCCGCTGGTAGAACTCGTCGAAGACAGCGCCCAATTCCAGCACATGGGCCTGGCTGCTGAGAAAAAATCCGCAGGTGACGGGTTTTCCGTTTATTTCAAACCGCAGCGTATTGGTCATGCCATCGGAAGAGGTGCCCGAGATCATGGCCCCGTCATTCATATACCGGCCCGCGAAGGCTTCTGCATTGAAATCCATTTGGCTGACCTGCTCCAGGGGATAGAACTGCCCACTGATGGTGATGCCCTTTACCGATACGACCAGCTCTTCTTCCGATAGTCCATAGTTAGAGACGTCCCCTTTGGCTATAAAGGCGCCGATGATGACCACGGCGATGCCGGTGCCGAAGACCCAGCCGATATAATCCTGCCAGGCAGGGTTGAAGACCAGCAGTAAAGAAGACGCAGCGATGACAAGGCCGGCATAGGCGACATAGGCCTTTTTATTTCTACGCTTCACTACGAGTTTTGTCCGGAATTCCATATTAATAGTATAACGCGCCGGTGGACCTTATATTTTCTCATACACGATAGCCGCCCCCTGCCCCACCCCTACACACATGGTTGCCAGCGCATAACGGAGATCTCTCCGCTGCATTTCATGGAGCAGGGTGGTGGAGATGCGCACTCCGCTGCAGCCCAGGGGATGGCCGATGGCGATAGAGCCTCCATTGACATTGATCTTCGAAGGATCCAGGCCCAGTTCACGGATACAGGCCAGGGCCTGTACAGCAAAAGCTTCATTCAGCTCGATCAAGCCCAGGTCCTGCGCTTTCAACCCCGCCCGTTGCAGTACTTTTTGCGTAGCGGGCACGGGACCTATGCCCATGATGGAAGGATCAACTCCCGCCACAGCCATACTAACGACCTTCGCGATGGGCTTTAATTGATATTTTTTTACGGCCACCTCGCTGGCCAGCAACATGGCCGCGGCGCCATCATTGATACCAGCCGCATTGCCCGCGGTGACGGTGCCATCTTTGGCGAAGGCCGGCCGCAGGGCCGCCATCTTCTCCAGCGAGCTCTGCCGGGGCTGTTCGTCTCTTTCAAAAAAGATCTTTTCTTCCTTGCCGCCCAGCACCTCTACAGGGGCAATCTCTTCTTTCCATTTCCCCGCTTCCAGGGCTGCAAAATATTTCTGCTGAGAGGCCAGGCCGAATTCATCCTGCTCCTGCCGCCCGATCTTCCACTGCCGGGCGACATTCTCCGCCGTCTCGCCCATGGAATAAGGATGGTATTGTTCCGCCAGTTTCTTGTTGACGAATCGCCACCCGATGGTGGAGTCGAACATTTCTGTATTCCGGTTAAAAGCATGAGAGGACTTCCCCATGACAAACGGCGCCCGGGTCATGCTCTCCACACCGCCAGCGATATACAGCTCTCCCTCCCCGCACATAATGGCTCTCGCCGCATCCATCACCGCCTGTAATCCCGAAGCACAGAGACGGTTCACGGTGGTGCCCGCAACCGTGACAGGCAATCCCGCCAGCAGGGCCGCCATACGGGCCACATTGCGGTTGTCTTCTCCCGCCTGGTTGGCATCGCCGGCGATGAGGTCCTCGATAGCAGCCGGGTCGATGCCTGCGTTGCGCTGTAAGAGGGTCCTGACTACATGGGCCAGCAGGTCGTCCGGGCGGATGGAGCTGAGTCCTCCGCCATATTTTCCGATGGGAGTACGTATGGAGTCAATGATGTAGGCTGTGTTCATATTGTTCGCAAATTAAGTGAAAATGTGGTACAATGATGTCGGATGTCGTGTAAGGTCATACCGTTTTTAATTATTATATTTATACACGATCCTGCATAAATTCAACCTTAACTCCTAATACATGAATGCGGTAGAAGGTTCAATCAAGGCATACCTAAAAACTCTCCGCATCATAGCGGAACCAACCCTTGACGTATTCAAGGGAGACAGAACCGGTACTGGCGATGTTAAGGAGTTGACAGTGGCAGAATTTATATCCTGCTATCTGCCGCTGGATTTTCGGTTGGAAAAAGGTATCATTTATTCCCGGCAAGAAAAATCTGCCAGTATCGATTGCGTGATCCTGGCGCCCAATCACCCGAAAATGATCACTCCTGAAAGGAAAGTACTCTTAGCCGAGGGGGTATATGCAGCTGTCGAAGTAAAACCAGACATACGCGTACTATCAGACAATAGCGAATTCCTGAGGGGCCTGATTCAGATCAAAACTGTAAAATGCCTAACCCGGAAAACTGAATTTTCCGGGCTACCTGGTGACAAGGGTGCCAATGCTGTTTCATTTTTTTCTTCAGACAAAATTCCCGCCATTTTGTTCAGCTTCAAGTCCGCCCCTGCTATGGAGACGATGCAATTCATGATAGAAAAAATCAAAGAAGGTGAGTTAACCATTAATGATCTTCCAGATCTGATAGTTACGATGGATAAAGGATTGATCCTGTATACGTCCGGGCTATCCGACAGTCCATTGTATAACGCCTTATCTCCGGCCCAGAAGCTGCTTTTCAGCAATCAAGCGTTTGTTCATTTTACCGACACCGCTCAGGAGAAAATCTTAGTGGGTTTTCTCGCTTTCCTGCTTAATTTCCAACCGCCGGCCTTTTTGCTTAACCGTTTTATTCTGCATGATTATTTACAGGATTACGTCAAAACCATGCCCTGCAACATAATACCCTTATCTATAGTCGAGGTTACCCAAAAATGAAATTAT
This sequence comes from Puia sp., assembly GCA_035492545.1. Lineage (GTDB taxonomy): Bacteria > Bacteroidota > Bacteroidia > Chitinophagales > Chitinophagaceae > Puia. The sequence goes on from DATJJD010000154.1 coordinate 27,646, forward strand.
CTCTTGTCATATCAAAGCTGGAAGAGATCTGCAGGGCTCTGATCCCTCTAATAACAAAGGATGGGTCAGCTGTTGACCAATTGATCGGAAATGCAGAAGACCTTTTTACCAATAAGGACCTCTTAGAAAAAATCAGAGAAGTGGAAACGCTCCTGAGGGAGCACCTGGATAGAGGGCTATCGTCAGACTCTATTATTGAAGAAATAAAAAAAACCAACGCTTTTAAAGAAGCCGTTGCTCTGTCGGCAGAGGATATCGCGACCCGTTCGCAGAACAGGGAATTGCAAAAAGTGGAAGAACCTCAACCCAACCTGGCAGCTGCAAGAGCAAGTTTGAAAATGAGGAGCGAAGGTCTATCAAAGAATATGGCCCAGACAAAGATGGAACTAGTTAAGGTAGAAAGAGAGGACAATGTCTTTTTCTCCCAATTTAAATTCATCCTATCGACCCTTGAGCTTGTACAACAAAAATTATGCAGAGGGAATAAAGAAATAGTCATTGATGACGAATTGAAAGATAGTTTGAAAATAGTCAAAGAAGAGGTGCGGAACGTTGGAATAGCAGCTAAATTAGCTAAGACCAGCCAAACAATCCTACTTTCGCCTTATTGGATCCACGCTTATTCCATGTATCCTTCCGTCGCCAATCGCGTTGAACCAATCTATCTGGAATATATTCTTTCGCCCGGGAATGACTATCGATTGACAGTGGCCAATACAGATAAAGAGGAAATTCTTCGTCTCGGGCAAGCGAAACGAAATTCTCTTGATAATTATCGTAAGAGATTTGTCTCGTTGATAAAAAAGATCGATAAAACCGGCCAAGACAAAAAAACGGTTCTATTATATCCTAAGAAACCTCTTGAAAAAAAAATACTTGACAAAATTGCTGATTATTTCTCAAATTCTACCCCAAGAGATGTAAACAAGCCAGGTAAGTATTATCTGGATGCCTTGAGGATCTGTATCCTTGACCTTTCCGTAAAAATACACTCCGGCCTAATCTGTCCCCTTTTGTCAAATCGTGAGCAGTATTTATATAAAGATTTGTGCGAGAATAAAATAGTGATCGATCTTGCATCCGCCAATAAAATCCCCCACCCCAAAGTCATTGCATTATCCTTATTCCTTAAAAAGAAGATGAAGGATAAAAATGGATTAACGGACCTTTTCTTAACAATGCATACGCTGTTTGAAACTCTTGGTCACGCATTGGATGATAATTGTATTAATTTCAAAAATGGAACAGATTTGGGGCATTTTAAGAAGGACCTTGCCATGGTTCATGAACTTGTCAATAAGTTCAAAATAGCCCTAAAAAAAACTGCTAAAGATTCCCTTCACAAAATAGAAGAACAACAGCGAACAATAAATACATCGTTTTTCCATTTTTTTTCCGCTTACTCAGAGATTGAAACTGCCCTGGTAAAAGCCATAGACGATTTTGGAAATTTCAATGAAGGATAAAAGTATTTATACTTTCCCAAACAACTCCTTCTGCCCCCCCTCCTCACACCCCAGCGCCGGCAGATTCGGATAATCGAAGGCCTCATTCTTGCGCTTACCATCCGGGCGGGGAGTACGGCCGCGGATACTATAGACAGGAGTATAGACTATCTGGTCCGAAGGCATCTCATAGGTCAGGAGTTTTGCCAGCTCCTCATCAGTCAGGTCGGCCTTCAGCCATTCCATTTCCAGTTCTTTCGGAAGAAACAAAGGCATCCGGAAAGCATTGTCACCACTGTTGTGGATCTGCCGCATGACGTCATTGGCGCCGCGGGTCACCAGCGTGAACATACCCCGCATCTCCCCCGTCTCCGGATCGGAAGGCATCTTGGTGTTGAAGTGGAAGAGTCCGGGGATGCAAAACATCACCCGGTCCTTTATCCCGATATGATAGGGTATTTTATTCTTCCATCCCTTGACCTCCCGGTGTTCGTAAATTCCTGTAACGGGGATCAGGCACCTTGTCCGGCGAATCCGGTGCCAGAACGAACGGCGGTCCTCCAGGATCTTTTCGCTGCGGGCATTCACCATGGACTTACGCATGGCTTTTACCTTCTCCGGCGTATCCATATATTCCGCGATGATGCCCCATTCAAAGTATTTGCGGTGGTAGTGCGCCCCTTCCCGGGTGATGACAGGGTAACGATTGTGCCCCAGCGCCAGGAAGTGCACGCCCATGTCCATATCGAAATTTATCTCGGAGTCATGCGTCAGGTCCGGGAAATAGTCGTCGATCAGTTGTAAGGCGGAATAAAAAGCGATGTCTAAACACATAGATCAGTATTTTTCGATGTCGTCGAAGGGGATAGTATCGTCTTCCCCGTCGAAACTAAATTTAAGAAAAAGTTCCCCAAACTCTTCATAGAGACCAACCTGTATTTTCTCTCCCTTCGGGTTGCCGCGCCAGCCGCTGTGATGGCGGTTGATATAGTGCCTTACCTTGTCCCGGTAGACGGGTGGCGGGTTCCAGTCCACCCCCTTTTTTGCGGCATAAAAGACCTTATATCCAAAAGGTTGACGGGCAGCGATATGGAGTTTTTCCAGGTGCTCCGGAAGTACAGCATCATACAGATAAGCATGGATGTCCCTTGGAATGGCCGCTATATGCCGGTCAGCATATTCTTTCTCGTCTTCCGGATAGGCCCGGAGCAGAAAAGCTGCTTTCAGCCGTGGATCCATACCCCGGGCGAAAGTCTGCCGCACAAAGTACCGTTTGCCTTTGGCCACCTGGTCCCGGAGTAGCCCCTCGCTGAGCAATGGAAATGGGTTGTACATGCCCCCGCAATTTACCGATTTCCTCCCGGCTGGCCGCTTGTCGGGTTGCCCGTGCGGGACCACCTGATCCGACTTATAGACCTTGCTCCGGATGCCCATTCGCCCGGTCCCCCTTACCTCTGATACCCGCTTTCTCCATCCTCCTGACCTCGATACTATATACCCCGAACTCTTCGATCACCTTGCCCGTTATCCGGTAAAACCCTGCCTGTGGCGGGTACAGCGCATGGATCTCCGGGAAGTGTACCGTGTCGACCCAGTCCTTATTCGGGTCGAGGAAAGTCCCGAAACTCATCGTATCTCCTTTCACCGTACGGACAGGCTTATGCGTAATATGATAGCCCAGTACCGTGACAGTCTTTCCCAGGTGCCCCGCCAGTTCACGGACCGGCATGTACCGGGAAGGGTCGTCGTCTACCAGCCCAAAAGGATCCCGCACGGGGAAACCCAGCAGCTCTACTTCGTCATAGATATCGTCCAGGTCATAGACGGGCAGGGCCGGCAGGGTCAGCTGCAGGGGCGCCTCTTTAAACAGCGCCTGGTGGGCCGGCGCCAGGGTCCGGTTCTTCTTTTGTAAAAAATCTCCTTCCCATAACAGCTCCTTCTTATTTTTCCCCGTGAAGCGCAGGGCCCCGACCCTGATGAGGGTTTCCAGCATCTCCGTCGTGACGGCCGTCCGTTCGATAAAATCGGTCAGGTTGAGGTACGGCCCCCCGCGGCTTCGTTCGTATAGCAGCTTCTCCACCAATACCTGTTCCAACCCCCTGACATGGACAAAGCCCACGTGGACCTCCTCTCCTTCTATATTCGTATAATAGTCGCTGTTATTTACACAGGGGGCATGAACCTTTGCCCCTGTCTTCATCAGCTCATAGAAATAGAGCTCCCGGCTGTAGAAGCCACCGAAGTTGTTGATCACGGCCACGGCGAATTCCATGGGGAAATGGGTCTTCAAAAAAAGGCTCTGGTAGCTCTCTACGGCATAAGAGGCGCTGTGCGCTTTACAGAAGCTGTATTCCGCAAAGCTTTCGATCTGACGCCATACCTCTTCCGTTGTCGCCAGCGGGTAACCAAACCCGGCGCAGTTGCTGAAAAAACGCTCCTTCAGCTCCATCAACCCCTTCTTCCCCCGATACTTGGAGCTGGTGGCCCGGCGCAGCAGGTCCGCATCCGCCATGTCCAGCCCTGCCCAGTAGTGGGCCACCTTCAGGACGTCTTCCTGATAGACCATCACCCCATAGGTCTCTTTCAACAGCTCCTCCAGCCTGGGGTGCAGGTACTCGAATTTGTCGGGGTTATGGAACCGGTAGATATACTGCTGCATCATACCGCTGCTGCCCACCCCTGGCCGGATGATCGAGCTGGCCGCCACCAGGCTGAGGTAGTCGTCGCAACGCAGTTTCTTCAACAGGTTGCGCATAGCCGGAGACTCGATATAAAAACAGCCGATGGTGTCCGCCGAACGGATCTGCGCCCTCACCTTTTCGTCCTTTTTGAATTGCTGCACCTGGTGAATGTCCACATCGATGTGCCGGTTCTTTTTGATCAATTCCAGGCTCTCCTTGATATGCCCCAACCCCCGCTGGCTGAGCACGTCCAGTTTATACAGCCCGATATTCTCCGCGACGAACATGTCCATCTGTGCCGTGGGGAAGCCCTTGGGGGGCCGATGCAACGCGCACCAATTGGTCATCGGCTCCTCACTGATGAGGATACCTCCCGGGTGAATGCTGAGGTGGTTGGGAAAGTTGAGCAACAGCTTTCCATATTGGAGGATCATCCGCTGTATCTTTCCTTCCCCCGGCTTCTTCATGAAGTTCTCACTCCGGGGGCCGCCTCCATGATAATAACCCTTCTCCGCTAACTGGTCGATCTCGGATTTGGGCAGGCCGAATACTTTGCCCAGCTCGCGGATGATGGCGTTGTATTGGAAAGTAGTGTACATGCCCAGCAGGACTACGTGTTGCCTCCCGTAACGTGAAAACATATAGTCGATGACCTCATCCCGGTCACGGTAGCTGAAGTCGATATCGAAATCCGGCGGGCTGGTCCTTTGCGGGTTGAGAAACCGTTCGAAATAAAGGTCCAGCTCGATGGGGTCGACATCCGTGATCTGCAGACAGTAGGCCACCAGGGAATTGGCGCCGGAGCCCCGCCCCACATGATAGAAACCTCTGCTGCGGGCATAACGGATCATATCCAGCGTGATGAGGAAATAAGCATTAAAGCCCATCTCGTCGATGATGCGCAGCTCCCGGGTCATTCGCTCCGCCGCCACTTTACTGGCGCCATAGCGTTGGAGAAATCCTTCGCGGGCCAGTTTTTCCAGCAGGATGCGATCATCCTCCCGGGTAGCGCCAAAAACTTTTTTATTCTTGTCCTCTCCGAATTGCATGGTGACCTCACAGGCATCGATGAGCTTATACGTATTGATAATAAGAGAAGGAAACTGTTGAAAGACCTCCAGGATTTTTGCCTGCGGCAAAAAATATTCCTGCTCGCCGGCCTGCTCTTCGGGGGGAAGTTTGGAGAGCAGGGTATTTTTGTCGACGGCGCGCAGCAGGCGGTGGAGGTTGTAGTAGGTTTTGTTCTGAAAGGTGACGGGTTGACGAACGATGAACTTGTCCGGATAGGAAGCTACCGGTATCCTCAGTAATTTATTTACTTCCGTCGGTTGGATGCCGATGTATTCATTGACCAGCAGGGTGGATGGTTCTTTACTGCCCAGCGGGTAGATGACGAACACATGAGCCGATTCGGGGGCTCCGGCCGGAAAATCTTTTTTTGCCATCAAATGCTCTGACAGGAATTCATTGATCCACCGGAAGCCGTTGTTGTTCCTGGCCAGCAGGATATACAGCAGTTGATGACCGTTGCGGATCTCCACCCCCAGGATGGGTTTGATCTGCTGCTCCCCGCAATACTTTAAAAAATCCCAGGCGTCACAGGTCGCGTTGATATTCGTCAGCGCCAATGCTGTGGCTCCCGCTTCCCCGCCCGCCTTCACCAGTTCTTCCGTAGAGAAGGTGCCGTAGTGGAAGCTGAAATAACTTTTACAGTTAATGTACATGTTTTATTTTACTAATATTTTTAGCAATTCATTTTCAAAAAAAGGCCCCCTCAAAAGATATTTGAGACGGCCCCGTAGCTAAGGTTGCCAGGGTGTCAGCGGTAACAGGACAGGTCCGCGGCAATGGTTATGGAATTCAGGACAACATATCAGCTTCAATGATCTTCCTCTTTGTCCGGTTCTCCTTTCTGCCGGAAATATTCATTCATCACCAGCTTGATCATCTGCTTCTCATTCAGGCTGCAAAAAGAGGCTACCATGAACAATTCTTCCAGGGTGAATCGGTCTATCCGCTTCATCAGCACACTAAAACGATCTACCTTCTTTCCAAGGTCCGTAGCGACTGTTGTCTTCGGAATGAATTGGAAGATATCGTTGAAAGATTTAACTTTACCCGTTTTAAACATGGGCTTTATATGTCCATAGCGCTTATCACGGCTTCCCATATCCCAAAGAAAGGAATTATATACATGCAATTTTTCCTTCATCCCGAATGTTCAGCCTATTTATCCGGATTGATCCTTTTTTACTAACTATTTTGGTATTTTTTTACCGACGTAAATTCCTTTTTAAACTCCCGAAATGTCCTTTTTTTTGGGACGGAAGATCGACTCTGCAAGGCATGCAGAGGGACACCTCGCAAAAGCAAGTTAAAAAGAGGAAGTACCAGGCCCTGAAAAGTAAAAGGTAAACTGCTCTGGCGAGCGGGCTTGTTCGTACCGGAGGGCGGCTTTATCCGCCCCTGCGGCCACCACCTCCGCCACCCCGGAAGCCACCTCCTCCGCCCCCTTCACCGCCGCCGCGTCGCCCCGGGAATACACCGGGCATCCGCCTCTGTTTGGGACCGGCAAAATTGTTGAGGTTATAGGTGAAAGTCAGCATGACATAACGGGTAAGAACATTGGTACGTGTATAAGACTCCTGGCTCGACGATACCGACTTGCTAACCGCCACATTCTGGTTCAGCAGATCGAATACGCTCAGGCGCAGCTCTCCATTCTTTTTCTTAAAGAGCTCCTTCGCAATGCTGGGACTCAATAAAGGCACGCTGGCATTATAGGCGGCGCTGTTATTATCCGTATAGGTATAGTCCAGGTCCGCTGCGATCAGCCACCCGTTATTCGTATAGGCGGTGATCTCCGCCGAGATCACTTCTGAAAAAACGTTGAGGTTGCCCTGTGAAGACTTCGAAGTGGCGGGGGCGCCGCTTCGCTGATTGATGGTATACTGTGACTTCGAGCTGAAGTTCATGTCGAAGTTCTTTTTAAGATTCGTCGTCCAGGAGACAGTCTCCCCCATGCTGGTATTCTTCGAATAGACATGCGCATACCTGTTCTCCGCCGCCAGGGCAGAGTCGGTAGCCAGCAGGGTCTGGCTCTGGGCATAGCTGACATTGGTTATGAAATTCAGATTGGACTTTGGCTTTTTCAGTGGCAGGCCATAATTGAAATAACCGGAAAGGTTATACGTACCATTGAGGTTGACATAGGTACTCTGCTGTCCTCCTTTTGCATTATAAAAAACGGCCGTCTGGATATCGTTGATGATGGTGCTGGCATTGATAGTGGCGAAGATGACGTGCTGCGTTCCCGGATCGAAGGAAGAGTACAGCATCCGCAGGCTGTGCGTGAATTGGGGCCTCAGGGCAGGATTGCCCTGCTGATAGCTGATCTGGTCCGAGGTCGTCGTCAGGGGCTGCAGTTGCGTGGCGGAAGGCGTGCCCGTCCGGCCGCTGTAGTTCAGCCGGAAATGCTGGGTCCGGGAGATAGAATATTGGAAATTCACCGTAGGGGTCAGGTTGACATAATCGTGTTTCACCTGGATGTCTTTGGTGGTGTTGAGGCTGTTGAAACCGGTGAACTGTACGCCGGAGCCCATCGAAAAAGTATACTTGGGGTTCTGTACCCTGTAGTTCAGCGTCACCCGGTTGGAATGGGAGGTAAAGTAATAGGAGTTGCTGAACAGGCTGTCGAATTTTTGATAAGCATGCTGGTTGTCGACGAAATCATAGGTATTGTTGAGCGCCGTGTTCGTCAGGAAAGTATAATTGTAATTCAGCTCGATGATCTGGTTCCTGCCCACGGGCTCCGTATAGGACAGGGTGGGGCTGACCGTATAGGAATGGAGTGAGCTCTTGCTGTACTGGTTCAGCGTATCGATGCGGTTCTCCCGGTAGAGGTTATTGACAGCATAATTATAGCCATACCCGCTGCTGACATTGGCCGTGCCGTTGAGGTCCAGCGACAGGGTGCGGTATTTCCGGTCGAATTTATGACGAAGCTGAAGATTGGAGCCATTGATATTATATCCGCTGCTGAAGCTGTTGGACTGATCGACGGAAGTATTGACAGGGGCTCCGTGATTGTCAACGGTCGAGGAATAGGAAGAAGAATGGGGGCTGCTTTGCTGGATCGTGACATTCGGACGGAAGACGAGCGAGTTATTGCTGTCGATCTTCTGTTCCAGGTTGAAATAAATGCGGTGGTTCTCCCGCTTCTGGATGCTGGACTGGCTTCCGGTCGTGGTATTGGTCGAGTCCACCCCCGGCTGGCCCTGGATAGTTTTGATGCTGCTGTCCTGCTGGTCGACGGCGATGTGCTGGTCATTGAAGAAATAACTGCCATAGGCCTCCGTCTTCGGGTTAAACGTATTCCGGTAATTCATACCCCCGGCCCATACGGTGGTGACCCCGCTGTTCGAAGACCCGCCGCCTCCTCCACCGCCACCGCCACGTCCCCCCGAGCCGCCCTCCGGGGTAAAATTCTGTTTGTTGATATCATTGGCCTGTCCTAAAAGAGAGATCTGTTCGTCATTATTAAACCGGTGGAAGTTGGCACTCTCGTCATAGTTCTCGTTGGAGCCCACGCCAGCCACCGCTTTTCCGAAATACCCCTGTCTTCTGTCCCGTTTAGTAACAATATTTAGCGTCTTCACCCGGTTGCCATCGTCAAAACCGCTGAACTTACTCTGGTCGCTGAGGTCATCGAATACCTGGATCTTCTCGATGATATCCGGGGGGAGGTTGCGGGTAGCTAATTTAGGATCGTCGTTGAAGAAACGTTTGCCATTGACCAGGACCCGGGTTACGGTTTCCCCCTGGGCGGTAATAGTCCCATTCTTGTCCACCTGGATGCCAGGCATTTTCTTCAACAGGTCCTCCGCCACAGCATTGGGTTTGGTGGTAAAGCTGCCGGCATTATATTCCACCGTATCCTTGTGGATGGTCACCGGGGGTCTTTGCACCACCACTTCCTGCAACATATCCGACATCTTCTCCATATACATCGTCTTCAGGTCGACTTCTTTATGGTCTGCATCGATGGTAAATTCTTTCCGGACATGCCGGTAGCCCTCAAAGGTGATCAACAGGCGATAACCGCCCGGACGAAGGTTTTTGACGAGGAAGGCTCCTTTTTTATCCGTGGTGGTGAACTGCGCCTCGGAGGAATCTGCTGCCACGGCTGTGACGGAGACCGTGGCCTCGCTCAGGTCTGCCTTTCCCACCGTGTCCGCAATAATGCCTTTTACCGCCCCCCTGATCTTAGTCTGAGAGAATCCGGACAGACAGGAATAGAGCCCCACCAGCAGTAAAAATAGGTATCTGTACTTTCGGCCTCGGGGCCTCAAGGACAAATTGGTCTCCGCCCAATTTAGGCCTTTTCTCATAAGGGAATTTTAATCGAATCTTAATATTCTTCCTGCTAAAATAGAGCCGACTGAGCTCGCCCCCCCGGGTGAGTTGGTTCAATGGTAAAACCTAGGGGGCATAGGGTGAATGAGAAGGGGCTGGCAGGGGAATGGGCGTTTTATACCGGTCATTTATCCTATTTTTACCCGCGACATGGAACCTACGCTACTACTCCACCATATTGCCAAACATATCACCCTCACCCCGGAAGAACAGGACTTCTTCACCAGCCTGCTGCACGAGAAGAAGATCCGGAAGAAACAGTTTCTCAACCAGGAAGGGGATATCGCCAAAGGCCCGGTCTTTGTTACGGAGGGGATCCTCAGAAGTTATTCCCTGGACAAAAATGGGTTCGAACATGTCATTCAGTTCGCCCCTCCAGGCTGGTGGATCGGGGATATGAACAGTATGGTCAAACAACAGCCCGGCATCCTGTATTGCGACGCCCTGGAAGACAGCGAAGTCTTGTGGCTCTGGAAGTCGGACCTGGACAAACTCTACATCACTGTCCCTAAATTCGAGCGTTTCTTCCGCATCCTGGCGGAAAATGCCATCGGCACTTACCAGGCCCGCCTGGTCAATATTCTCAGTCTTTCGGCGAAGGAGCGTTATGCCAGCTTCTGCCAGTTATACCCTTCCCTGATCGACTGTCTGCCGCAAAAACAGGTCGCCTCCTATATCGGCGTCACCCCGGAATTCCTCAGTAAAATGCTGCGGACCGGCGAAGGCCAAATGTGACCATAATGTCGGTACTTTCGGCCTCGGGGCCCCTCAAGTATAAATTGGTCTCCGCCCGATTACGTCCGGCGGATGAAGCCTGATGCCAGACCAGGCTTCGACGGGCCACCGGGGCGTCAATGGCAATAACGCCATGCCGGCCCGCCGAAACGACCCTTAACCTACATTAAGTCCCCCGCTTAACCTGCCTTATTTTCCCGGGCTCCTTCCTGCCGTATTTTTGTCTTTCCTAAAAGGAGCTAAGTATGAAAAAACAAATTGAACGGATCCAATCAAAACCAGCCCACCCCGGAATGGTGGGAGATGGTTTCCGGGTATTTAATTATATACCGGGCAACAGCATCCCCCAACAACGGATCAGCCCTTTCCTAATGCTGGATTTTAATGCCGAGTTTGACTTCGGGCCTTCCAGGCACTTGCGGGGAGTGGATGTACACCCGCATAAGGGGTTCGAGACGGTGACCATCGCTTATAAAGGCAGTGTGGCCCATCATGACAGCGCCGGCAACAGCGGGGTCATTCGTCCCGGGGATGTACAGTGGATGACGGCAGGCGCCGGTATCCTGCACAAGGAATATCACGAACAGGAGTTCTCCAAAAAAGGCGGGCCCTTCGAAATGGTACAGCTCTGGGTCAACCTTCCCAAAAAAGACAAGCTGACGCCCCCTCACTACCAGGGCATCACGAAGGACCAGATGGGCAAACTGGAATTATCCGACGGGCAGGGGTTTGTGAATGTTATCGCAGGCACTTTTAAAGAGTTGAGCGCCGATGGGGTCGCTGTGAAAGAAGTGACCGGGCCGGCACAGACGTATTCACCCGTGAACCTGTTCGACATCCGGTTGAAGAAAGACGGCAGCATCCGCACCAGCCTGCCTGCCGGTTTTAATACGGCGATACTTGTGGTGAACGGCAGCGCCGCCGTCAACGGCCAAAGCGCCGGCCAGCACAGCTTTGTATTGTTTAAGAATGAAGGGGAAGAGATCGACATCACGGCGAAGGAAGACACGGTATTGTTGCTGCTGAGCGGAGAGCCGATCAATGAACCCATCGCCAGCTATGGTCCCTTTGTCATGAATACCCAGGAAGAGATCATGGAGTCCATCCGGGAATTCCAAACCGGGAAGTTTGGAGTACTCGATTAAACCACCGTTATGCAAAAGAAAATAGAACATATCCTGTTGGGCAGGGAGAAACAGATCACCCCGGAAGAAAAAGTAAGGCAGCCGCTGCCCCATGCTGAATTCCGGTTTGCCAACCCTTTTATCGTGGTGCACCACATGGGGCCCGAGACCCTAACACCGGGAGGGAAGTTAAGGATACACCCCCATCCTCACCGGGGTTTTTCTCCGGTGACCTTTCAGCTGCAGGGGGAAGGTTATCATAAAGACAATGCGGGCCATGAAGGCATCATCCGTGCCGGGGATGTGCAGTGGATGTTTGCCGGGAAAGGGATCCTGCACAGTGAGGGGCCCACGCAGGCCTTGTTGGAAAAAGGCGGTGTGCAGGAGCTGATCCAGCTCTGGATCAATGTGCCGGCTGCCCATAAGGGTGAGGTCCCTTTTTATCAGTCGGCCCCGAAGGCCGCCTTACCGGTCGCTCTTATCCAGGAGGGGGTGCAGCTTCGTCTGGCCAGTGGTGTGTATGATGGGAAGGAGGGCCCATTAAAGAGCTACACACCAGTGGTTTCCATGATCGGGGAGATCGAAAAAGGTCGACGGGTACAGCTCACCGCCACCCCGGGATACTGGACCCTGCTCTATGTCATCAAGGGGGACATCACCGTCAATGGGGAGACCGTACCAGCCTTCCACCTCATCGTTTTTGAAAAAGACAATGAAGAGATCGTTGTCTCCGCGGGTTCGGACAGCCAGATCCTGTTCCTTTCCGCAGAGCCTATCGACGAGCCGGTGGCGGCAAAAGATAATTTTGTCATGAATACGAAAGAAGAGATCGACCAGGCGCTGGAAGATGCGAAGAACGGAGTATTCGGGACCCTGAATTATTGATCGCCTCCTTTATCATATCGCCTTCGCCGCCGGGAAGTCTACGGGGACCCGGATAAGCCGGTAGGTATAGTTGGTAAAGCTCATGATGCTGATAAGGGCCATGAGATCCATCAACGCCTTCTCCGTATAGCCCAGCGCATAAAAAGCGTCCAGCAGTTCATCGCTTACCTCTCCTTTGTTGTCAATGACGGATCTTATCACCGCGTAGATCGTCTCCCATTTCTTATCGGGATATTTTCCGGCCCGCAGTTGTAATGTTTCTTCCTCTTTCCAGCCATTCTTTATCGCGGAGGCGGTATGGGAAGCCAGGCAGTATTCGCAGCCATTCAGCTGGGACACGATGAGGTAGACCGCCTCTCTTTCTTTTCCGTGAAAGGAGCCTCTCGCCTGCGCGTTGGTATAGGCCAGATAGGCGTTGAGTGTCACGGGCGAATACCCGATGGTGGCGTACAGGTTGGGCATAAAACCCAGGACTTTTTTGTATTGGTCAAAGACGGGTTTGACGGCTTCATCGACTTGCTCGTAGGTGGGGACATTGAATGCTTTCATGATAACAAAGGTAAAATAGTATCTTTGCAGCCGGATGAACACAGGAAAAAAGAATATAAGACATCTGACCCTCAGTGAGTTAGAACAATATTTCGAGAGTCTGGGCGAGAAGAAATTCAGGGCCCGCCAGGTGTATGAGTGGATCTGGCTGAAGCAGGCCCATAGCTTCGAGGCTATGACCAACCTCAGTAAAGAGCTTCGTCAGCGTCTTGTAGAAGGTTTTTCACTGCCCGCCCTGGTCGTCGACGCCACCCAGTATTCCGCCGATGGCACCATCAAGAGCCGTTTCCGCACCAGCGACGCGCACCTGGTAGAGGGCGTACTGATCCCTACGGACGACCGCAAGACAGCCTGTGTCTCCTCCCAGATAGGCTGTTCCCTCAGCTGTAAGTTCTGCGCCACCGGGTATATGGAGCGTCGCCGTAACCTGGACTATGACGAGATCTATGATGAAGTGGTGCTGATCAATCAGCAGTCGGAGAGGGTCTACGAAAAGAAGCTATCCAACATTGTATTCATGGGCATGGGCGAACCCCTGCTGAACTATAAGAATGTCCTCAAAGCGATAGAACGCATTACCTCCCCCGATGGACTGGGCATGAGCCCCCGGCGTATTACCGTCTCTACGGCGGGCGTAGCCAAAATGATCAGGCAGCTGGGCGATGATAAAGTGAAATTCAAGCTGGCCCTCTCCCTGCATGCCGCCAATGATACGAAGCGGAATGAGATCATGCCCATCAATGAGACCAATCATATCAAGGCGCTGATCGAGGCGCTGAATTATTTTTATCAGCAGACCGGCAATGAGATCACCCTCGAATACATCCTCTTTAAAGATTTCAACGACAGCCGGCAGGATGCCGACGAACTGGTAAAGGTCTACCGGCAGATCCCCGCCGACCTGGTCAATATCATCGAGTACAATCCCATCGCCCAGGCCCTCTTTTCCAAACCGGATGACGATGCCGTGGAGAGGTTTATGGAGCACCTGGAGAAGAACCGGGTTAATGCAAGGTTACGTCGCAGCCGTGGAAAGGATATTGATGCGGCCTGTGGGCAGTTGGCGAATAAGGATCATTAGAGTGATGTCAACTATTCCGGACGACCATAGTAAAATTCTCTCCGCTTTTGAATTGATTGCATAAGTCCATTCACCACGTCCTTGATCTCCGGAGGAATTTTTATATCCACTTCAGGCTTGTTGCGGGACAGCAAGCGAGAAACATGATACAAAGGCAGATATTTTTCGATTAGTTCCTGGCCGAACTCTTCTGAGTTAAATAACTTTTCAACGAGGTTTATCTGGTGATGGACCAGCAATTCATTTAGGGTAGTATCCAAAAGCTGATCTTTTTGGCGAGCTAATGATAATAAGTCCTGTTCCAAATTAGTAAAGTTTCCGGCCCAGGCTTTTATACCTGGCAAAACTGATAAAAGGCGCATTTCCTCCAATAGGCTAGTCTCAACATTTGACAGCAACCTACTTACCTCGTCTCTATTTTTATTAAACATATAGTAAACAGAAGAAAGAATGACAGCCGCCTTAGAATTTTTATATTTAACTGCTTCCAACAAATATTTTTCCGCCGATTCATAGTCCCCTTTAGCAAAAAATACTAAGCCAAGTGCAAATGAAGAATCGTTCATTCCCTTTTGATAAGCTATTAAATAGTATTTTTCTGCCATGTTCCAATCATTCTTTGCAAAAAAAAGTTGTCCAAGAATGGACTGCTTTAAAGCATCTTCTTGTTGGACCGTTTGCAACAAGGAAAAAGCATTGTCCCATTCTTTTTTATTTATCAGAGTCAAAGCCGTTATCATTGTCTTGATAGCAGAGTCAGGCAATTCTTTTTTTAGCTCTTCGCTTATATCAGGCAAGGCACTGGTGCTAGCAATTAAAGAAGCGTGAGTTAATAATGAAATATACTTCGACTGAGAATAAGCTTTGGTAAGCAGGACCGCTTTTCCGGCGCTTATCCTTTTTCCCTTCACGGCTTCTAAATGAGCCTGCGCCAAACCTTCTATTTCTTTTTCATCATAAAAATTCTCCAGGAATATTGTAAGATACTTCGCTCGCCTTTTCTCCCTGGGGCCTCCTTGCGTAAAAATCAACCACAGGTTGAAGAATCTTTCCGATAATCGGTATAAATGATTTTTGGTATTTGTCTCAATTTTCTCCGCCACGCCTTTATCCACCAATTGATTTAACTGGGCAGAAATCACGCGATTTTCCATTTTAGTAGCTTTAGCCAGTTCCTTGGCCCCGACGGATTCCCAGAGAAAAGCCATTTGCAACACAATCTTACGCTGTGAAGGGGGAAGATTATTCAGCCGCTCCTGATATAAAGGCGTCACCCGGTCCATCAGCAATCGTAAATATTCATAACCTGTCTCCTCACCTTGCGACAGCAGGATGTTGACAAAGAATTGAAGAGTTCTCGGCAGTCCGTCAGTTAACACTCTTACCATCTCCAACTGCCCGGGCCTGTTTTCAACAAACGCCTTAAGGGCTGGCAGATTCTCCTTTTCACTCCAACTCAACAATAATTTTTTTACTTCTTCACTATTCAAGGGTTTTAACTCCATTGTCCGGAAAAACTCATAAAAGGGTTTATTGTATTCCCAGAAATGTTCTGTCAGACGGGTACTGGCCCCAATGATCTTTATGTCTTTATAATTCAACAGGTATTCCCTTAACAAAGTATCTTCATCTCGCAGGTTTTCAAAAATACGATCAATATTATCCAGGAGTAGGATGACCCTTTTCCCGGATCTTTCAAGCGCCTTATGAAGAGAAGCAAATAACTTCCTCGTATAATCATGTTCATCTTCCTCTTCACCAGGCCAGTCTACAGGCATATTTCGATCTTCCAATTCATGCAGTATCTGTTCCAGCAGGTCGTATAGCTTATAAACATTTGCTTGCTCTTCCGCTGTATTTATGGCAATATAGGTCTTGGTTAACTTCTTATTCGTATCAACCTCAATTTGGAGCCGTTTCAACAAAGTAGATTTCCCGCTGCCCCGCTTTCCCAATATCAAATAATGCTGGACCGACCCTGAATTTTCCATGGGATTACGAAGCATATCATTGGTAATGATATCGTATTCCTGCAGCCGGATCAAGAACCCATCTTTTACATCCTGAGCCTCTGCATTAGCATTCTGATAATAATTAAGATTTGAGTATGGCGGGTGTTGATTCATAAACGGGATATTTTGTTAACCAAAATTGTTGGAGTAGCGGTGAAATAAATCTATAACGCAGGTGCCCGGTTTCCACCAGGTAACCATCGTATATCAACTGTTCTACAAAATCCATATAGTCGTCAGTTCTGTTGAATCCAATAGCTTTATCGTGAATTTCTGCCGTGGCAATAGTTCCCTTGTGTGCAGTATGTTTCAGGATATCATTTATAAAAGAGAAAAACGCGGACTGATAAGCTTTTAATCTCTCCAACCAATCTTCAAAATTATTCCTCTTACTCAAAACTCTTTGAAAAGCCGTCTCCACCATAACAATAGTTATGACGGGCTGGTCATTTTCATATGCAACTGAATCGATCTCCTCCAACATCAATTGAAGATAATAGGGTAATAAATAATCTATTTTCTTCTTAATATAAGTAAGGACATCTTCAGAAATTCGAATCGTCGCCCCTTTCGTCAATTGACGTATTAGCTCCGAGGCTTCTCTATCTGTCAGTGGCGCGGCAATAATCCGGTGCAAGTCGTTGATCAATTTGGGTCTGTCAATATTTTTAATAACAAATTCCAATCCAATAGAACCGGCATATACCAGGGTAAAGTGTTTGCAGTCGCTAATACTTCTCATCTCCCGCAACATATGAAGTATATCTATAGCATCTTCTGCCTTTCCCTGTTTATTTAACTTATGGATCACTTCCGCAAATTCGTCCAGGAAAATAACGGTATGCAGTTCAGCTTTCTTTAACTCTGGAATCACGTCTCTGATTGCCTTTTCGTAGTCCGGCTCGCTGGATTCAAATTCCAATCCGGCAGTGGAAATCTTTTTGATGCTGTATCGCTTAAAAAGGTCAGTAACAAAGACTGTTGCCTTTTTAACCTTACTTCGCTCTATACATTGCAGGATCAATGTAAAAAGACGTTGATAAAACTCTTTCTTTGATTTTACTCCTTCAATATTCTGGTAAATACCCGCAAATCCTGGAGGGCAATTTTCCGCCAGATCTCTCATAATAGAGGTCTTGCCGACCCTCCGGGGTGCTACAAAAAGGATATGATTACCTTTTCGTACCTCTCGCCAGAAATGTTCATTAATGTGCTCTCGCCTTAGATACCGTTCTTTCGTCGCTGCATCCCCCGTAATCGTATTGGGGTGAATCCATCTCCTTTCCATTTGGCAATAGTTTTATTGCCACAAATATATGGCAATAATATTATTGTCAAAAATATTTAGCAATAACATTATTGTGAAAATCATTTTTCGGCCAATACGCCGTTTTTCCGGGTATTTATACCCAGATGACATTAAACGTAACCGCCCTGCCGCCGTCCTATAAGGCAAATAATAAAACCATGAACTCAAAAATCTACCAGCGACTCTCAAAAGCACTCTTGCTTTCGGGAGCCCTCGTCCTTGGTTGGGCCGCGCATGCCCAATCCACCAATACGGATAACAACCCTGCGGATAGCACGAATCATAAAAGTATGCACCGTCACGACCGTGGCCGGGAGTTTCATCGCGGAGGGGAAGGCTTCCAGCGTGGTGAAGGCTTCGGGCGCGGTGAAGGGGCCTGGGCCTTCCGGGGAGGCAGACACGGGCGTGACGGCGGTATTCATTATACCCCTGAACAACGCAAACAGTTGATGGCCATCAATGCCGAGTACCGTAAAAAATCGGACGACCTCTTCAAAAAAGACAATAGTACCTTAAAGGAATACAAGGCTGGTCTGGTCGCCCTGCAGAAAGAAAAGAAAGGTAAAATGGAAGCCCTGTTGACGCAACAGCAAAAGGATCAGTTGGCGGCGCGTAAGAAAAGAGCAGCAGAAAACGCACAGGTTATGGCTGCCGCCCGTATGGAACGGCTGAAGATCCATCTCAGTCTCAGTGATGAGCAGGTTGCCAGGTTAAAGGCCGGCCAGGAGAACTTCCAGGCACAGATGAAGTCCATTCATGAAAATACAGACCTGCTGCCGCAGCAAAAAATGGAGCAGTTAAAAGATCTCGCAGCCAAGAGAAAGGACAGCTTCAAATCTGTGCTGACCCCTGAACAACTATCCAAACTCCAGGAGATGTCACACCGGCAAAGACCTGGCGGTGGCCCCCGTCATTCTCTGGGAGAGGAAACAAAATAGTACAATACCAACTGGCAAGGACTCATTAAATCCTTATGAACACGGTCCCGGAAGTTTCCGGGACTTTTTTTATCTTTGAAATGTATACCAAATGGTATTTTATGTCAAAAGCTGCCGCAACCAGACTGGCTATTCTTCAAAAAGCGTTTGAGCTCGTCTACGCCCATGGATATCAGGCCACCAGCATCGACACCATCATCGCCACGACGAAAGTGACCAAGGGCGCCTTCTTTTACCATTTTAAAAATAAGGATGAGATGGGCCTGGCGATGATCAACGAGATCATGTATCCCGGTATGTATTGGGCGCTGGTGCATCCGCTGACCGACAGTCAGGATCCGGTAACTGAGATTTATGCCATGATGAAGGGTTTATTGCTGACCAATCCCGTTTTTGACGTAAAATATGGCTGCCCTGCCATCAACCTCATTGATGAAATGGCGCCTCTGAACAAGGACTTCAATAAGGCCCTCTCCAAATTCGTCATCCAGTGGCAGGGAGCCATCGAAGCCAGCATTACCGCGGGCAAGCGATCAGGCATCCTCCGGAAAGACGTCAACGTATCACAAACTGCCTGTTTTATTATGTCCGGATACGGAGGCATCCGCAACCTGGGGAAAATATATGGGAAATCCTGTTATACCAGCTATCTGACGGGGTTAAAAGAATACCTGAAAAGCCTTCAGTAATTTTTTTACTTAAAAACATACTAATTAGTATGTTTTTTATATTTTTGGTGCGGCAATTAAAAACGGCTGTTCATGGTTTCCTTTGTCTTACCGCTGCATTCTCTCTTTCGATGGCTGGTCCTGTCGAGCCTGGTCTATACGATTCTCCGTGCCTGGATCGGATTACAGTCGCGCCGGCCCTTTACCAGGGCTGATGAGGCCCTCAGGCATTGGACAGCTACCATCGCTCATATCCAGCTGGTGATTGGCTGTATCTTGTATTTTACCAGTCCCCTGGTCAAACTATTTTTTTCCCATTATAAAGGAGATTCCATTGCCCGGGGAGAGCTGACCTTCTTCGGGATGGTGCATGTCAGTCTGATGATCACGTCGATCGTCCTCATTACCATCGGATCCGCCCTGGCCAAGCGGAAGGAAGCCGATCGGGATAAGTTCAGGACCCTGTTGTTATGGTTTACCATTGCCCTGGTCCTCATATTCGTGGCAATCCCATGGCCTTTTTCTCCTTTTGCCGGAAGGCCCTTATTCAGAACTTTTTAAACAATACTATGACCAATCTTTTCGCTTCTAACATCGGCCGTTTACGGATCATTGGGTTCCTGGAAGGGGTCTCCCTGCTGTTATTATTATTTATCGCTGTACCCCTGAAGTATTATTACCATGATCCCCGGGCTACCCGGGTTATGGGGATGGTTCACGGATGTCTGTTTCTCCTGTTTGTTTTCAACACCCTCAGTGTAGGGGTGGAACAAAGATGGAAGTTTGGCCAGACGACCTGGAAAGTGTTGCTGGCCTGTGTTATTCCTTTTGGGACGTTTTATATCGACCGGAAGATATTAAGTCGTCCATAAAAGGAGGGTTTACTGAACATTCATCGGGTTATTCCGATCCTGGGCATCGGCATGTCATTGTCTTTTAGATTTTGCATTTTTGTTAAAAAAGCTCCGCTCCATAAATGGCTGATTATAAATAATCTGCAAATACGCACTTGGGTATTTTCACTAATGTCGTTTATTTAAGGCAAAAAAGGGTGTTTCCACTGTGGGGTGAGTATTGCTAATGAAGTAATTTGTAGATATAAGAATGGTGATTAGCTTACTCTTACCTAATTAATTATAAAAGGGTATAGAAATGTACAAACTTAAATTTAAAAAATGAAGCCGATATTAGAACTGACGACGGGTAAGGGTACTATTTTAGTACAAGCTCAGGAAAATGAAGCCAGCCTTGTTGAAGGTACTTCCCGGATGGACGATGTTGTTGTAAAAATATCCGAGAGTATTGAATCAAAACTGGAAGTCTTATCCGATCTCGCTGAGAGTATTACACAAAGTCTTTATCAAAAAATTAAAACGGCAGAAAGAATTGAGGTTGAATTTGGAATTTCCCTAACTATAAAAGGGACCGTGTATGTCGTTCAATCAGAGGCCGAAGCTACCTTTAAAATCAAATTAATCTGCAAGCCCAGTTAGATCTAAAATACTGCTATGAGTCATATGGAAATGGCTTCAGTAAAAAAGGCAATCGTTGGAATTGTCGGGAGGAATAATAGCATACCGGGTACCGGTTTTTTTCTTGGCCCGGACGGGTATGTTATTACCTGTTATCATGTAATAGACAACCTCACCAACATAAAGATCCGGATTAACAATCAAATAGATAAGGAGGCGGTGCTAGATAAGGAAAAATCTGTTAAGCATTGCGATATTGCCGTTTTAAAAATAAACGAACCATCTCCGGACTTTTTAAACCCTGCTCTGGATTATGAGGATAATGAAGAGGTGTTCTCAGCAGGTTATCAGTATTATGGTACAAACATCAAAGATCTATTCCCTGCGGGCAACGGTAACATATCTGGACCACCAACCAGTGTCTCCTTTACAAATGGTGAAACATATCGTTTGAATGGTATTCTTAGAATTACCAACCCGGACATCCAGGAAGGAATAAGCGGAGCTCCGTTAATGCCGGTAAAAAACGCAAAAACGGCTTTCGGACTCATTAATGCAAAATTTGGACCGGGTGGGGGATTTGCGCTGCCATTCAGCGTAGCATGTCAGGCTTCGGAAGCGTTTAATGAATTCATCGAAGGGCTGCTCCTGATCGCAGCAGCAACCGAGCGTAAACGAAGATTAAATCAAATAAAGGAGTTATTTGATAAGCAGGTCTATACGGAGGTAAACCGTATGATTAACCTGAAAAAATACCTTCCTGCCCAATATTGCGGCAGAAACGAAGTTGAACAATGGCTCCAATCATTTTTAGAGAAAGAACAACTTATATTCCCGATCATTGGAAAAGCTGGTACCGGGAAGACCAGCTTATTGGCAAACTTTGCAAAAAAAGAACTGGAGACTAAACCGTTAAAAATATTTATACCAGCCTACCGTTTAGGCTTTTCCGCAAAGAGCCTGTCTGACGAAATTAATGACCAACTCCTTTTGATTCCCGGGCAGCAATTTAAATTGCCGGAAATCGCCGGAGTCTTTAAGGAATTTTCAAATGAAATCCTCATAATAATAGATGGATTAAACGAATTATCGATTGATAGTTTAAATCAATTTCGAAGTTGGCTGGATCTTAGCATGGATTGGATTTCTCATGCACAGATTAAACTTATAGTATCCTGCCGGGACGACATATGGAAAGAGTTAAAGAATAACATACCTGACTCTTTACTATACCTTCCGAGCGAGGGGAAGGCTTTTGAACTAAAGGATTTTACTGGTACGGAATTCGAAAATGCATTAAGATCTTATACACTGCCTGCTGAGTTGATCGAAGAAAAGTTACTTAAACATCCTTTATTGTTAAGAATATTCTGGAACACGCATAAAGGTGAAAGTCACATGCATTTGCAAGTGCTGGATATTTTTTCTTTGTTCAATGCTTTTGTGGAAGATAAGTGCCAGAGTATGGCTGGACAATTGAATTCAGATATATCTTTCGTTCGCAGACGTTTGTATTCCATTGCCGGTCTGTTGCTCGACAATGAGGAGTACTGGATTAAGCTTGACCAATACTATAGTTTTGGGGGAAATAGTCCGAAACCGGAAGATGCTTTTATTCGTGAACATTTATTCGTCGTAACGTCTTCCAATGCGATTCGGATGGTGTTTGATCAACTGGCTGAATTTCTTGCCGGATGCGAATTGGCAGATCAGTTATCCGATGGGGTTTCCTGGGAGGAGGTATTCGAACAATGGCCGCCCATCCGATTCAATGCGTTGCCTTTTGCATTTGCGAAGATGGAGAATGAAAATAGGGACATACGACCATTCCTTGAAAGTTTGTACAATTGTCTTCCCTCCTTGCAATACCTGGGAGCCGTAACATTTAAGTTTATGGGGATTATCAGGGTATTGGCCCATCCGGAAAAATTTTCGAAAGATATTCTCCGTTTTTTCCTGAAACGTACCACCATCCGCAGAGACAGCATGCTGATACACCAGTTACCGTCTTTTATTTCCTGGGCCAGGTTAACGATTGCAGATCAGGTTGAACTGATAAAGATTGCAATGATGAGCAGTCATTATTATGAATGGGAATTTCATCACTGGGAAAATCAATCCAGGGAACAATTCATGCGAATGAATTTTCGTAAAGAACATCCCTTACATATGCTATTGGAAACAGTTGATCCCGCCGGGTTTGATCAGGTCATCAATCTCATTGCAGGCTGGCTGGATGACTATTCCGACTTAAGCAATGGCGATGGACCTTCTAACCAGGCAACAGTAAACAATATAGCCTGCGCCATTTTGTTTCATCAACGGTATCGCTCTTTAGAGACGATCTGTGAGATCCTCGCCAGGCATATTGCTTCCGCCCCTTCCGGTTCCAAAGATTATAGCCGGAGGACGCTGGAAAAGATCGCCATAAAGAATACTGTTGAAATCACTTCAATTGTATCCGAATGGGCAACGAAGAAGCTATATCCCGGTGCGATAATGGCAATTATTGGTGCATTAAATAGAGAAGGCAAAGAGTTAGATCCTTCCTTAATACAAGTCACCACAGAGCTATTTCAGGCCCCGGACTCCAGCTACCCGATTAAACTAAACTGTGTTGCCGTTCTGATCAATGTGCCGGATCTTACCTTGAGAATGATCCGGGAAATAATGAATGGACTTAATTTAAACGTTGATTATGGGATTTCTTTATTAGGACGGTATCTGGACGCATATTTCGATCTCCTTTTCAGCGGACTGACCAATTATATCAGAAATGGAGCTGATGCCTACTGCAAAAAAGAATGCGTAAAATGCTTGTTCCCGCATAAACTATCTGAGCCGAACCAGAAGATCATTGCGAACAATTGCCTGGGTTATTTTAAGGAAGCTGGCTTCAACGCAGATCTGGGGTCTCAATATATACTGGGTATTGAATCTTTTTTGTATGATGCGGACCCACATAGTGAAAGTTATGCCATTTTGATCGAGGCCTGCAGGCTGGTATTAGGTGACGAAAATATTTATTCGGATAGTTTGCACTATTACCTGACTGATTTACATGGTTCGCCGGACAAGATCAGAGATAAGGTGTCCTTGCTGCAATATGCTATAATACATATAGAGCTCCAGAGCTTACGACATTTAAGTGAATTATTAGTACGCAATGCAGACGAGGACAGCTATGAAAAAGTTCTGCCGTTGTTAAAAGAAATTCTGATAGAGTATGGCGATGATGTAATTAGCAGTATAATGAGCACCTTTTTACTAAAAATGTACGAGGGGAAAAACCCGCTATTGGATGCGCTTTTACATGACCCGGCGCTTAGCTATATCCAAATGATCAGCCAACTAAAGGACCTTATCGATACGGGGTACACTGAAAAGGATGGGATCAGGAAAGTTTTGCTGGACCTGTAATTAATAAGGTGTTTTCACGGTATTTTAATTCCCCCGATTACCCTAACTTTATTTTTACATTCGGCTTCTCCTATCTACCTCCACCCATTCTTACCTCTCTCCACCTCTCGCGGACGAAGGATCCGGTTCAACCCGCGTTGGACAATGACAGCGTAACCTTTAAACACTTATATATGAAAAAAGCATTCCTTTTGCTGGGTGCCGGCAGCTTGCTGGCGCTGACTTCCTGCCGGAAAGACATTGGCCGGTTTGACGGATCGACTAATCCCCTCGAGAGCCATGAACAAGTAGTAGAATATCATATTCCAACGTATGATGCCGCCTATCCTCCCCGGTTCCCCTTTTTATTTAAGAAGATCTACGATCCTTCCGGTAAAACGGTGAAGGAAATTGATTGTTCTTTCTGGGACGTCCAGTCTCCCTCCCAACTCTTCCTCGACGAATTTTACCATACCCTCAAAGTGGAGCAAAAGGGAAGGATGGTATACCTGATCAATACCCAGCTGACGAAGGAAAATACACCGGACACAGTGGCCAGGATCACCCTCAATAACCAGGGGAGGCCTGAATCCTGTGCAGCCAGCCCCGCACTGGATCCGGACGCCGCTTCCAAACCTGCCGTTACCGAATATTATACCTATAAGAACGATAGGGTTACCCTTGTAAAAAGCGTATATAATGGAGAAATACCTTCCACACCTCCTCAGCCTTTTACCTATACTATTGTAGATACCGTACACTATGATAATGTTGGAAACCCTATCTCTTTCCTGGGCAACTCCTACCAATACGACTACACCAAAAAGCCAAAACAACAATTCTATTGCGACGACTTTATGGGTGGGGACGAGCCCTTTTTTCTATTGGAGTACCTGGGTTACTTTCCGGAGGTCACCTGTCCCGTCAACCTTCGCACGCATGTGGCTACCTTGATATTCAGCGGAGATCTTACCAATCATCAGTTTGACAGCAAAGGCAGGCTGATCAGCTATGATTTCTATGCACCCATTACTATAACCTGGAAATAAAACCCCTTTTATATGAAACGACTATTTCACCCTGTTGCGGCTTTGCTGCTGGTTCCCGCCTTTTTCATCTTCCCGGCTTGTCAGAAAGAACATTGCCCCCAGGACCTGCCTCATGACGTAAAATTCTGCCCCATCCTGGCGCTGAAATCCATAGACCCGGCAAATCCCTCCGTCATACAGAGCCAGTATTCCATTCATTATAATACGGCTGGCAATCCCGTGGATATGTTGTTCACCGTAGGAGATCCTTACGCAAAGTTTGATTACCATTTTCGTTACGACCAATTCAACCGCCTGACTGATTATATTCAAAACTACACGGGCAATACCGGCTCGATCATTTGGCATCGCTATTCCTATCCATCTAATAGAACAGTAGTTGATTCGGTATTCAATTACGGGAATGCTCTGATCACGGATCCGGCGCCCGACCCCACCGACTTTCCATCGGCGGTGGTCCTTACGCTGGATGAAAAAGGAAGAATCGTCAAATCACAGGCTGCCGGTTCACCAACCTTTACCCGTTATCAATACGACGGGAGAGGCAACCTGGTCCGGGATGGCATAAGCTATGACAATAAGGTCAACATCTACCGGACAAACTATGTCTGGCAGTTTATATTCAATGATTTCAGTACCAACAATCCATCGAGTCCTTTATACAACGGTGGCCCTACTACCATAACCAGCTACAATTCAGTTGGCCTTCCCCTGGTAATGAATGGCGTCAGCTATCTCTTTGATCATATTTTTTATACCAGTGAATTGGATATCGACTATGCCTGCGATGCGGGACACGTAGCGCCTTAGGCTCAGGGTTCCCCTGCCTGGCGCCTCACTCCTGCTCCGGGAGTGGCGTCCGGCAGGTTTTTTGCGCCATTCCCCGTATTAATGGTACCTTTGCCCCTCATTACTGTTGTAAAACAGCAAATCCCCATCATGAAACGAAAAACGGATAACTTCGATAAGTTCTTCAATAAGAAGCGCAACAGCGCCATCAAAGAACAGTTCAAACAGGAGAAAAAAGCCGCGAAAAAAGAGCGTAAGGAGGCCATCGAACGGCATTTTGAAGCCAAACGGCAAGCCCGTGCACAGCAGTTCCAGGGCGACAAACCCGGCCCGGCGCCTGCAGCGGGATATAAGGGCACTCCTGCCGATGCCCATCTTAAGAAACTGCCCGGCAAAAAGAAGCCCCCTCCCCTGGCAACCAAGACCAGCGGCCACGAACAGGCTCACACGGATAAGGCAGGAACCCCGACAGGTACCCGCGCCTCCCATGCACCGGCTTTCGGGGGCGGAGATGCCAACCTGATCCCCTTGAATAAATACATCGCCCATAGCGGCATCTGCTCCCGGCGAGATGCAGCCGAACTGATCAGACAAGGAAAAGTACAGGTGAACAACCAGCTCATCACCGAGCCCGGCACCAAAGTTGCTCCGGAAGACTTTGTAAAAGTCAACGGCAAAAAGGTGACCATCTCCCGCAATTTCGTATATATCCTCCTCAACAAACCCAAGGACTATATCACGACTGCGGAAGACCCTCAGGGCCGCAAGACCGTGCTCGACCTAACCAGGCATGCCACCACCGAACGGGTTTATCCC
>DATJJD010000155.1:0-9617 GCA_035492545.1 Puia sp.
AAGAACAGGGCCAGCACTCCGAAACTAAACCATCCGTTATATTGGAAGTGAAGGAAAAGGTATACGGAATTGTAATAGAGGTTGGGGGCAACCAGTTTATGGGACATGATATAGGCCAGCAAGAAAGGGCCTGCGGCGGACAGGACGAAGAACAATAGTGCAGCCCTTATCCACCTTATGATGGACAGGGACAGCCCGCTGCTTCCAATATCCCTCCAATATTGTCCGGTAAACCACCACGAAAAGATAATCGATAACACCGAAAAAAAGATGGAAACCGGTCCATAGCCCTCGAAAGGAAAGCTGAGCAACATTCCAAAACTGGCTGTCTGCGCCAGCCAAAATTGCCAGGTATAAGCCTTTCCAACCCGGCCCCCTGATTTAGATAACAAGTATAACAAAGCTGTAAAAAGAGCTGTCGACAGCCACCCTGAAAAAGCAAAATGGGAGTGGGCATGCAAAAGGAATTTATAGTTGATTCCAGGCAGGGGGAGTGCGATCTTATAACGCAGCAGAATGCCAAGGATCGAAACAAGGACGAGATTCAGGAGACTTAAGACAGACCAGCGCCGGAATTTTATAAATTCGGTTCCTTGCATGTTAATGAAGTTTTACATATAGACTTTGCCCTTTTCCAGTTGCAGATCTCCCCTACCATACAGGATACGGATGACCCTGATGACGGTTTCCACTCTTAGCCCCGTCATATCTGCAATTTGCTGCCGCGTCAGGTCAACTTTGTACCTTGCCTGGTGCGGAAACTTGCTCATCAATTTAAAGTGCCTGATCAGGGTAATAATACGACGCTCTGGCCCGTAACAGGAGAGCTCTTTCAGCAAGAGGGATTTAAATCGAAGACGTTTAGCCAATAAACGGGTGAAGGCGGAATGAATGGTAAAATCCTGTTTCAACAATTCAAAAAAACACGCTTTATTCAGCCTGATCAAAATGGTATCTTCCTCTGCCACCGCACTGGCCGGATACATTTCCCCATCGAACAAGGCCATTTCTCCGAAAGTTTCGCCACCGGTATAAATACCCTGGATAAATTCTTTCCCATCCTCGTTGGTGCTGACCATTTTTACCTTTCCGCTCACGATCTGATAGTAAAAATGAGACGCTTCGTCCTGGCAAAAGATGACCTGGGCTTTCCTGATTCTTCGATGAATGGCACCGCAACACAGTAGTAAATTAATGTCGATCATCATACAATACGGTATTGAAGCATTGCTGAAAGAATGACCAAAATTAGGGTTGCTTTTAACCAGGAGGGCTGACGAATGAAATGCGTAAATATGATTTATATCATATTGTATTAGTGAATATAGCCAATTAGCTCGACATTAATATGATTTAAATCATATTCGCAGACACAAGAGTGCCGTAACCTTGCAGTATTGTTTAATCCAAATTAATGCAAAAATGAAAAAATATCTTCTGATCGCCATGCTGGCAGGGTTTATTTACTCCTGTTCTGACCATGAACCGGAAAAGAAAGACCAGGTTTCAGCCCCAAAGACGGATACCCTTTCCACAGATGCGAAAGGGATTGGGAAATTCACGCATGTCGATCTATCTCCCAAACTGGATCCTAAGCTGGCAGAGGGCGGCAAATCCATTTTCGACATGAAATGCGGCAGTTGTCATAAGCTGACGGCGGAAAAGCTGGTCGGCCCCGGTTGGCTCGGGGTTACGGAAAGAAGGAAACCGGAATGGATCATGAATTTCGTAACCAATACGGAAGAAATGCTGGTCAAAGATGCCAAAGCCCAGTCCCTCCTGGAAATATGCCTGGTCCAAATGCCCAACCAACACCTGACCGACGACGATGCCCGTAAGGTCCTGGAGTTCATGCGGCAGAATGATGGGGTCAAATAGCACTTTTAAATCGATAATTTTTCCAACTATGTACACGCTTAAACCAATTTTAATTCCCTTGTTGTTCCTGGCGCTGGCCTTTCCAGCCTGTAAGCCCAGGAATGCAGCCACGACCATCAGTTCCGATGCCGCGGAAAAAGTCTATGTCCAACCCGGCAAATACGATGAGTTTTACAATTTTGTCTCGGGCGGATTCAACGGGCAGGTATCTGTCTATGGTTTGCCTTCCGGCCGACTCCTCAAGCTCATCCCGGTCTTTTCGGTATTTCCCGAAAACGGATATGGCTATAGCGAAGAGACAAAACCAATGCTGAATACTTCGCATGGGTTTGTCCCCTGGGATGATCAGCATCACCTGGAACTTTCCCAGTCCGATGGGCAGCCTGATGGCCGCTGGCTCTTTGCCAATGCGAATAATACGCCGCGGGTAGCCCGGATCAATCTGGCGACTTTCAGAACAGAAGAGATCCTGGAAATTCCGAACAGCGCGGGTAACCATTCCTCTCCCTTTGCCACGGAAAATACCGAATATATTGTAGCCGGCACCCGGTTTAGCGTCCCTATCGGGGATGCTCAGGATGTACCGATCGACTCCTATAAGAAGAACTTTCATGGAACCATCAGTTTCATCAGTGTCGATCATGGGTCCGGTCATTTGAAAATAGCGTTCCAGCTGTTGATGCCAGGAATAGATTTTGACCTGAGTCATGCCGGAAAGGGGCCTTCTCACGATTGGTTCTTCTTCTCCTGTTACAATACGGAACAGGCACATAGCTTACTGGAAGTCAACGCCTCCCAGCGGGACAAGGATTTTATTTTGGCCGTTAACTGGAAAAAAGCGGAAGAATATGCTCGCCAGGGGAAAGGGGTTATGAAAAAAGTTTCTTTTTCCCACAATCTTCTGGATGAAAAAACGCATACGGCGGCCTCTACCACCGAAACGGAAGTGCTGCAACTGGACCCTACAGTATTAAAGGATATGGTGTATTTCATGCCCTGCCCCAAATCACCCCATGGCTGCGATGTCGATCCATCGGGTGAGTATATTGTAGGCAGCGGCAAGCTGGCGGCCCTGATACCGGTTTTCTCTTTCGCCAAAATGCAGAAAGCTATAGCCGATAAACAATTTGAAGGAGATTATGCCGGCATACCGGTCATCAAATATGAGGCAGCCCTCTATGGGGAAGTCCAGAAACCAGGCCTGGGTCCCCTCCATACGGAATTCGATGGCCAGGGCAATGCCTATACCTCCATGTTCGTCTCATCTGAAGTGGTGAAGTGGAATATCAAGGACCTGAAGGTATTGGATCGGATCTCCACTTACTATTCCGTCGGTCATCTGATGATACCCGGCGGCGACAGCAAAAAACCTTATGGGAAATACCTGGTCGCCTATAACAAGATCACGAAGGACCGGTACCTGCCCACCGGCCCGGAACTTGCTCAGAGTGCCCAGTTATATGATATCTCCGGAGATAAAATGAAATTATTGCTGGATTACCCCACCATCGGCGAACCGCATTATGCCCAGGCTATCCCGGCCGATATGATCTCGAAAAATTCCGTCAAATTCTTCAAGATAGAAGATAACCAGCATCCCTATGTGTCGAAGGGTGAAAAAACGGCTAAAGTGGAACGCGAAGGGAATAAAATTCACGTGTATATCACCGCCATACGGTCTCATTTCGTACCGGATAATATCGAAGGGGTGAAAATGGGTGATGAAGTCTATTTTCATGTGACCAACCTGGAACAGGATTGGGATATCCCCCATGGATTTGCCGTAAAGGGCGCTGCCAATGCGGAGATCCTCATCATGCCCGGAGAGACCTGCACGTTGAAATGGGTGCCGGAGAAAGTGGGCGTTTACCCCATCTATTGCACGGACTTTTGCAGCGCATTACACCAGGAAATGCAAGGGTATATCCGGGTATCGGCGGCCGGCAGCAATGTGCCGCTCGTCTATGGCACCAACCGGAAGGATGCGGATTCCACATTGACCAAGAATTAACCCAGATAAAGCAGGAGGCCGCCATCAGGCGACCTCCTTCAAATTATTCACCATGAATGGTAAAATGTCCGGAGCGGCAAGGTCCATCACCCTTATCGCCTCCATCGCCATGATCTTCGTGCTTTTACTGCCTATCTGGCGGATCGAGTTGTCAGCACCTCAATATCCCGAGGGGCTGGTATTGAAAATCTATGCCGATAAAATAGGGGGAGATGTCGATATCGTCAATGGCCTTAACCATTATATAGGCATGCGCACCCTGCATACCCGTGATTTCGTTGAGTTCATAGCCCTTCCTTATATCATAGGGGGTCTGCTCGTTATCGGGCTACTGGCAGCACTGATCAACCGACGCAGGTTATTTTATGGCTGGATAATCATCTTCCTGCTGACCGCATTCATTTCCATGATCGATTTTTACAGGTGGGAGTACAACTATGGGCACAACCTGGATGACAGCGCCCCTATCAAGGTGCCGGGAATGGCCTATCAGCCGCCGCTGATCGGGTACAAACAGCTGCTTAACTTCAGCGCTTACTCTATCCCCGCCTCAGGGGGATGGGTCTTTGCGGGAGTGGGCGCCCTCCTGGTACTGGCCGGGTTGCTGGAAATACGAAAACATAAAAAATCCAGGACCCGTGTTGCTTCCGGTCTTGTCCTGACAGCCTTGTTGTTCCTATTGATCTCAGTTACAGGTTGCCGTACCGGCCCCAGTCCCATTCACTACGGCCAGGACAATTGCGACTATTGTAAAATGGGGATCTCGGACAGAAGATTCGGCTTCGAAATACTGACACAGAAAGGGAAGGCCTATAAATTCGACGATATGCACTGCCTCCTGGAGTTCATACGATCGGACCGGCTCTCTAAGAATGAAATCAATGAAATCTATTTCACCGATTTTTCAGGAAATGGACAGTGGACCCGGGCGGCAGCGAGCTACCTGTTGAAAAGTTCCGCTTTACATAGCCCTATGAATGGAGACATAGCCGCCTTTGCCAGCTTCGACAGCATGAGCAAATATAAAAATGATTTACAAGGTCAACCGGTCTCATGGAAAGAGTTGTACAAATAATATTATTTCTATCCTTTCCCTGGATGGTTTCGGGCAAGACCTGGCATGTAAACAAGACGGGATCCCCCTCTTCCATTCAACATACCCTGGACCTGGCGGCTCCCGGAGATACCATCCTGGTAGAAAAGGGAGTATATGCAGAGAAGGGAATCGTCATCCATAAACCTGTCTGCCTGAGAGGCATTGGCTGGCCGGTACTGGACGGTGAAAAGAAATACGAGATCATTGGCGTCAACGCAGATGATGTCACCATTGAAGGGTTCCATTTCCTGTATTCCGGGGTCTCGGGATGGCATGATATCGCCGGTATAAAGATCTACAACGCGCGGCATGTAACCATTCGTTCCAATATCCTGGATCATACCTTTTTTGGTATTTATAGCCTGGGCTCGTCCAATTGCATCATATCCGGCAACATCCTTCGTTCCGATGCGGACAACGAGATCCAGTCGGGAAATGGCATACACTGCTGGAAATGCGACTCTATGGAGATCCTTGATAATGAGATCACCCGTCACAGGGATGGCATTTATTTTGAATTTGTCACCCATTCGCTGATCCGCGGCAACCGTAGTTATAGCAATGCCCGATATGGTCTGCACTTTATGTTCTCTCACAACGATATCTACGAGAATAACCTGTTCCGGCATAATGCCGCCGGCGTATCGGTTATGTTCTCCCATGGCGTCACCATGCTGCGCAATACCTTTACTGAAAACTGGGGAGGCTCAGCCTACGGTATTCTAATGAAAGAAATCACGGATAGCAAGGTGACCGGCAATCGGTTTCTCAATAACACCAGCGGGATCTATATGGAAGGGACTACCCGTATCCTGATCAGGGAAAATACCTTTTCCGGCAATGGATGGGCTTTGAAAATACAGGCCAGCTGCTCCGATGATATCATTACCGGAAACAATTTTACCGGTAATACTTTTGATATAGCGACCAACGGCAGCCTGGTACTGAATACCTTTAATGCCAACTACTGGGACAAATACGAAGGTTATGACCTCGACAGGAATGGTATTGGGGATGTGCCGTATCATCCGGTAAGCCTGTATTCCATGATAGCGGAGAAGAATCCTTCCGTCATGATGTTATTTCACAGTTTCATGGTTAGCCTGCTTGACAAAACAGAAAAGATGATACCCAGCATTACACCGGAGAATCTGAAAGACGATAAACCCTTTATGAAACCATTACGACTACCATGATCACCGCTGCCAATGTCAATAAAAAGTTCGGCAGGTTGCAGGCCCTGTATGACATCAGCCTTACCTGCCATAAAGGTCAAAGCATATCCCTGATCGGGCCTAACGGAAGCGGAAAGACCACTTTCATTAAATGCCTGCTCGGAATGGTGGTGCCAGACAGTGGAACCATGACTTTTGATGGGAGAAATATAACCAATCAATGGGAATACCGTTCCAGAATTGGCTATATGCCTCAAATCGGCAGGTTCCCGGATAACATGACCATTGCCCAGGTGTTTGACATGTTGAAAGATATCCGTAAAAAAGGGTCCTCTTCTACAGATGAGGAACTTCTCCAGGCCTTTCAATTGGATAAGATCCTGGACAAAAGGATGCATACCTTATCGGGGGGTACCCGTCAGAAAGTGAGCGCCTGCCTCGCCTTCCTGTTCAATCCGGATGTTTTGATACTGGATGAGCCAACGGCCGGGCTGGATCCCCTATCTTCCGAATTACTGAAAGAAAAGATCCGAAAAGAAAAAGAAAAAGGCAAATTGATCCTGATCACCTCCCATGTCCTTAGTGAACTGGACGACATCGTCAGCGAAGTAATTTACCTGGAGGATGGTCATTTGAAATTTCATAAAAGTATCGAACAGCTGAAAAAAGACACCGGGGAAGACCGGCTGGCCGGGGCCATTGCCCGGGTCATGCGTTGCACAAACGGAAAATTCAGCCAATTGAAGCAACATGAATAAGATCATAAAATATATCATCTCCGACATTATCCGGAATAAAATAGTGCTGGCCTATACTTTTTTTCTGTTGGCTATTTCGTTAAGCGTATTAAACCTGGAAGACAATAGCGCAAAAGGGATCCTAAGCCTGCTAAATATTGTTCTCATTATCGTACCGCTGGTAAGCGTCATTTTCGCTACCATTTATATGTATAACTCGGCCGAATTCATTGAACTGCTGGTGTCACAGCCGCTGAAACGCACCCGCATGCTGTTAAGCGTCTTCGGAGGATTGACCCTTTCCCTCCTGCTGGCATTTCTCGTGGGGGCAGGGATCCCGGTGCTGATCTATAGTCCATCCATCGTGGGAGCTGCCCTTATCGCCGTGGGGATGGGGTTGACTTTAGTATTCGTCTCCCTGGCTATCCTGGCTTCCGTGCTCACCCGGGACAAGGCAAAGGGGATTGGTATTGCCATCCTTCTTTGGTTTTACTTTTCATTAATCTATGACGGCATTGTTCTCTTCCTCTTATTTCAGTTCAGTGATTACCCCCTCGAAAAGGCATCCATTGTATTCAGTTCTCTCAACCCGATCGATCTTGGGAGGATCGTAATCCTGTTAAAGATGGATGTCTCGGCCATGATGGGATATACCGGGGCGGTATTCAAGGACTTTTTTGGCGGCATGTGGGGAAGTCTCTATTCCTGCTGCATCCTGCTGGCTTGGATATTGGTGCCGCTCTACCTGTCCATCAGAAGGTTCAATCGTAAAGACTTATAGGTTTTTTAACCAAAAGCGCATGAAAAAAGATATCGATGGAAAAAAGGAAATTCGCTTATTAGTAGATGCGTTCTATGAAAAAGTGAGAAAAGACGATGTCATTGGATTTCTCTTTACCGATATCGCCCGGGTGAATTGGGAAAGTCATCTCCCGGTCATGTACGATTTCTGGGAGAATGTGTTGTTTCAGACCGGCAGTTATACGGGCAATCCGATGGCCACGCATACGCAGCTGCATCATAAATTCCCGCTTACCCGGGAGCATTTTGCCCAATGGAAAAAATTATTCCTGGAGACAATCGATGAGCATTTTGAAGGGCCCAATGCAGAATTAGCCCGCCAGCGCGCTTTGTCGATAGCGACCGTAATGGAAATAAAAATTTCAAACCTTTGAATACCGGCAGAAATGGCACAGTTTAAGGCGTTACTTTTCGCTCATCTGCAGAAGGTGATTCACTTTATACATCTTATGAAAACTATCATAAGAAGCCAGCCCCTCATCACTTTTGAAGGTTGCATCCAATGCATCGTGAAATTTGTGATCGTCGGGGAATGCCGATTTTAGATTTTCCTTTGTTAATGCCTGTGGAGTTGAAGCAGCATCGGTACTAAAGAAATAATCTAAAACATAATGAAAATTACCCTTTGTAGCACTTGCGGGATGTTTATAAGCATACAGCATCAGTGATTCTCCAGGATTAAGTACCTTAAATTCCTTTTTGCCGACAAATCTAAAAACCTCTCCCTGGGTATCCTTGTAACCGTATGTGCTACTCTTGTCCATGGTGTAAGTATGACCGGCATGCACGACTTTTATCTCGGACTCATGGAATAAAATGTTGTTCTTTATTTTATGCTTTTCGGTTTTATAATTAATAGCATAAGACAATTTTCGCTGTTGAAAATCAGAGGCACTTTTATAAATACCACTGCTGTCTTTTTGTGCAGATACGTTGATTACAAAGGAAAATGAAATGACTGCTAATGCGACTGAAATAATATTCTTTTTCATGACTATTTATTTATATCGTATAAAAGTATAGCCCTGAAAATCTGAATTATATGACTTCCCTCATCCTTTTTATTGATTTGAGTCAATAGATTAAAATTGAAAATAGCTCATCGTTTAGGTTTAGCTTTCGCTTTATAGGCCTTTCTGGCTCTTGTTTCCAATTGCTCCAAGCTTTATACTTTGGCCTTGCCACTTTCATATTCAGCAGTTCTTCGGTCTAAATCCGCAATAAAAGCTTTATCCTCCCAAAGATTATTATCATGCCGGGTTTCTGCAAAAGTCTTGACCACACCTAACACGGCTTCCTTTTCTTTAATATTCAGTTGACCCAGGTAGGTGTTAATCTGTTTGTCTATAGAGATAGCTGTTCTCATATAATCTGTCATTTATACAAATTTAACTGTTTAAGTTGTGACTTAAAAATTACATAAGTCAATGATAATAATACAATTAACCTATCCCAGATACGTTCATCCATTCATAAAGAAATAAAGAATTTACTTTTTCAGTGGCTCATTGTTTGTGGAGGAAAGACCTTCTCAAAAGAAAGCTAATGTGTGGAAAGCATTGATTTTCTGATGTCTCTATTGTGAAGGTAAAATGGCTCAATTCTCCTTCTGCCAATGGTTCCAGCCCATGCTCCCAAATGAAAAATGCCCCGCTATTCGCGGGGCAACCATTCATCTGCGGAGAGTAAGAGATTCGAACTCTTGATACCCTTTCGAGTATACACACTTTCCAGGCGTGCTCCTTCAACCACTCGGACAACTCTCCGGATCTTATCTCAACGGGTCTCCATCTTTGGGCCAGGCTTTCGCCCCAGTCTTCAACGTCTGGCCAGCGGACCTCCGTCCTGCCGGCCAATACCCGGCGCCCTTCAGATCCCCGTTAAGGGGCGGCAAAAATACAATTTCCGGCCTTAGCTTC
>DATJJD010000156.1:0-15612 GCA_035492545.1 Puia sp.
TTCAGGTCCTTTTAGCCCCCTGCCGCCGCTGACGACAAGCTCGGCTTCCGTCAGGGGTACCTGGCCCGAAGCCTGGGTGGAAGAGACCACCTTCACCTTGGGCGTGTCACCGGTCACGTTCAGAGGGGCTATTTCCGCCGACCCTTCCCCGGCCTTGACAGCATAGGAATTGGGGTTCAGGGAAATAACCTTAATGGGGCTGGTAAGCCCTATATTGGCAAAAGCCTTCCCGGAAAAAACATTCTTTTTTACCACGAACCCATTGCTGGTGTCCGGCAGGGCGACAGCCCCGGCCACCAGACCCGCCTTTAACCGGGCTGCTACCCGGGGGGCGACGGCCTTGCCGCTGAGGTTGTTGGAAAATATCACCACCGTGGCGCCGGTGGAGACGACAGCCTCCGACACTATTTTCGCAAATACCTGGGCATCCAGATGGTTAAGACCCTCCTGGGCGGCCTGGTGGATTTTTTGGACCCCATATTTACCCAGGGCCTTCAGGTCTTCCGTCACGGTCCCCAATAAGATACCCTCTGCGGAAGTACCCAATTGCTCGGCGACCTTAGCCCCATAGCTCAATGCTTCGAGAGAAGATTTTTTTACATGTCCTTCGGAGTGATCTATGAAAATTAATACTGACATAAATTCTATTTTAACAAGCAATTTTTTTACTCATCCGACTGCCGCGCTAATGCGGCCGCCGGCATTAAAAAGCCTTGGCCTCCTCATGTAATAACCGGATCAGTTCCGCGGGATTGTCAGCCGGTACCAGCTTCACCCCGGCCTTGGCCGGAGGCAGCTCAAAAGATACCACCGTGGTCAACGTCTCCGCAGCAGCGGGTTCCACCACTTTCAGGGGCTTCGTACGGGCTCCCATGATCCCCTTCATATTCGGGATACGTTGCTCCGCTACCCCTTTCTGACAGCTTACTACCACCGGCAGATTCACTTCATCCGTCTCCTCACCCCCTTCTATCTCCCGGACAATCGTAGCTGCCGTCCCGTTGAGATCAAATTTGGTGGCCAGCGATACATAAGGAAGGTCCAGCAATTCCGCTACCATTCCCCCGATGGAAGACCCGTTGTAGTCGATGGTTTCCTTACCGGTAAATATAAGGTCATAAGCCCCCTGACGGGCAACCCCGACGATCTGGGAGGCTATATAAAAGGGATCGTGGCTATCGGCATTTACCCGGATGGCTTCGTCACCCCCCAGGGCCAGCGCCTTGCGGATAATAGGCTCCGTGTCGGCAGCGCCCACCGTTACCAGATGCACCACCGTGGAAGGATCTTTTTCCTTTAATTCTATGGCTCTTACCAGGGCATACCACTCATCATAGGGATTGATGATCCATTGGACTCCTTCGGTGACGAATTTCGTATTGTTCTGGGTGAAGGCTATTTTTGCCGTTGTATCCGGTGTTTTACTGATACAGACTAATATCTTCATTATTCCGAATAGTTTTGAGGTGAGGAATAAAGTTGTTTATGCAACTAAACCAAAGATAAGTTTTGTAAAGATAACTTGGGCATTATTGAAAAAAAAATTTCATCGCTTCTATGGACAGGATAGAGAAATTAAAAGAATTTTTGCTGGCCGATCCGCATGATGCTTTTGTCAAGCATGCGTTGGCATTGGAATACAGCAAACTAGGGGAGGAGGCTACCGCCCGCGGCCTCTGGGAGGAGATCCTGCAGCGCGACCCGTCCTATGTGGGCTCCTATTATCACCTGGCCAGGTTATTGGAAAGGACTGGCGAACGGGCGCTTGCGCTTCAATGGTATGAGAAAGGAATGGCGGCGGCAAAGGCGGCAGGAGAGAACCGCACCTTTCATGAGTTGGAAGCCGCCTACGAGGATCTCGCAGACGGGTAACCATAACCGGCCCGGTTCAAGGTATATTTTATAAACTATTTATGGATCTTCTTCAATCTTTCAAAGATTTTACGGCTGCAGAACATCTCTTTGGTGAAAAAGACAGGCTATTGGTGGCCGTCAGCGGAGGAATGGACTCGGTCGTCTTGTGCGAATGCTGCCACCAGGCCGGCCTTGATTTTATCATCGCTCACTGTAATTTTCAACTAAGGCAGGACGAGAGTGACCGGGACGAAGCCTTTGTCCGGCAACTGGCAAAAAAATACAACCGGGAATTGCTGGTCCGGCGAATGGATACAAAGGCTTATGCGGAGGAGCACCGGCTCTCTATCCAGGTGGCCGCCCGTGAACTGCGCTATCACTGGTTCGGAGAGATCACTGCCCGCTCCGGTCCGTCGGCCCCTGCCTCCCAACCAGCAGCCTCCGGCTCGCCGACCCCTGCCTCCCAACCAGTAGCCTCCGGTTCATCGGCTACTGATCCCCGATCAGCAGCCTCTGTCCCAGCGGTCGCCGATCCCCAACCGTCGGCTGCACCCCCCCAGTGGATCCTCACCGCCCATCATCTCGATGATAATATCGAGACCCTGCTGATGAATTTTTTCAAAGGCACCGGCATCGCGGGCCTGAGAGGCATCCTCCCCCGGCAGGGCAACATCGTCCGCCCGCTGCTGTTTGCCGGTAAAGCAGCATTGAAAAAATTTGCGGAACAGCATCAGCTATCCTGGGTGGAGGACAGCTCTAATGCTTCTGACAAGTATACCCGTAATTATTTTCGCCACCAGGTGATCCCCCTGGTGCAACAGCTCTATCCCGCAGCATTGCACAATCTGGCCGATAACATACCCCGCTTCCGGGACATCGAGGTGCTCTACCGGCAGTCGGTACAACAGCACAAAA
This sequence comes from Puia sp., assembly GCA_035492545.1. Classification (GTDB taxonomy): domain Bacteria; phylum Bacteroidota; class Bacteroidia; order Chitinophagales; family Chitinophagaceae; genus Puia. Next base: position 2,770 of record DATJJD010000156.1, read on the forward strand.
AGAAATTATTAGAGGTCAAAGGCCCCGAGATCCATATTCCGGTCCTGAAACTAAAAAAGTCAGAGCCCCTGCATACGATTGTATATGAGATTATTGCGGACTTCGGATTCTCCCCGCAACAGGTGGAAGGGGTCATTGACCTGCTGGACAGCGGCTCAGGGAAATATATCCTGTCTCCCACCCATCGCATCCTGAAAGATCGTAACTGGCTGATCATCTCCGCCCATCCCGTCGCCCAATCCACAAGGATCCTGATCGAATCCCCGGACGATAAAATAGCGTATGAGAACAGGACGCTCAAACTGGAATTACAGGATGTACAAAAAATTTCTACCGACCCTCTGATCGCCCAGCTCGACGCAAAGATGATTCAATTCCCTCTATTGCTGCGGAAATGGCGCCCCGGTGACTATTTCTACCCGCTGGGATTGGACAAAAAGAAAAAGCTGGCCCGTTTTTTTATCGACAACAAACTCTCTTTGGCTGAAAAAGAAAAAGTATGGGTACTGGAGATGAATAAGAAGATCATCTGGGTGGTGGGACTTCGGTTGGACCATCGCTTTCGCATAACCCCTAACACCAGGAAAGTCTTAAAAATTGAATCGGGGATGGCTTAATTCGTTTAAGAAGATATCGACAACGGAAGGTCTTAGCAGGATAGTGAAGCATACTCCGAACAGCGCCCCCCAGAAATGTGCGTCATGGTTGACATTGTCGCCTCCCCGCCGGGACATAAAGGCTGAATACCCGAGAAAAAGCGCCGCATAAATAATGGCAGGGACAGGGATTATGATCACCTGTATCGTAGCCCAGGGTCTCAGCAGGATAAAAGCGAATAATACGGCGCACACCCCGCCGGAAGCCCCCAGGCTCCGGTAGTTATAGTCATCGCGCCTTTTGATATAGGTGGGAATATTGGCTACGATGACAGCCCCGACATATAAGACCAGGTAGCTATAATGCGGCAGACCCAGCTCACCCATATAGTGGGCTTCCAGGTACCTTCCGAAGAAATACAGCGTGATCATATTGAAGGCCAGGTGCATAAAATCAGCATGGATCAACCCGCAGGTGACAAAACGGTAATACTGATGACGTATGCTGATGGCAGGAGGCCAGAAGATCAAATCTTCCAGTATTTTGGAATTATTAAAGGCGGTGACGGAAATTAGACAGGTAAGAACTATGATACTCAGGGTAATAGTGAACATTGGAATTTTTTTTAAAGATAGGGTTTTATCATCATTCCCCTCCCCGCACGGCTAATTTTCATCCTATTGACTAGATATGATGATATTTTTCGTTACGAAGGATGGTACAAGCCCGGTAGACCTGTTCGGCCAGCACCAACCTCACCAGTTGATGGGGAAGGGTCAGCTGCGATAAAGACCACTGATGGTTGGCTCGTTGAAGGACCGCCTCATCCAACCCAAAGGCCCCTCCGATAAGAAAAACAAGGTTTTTCACGCTGTCATTCGCCCTGGCCTGTATAAACGACGCCAGCCCCTCCGAAGAAAGCTGCCTGCCTTTCTCATCCAGGGCTACCAGGTAGTCGTCCTTTGCCAGCCCTTCCAGCAGGATAGCCCCTTCCTTTTTTTTCAGGTCCGTCTGCGATAGGGTACCCGCATTCTTCAGGGAAGGGATGATCCTCCATTCCACGGGATAATAACGGGATATACGCTTTGTAAAGTCTTCGACCCCTGCTTTTACATAAGACTCATGATCTTTTCCGATAGACCATAATTGTATTTTCATGGCGTGAAATTAAGGAAAAGCTCCTCATGGCTGCTGTCGGCACGTCTTATTCCCCCAACGGCAAGATAAAGGAGAACACGCTCCCTTTTCCCGGCTGGCTTTCAATATGCATTTTCCCCCCGTTGCGGGTTAGGAATTCCCGGCAGAGCATCAGACCCAGACCCGTACCGGATTCACCTGCCGTACCCTTGGTGGTATAATAATTATTGAGATGGATCTTCTCCAGCGCCTCGCGGCTGATGCCCCTTCCCGTATCTTTTACGAAGATTTCCACCCCGGACAGGTCCTTACGGGCGCCTACCGTAATAGACCCCTTCTCCGGAGTATATTTGATGGCATTGGATAATAAGTTGCGCAATATTAGACTGACCATGTCCTTGTCGGCGAAAATGAATATCGTATTATCCGCTTCCAGCTTTATCCGGATCTTTTTGGCTTCAGCCTGGAGCCGCAACAATTTCGTTACGTCCGTCATAAGGCCGGCGACATCGATCTGCTGGGGCCTCATGGCATCAGACACCATTTGGCTTCTGGCCCAGAGCAATAAATTTTCCATCAGGCTGGTCGTATACGTTAGTTCGTCGACGACTTCTGGCACCATTCCCTTGATCTCTTCGGCCGGCAGATCATATTGCTGCATATTCTGGAAGAGGTTCTTCAATGCATAAATGGGAGACTTCAGGTCGTGTGCGATGATGGAGAACAGCCTGTTCTTAAAGGCATTCAACTCCGTCAGCTCCTTTGTTTGATGCTGCAGCAGCTTCTCATTCCCGGTGATCTCCTCTTTTTGTTGCAGGATACTGTGCTGGTAATCCGTGTTTTCTCTTTTGATCAGGAACAGCCCGTAAAAAATAAAAGCGATGGCCAGCACCTGGTTGAAAAAATAAAAGAAAATATTCGCCGTCGCCAGTTGATAGGTATAGTTCTTACACACCACCGCCAGCACAAAATAGCTTACCATGGACAGCCCGACAGCAAAGAGCATCTGGCTGATCTCCTGCAGGAAAAAGACGGAGAGGATTCCATAGAGGATAAAGGATAGCTCCATGCCCAGATTGATCCCGCTCAGGTATACGATACAGGTGGCAAATGGATACAGGACGAAATAGGAGATCTGCGCGATGTGAAAATGACGGCGCGAATTCAGCCACAGGACCAGGACACTGACAAAGGCGGGCATGCTGGTCACCAACCAGGCCAGAGCGGGCAGCTTATCATGATGCAGCAGACTGCCTATCGGAACAATGATCCCCGTAAGCAGCTGGAAAAAATTGAGCTGGTTGAAAATGCCCAGTTTTCGTTTGTCATAGTCTTCCAACACCGGCGTAAACCCGATGGCCTTGATCTTTTGCAGGAAAAGGAGAGGGGATATGCGCCACGATCTTGTTTTGAAAAGTTGCCGCTGCAGGGCCTGGAAGAATCTCTGTGGAAATGTTTGTAATTTCTCCGCTATCCCGAAGGATTTGAGCCGGCCCTGGAAAATAAGCTGCTTTTGCGGAGGAAATTTCATGGAATATTGTCTTACTAAAAGTAGTTAGCGCCCGGCCAAAGTAAGTATTTAAATTCAGAAAGACAATAGCCTGCATTAGAAATCAATTAGAACCACTTATTTCTTCTTAGTGGAACTATCTTTGCAGGGTTTATTACAATTAATTATTATGGGATTCATCAGCAGGGTTCGGGGAAGCATAAAACAGGCATTTGACAGGATCCGCAACGAAAAACTAAAGAACAACCTCCTCCAGGCCCTCCCTTTCTGGGTCGCTTCCCTGATCACCGGCCTGGTCGCCGTCCTGTACAGCCGCCTGTTCAGCCTGGCGGAAAAAGGCACGGCCTATATCGTACATACCCATCTTTGGCTTTTGTTTATCGTTACCCCCCTTTGCTTTATTACAGCCTGGTGGCTGGTACAGCAATTCGCTCCCTATGCCAGGGGCAGCGGCATCCCCCAGGTAATGGCCAGCATCGAACTGGCTACCCCGAAACATAATGAGAAAGTGAATAAACTCCTCAGCCTGAGAATCCTTTTTATAAAAATACTGTCCAGCCTTACCATGGCCTTTGGAGGTGGGGTCATTGGGAGAGAAGGACCTACTATCCAGATAGCCGGCTCTGTATTCCGGAAGATCAACGAATGGCTGCCCGCCTGGTGGCCAAAGATCTCCAAGCGTAATATGATCATGACAGGCGCCGCCGCCGGCCTGGCCGCCGCATTTAATACTCCCCTGGGAGGGATAGTCTTTGCCGTGGAGGAATTGACGCGCACCCATATCAGCTATTTCAAAACAGCGTTGTTTACAGCGGTTATCATCGCCGGTCTGACGGCCCAGGCATTTTTGGGACCTTATCTTTACCTGGGCTATCCGGATGTCAGTAACCTTTCCGGCTTCATTTTCCTGGGAGTTATTCTTGTCGCTATAGTGGCTGGTCTGGGCGGTAGCCTGCTTTCCAAATGTATGCTCAGCATCTTCCGGTGGAAAGCCCGTTTTCGGTTCAACCGTCAGCACCTCCTTTACCTGACCGGTTGCGCTCTGGTCATCGTCTGCCTGGCATATTTTGTCGATACCCGGGCCCTGGGTTCCGGGAAAGACCTGATGACTACCGCGCTTTTCACCCCTGACAAATATTTAGCCTGGTATGTTCCCCTCCTGCGCATCGTCGGGCCCATATTTTCATTTACGACCGGTGCGGCCGGGGGCGTCTTCGCCCCGGCGCTGAGTGCGGGCGCCAGCCTGGGAGCCATGCTGTCCGGCTGGATGCATCTCTCGGCAACCAATACTAACTTGCTGATCCTCTCCGGCATGGTCGGCTTCCTTACCGGAGTGACCCGCACCCCCTTCACCTCGGCCATCCTCGTGCTGGAAATGACCGACCGTCATAACGTGATCTTCCACCTCATGCTGGCGGGAATGACGGCGAGCCTGGTGGCGTTGCTCGTGGACCGGCATTCTTTCTATGACCATCTGAAATATCAGTACATGCACGAACTGACCAGAGAAGAGGGCGTCCCCTTGGACGTTTAACAGCATCAGTCCCCTTCTGGCTCAATTCCACACTCCGCTATCATTCAGCTCGATCCGTTTGCGGTTATAATACAGCATACCGGAATCCCTTAGCTCGTTGAACAATACGTTGACACTCTGCCGGGAAGTGGCTATCACACCGGCGATATCACTATGGGTGAGGTAATTGTTTAGAATGATCTTATTGCCGATACGGTTCCCATCATGCTGGGCCCAGGTCTTGATAAATCGGATCAGCCGGGACCTGGCATCACGGAACACCAGGTCGGAATGCCGGTCTTCCAGGCGTTTTAGTTTTTTATTCACCGTATGGGCATAGTCCAATGCCATCCGTGGATGATCCTCCAGGATCTTTTTAAAATCCACTACCGGGAAAGAACATACCAGTGTATTGGCGCTAAGGGCTACGGCATACTCATAAGGGGACGGGGCCCCGTCCAGGCTCAGATCGCCAAAGATATCCGGCGCAGTGAGGATATCCTTCACCTGCTCATTACCGGCTTCATCATTCTCGCTGATCTTTACCTGGCCTTTGACCAACAGGCAGATACGGCTATAACTACCCTCTCCGAAACCGAACAGCTCTCCCCTGGCATAGGTCTTTACTTTCATCAGGGAGCCCATCGCTTCGATCTTCTGGCTGTTGACATGGGCAAACAGCGGGTGCCCCTGCAGGTGGATAGATTTCGTTGCTTCGTTCATGGTGATGTGATTTTTAGTATTTAAACCAGTGCGTTTTCAATTTTGGCGATCAGCGCATTCTTCGGGGTGAGACCGATTACGTGATCGATCAATTCCCCATGCTTAAAAAAAAGGATGGTAGGCAGCTCCAACACCCCAAACTCTTTCTCTACCCCCACCTCCTGCTCCACATCGATCGAAAAGAATTCAGCTACTCCGGTATAACACTTCGACAATTCCTCATATACCGGAGCGATGATCTGGCAGGCCCCGCTCCATTCCGTTTTAAATTGCACCAGGGATAAATGACTGCTTCCGCTCTCCATTACTTCCTTTTTGAATTGGGCCCGGCCGATCATTTTGCTCATGATTTTATTGTTTTGCTGGAGCTATATAGCCAATCGGCATGCCAGGAAATTTCCCGGCTGCGGGTAGGTGAGTTAAAACCCTTTGTAGTTAAGGGTTTGAAAGGATTTTGATTCGCGGAGATCTTGAATTTATCAGGCTTCTTTTCTCCCAACATATTGGGAAAGTCCCAAAATATTGGGAGTGGTAAGGGGCTTTATTTTTTGTCAGGGAAGAACTTGGGAGGCGGGAGTAAACTGGCGCGTTGCTGCTCTCGCCCACGCTCCAGCTCCGCAACAGCATCGGGTTCATCGCCCCGTAATGGTTGGAAATTGGCCGGAGGGGTAACCGCGATAGGAAGATTCCTGCCGGACCTGCTTCCTCCTGCAGACAGGGTATGACCGGGTAAAAGGATCACCTCTCTTTCACCCTGAAAATGACTGAACTCTTCCATATGGTATCCCTCCATCTGCCCTCCCATCTTCAGGGTATCGCCATGTTTATATTTAGGGTCTTGTTCAAGCCCGGCCAGGGCGGTCTTATCATAGGTGGTGGAAAGAAAAGAATGGGCGGGAAAAGGAGTGCCTTGCTCCAGTTTGGCCCCTTCATGCCCCGCCCGGCCGCAACGGTACAGTTCATCTCCCGTGAAGCGCCGGAGTTTTCGAAGGGAAATTATTAATTGATTGGCGAATTGTTGCCATTTCCCAAAATCCAACCACTTTCGACGTTCCATTTCTTCCCGCATGAATTTGTCCGCCCGCCAGGAGTAAGCCGAAATGACAATAATGTCCATCAGTTGGATATTATTGTATTTTTTTTGGAATTCGGCTAGTTTGGTGTCGACCGCTTTTTTAACGTTTGCTTCTAAGGCGCTCTCATCAAGAGGATTACCCCCCGCAGCCCAGATAGTAAACATATCACCCAGGGCCCCGTTGATCATGCTCATGATGTCTCCGTCTTTATGTACAGAGGGGTCAAAAAGGGACAAGGCCAGATCTTTTACTCTTGGATCCGTCAGGTCCGGAGCTTCCTGGGCAGACACGTAGGCACGGCGGCCGGAGCTTTTCGGCTTTTCTTTCGGTTGAGGTCCTTCTTTCTGTGCCAGCCCTTCCTTACCTCGCTGCTCTTCTACCGCGGGCTGTCTTTCTCCCAGGCCCGGGCCTCCTTCTGCTTCTTCCGTCCCGATCTTAAAAATATCAGCGATCCCGAGTTGCTTCCGCTTCTCTTCCATGTACCTGGCAAACTCCGCCTGGCTGGGCTTGATTAAAAAAGGGGCTATATGCCTGAGATCATGCCAGTATTGGCTCTTATTCCCGGCGGTTTCAAATTTCGCATCCAGGTCCTCTTCCACATAATTATCCGGCTTGGAAGGCGGATCGCCCGGTTTTTTGAATAGGGGGCTTTTTAAATAAGTGGGGATACCATTCGAATAGGCGACCATAAATACTCCCTGGATAACATCCCCTTTTTGTAATTGAAAAGCAGGCACTGCCGGCAACGATACCCCTCTTGAACCAGGATGATGAGCGGCCGGACGGGCGGCAGGCTGGACAGAACGGGCTTGCTCATGATTTTGTACCATACAAACGGGATATGGGGTAGTTGAGGTTGATAGAGGTTAATTTACAGGATTTTTTGTTATATTTTGTCGAGGTTATGAAAAAATGGTTTTTTTTATTTTCTTCACTGGCAACGATAAGCTGCCTGTTAGGTAGCATAGGTTCATTTTCTCAAAATGTACTCCCGCCTAAACAACCTGAACAGGACGCCTGCAATGCCCTTCACCTGTGTGGTACCAGCTTTTCCACACCTTATAGCTATCAGGGCCTTGGCCAATTCCTCGATATTACGACCACCCCTTGCGGCGGAGGAGAGACCAATTCCATGTGGATAAAAATGACCATTGCTACCGCAGGCAGTTTTGTATTCAGCATTATTCCAAAGGACCCCGTCGATGACTATGATTTTGCAGTGTTTAAGAGCGGCTGCAGCAACTTGTCGCAGACAAATGTAGTTCGATGCAATTTCAACAACAATTTTGTGGGCAGTAATGTCAATGGGATCGTAGGACTTTCTTTGACCGGCACCGAAAACAATGTTCTCGCTGGCTCTACCGGCAACTCTTTTTGTAAAGCCATCGATGCACAACCCGGAGAGACCTACCTTATTATGATCAGTAACTTCGGAAATGACAATAGCGGCGGTGGCGGGGTCAGCGCGGGCTTTACCATCGACTTTTCCGGCTCTACGGCCACCTTTGCACAGGATCCACCCCCGGCCATGGATAAATACATCCGACAATGCAGTGATACCTCTGTCTCTATTGAATTGACGACGCCGGTATTATGCAGTTCTATTGCGGCCGATGGCAGTGATTTTTATTGTACCCCTGCTATCCCTATTTCCAGTGCCACCGGGGTAAACTGTATCAATGGAGATGGCTATACAAGACAGGTGACCATTGGCTTCTCCGGACATGCCCCGGCAGGTAACTATGTGCTTCATGCCCGTGTGGGTAGCAATGGGACTACCTTATTGGATTTTTGTAATAATCCCATGTTGGTGCCGGCAACTTTGCCCTTTTCGATTCCGCCGATGGCCGCGAGTGATTTCCTGCCGCCTGATACAGTAAAATGTTTTTATAGCACTCTATCCCTGACATCTAAAAATGAATTTGTAAGTTATGTATGGAGTACCGGTCAGACTACACCGGGTATTCAGGTCGTCGACCCCGGAGTCTATACCCTGATGGCGACAGATACCAATGGTTGTGTGGGAATAGACTCGATAAATATTAAGGATTCCACCTGCCCCCAGTACATTTATCTGCCGTCAGCATTTACACCCAATGCGGATGGTAAAAACGATTTTTTCCGGCCCAAATTTGCCGGGGCTACCACGTATTACCGGTTTATCATTTACAACCGGTGGGGGAGAAAGGTTTTTGAAAGCGGTGATCCCTCACAGGGTTGGGATGGAACGATAGACGGAAAACCTCAGCCGACAGGGACCTATGTATGGGTATGTACGTATACTCTTTTTCGAAGACCGGAGGAGATGCAAAAAGGTACGGTGATGCTGGTACGATGATTAATCTCTTTTTATTCCCAGCTTCTTCATCCTGGCCTCCAGGGTGGTGGGATTCAACCCCAGTATTTTGGCGGCGCCCTTCTCCCCGCTGACTTTCCATCCTGTTTTCTTCAGGACTTCCAGGATATGGTTCTTCTCCACCTCTCCCAGTTTGGACGAGGCTGAGGTTTTAGCAGTTCCTCTTTTCTCCGTAGGGAGCCATTCCCCATATTCGAGGGTTCCGTTGCGGCTAAGGATCAGCGCCCTTTCGATGATATTTTCCAGTTCCCGGATGTTGCCTGGCCAGTCATATTGTTCCAGGGCTGCCATCACTTTCGAAGGGATGTGGTTGATCTTTTTGCCGATCTTGGTCTCATGCTTCTGGCAAAAATGCTTCACCAGCAAAGGGATGTCTTCTTTCCGGTCACGCAGGGGAGGGCAGAGGACAGGGAATACATTCAACCGGTAATAAAGGTCTTCCCGGAATTCTTTTTTTTCGATGGCCTGTTCCAGGTTGCGGTTGGTGGCTGCGATCACCCGCACATTCACCTTCATGGTCCGGGGATTGCCCAGTCTTTCGAACTCTCCTTCCTGTAATACCCGCAGCAGCTTGGCCTGTAGCTCCACCGGCAGCTCTCCGATCTCATCGAGAAAAATAGAGCCGCCGTCCGCCAGTTCAAAACGCCCGATCTTTCGCTCCAGGGCGCCGGTAAAAGCCCCTTTCTCATGTCCGAATAGCTCACTTTCGATCAGGTTGGCCGGCAGGGTAGCACAGTTCACTTTTACCAGGGGCTTGCGTGACCGCAGGCTGATATTGTGAATGGCCCGGGCGATCAGTTCTTTGCCGGTGCCGGATTCCCCCATGACGAGGACAGTGGCGTCGGTGGAGGCGACCTGTTCTATCTGCTGCAGCACCTTGTGGAAGATCTTGCTTTTGCTGACGATCTCGTCAAAATTATTATTCAGCTTGATTTCTTCTTGTAGATATTTATTCTCCGCCTGTAATCGATTTTTCAGGGACTCGATCTCTTTCAATCGGATCTGCAGCTCCTGGTTGGCGATCTCCAGCTTCTTCCAGGCGTGGAGCCGGTCGATTTCGGCCCCTGCCCGGGAAGCAAAGATCTTCAGGATCGCCGTTTGGTTTTGCTCCGCGATCATCGGCCCGGAGTCAAAAGCGGCAATATGCCCGATGATCTCCCTGGAGGAGGGGCTGTAGATGGGCACGCCCAGGTAAGATTCTATCCCCCCCTGATCTGCGGAAGGGAATTGCTTTTGCAGGGAGGCCGGACAGAAATAATCCCTCCCCTGCATGACAATCTCGCAAGGGGTATCCTTGAGGTCATATTCGAAGGATTCCTGCAATTCCTGCCGGTCGACATAGGAGAGGGTCCGCACCCGGGTCTTTTCTTCATTACTGCATTCGGTGACGATGGCATAGCGCACTCCCAGCGTGGCGGTAATATATTTAGCCAGTTCCCGGAAGTAGTCCTCCCCGGTGAATCCTGCTGTCCGCTCTGCCAGGGTCAGCAGGATATTGTCGTCTGTTTTTGTTGGACGGAGCGCCTGTTCGTTTGACTTCGACATAGATGGAATTGGTAATTAGCTATTTACGTAAAGATAACGATTGCAGGAGGTATAAGAGATGCCTGCAGGCCTCAAAAACAATTTTTTTTCTTTGTTTCGGGCGCTGCTTTTAGGGCGGTTGCAAAAGGTTTTTGCAGGCGCTTTTTTGACCATAGGAATAAAACAGCAGTGAGGTTGAGGGGAAGAAACAACTAACGTTAATGCATATATCCATTTTGAAATAAAGGAAATTAACTCTAAAATTGCACCACCAAAAAAAACCTGCCGCCTTTCAACAGTCAAAATTATTCTCATGAATGACCGGGCGCAACTGCTTTTTTCCAAAGAAAACACGGAAACTTTTAGTCTCCTCTATTTGAAATACAGGCCTCTCTTATGTAATTATGGGGCAAAATATATAACGGATCCTACTGACGTTGAAGACCTGGTAACGGACGTATTCATCCGGTTTCTGGATAAACCGAGGTCATTTAACAATATGATAGCTGTACAGGCTTCCCTCTTCAAATAAATCTACCACATCAGAAATCAATACGCAAGTTATAAGCTACCAATAACGGAATCAACCTGATTAATACCGGAAACGAAGGCTTTCTCTTCCAGGTTTTGTACTAAAGGAAAGGTGTTTTTCCTTCTCCCGGAATTTATCGGGCCAGCGGTCGTATACCCCTCATTTATACATGTTTACACTTATTTTTTAGTAGGAATTTGCTGAAGTACTTACGGTTTTTGTTTAATTTCACTTGTACAATTCAGTTATTTTCTTCAACTTTATCGCTTATACACTTTTTACCAGCCCAGGTTGAGAGCTGGTTTTGATTCCTATCTGATCTTGCACTTTAGTAGTATCACAGTTGAGTACCTTTAGAACACAATTTGCGTAATATATGGTTAAGCACTGACTGGCGGCATCAACATTGAACCTCTATGTTTAGTGACCCTGTACTGAATTCTGGTGATTCTCCGATCCTTGCTGAATCCAGCGTCGAAGTGCCGCTTGTCTTGCTCCATGTAGCAATAGAAAAGGATTTGCCCTTCATAGCCGATCTGTTTAAAAAGGAAGTGGTTACCGCCGGTGACCTGGACGCCTCGTTGAAAGGATTTGCGGAAATGTTCGCCAGTTTTAGAGGATCCAACACTAGCTATGCCTTCATGCTTTGGCTGGGAAAGGTTCCTTTGTTTGAGATAGAACTCCATTTGGCAAATAAGCAGGACACACTGCGGCAAGACTTTCCCCCGGAAGACCACGATTATAATATTTCCATGATGCCCGGCAATTTCGGTCACGCCGAATTCTTCGTCTATGTTCTCGGCTTTCAGCTCTGCCTGGATTATTTCTGGAACCTGCCGGATATAAAAAGGATCATTGCCCCGGTATATGCAGGCCCTCATGAAGATGAACATACTCGCTTATTTACAGAGACCGGGATGACCCTATCACTAAAAAGGTCCAACCCGAGAGATCCCGAACTTTATGTTCTCTCACGTCCCGTCTGATCCCGAAGAGCTTCCCACCATAGCCCTTACCCCGCCAGCTGAAGCCGGTATTATTGGGCGCCAGAGAATGGAATTCCTTAAACTACTCCCGCCAGGACAAAGTATCCTTCTGCCATAAGCAGATGCATCTGGAATAAAATAAGTGATATTTGAGCCCGAAATTCGAAAACCCGAACAATCCCTTCCCTCAAAGCGTTACCCTTGTACCAAAGGAACCCAACATGAAAAAAAGACAACTCGGCCGCTCAGACTTGCAGGTAGCCCCCCTGGCTTTCGGCGGCAACGTATTCGGCTGGACCATCGATGAAGCAACTTCCTTTTCCTTATTGGACCAGTTTATCGCTGCGGGGTTCAACTTCGTAGACACGGCAGACGTATACTCCCGCTGGGCGCCGGGGAACAAAGGCGGCGAATCGGAGACCATCATCGGCAACTGGATGCACGGGCGGGGTAATCGCGACAAAGTCATCATCGCTACCAAAGTGGGAGCCGATATGGGACAAGGGAAAAAAGATCTCTCCAAAAAATATATCCTTCGGGCAGTCGAAGACTCCCTGCAGCGCCTGCAGACCGACTATATCGATCTCTACCAGACGCACTGGGACGATGACACCACCCCGGTCGAAGAGACCCTGGAGACATACGCCCAGCTGGTGAAGGAGGGTAAAGTACGGTGGATAGGAGCTTCCAACTTGTCGCCTGCCCGGTTGACAGCCTCTCTGGATGCCAGCGCCCGGTTCGGCTACCCCCGCTATGAATCTTTCCAGCCGGGTTATAACCTCTACGACCGGGCGGGATTCGAAAAGGAGTTGGAACCTCTTTGCGCCCAACATCAATTGGGTGTTATCAGTTATTATTCCCTGGCCAGCGGTTTCCTGTCGGGAAAATA
>DATJJD010000157.1:0-17383 GCA_035492545.1 Puia sp.
GCCTTGTATGAGGGCAGTTTACCGTTGAGGTCAGGGATGGGTTCTCCGTGGGGGTCGAATTTCGGATGACCCAACATTTCATCGATACGGGTAAAGAACCGGTCGGATTGGATATGTTCTACCTGTTCGGCGATGTCATGGACCTCTTCCCAGCCCAGCCCCATGACATTGTTGAGGAACAGCTCGGTGAGGCGATGTTTGCGTAAGATCAGCAGGGCTTGTTTCCTGCCTTTTTCCGTCAGTTCGATGGCCTTGTATTTTTCATAGCGGATCAGTTTCTTTTTAGCGAGGTTTTTCGCCATGCTGTTGACGCTGGGCATTTTTATGTCCAGGAGGCCGGCTATTCGTTTGACAGTAATGGGCTCATTGCCCAGTGAGAGGCGGTGCAGGGCCTTGAGGTAGTTCTCTTCCGTCCATGTCATCATGTTATAAAGATAGATCTTAAAAAAAGTCATGCAAAAACAATTTGTTAGACTGATCTAACTTTGTACTTTTGTCGATATAAGTATTAAAACTATGGGAAAATGGATACTAATGACTTTGCTTATGCCTGTCCTGGCAAACGCGCAGCGGCCGGCGAGGGACACCACGGGATTGCCGGGAATCGATACGCTGGGTGAAATAGTCGTCACGGGGGTATCCAGGGCGACCTTGGCCCGAAAAAATCCCGTAGCCATTACCCGGGTATCTTCCCTGGCTATCAATCGTGCCAGCGAGCCCAATATCATCGATGCCCTGGTAAAAAATGTGCCCGGGCTGAACGCAGTGAAAACGGGGCCTAATATTTCCAAGCCATTCATCCGGGGCCTGGGGTATAACCGGGTACTGACCTTATATGACGGGATCCGGCAGGAGGGACAGCAATGGGGCGACGAACATGGGATCGAAGTGGATGCCTATGCCATTGACAAGGCGGAAGTCATAAAGGGGCCTGCCAGTTTGTTGTATGGTTCGGATGCGGTAGCGGGGGTGGTGAGTCTTTATCCTTATGTGCCCGCCGAGAAAGACGGGCGCCTTCATGGACGGCTGCTCAGCGAATATCAAAGCAATAATGGCCTGATCGGCAATGGTGTACGGTTGAGCAGCAGCCATTCCCACTGGTTGTGGGTGATTCGTGGGTCCTGGCGTCTGGCTGAGAATTATACCAATAAGATTGATGGGAGGGTGTATAATACCGGGTTTGCGGAGAAAAATCTCTCTGTGATGACAGGTACTATTTCCGCCGCGGGCGCCACTTATCTCAATGCCACCCTATATGATAATCTGCAGGGCATTCCCGATGGCAGCCGGGACTCTCTCACCCGGAAGTTCACCCGGCAGGTCTATGAGGGGTCCCGGGATACGATCACCAACCGGCCTATCGTGCCTGAGGATGTGCTGAACTCCTATACCCTGAGCCCTTTACACCAGCATATCCAGCATTACCGGTTGTATGCCAATAACCACTACCGGATAGGGCGTGGGGAGATAGATGCCGTGCTGGGGTTCCAGCAGAATATACGCAGGGAGTACAGTCATCCTACGGAGCCCGGGCAGGCGGGCCTTTATGTCCGGTTGAATACCGTCAATTATGGCGTCCGCTATATCCTTCCGGAATTTTCCTCCATTGAATTTACGGTGGGTGTCAATGGGATGGCGCAAAATAATAAGAGCAAACAGGCGACGGACTTCCCTATTCCGGATTATCAGCTGGCTGACCTGGGTGGTTATCTCCATGGCAAATGGGCTTATGGCAAGCTGATTATCAGTGGAGGCGTCCGTTATGACAGCCGGGTGGTCGACACGAAGGCGCTGTACACGGGTACGGACCCTTCTACCGGTTTCGGCCGGCAGGTGACTGGGCCGGATACTGCGGGGGCGAAACTGCAGTTCCCTGTGCTGCATCGACTTTTTACGGGTGTGTCGTTAAGTGCAGGGGCTGCCTGGCAGTTGACGGAGAACCTCAGCGTGAAGCTCAATATTGCGCGGGGCTACCGGGGGCCCAATATTACCGAACTGGCTTCGAATGGATTGGACCCGGGGGCTCATATCATTTACCTGGGTAACCGGGATTTCGTTCCGGAATTCTCCTGGCAGCAGGACCTGGGCATCAGCGGTGACTTCCACAGCATTACGGCTTCGCTGAGCGTCTTTAATAATAATGTGCAGCATTACATCTACCTGGAGCAGCTGACGGATGCACAAGGCCAACCCCTTACCGATGCCCAGGGCAATAAGACGTTTCAGTATCAACAGGCTTCGGCGCAGTTGTATGGCGCCGAAGGGCTGCTGGCGATTCACCCCCCTGGCTGGAAAGGGTTTAGTTTTACCAATACCGTCGCCCTGGTATATGGGCTCAACAAAAAGAGCGAATACCGCCATAAGGGAAATGCCGGGGAATATCTCCCTTTTATCCCTCCTGCCAGGTGGCTGAGCAGCCTCTCCCAGGAATGGGCAACTCCCTCCGGCATCTTTTCCTCTTTTCGGGCGGGAGCCGAGTTGGAGTATAATGCCCGGCAGGATCGATTTCTCGCCTTATATCATACCGAGACCCCTACTCCCGCCTATACGCTGTTGAACCTCTCGGCGGCTGCCACGGTCCGTACCGGCCCCCATCATTCGATCCAGCTGATGGTGCAGGTCAACAATCTTTTAGACCGTGTGTATCAGAACAACCTCAGTCGTCTTAAATACTTTGAATATTATACGTTGTCTCCTAACGGGCATTTGGGTATGTATAACATGGGAAGGAATGTGTGCATAAAGACGATTTGTCCCTTTTAAAAAGGTTTAATAGGACTTGGATTAACAACAAGAAATTGATTGTCTTGTATTTGTCGCGTCCCTAAGGAAGTAACCTTAAAAAAATACTATCGACTGTTAGTATTTTGCCCAAAAATATGATAGCTTTGTAATCCTTAAAACACGTCTTCGTTTTGCAACCCGATTTTCCCTATAAGGTCTTCTCTGATAAGCGTAGCAGCTACATTATGCTACTCGCAGCGCTGGCTGAAGATACTCTCGGCTAATCTACCCTTCGGGTCTACTACTACCACCGTACAATTTTGCTTTTGCTTCCGTCCCTTCCAGGAAATTCGTCCAGTGCCTCCTATCAAATTCCCGCCTTTCCTATTAGCGATCAACATTTTGTATTCGCAACCAAACCCATTGCTATCTTAAACTTCCAACCGATGGAACATAATTCACTTCCTGTTGAACAATTGTTCGACTCATTCAAGACAGGCGATGAAAAAAAGGCTGAAAAAGCATTCGCCTTTCTCTTCGAACTTCACTATCAACGTCTCTGGATGTTTGCCAGTTTGTACCTGCCGGAGGACATTCTTACGGAAGACATTGTCAACGAAAGTTTTGCCAAAGCGTGGGGAAAGCGGAAGACTTACCATAGTCACGATCACTTCCTGAATTCCCTGCATGAGATCACCAAAAATGCCTGTATCTCCCGTCAGCGCGCCTTGAAAAGGGAGAAGAAAGCCCTGAAAGAACACAGTGATCTCGTTGAATTTTATGAAAATGACTCCGATACGGAAAGTATTCACAAGCAACTCCTGGAAAAGGCCCTTAACCATATGGGCAATATGTCCCAGATCAGCAGAAGAATTCTTACTCTTTTCTACCTGGAAGGGAAGTCCATTGCCGAAATTGCCTCGGAGTTGAAAATGACCCGGGAGGCTGTTTCCACGCGTAAGACGCGGGCGCTGCAATCTTTCTAAAAAAAATATTCTTTTTTATGTAAGCCCGGGCCCTGTCCAGCGTATATATATAAAGCCCCGTCTTATCGATGGAAGAAGAGAGGATTAAATTATTGATCAACAAATACCTGGCCAACACCCTCACGGAAGATGAGCGCAGGGAGCTGGATAGGGTATTGCAAAGGGCGCCTGCTGTCGATACTCAGAAAAACCTGGAGCTGACCATGGGTTTGATCCATCGCAAACGGGCTTCTCAGAGGCAGGCCCGGCGGATCATAGGGGGCGGGCTGGCCCTGCTGGTGCTGGTCATAGGGGGATATTTATTGTGGCCATCATCCCAGAAGGACCTGGCCCTTGTAAAGACGGACATTAAAATGCCTTTGGCGGAGATAACACCGGGCGGAGATAAAGCTATCCTGCTCCTCGCTGATGGAAGGCGCATCCGGTTGGATAGTATCGGTAACGGGGCCATCCCGGATAACAGCGGCGCCAGGGCCCTTAAGCAGGATAAGAGCAGCCTGGTGTATAACGGTTCTTCCGGGAATGGCATGCATACCCTGGAAACTCCCCGCGCAGGACAATTCATGGTACAACTTCCGGATGGAACCAAGGCCTGGCTTAACAATGCCTCCTCGCTACGTTATGCCACCTCCTTTACGGGCCCTACCAGGGAAGTAGAGCTTACCGGGGAAGCCTATTTCGAGGTAGCAAGGAGCCCTTCCCAGCCTTTCCGGGTAAAAGTAGAAGGTAAGGTGATAGATGTGCTGGGCACCAGTTTTACGGTTACCGCTTATAAAGGAACAGAGCGTATCAGCACCACGTTGCTGACGGGAAAAGTGCGTGTAAGCGATGGCGTCACCCAGCGCGTCCTTCAACCTTTCGAGGCCGTGACCATACAGCAGGGCAGGCGTTGGGAGTTGCAGACCCATGTGGACACGGCGGGCGCACTTGCCTGGAAGAACGGATATTTCCATTTTGAGGATGAAGATCTTTCCGGTGTTATGCAGCAGCTGGGCCGGTGGTATGACGTGGATTTTGACATACAAGTGAGCCGGACCAGGACCTATAACGAAGAAATCAACCGTAACCAGCCTCTTTCCAGGGTTTTACAAGCCCTGGGCCTTTCCTATCAGATGGAAGGAAGGAGGCTGATCATAAAAGATAGTACAGAAGATAATTCCCATGACCATTAGACCTATCCTCTTTCATTAAACCTCTTCCTCAGTTCATTGATCACATGACACCCCGGATGCTCCGCAGCGTCCGGGGCGTCTCATTAACCAAACAACCCTGGTCGGACATGCGCGTGTACCTCTACCTGTTATTCAGCTGCTGCCTGCTGGTCAATGCTCAGGAACCAACCCCAACCGTCACCCTTTCGGCTAAGGATGTTGCTCTGAACAAGGTATTGCGGTCCGTCACTAGACAAATCGGCTACGACTTACATCTTCCCCGGGGCAGGAACAGGATCCTGGATACCCTTGTCACCTGTTATGTAATCAATCAACCTCTGCCGGACTTCCTGAAAAAAATACTGGCTCCTTTTCCTTTGCGCGACAGCATCCAGGGTAAGGACATTTTTATCGTGCTGCAGCCCCTCTTTTCTTCTCCCGCCGACGTCCTGACGGAAAGTCTGCCCATGACCCTCTATGGGGAAGTACGAGATGACCAGGGAGCAGCCGTTGTCAATGCTACGATCGAGTTAAAGGGCCGTAATCAAAAAACGACGGCCGATTCAGCAGGGAGATTTGTTCTTTCGAAGGTCCGAAAGGGAGAGGTGGTGATAGCCGGCAGCATCAATACGGGCAGCCTGGAAAAGATGGTGGAAGGTCCGGATACGCTGCGGTTCCGGTTGAAACAGAAGGTAAATATGCTGGCGGAAGTTGTCGTGGAGAACGGTTATCAGCGACTCAATAAACAGATGAATGTCGGCTCTGCCGCCGTTGTCGATAATTTTCTTTTTAACCGCAACCCTTCTTCCAGCGTACTGGACAGGATCGAGAATACCGTGCCCGGTGTCCTGTTCACCCGTGGAGGTCAGGGCGCCGACGGCAATACCATCTCCGATCTTATGCAAATCCGGGGAAGAAGCACGCTGATCGCCAATGCGGCGCCCCTGATCGTCCTGAACAATTTTCCCTATGACGGAGACCTGCGGAACATTAATCCCAATGATGTCGATACTGTCTTCGTGCTGAAAGATGCCGCGGCGACTTCCATCTGGGGCGCCAGGGCCGGGAATGGCGTTATCATCATCGCCACCAAAAAGGGGAAGGAGGGTGTGCCCCAGACGATCTACAATACCAGCATCGGCATTCAGCAGCGACCGGACCTCTTTAATGTCCATTCCATTTCCCCTACAGACTACCTGGGCTTTGAACAATTCCTCTTCGACAAGGGATATTATACCCCCAACTTTACGGATCCTCAGAACTATGCTGCCGTCACACCGGGAGTGGCCTTATTATATGCAGCCCAGCAAGGTCAGCTATCGCCTCCGGAGGCAGCGGCTCAGCGCGATGCCCTGGGGAAGACAGACGTGCGCAACGAACTCAGCAAATACCTCTACCGCAATAGTGTCAACCAGCAACATTCCCTGCAAGTGAGCGGGAATGCCCATTTGATCAACTATTATCTCAGCGCCGGCTGGGACCACAACCTATCCAGCCTGGCGGCGACCAGCTATGACCGGATCTCCCTCCGTTCGCAGAACAGTGTAACCCTTACCCGTAACCTGCAAGTGGACGCCGGCATCAACTTTACCAAGATCACGGACCGGAACGGCGGTAATATCCAGTACAATTACCAATCCCCTTTCAGCTATAAGAACCTCTATCCTTATGCGCAGCTGGCGGATGCCCGCGGCCGGTCTTTGCCCGTCAACCTGGATTATAATACCAGCTATCAGCAACAGACAAGCCAACTGGGATTCCCCAGCTGGGCCTTAATTCCGCTGGATGAGCTACATGCAGAAGACAACCGCATCACCACCCTCGACTACCTGCTGACGGCCGGCATCCATTATAAGATCCTCCCTGGCCTCAACCTGGAGTTCAGATACCAGTATGAAGACCAGCATGTGAACCGGTCTGATTTTCATAGTGACGGGTCCTATTTTGTGCGAAACCTTCGGAACAGTTTTATACAGGTGGACCCTGTCACCCATTCCCTCTCCTATCCCATACCTGCCGGCGGCATCCTCGACCTGGACCATAAGGAGACCGTCTCCAGCCAGGGCCGGCTGCAGTTAAACTATGGTTATCACCGGGGATTGCATGACCTGGAAGCCATCGCCGGGTACGAGATCCGGGACCTGGTCACCACGGAATACACCAATCGTGACTATGGTTATAACCCCGACCTGACCGGCAATACACCAGCCCTCGATTATGTCGGCAACTACACCCAATACCTGACCTACCAGGTACATACCATCCCTCATCCGGAGACTACCGGTCACCTGACAGACCACTTCCTCAGCGTATACGGCAATGTCTCTTATACGCATCATAGCCGGTACAGCCTATTCGGCAGCATCCGGAAAGACGAGGCCAACCTCTTTGGGGTCAGGACCAACGAGAAAGGCGTACCGTTGTGGGCAGCCGGTACGGGCTGGCAGGTAAACAAAGAAAGCTTCTATCATCTTCTCTGGCTACCCTCCCTGAAACTAAAGGCCACTTATGGCACCAGCGGCAATATCGCCCGGCTGGCCAGCGCCTATACGACGGCTGTCTCTTTTCCCGGCGGCCTCAGCGGGAGTCCCTATCCCATGCTGATGATCCAGGGGCCGCCCAACAAGAACCTCCGGTGGGAGCAGGTGCGGCAACTGAACCTGGGAGTGGAATTCGAGACGAAGAACAAGCTTCTCACGGGGACGATAGAGTATTATCAGAAGCATTCGATCGACCTGCTGGCCCCTTCCGAGACCGATCCCACTCTCGGTATTGTACAAACGACCGGCATACCCGGCACCTACTACGGGAATACTGCCTCTGTAAGAGGGAAGGGAGTAGACCTGCAGCTGGAAGCCCGGACCTATACCAGCCGTCACTTTGCCTGGACCAGCACGCTGATCGGCAGTTATTCCGTCTCCAAAGTCGAACGGTATCTCACGCCTGCCGGCATGGGCAATCTCTATTTAAACCAGAATGCCATCGCCCCTGTGCCCGGCAAACCCGTTTATTCCGTCTACAGCTATCAGGCCCTGCCCCTGGACCCCAAAACAGGCGATCCCCGGGGCATCTTCCATAGGCAGCCCAGCACGGATTGGGACTCCATTTACAATAATACGAAACTGGATAGCATGGCCTTTCATGGCTCGGCCCAGCCCATCTTCTTCGGGGTCCTGAGAAATAGTTTTACCTACCGGCATCTTTCCCTGATGTTGTCCATCTCCTTCAAGCTGGACTATTATTATCGCAAACCTTCCTTCAGCGCCAGCGATGCGGCGGGCAAGTGGACCAGCAGCAGTGACTATGCGCAAAGCTGGAAACAGCCCGGGGATGAGAAAAGAACCAACGTCCCTCTTGTCGTGTATCCGCTGAATCCGAACAGGGACCATTTCTATCTCAATTCCAGCACCCTGATCAGAAGATCGGACAATATCCGGTGGGAAGATGTCAGTCTCAACTATGACCTGGACAAACAATGGTGTCCCCGGCTGCCCTTCCAGCACGTCCGGATCTATGGGATTGTCTCCAACCTGGGCGTGCTGTGGAAGGCCGGCAAGGATGACTTCGACCCTTATTACATCAATGTCCCCAAGGACCGTCCCCGTTATACGATTGGCCTGACCCTAAATTTTTTCAAATCAAAATAGCAGCCATGAACGTGCGAAAGTTGTCTTATTTATTCCTTTTGGGTGTCGCGCCTTTCGCCTGCAAGAAGTCAACCTTCCTGGATGCCCGGCCTGATCTGTCTGTTATCGTGCCCAGTACGATAGCCGACTGCCAGCAGCTGCTGGATAACGACCTCGTCATGAATGGCTATGGCAATGCCGGTTACCCCAGCCTGGGAGTTACCGGCTGCGATGACTATACGGTCTCGTCAGCCCAGTATGGGACTTATTCCGTCATCGATCAGCGCGCCGTCATCTGGGCTAACGACATTTATGCCGGTGGGGAGGTCAATGACTGGGACCTTCCTTACCGCGTAGTATTTTATGCCAATGAGGTCATAGAAGTACTATCCGGCATCGACTCGACCGGCAGTCAGGCTACCGATTGGAGAAATGCCATGGGGATCGCCCTTTTTTACCGGGCCTATGCCTATTCCCAGTTAGCCCAGTTGTTCTGCCCGGCCTATGACAGCGCCACCGCCCGAACAGACCTGGGGTTGCCCCTCCGGTTGTCCGCGGACATCAATGAAAAAATGCACCGGAGTACCGTACAGCAGACCTATGACAGCATCCTTCACTACTCTTTTCAGGCAATCCGGCTGCTGCCCACCACGCCAGACTGGTACCCTACCCGTCCGGCACGGGCTGCCACTTACGGTCTTCTTTCACGGGTATACTTAAGCGCCCGAAACTATCCCATGGCCCGGCTCTATGCCGACTCCTGTCTGCAGCTCCATCCCACCCTGCTGGACTATAATACCGCCGATACCAATGCCCTGTTCCCCTTTACCCGGACCAATCCCGAAGTCATCTTCAGCGCCGCCTGTCTCAGCAGCGGGCCTTCGGCCATCGGCCGGTCCTTTACGGACAGCACTCTTTTCAATTCCTACCAGGCAGGCGATCTTCGCCGGAAACTGTTCTTCCGGAATGGTCTTTATTTCTTCGGGCGCTATGATGAGAATGGGTATACTTTCGGCGGCATCGCAGCCGACGAACTATGGCTTACCCGGGCAGAATGTTATGCCCGCGCAGGACAGGTCGACTCCGCCATGCGTGACCTGAACACGCTGTTGCAGAACCGGTGGAGGGTTGGAGTTTTTACCCCCGTCACTGCCACCGATGCCGATGACGCCCTGGGCAAGATCCTGGCGGAAAGGAGGAAGGAGCTGCTGTTCCGGGGGTTGCGGTGGACCGATCTGCGAAGGTTGAATAAAGAGCCCCGCCG
This sequence comes from Puia sp., assembly GCA_035492545.1. GTDB lineage: Bacteria > Bacteroidota > Bacteroidia > Chitinophagales > Chitinophagaceae > Puia. The sequence goes on from DATJJD010000157.1 coordinate 9,752, forward strand.
GGCCCTTACCCTCACCCGAACCGTCAACGGACAGGTGTATACTCTCCTCCCTAATGATGTCCGTTATGTATACGCCATTCCCAGCAATGTCCTTTCCTTTAACCCGGACATGCCCCAAAACCCAAGATAACCCTCTAATAGATATGGTAGTCCAAAGCTACTTCTACGCCCGCAGCAGCATAGAGTCCAGGGCCGGCGCTGGTATAGGAAGTATATCCCCCGACGCAATAGAAGCCCATGCCCCAGTTGGCACACTGCGCCGGGTCCGACGACTGATAGACGAGGTTGGATACCGCCTGGGGAGCGCCTACGGTGTTTAGCGGGAACCAATACAAATTTCCGCTGCTGGTATGCACTTTTTTTGTCAGTGTAAAGGCGGACGAAGTCATTGCCAGGGCAATGATGATGACATAGAAAATCCTCTTTTTCATAATTGATCGTTTAAATGGATGAAACATTAAAATTCCCAGGCCTGCAAGGCCCATAAAGAAAAGATTTAAGCCTATCTGTTGTTTCCAGGAGAGTCCTTCTATCACCCCGCTGCAGGAACAGGGCAGATTCTCCCTTTCTGTCACCAGCATACAGACCAGGTAGGCGGTGAGCAGGGTCATCAGGGCAAAGGAGGCATAAAAGCCCAGGATCTTTTTCCGTGACGAAATGAGGAGGGCTGCGATCAGCAGCTCCACCAGGGGCAGTCCCCAGGCAAGCCAATCTGCCCAATGCCGTAACCAGGGGAAGAGCCCCAATTGGAACCTGAACAATTCCAGCCGGAACAGTTTGGAGGTCGCTGCGTAGACAAAGAGGAATACCAGGCTGAAGGCGCAGCATTCCGTAATTATTTTTTTCCGGAAAAATTTTATGTCGCCTTTTAACAGGCGTTCGGCCAGCAGGAGAGAGCAGGCGCCTCCCAGTATCATGGGGAAAACCTGGTAGCGCAGCACTACGGGCGCTGCCACGATGCTGAAGGCAAGATGAATGAGCCAGACGCTGCCGGCCATCACCATCTGTCTGAAAAATACCGGGTCGGCATTCCGGGCGGCCTTTGTCGTAAAAAATAAACCGAACATACCCAGTAAGAGGAGATTGATCAGCATATTCAGAAAAGGGTAAGGAGCCAGGATAGAAGCCTGTGCGGCAACAGAGAAGGTTTTTACCCGCTGGTCCTTATACCGGAACCAGGCTGCCGCCAGCCGGTCCACCGTATCCATGCCGCAGTTATATCTCTCCATGAATTCCAGTGGAGGGAAGGCATATCGTTGCAGGTTGGGCCAGCAGTAATATTGTGCATAGGCCAGGGGGTGTCGCCTGATCAGCCAGCTTCCATAATCCGCATACAGGACACTGTTAGTGGCCCAGCCTTTAAGCCAGGAAGCGGCGCTGTCTCTCCGGGCTTCCAGGCCCTGGTAGCCGGCCAGGGGTGACTTCGGGCTCCACAAATAGAAGATACCGGGATACAGGGAGTCAAACAATGTCTTTTCCGTCTTTGCCGAATCGAAATAAGAGCGGACCCGACCATTCAGCTCCCGGAACTGCGGCGGTACTTGTTGGGAGGCAGGGGGAGGAAGCCGGTCAGGCCCCATCATATAGAGTGCATTATTGGCCAGCTGCCATCCGCTGAACGGGGAAAATTTCTCCACGCCCGTCAGCGTATGCATGGCATTAGCGGTGTAGAGCATAAACCCTCCCACCAGCAGGAGGGGCAGCGTAATGGCCAGCAGTTTCTCTTTCAGGGTATAAGCGGAGAAAAGGATGGCGACCAACCCGATAAAAGGATAATAGATAGCCGTATAGCGGAGTGTAAAGAGCAGGGCCAGCAGGGTTGCGTGAATAAAGATGCCCCGGCGGGAAGGATGGCCGATCATGCGCATCAGCTGTGCGATCCAGCAAAGGCTAAGTCCGGTGAAAAGGGCGTCGCTGGATACGGAGTTGGCCAGATAAAGGAATAAAGGGTTGATGATCAGCAGGGAAAATAAGATGATGGAAACGGGCTTCGAAGGCCGGAAGCAGTACGTTACCGTAGCAAAGAAGTACAGGCTGCAGGCCTGCAGGAACAGATACTGGAAGGAGACCAGGGCGGTATCCGAATGGAAGAAGGTGTTGAATACCCGCAGGAACTTCGAGTAGCCGATAGGCCATACATGAGCGTCCAGGTTGAAGGCTGCCGCATGCAGGTAGGCGAAGGAGTCCGTAAAGAAGAAGCTGGGGAAGGGATAGAAGAGCCGGAACAGTCCCCATTGAAGGAGGATGGCCACCATGGCGAAAATCAGGAACCTGCGAAGGGTCTTATCCGACCGGATGAAATGGCTAAAAGTGGGCTGTCCCGTGCTGATGTTAGCAGACATAACGATGAGTTTATACTTCCTAATACGTCGTGGAAGCTCGTTAGACGTGTTTGCTGAACCGGGAACGCCCAAAAAAAGTGGTAATGTGCCAGATTACCGCGTCCAAGATACGAAACGGGAGGTTGTTTTTCCAAATCAGGGGGTGTAACTTTTGGCAGCATTAGTGTTACTTTTCTCCGACCGTTTATTTTTCCGGTACTGGTCGGGTGAAAGAAGCCAATGGCCTTTAAAGGTTTTGTTGAAGCTGCGTACTTTTTTATAGCCGCATTGTCCTGCTATCCGTTTGACCGGGTCTTCGGTCTCGTGCAGGAGAATGGCGGCCTTCTCCATTCGCCGCTGCAATATAAATGCGTGGAGGGATGTTCCGTAACAGCTTCGAAACTGTTGCTGGAGCTTGGTCTTATTGATACAGAAGTATTTGCAAATAAGAGGCACCGGCATTTCCCGGTGAAGATTTGCACCAATATACTCCCTGATCTGCCGGAGCAGGCCGATGTCCTTCTGAGTCATACAAAGAAAGGTTAAGGTAGAAAGTTCTTTTTGTGGATGTCAAAAGGAGTAACCGGTCCTATAAAAAAGGTAGAGCTATTTTTTTACTTTTCTACAAGTAAAATGGATGTTATAAGTATTTTCCTTTATGTGAAGTAAGGGACACCAGCCTAGTTTTTGAAAGCCACATAAAACACGGAGCCTTTTCCCGGTTGGCTCTCCACCCGGATCCTGGCCCCGTGTCTTTCGACGATGCGCTTTACTATTGCAAGCCCGACTCCTGAACCCTCAATGTGGCTAACATTACTCATACGGCTAAAAAGATCAAAGATCTTTGGAAGGTCGCATTCAGCTATTCCGTGGCCATTATCTCTGACGGAATAAACGCATTCCTGCTTATTTATTACGCCCTCAATGTGGACGAGGGCAAGGTCAACTTCCTGAGAATACTTTACCGCGTTGCCGATCAGGTTGGAGAACACTTGCATCAGCATCAGGGGGTCACCCATTAAGAAAGGGGTATTTCCGACGGTTATCTTCACCTTGCCGGCGGCGTAGATGAAATTGAGGTCTTTGACAATATCGTTGACCAGGATGTCCATATCCACTTTCTGAAATATCATCTCCTGACGCCCGACCTTTGAATAGTTCAGCACGTCGCCGATCATTACATTCATCTTGTCGGCCCCCTCGATAACTTTTTCCACCATCGTACTTTCAAGTTCACCGAAAGCATCCGTCCCCCGCAGCAACTGTGCATAACCTTTAATTTTCGCGATAGGGTTTTTAAGATCATGAGAAATTGTATAACTGAAAGAATCCAGTTCCTCGTAGGCCTCCCGGAGTCGATCGTTCAACTGTCTCAATGTCCGGGCCTTTAAATTGATAGCATCATTTATCTCCTCTTTGAGCCGTCTGGCGGACTGCAATTCTTCCGATCCCCACTGTTCCGACAACCCTTTAACCTGCTCCGACCAGACCTGGAAAGAGTGCCTGGGGGAAATTTGAAGCAGCCCATGGTCATTCAATTCCACAGGCTTATTCGGATTTCCGGCCCATTTAACAGTTTGAACCTGTTCAGGTTTAAACCAAAAAATGTATTCTTTCAGTTCCTTTGTCAGTTCCAGGATCAATACCCCGGTAGCCATTTTTTGATACGTGCAGGCGTCGGGATAAACCGCACTAATATTCGTGGAGGAATAAAGGGGGTCGTTAATATTTTCACTCGTCCATTCAACAAGTCGTCTAATTTCCACCTCTTCAGGGGTGATGCCAATCCGAAAGACCTGCCTTTCATAAACCAGCGCCGCGCCGGTTGCATGGGTCAATGTCAAAATATTTACCGCTTCGCCCATTAATGCTTCTGATAGATTGTCATTAGTCTGCAAATATTTCCCCAAAAGATCGAGATGGTCTTTAAACCGATCGTTTAACAGCTGGATTTCTTCTTCCTGCCGGAATTCCAGCGCCGATGATAATACCTGGCCGATAAGCTTTGCTGACTCGCGTGATTTATAATTGATGAACTTCGGCGTATAATTATGACATGCCACCAATCCCCAGAGCTGGTTTTTATAGATCAGTGAGATGCTAAAGCTTGAGGCTACCCCCATGTTAATCAGGTACTGAATGTGTATAGGCGATACTGCACGCAGCTGGGACCAGGTTAAGTCGAGTGGTTCTGTCTGCGAGGCCTCCGCGGAAATGTTGGAAGAGGTAGCATTCACGTCTGCAATCAATCGTGTCAGGTTGAGCTTATAAAGTTCCCGTGCCTGTTTAGGAATATCAGATGCGGGATAGTGCAGGAACATCCAGCTCTCGAGTCCGTCATTTTTCGCTTCGGCTACTACCTCACCATGTCCGTCTTCGGCAAAACGATAAATCATGACCCTGTCGTAGTCAATAATGTGCTTAACCTGTACGACGGTGTTGTTTAGTAAATTTTGCAAGCTTTTGTCGGCCAGCATCTGGGAAACAGACTTTCCGATCATTTTCTGTATGTCTTTCTCTCCCGCCGAAGTGTCCAACTCGAATTCAAGCAATTCAAACCCGGCGGTGCGCGAAATAATGAGATAATATTTTTTACCCGAAATATTGACCGGGTAAGGGTTGATCTGTTCGTACCCGTTTAGCCTTCCCAGGTAAAGGAGGTGTTCCAGCATGTTAAGATGCGGGGCATTTTCAAAAAAACGCTCAACACCTTCTATTGTTTTGCCCAGTAAGGTCCCTTCTAAGTCCGGAATAAAAGAAGTGATATTGTCGCTGAAAAAGCGAATAATGCCATTTTGGTCCAGCGCAAGCATAAAACCGTGGGATTGTATCTTGCCTGGAATATGGATCGGCTCGCGATCGCAGTTGGAAAGGCTAACCTTGAAATCAGACATAAATTCAATTAAGTTCCTTCATTCTCAATTCTGTAAGCCTCCGGTAATTGATCTCAATAGCCCAAAGATAACCTTTCTTCAGCGCAATGGCCGATATCCACCCTATTGCTACATAATTTCCCAGGTTTGGGCAAAATATCGACTTAAAAACAAGCATATAAGCATGGCATGCTTCTTTTATTACTTATCTAAAATCAAAAATAAATTTTATGTCTACCACAAATGCCAATAAGGCTGCCAGCAGCCACAGCAAATCCTCCAAAGCCAGTACGAGCCCCTCAAAAGGCAAGAGTGCGAGCCCAAAAGGGGAAGAGGGAAAACTTAAGGGGTTTTTCCATGACGAGATAAAAGATATCTATTGGGCAGAGAAGAAACTGGTACAAACCCTTCCGAAGCTGGCCAAGGCTGCGACGTCGGAAGAATTGCGCGAAGCCTTTACCAGTCATTTGGAAGAGACGAAGGAACATGTTACCCGCCTGGAGCAGGTATTTGGCCTATTGGGGGAAAAGCCCCAGGCAAAAAAATGCGATGCGATGGAAGGTATCACCGAAGAGGGAGCCAGCGTCATCGAAGACACCGAGGAAGGGACTTCTACGCGCGATGTCGCTCTCATCCTGGCTGGTCAAAAGGCTGAACATTATGAGATCGCCACTTACGGAGGTTTGGCGCAGATCGCCAAGACATTGGGACTGGATGAAGTTGCCTCCCTCCTGGAGACCACGCTGGAAGAGGAAAAAAGTGCGGATGAAACCCTTACGGGGCTGGCTGAGGGTTCGATAAACGAAGATGCCACAGGAGAATAGTATCCGATCATGACCTACAAAAAGGCCGGGCTGAATGTCCGGCTTTTTGTACTATAGTCTCCCGGCCGGGGGAACTAACCCTCTGTGGAATATTTAACCCAATCATAAAATCGTATGAACGAAGGATCGGTGTTCTGCCTAGCTGAGCCTTAGTACCTTTCGCGGAAAGTCCTTTATCATGCAGGAGATGCAACCTACGAAGGATAGTATTGATTTTAAAAAATTGATCGACCGGTATCGGGACATGTACCACGTCGTCGACACTATGGGCATGCTGACGGCTTCTTCCCAATTGAGAAGTTCAGGGCAGGACGGATCGGCCATTACGGATAACCTAAAGCAGTTTGCCTCGGATAAGGTTTGGCAGGAAGCTGTCCTGGAATATGCCAGGCAATATTCCTTTACCGTTAAAAAATATTATATTGAATTCCTGGAAGATTACCGGACCCTGCGACAGCATATCATGGAAAATTACAAGGAGGACGTCAGAACTGAAAGAGAGGAAAGGCTGGACGAAAAGCTGGCCTCCTGATCTCAGGCAGGCTGGCATTATTATTTAATATCCTTAAGTATGAAAACGAATGAGGTGTTGGTGATTGATGATGATAATGATCTATGCAGGATTATCATGGCTATCCTAAAGTGTCCTGTGCATGTCGAGCACACTTTGACGAATGCAGAGAATTATCTGATCGGGTTCAAACCACTGGTGGTATTGCTGGATAATAATTTACCCGATGGGAAAGGAATTGAATTTATAAAAGACATTCTCCACGTATATCCGGATGTTAAGATCATCCTCATGACTTCCGATACCACGGAGGGTTTGAAGGAAAAAGCCTATCATGAAGGAGCTGTCAGTTTTATCGCCAAACCTTTCAAGGCATCCTTATTAAATGAGGTCATGTTTTCTATTTGCCCTGATCTCAAAGCGGCCTAATAGCGGACTACTATGCCACCGGGTCAGCATGGCGCTTTTAGATTTCCAGGCCGGGCATGATAATTGGCTGGTTAATAATATACACAAAAGTAAAATGCCATGTTACAAAATCTTGTTCCACCCAATACGAAGGGAAAACCCAATGATCTCAAATTTTCTGTCATCTTATCTTCCCGGGAATCGGCCAGCAAGTGTTTTGACCGGGCAGCGAAGAGAATGTTGAATCCTCCGATCTGGCATGAATTAGCCGGATGGGCCAGTGCTCATTTCCTATTGATAGGAGCGAATGGAAATGCTGTAAACCGGTTAGCAGAGGAAGGGGATTATCTGCGCATTGATATCCCCGGGCCGGGGCCAAGCGCTGGAGCAGGATACGACTGGGTCCGGGTAGAGATGCTGGAATACCAAAAGGATCCGAATGGTAAGCAGGAGTGGATAGGGATGCGGGTGCGTCCTTGTGGTGAGCCGGGGACATCCGGGGTAGAGACGGCGCATTTTTTCCAGAGTGATGCGACTTCTACTTATATTATTGAAAGAATGGGGGAAAAGGTGACGGCCTGGTATCATGGCCGAAATGAGGTCGCCAATACTACCACTGATAAGATACTGGATAATATAAGGAATGCGGTCGTCGCGGCAGGGGCCCTGGTCAGTTTTTCGGAGGTACAATGGGC
>DATJJD010000158.1:0-52179 GCA_035492545.1 Puia sp.
AAATGAAGAGAGTAGGTGCCTGCCGGAACGCCCCGGAAAAGGTATTTGCCATCCCAGTTGGGGATTGCATAGAGGGTATCGGTTGCATTATAGGCGGTTATCAGCGGAGAAGCAAGTCCCGGTAATACCCGGCCCTGGATCTTGGCGGCCACTACGTCATTGAATACGGTGACATAGGGTTTGAGCAGGAACTGGCCGCTCCAGAAGAAAATAGATCGGGACAGGTTAAAGTCCAGCCAGAGCTTGAAGTCATTGCTGCTGATGGAGGCGACATTGGTCCTGCTGACATTGATGGTGAAATAAGGATGGGGGCCGAAAACCTCCAGCGGATAGTGGGTGGTGCTGTCCGTATAGATGGTATTATCGGATCCCAGCGTGATCTTCAGTTTCAGGATCTTACCGCTGGGAAACTGACCGGTGGCCAACAGGGTATCCGTTCCATTCCGCAGTTGCAGCAGGTCATATACGCCGGGGGTGATGCTGAGGGTGTCCCAGATTACGGATTTATCCTGGGCCGAGTGATGCCAGCCACAGTAGCTATCGTCCCATTGGTCGTCCCTGTCGGGATTGCTCTGTTTGTCGGCAGTGTCTATTTCCACGACCACCTGCCGGATGTCGATCAGCACTTTCGTAAATTGAATGGGGTCGTCCATCATATAGACGGCCACCTGTGATTTTCCCTGGGGAATGCTGGGGTTGGAACCGGAAGAATTGTTCTTACTACATGCGAAAAAAAGGAAAGGGGCAGCGAGGATACTGCCGATGGCAAGCCACTTTGTTACCGTTTTCATGTTGGAAATGTTTTAGGTAGAGATTGACCATTACCCCCATGGGGCAAACATCGTTCCAATACCCGTTATTCACCCGTTAAGCAGAGCCATGCCCCTTTCTTAAAATTTCACATTTCATTGTAAACCAAGGGCTATGAAGGGCGCGATGATGTGGAAAAATCCGGCAGGCATAAAAAATCCTCACCGGGAATTTGGAAATATGGAACCAGGGCCTATATCTTTGCACCAGTTCTTAAAACATCTCTTATCAAGAAAGGCTGAGGGAAATGGCCCGAAGAAGCCTTGACAACCTGCTGAAGTTTGCGTATAACAAGCTGAAAGTAAGGTGCCAACTCCATCCCGATGGAATATCGGGACAGATAAGTCAGATTCCGGCTTGACAATATTGCACTACTATATTCAAAGCTCTTCTGACTATCAGAAGAGTTTTTTTTTGCCCATACTGCTCCGAAAGGGGAGGGTGGGCAACCTTGGTAAGTGGTGTCGCTGAACCAACATTATTCAACATTTAAAATTGTTTAATCATGCAAGCGACAACACAACTCATTCACAGCATTCCTGTAGATCCTTTAACCGGCGCCATTTCGGTGCCTATTTACCAGACTTCCACCTTTGTACAGGAGGCGCCGGGAGTCAACAAGGGGTATGACTACGCCCGGACGGGCAACCCTACCCGGGCTACCCTGGAAAACCTGGTAGCGCAGCTGGAGGGCGGCCATACGGGGGTGGCCTTTGGCAGCGGGCTGGCGGCGATCGATGCCGTGATAAAGCTCCTGCAATCCGGCGACGAGGTCATTGCGGTAGATGATATCTATGGGGGCGCTTATCGCCTTTTCGAGCAGGTTTACCGGAAGTTTGGCATCAACGTAACCTATGTCGACACTTCCAATCCGGAAGCCGTATTCAATGCCCTTACACCAAAGACAAAACTGATCTGGATCGAGACCCCGACCAATCCCACGTTAAAGATTACGGACATCCAGGCCATTGCAAAGATCGCCAAAGTCGGACATGCGCCCAATTCAGAGGGGCGCCACGGGTCCGACGGGAAGATTCTGGTTTGCGTGGATAATACTTTTGCTTCACCCGCCTTACAAAAACCTCTTTCACTGGGAGCTGATCTGGTGATCCATTCCGGCACCAAATACCTGGGCGGTCACAGCGACCTGATTGCCGGATTGGTGGTAACGGCCGATGCGGAGTTAGGTCAGAAGATCAGGTTCCTGCAGAATGCCAGCGGGGCTATCCTGGCGCCTTTTGACAGCTGGCTCCTGATCCGGGGGATCGAGACCCTGCATCTGCGGATCCGGCAGCATTGCGCCAGTGCCCGGGCCATCGCGGCCTTCCTGGAAAATCACCCTGCCGTGGATAAAGTATTTTATCCCGGGCTGCCCACGCATCCGGGGCATTCCGTTGCGGCCCGGCAGGCCAAAGGGTTCGGGGGCATCGTCTCTTTCACGCTGAAAGTGGATACCCGGGAGGCGGCGAAGGATTTTGTCACGTCCACCGGTCTTTTCAAGCTGGCCGAAAGCCTGGGCGGGATCAAAAGCCTGGTCTCCCACCCCGCCACCATGACCCATAAGACCATTCCGGAAGCAAAAAGGAAAGCAGCCGGGGTAGCAGACAGCCTGATCCGTTTGTCAACAGGGCTGGAGGATACGGAAGACCTGCTGGAGGATCTGCGGCAGGCGCTGGACAGGATCCAGGTAGGAAGCGGCCAGGTCCTGGACAATGCAGTTATTGCCGGCTAAGCAGTTAAAGAAACAATTTATATGGAACCAACGACGACAACACGAACGTATAAAGATATCGACAGGAGCCTTTTACAGGCCATTCCGAACCCTTCGGGCCAGGCTTATGAGATCAAGACCAAGATCCCGGAGTTTACTTTTCTGGGGGTGAAGGAGCAGCCTGATTTCGCCGTCATCTACCTGACTTTTTATCCCGGGAAAAAAGTGATCGAGCTAAGGTCTTTGAAGCAGTATGTGTTCCAGTTGAGGAATACGATAGTGTCCTATGAGCGGCTGATCAATATCATTTATGATGATCTGCAGGCGGTATATGAACCGGAGCGGCTGCGTATTGTTATGATATGCAATCCCCGGGGAGGAATCAGCTCCAAGCTCACTATCGACTCGGACTGGAAAGCCAGGGGCGGGCAGGAAAAGTTCAATGACTGGCAACGCATCGAAGACGAATGGGACGTAAGAATGTAAAATGAAGGATTTGCTAAACCAAAGAAAATTATAAATAAAAACAAGTAATGGAAACACATCAGCAGCTTACCATCGGGCTATTTGGATTCGGTGTTGTCGGGGAAGGATTGTATAAGGTGTTGCAACAGACGCCTTCTTTGAAAGCCTCTATCAAAAAGGTATGTATCAAGAACCCCTCTAAAAAAAGAGAGGCGCCGCTGGCCTTGTTCACCACGGACCGGGATACCATTTTAAAGGATCCGGAGATCAATGTCATCGTGGAAGTGATCAATGAATCGGGGCCGGCATTCGACATCGTCTCCACAGCCCTGAAAAGCGGCAAGGCGGTGGTCAGCGCCAGCAAGAAGATGATAGCCGAACATCTCCCGGAGTTATTAAAGCTACAGCAGGATACGGGATCTTCTTTTCTCTATGAGTCCGCGGCCTGTGCGTCGATACCCGTCATCCGCAACCTGGAGGAGTATTACGATAATGACCTGTTGCATTCCATCAAGGCCATCGTCAATGGCAGCACGAATTTTATCCTTACCAAGATGTTCGAGGAAAAGCTGGATTTCCAGGACGCCCTGTTGCTGGCCCAGCAGCTAGGCTTTGCCGAGAGTGACCCCAGCCTGGATGTGGAAGGTTATGATGCGGCCAACAAATGGACTTTTTTACTCACGCACGCTTATGGCATCGTAGAAGAGACGAAGAACCTGGTATTCAATGGCATTCAGAACATACAAGCCGGAGACGCAGGGGTTGCCAGGGAAAAACATTTCGATATCAAGCTGGTAGCGCAGGCCAAGAAACTGAGCAGTGGCAAGGTAGCGGCTTTTGTGCTGCCCCAGTTTGTCAAAAATGACGATGCCCTGTCCTTTGTAAAAAATGAATACAACGGGGTGGTGATCGAGAGCGGGTTTGCGGACAAACAGTTCTTTTATGGCAAAGGAGCCGGCTCCTTCCCTACTGCCTCTGCGGTGCTGAGTGACCTTTCGGCCCTGCGTTACCAGTACAAATACGAATACAAGAAATTGTACCACCATCAGCCGCATGAGCTGACGGATGACTTCTATGTGAAGGTCTATGTAAGTTTTGACGACTGGAAATATATTCCCCGGGACAAATTCGAATGGATCGAGGAATGGCATGCAGAGACGGACCGCAAGTATCTCATCGGGGTGATCCATTTCCGTGAGATCAAACAACGGCATTGGTGGAAAGACAACAATACCTCCCTGGTGCTGACGCCGGAACCTATTATCGAGGATGTGGATGTGGAGACCCGGAAACTGCAGAAAAAGAGCCTGGAGCTGGCGGGGGTCATCTAAGTGGTTACCGTTAGCAGGGTATAGAGGCGCCTCCATATATATCAATCTTTATGGGGAATAATGCAGGGAGGCTGCATTATTTTCACCAATATTGACCCATAATCTATTCCGGGCCAGGCGGGCCGAGTAGGTTATGTTTTTCGTTAATACGCTCTGGTTGGAACATGTATAGCAATAGAATGATCCTTAAATCATCAAATTGTCAAAATCATGTCAACCGAATCTGCTGCATTATTCTCAGTCCCGGAAAGCCTCGGTATCCGGGGACCTCTGGTTTCTGTAGAAGAGAACGGAGTGGTCTTCAAAGATCTGCCCCAGTTTAATCTCTCTATTTCCGTGCGGGCCTTGAATCTCGCCACGGATGTGCCTGTTATTTACAAATGGATGAGCTACCAGTATGCGGGTCCATTGCTGAACAGGGACGCTCCCCCCCGGGAATTGGAAGAGTCCTATTCCAGTATGATCGAGTCGGATTTTGCCCAACCCTTTATGGGTCTGGTGAACGATGTTCCCGTCTGCCAGGTGGATATATACAAGACCCGGCAGGATGCCATCAGTCTTTATTATGATGCCCGCCCGGGCGATTATGGGCTGAACCTGGTGGTAGCCCCTCTTGCGATACAGGATAATATCGCCCTGCTGATCAGGGTCTGCCTGGAATATTTTTTCTCTTTTCCCGAAGTAGGCCGGATCATCGCGGATGTCGAAACGAAAAATGAATGGACCAATAGCCTTTTCAAAATGGCTGGCTTCTCCTATAGTCAGCGGGTCAGGATCCCATATAAGACCGCGAACTTATTTATTTGCACCCGGGAAAACCTGCGGCGGCACTTGTAGGATCACCGGCTGAGCGGCTTCTTTCTGATGCCGCCAGAGCTCCTGGAAGACTGCGCTGTTATCCTTCAGATGCGCAAAAGTCCCTTCATCCGCTATCTTCCCCTGATGAAGGATGTATATATAATCAAACCGGCTCAACAGATGGAGACGATGCATGGATGAAACCATCGCTTTGTCGGCGAAGGCTTTGAACAGTCCTTCATAGATCATCGCTTCCGTCCGGGGGTCCACGCTGCTGGTGGGCTCGTCCAAAAGGACCAGGTCGCTGTCCCTGGCGGCCAGTATCCCCCGGGCCAGAGCCAGTCGTTGTTTCTGGCCTCCCGATAGATTGACCCCTTTTTCCCGGATGTCCGAGTTGAGGCCCAGGGGCAGTTGCCGGATGACTTCCACGAAATGGGCGCTCTCACATACCTGCAGAAGTTCTTCGTCGGGAAAGGGCAGGCCCAGTGTGATGTTGTAGGCCAGGGTATTTTCAAAGATCTCGGGCTCCTGTGGGAAAAGGGTGACGGCTTCGTTCAGCCTGTCCAGGTTCTCCCGGACGCCATCCACTTTAATTTCTATTCCCGGTTCCGGCAGGTACAGGCCCCTTAATAAGGCCAGCAGGGTACTCTTCCCGCTGCCACTCTCCCCGATGAGTGCAATTCTTTTTCCCCGCTGTATACGCAGGTGAAGGTCGTGCAGGCTTTGCGCATGCTGCCCCATATCATACCTCTCCCGGTGGGAGAAGTTCAGCCGGCTGATCTCCAGGCTGCGCCAGTTCTTCGGAAGTCCGTCCGGCTGGTCAGCGCGATGTTGCTGCGCATAGGCCGTGCTGATGCCCGCTGCAGTCTGTACGTAGGTGTTGTATTGCACGATGTCGGTATACTGCCAGGCTATATCCTGGAAGACACTGGTGAACTGATTGACATAGGCCAGCAAAGTAACCAGCCCTCCTATGTAGAAGGTCTTCCCCGGCACCCAATGCTGGAAGATGTATCCAAAGGCTATCATTCCGTAGATGCATACGATCAGCATTTCGGCACAGAACCATTTCCATTCATTGGTGAGGGCACTCTTGCGGAAGGGGCGCAGGATCTGCTGTACTTTATTCAGCAGGCCTGTCTCCATACTGCTCTCCAGCCGCAGGGTGATGACAGTCATGATATTGGAGAGGCTGTCAAAGAGGGTGGAAGAAACGACGTGTTCCCGCTCGTTGACCTCGTCGAGGGCTTTGACGAAAGGTTTGTCGAAAGTGCGGATGACGAAAACAGTGAGAATACCCATGCCCACGGCGATGCTGCCGAACAGCGGTGAGAAGTACAGCATGGCGATGACGGAAAAAACAAATTTCATCAGGGCATAGACATACATAAAACCCCTGTCGAAGAATTCCCGCAGGGCCTCGTAAGCCTTACGGACACGGTTGATCGTGGCGCCGCTGTGATGGTCCTGATGCCATTTTACCGGCAGGTGCAGCACCTGGTGATATTTTTCCTGCAGGAAATTCCGGCTGAGATGAAAAGCCAGTGTCCGCTCCATGATACGGGCGGGACCATGGAAACACCATTGTACGAACTTCAGGCCGATATAGCCGCCGATATAGATCGATGCATAATGCAGGATATGTCCGCTGTCCTGCTGGGCTTTCCCGATAAACCATCCAAAGAGAATGGGGTTCAGGGAATAAGCGAGATTCGCTGCTATGAACATACAATATACCAACACGTATTTTTTCCGTTCCCGGCGGGCATATCGCCAGGCTGTTCGCAGCAGTGAAATGTAGGGATTTGCCATTTACAGGATTTGTTTTACATTCAGGACATTGGACCATACAAAATTAAAACAATATCTCGAGTTGTTCAGTCCTCTGCCACCAAAGGATTGGGAATTCTTCTTATCCAAATTGCAGCAACGGTCTTTTTCGAAGAAGGAGATGATCCTCTCCGTAGGGAAGGTGGAAAAATATGTTTCTTTTATCGAGAGCGGCATCGTTCGGTATTTTGTGCAGGAAGGGGAAAAAGAAATTACGTTTGAGATAGCCTTTGAGAGTAGTTTTGCCACCGCCTATGATTCTTTTCTTTTGCAGCAACCTGTTCCCTATAATGCGGAGGCGTTGACCGATACGTTATTATGGAGCATATCGTACAGTGACCTGCAGGAGATGTATTCCGTCACTACGGTGGGTGACCGGATAGGAAGGCTGGCGGCGGAGGAACTGTACATAAAAAAGAACCGGCGGCAGCTGTCGCTGTTAAAGGACACGGCTGAGCAACGTTATCTGGGTCTGATAAGGGATTATCCCCACCTCATACAGTTGATCCCCTTGAAATACCTTGCTTCTTATATCGGGATCACACCGCAGGCATTGAGCCGGATCCGGCGGAGGATTTCATGAAACCGGCGGGTCAGTGGCCCGGCTCACGGACAGTGGCCCGCCGGGCTCTCGGCGGCAAGGGCAGGCGATTTATTAACCCAGGTTCATTGACAGCCCCCCCGGCATAGGTTAGCTTTGCGGGTACAAACTTACCACAAGTGAAAGCCAACACCGCCAGCAAGACAGCCCAATATATGGCCCTGTACAGGGCCCTGGAAACGCGCCGGCCCCGGAACCGGCGTCTCTTTACAGACCCCTATGCGATCCATTTCCTGGACAAGGGGTTTCGCCTCGCCTGCCGGCTATCTGCTTTTCGCCCGGCGGAAAATCTTTTTTACCGGATCATGCAGCGGAGGATACCGGGGGCGCTGGCATCCGGCCTCGCCCGGACGCGTTATATCGACGAACTGCTGGAAAATGCCATCGGTCAGGGCGCCCGGCAGGTGATTATTCTCGGGGCCGGTTTTGACACCCGGTCCTTGCGGTTGCCTTTCCTGAAGGCACTGCCCGTCATCGAGATCGATCATCCGGATACAGCCCGGAAAAAATTACAGCTGTTAAAAAAAATAGCACCTTCCCTGCCCGGCAATACCCGTTATCTTCAACTCGACTTCAACCTGCGGGACCTGGATAGCCTGCTCCGGGAACAGGTGATCGACTGCACGATACCGACGGTCATGGTCTGGGAAGGCGTCACCAATTATCTGCAAAAGGAGGCCATTGACCAAACTTTTGCTTTTGCTGCCAGGTTTCCCCCGGAGTCATCCATTATTTTCACCTACGTCGACCAAAAGGTATTGGAGGACCCTTCTACATTTTTTGGAGCGGAAAGACTGTTAAAGGACCTGTCAGCCATCGGGGAGGATTGGACCTTCGGATTCGTGCCGGAGCTGCTTCCCCCCTACCTGCGCAATTTTTCCTTCCAATTACTGGAAGACAGGGGCGCCGCGGACTATCGGGAGAAATATCTTCCGGAGCGGAAAGGTATTCTGCAGGGCTATGAGTTCTACCGGGTAGCGCTGGCGGGCAGGACGGGCCTGTAAGAGGGGAGGATCTCCCCGAGGATGCCGTTGATGGCTGCCGCGTGGCTGATCACCAGCAGGTGGCCGGCCCGATGGATGGTATGGCTGGGGCGGGTGAACCGGATGGGGAATACTTCATCCCGGGTGCCATGTATGTGCCAGAGGGGCTGGGGGACCTCCTCATTACGCCAATCCAGCACGGCGTTGAGGGCCCATTTAATAAACCGGGGCTCTCCATCCCGGATCATTTGCCGGATGAGCTTTTTATCAGCGGCTGGTTCACGGGTGAACCATCTTTTGAAGCTGGAAGCCCCTTTGATAAAAGAGGCCGGCAATAGCTGGGCAAGCCTTAAATGCCGGGCGGCGATATAATAAGCAGGTAGTTGAGCCGATACGGGAATGGAGCTGATAAGAATGGTTGCAACAGGTGTCAGACGTTTGGCTATTTCTACGGCCATGATGCCACCCAGGGAGACCCCCACCAGGATAAAAGGCTGCCGGGTATCGATCTGCTCCGTCAGCCGGAAGGCATAATCCGGAAGGCTTTCTTTTTCCCCGGGTTCGATCCAATCCACAAATCCGGTGTGGAAGTCTTCCGGTAGCTGAATGTAATGGAAAAGTCTTCTGTCACCGCCGATGCCGCTGATAAAATATACATTCATGATTGGAAAAGTCTTACTCTATAAGATACTAAAAATTCCTGTTATTTTTTTCCACGGTGATCTTCTCCAGGCCATAATAATTTAAATAGGTCGGGGAAGGGTTTTCGGCCTCATTGTCATAATAGATAGCGGAAGGATGGTCCTGCAGGACCTCGTTAACCGTCTCAAAGGTGCCATGGGGGAATACCTGGTGAATTTTCTCCGTCAGGGCCTCCTCATAGGGAAGGATGGTGACAGCCGGCTGATGGTTTTCTTTCGCCTTTAAAAAGATCTGTCGTCTGTCTTCCAGGACTGCATGATAAAAATATCCTGAAAAGACACTCTTCCAGGCTGCCAGGTAATTCGCGCTGGCCATCAGACCGCTGGCCCAGATAAGGACGAAAACCACGGAAGGGATTTTGAGGGTGTGCAGCGAGGGAACCACAGCAGGATTACCCGCGCCCGTTATAAAAAAGAGGGCAAGCAGGTTTACCGTGGTCAGGGCGATGAGGTTATTCATAGACCGGGGTGGGAGACTGCCTTTGGACGCCATCAATACCGGCGTCAGCGTGCCGATCACTAACAACAGGATGATCACCAATCCTGGTATCAGTAGGTTCTTGCCTTTAAAAATGGGCAAGAGGCCTGCCGCCGCCGGGCTGGCGCCCCACTTCACCCCAGACATCCATAAAAAGAAGGCCGTTATCCAGAACAGCGGTTCCTTTACAATACAATAGAAGACCCCTATAACCCGGAAGACGATGATCGGCACGACGTTGAGATAGCTGGTATGGTTGTTCATCTGCTTGTGCCGGATGGTGATAACGCCGGAGGTAAGGGTGATCAGAATACCGGTGAGGATAGCAGCCGCCAGGTATAGGAATAAGACGCGGGGAATGGGGCGGTGATAAAAATAACACCCGGCGATGATCAGCGATAAAAAAAGAATGAGGAAAACAGCCGCCACTTCATTGCATCCCACAATGGCCAGGGTCAGCCCGATCAACAGGCAATCTTGCAGCAGGGTGTAACGGGAAGGGGTTTTATAGCAACGCCGGATCAGACAGCCCAGCAAGAAAAGAAAAAGGATAAAAGCCGATTGATAGACGATAGCCGAGCTGAACCAATAAATTCCCGAGGCCAGGTCTGCCATGGTATACAGGTTCAAAAAGAAAAAGAGGAAGCTGGCCTGGAGGATGCGGATGTTCGGGAAGAGCTGTCCCAACAGGGTTCGGTTAATGGACCTTAGCAAAAAGTAGAGGGCTGCCCAGGTAAAGAACAGCAGGGACAAGGCGGGTATAAAGTAATAACGGCTCAGGTCGGTGAATTTTACAAAAAGGCCGCTGAGAAAGGTGCTGGCGAAACGGCCGGCCCATCCGAAATACATGACCCGCTGTGCCTGACCAAAGCTATGGTCCCGGTAAAGGATCGCCAGCGTGTAATCATCCGAAGCCATGAAACCGAAAAAGGAAAGGATGATAAAGGGCAGCAGGCAGCAAAAAATGATCATCCAGCAGATAAGAGACCCCTTCCCTTTTGAGGTAAAAAAATTCGTCATTGCAGCCAATTAGGTTGTAAGTATACAACAAAATATTGATGATGGGTGGGCCGGCGAAACGATTAACTTTGAGGTATGAAAATTTACGAATCTCTCATCGATCGGCTAAGAACCCAGCATCAGGCCATCGAAAATATACTACTACCGCTGGAACCTGCCCGTCTGCTGGTACGTCCTCAACCCGATAAATGGAATATCCTGGAGAATGTCGCCCACTTAGGAAGATACCAACTCGTGTTCATAGAGAGGATCCATGAAATTCTCCTGTCGGAAGATCCGACGTTCGGACGATATGTAGCCGAAGAAGACCCTGAATTTGAAAGCTGGAAGTCTTTGCCGGTCGCCCCTTTACTCGGTCATATCCAAACCGACCGCAACACGATCTATTCCCTGATCACCAACCTGACGGATGCAGCGCAATGCAGGACGGGCATTCATAAAAAATATGGAAAGCTGACCGTTTTACAGTGGACGGAATTTTTCCTTTTGCATGAAGCCCATCATCTTTACACCATTTTTCAATTGGCGCACGCCCCTGGGCTGCCGGAATCTACTATTAAAAACGTATGAGCTGGTTATTGCTGATCATCGCGGGACTTTTTGAAGTTGGATTTGCTTCCTGCCTGGGAAAGGCAAGGGCGGCGACGGGCAGCGCCGTATACTTCTGGTACGGAGGTTTTCTTTGCTGCCTCACCATCAGTATGCTGCTGCTTGTCAAAGCGACGCAAACCCTGCCTATCGGTACGGCCTATGCTGTGTGGACGGGGATAGGCGCTGTCGGTACCGTGCTGGTTGGCATCTTTCTCTTTAAAGACCCCGTTAGTTTCTGGCGGATCTTCTTTATTACCACGCTGATCGGCTCCATCGTCGGGCTGAAGGTCCTTTCTCATTAAGTAGCCGGGCGACCGGCGAAATTCCTCTTACGGCGACCGCCAAAAAAATTTACGCGTTTACCTTGTATACATAAGAAACTTATGTATATTTGTCCTGCTACCCAAATTTTACTTGTATGCGCTTAGAAAAAATCATCAACATCGCCTATTCATTCGGGGCTGCCGTCGTCGTATTCGGAGCCTGGGCCAAGCTGGAACATAAAGAATATGGGAGTATTGCCCTGACGGTTGGATTGCTAACGGAAACGACGATCTTTTTTATCTATGGGCTGATGGAATGGCTGGGAAAACCCGCCCCCGGCATCGCTGAAGATGGGTCTATCGAAACCAGGCTTGCTGAAAGAAGGGCCGCCGAAGAGGCGCCTGTCGAAAAAAATCCGACCTCTGCCGGCGGCTTTGCCAGCCCGGGAGAGGTCGGTGAATTGACGGCTACCATGAAGCAGACCAATCAGATCCTGCACAAGGTATTTAGGACCGAGTGAGGTCGTAGTTCACCATCCAAAGAATGCCAAACTTGTCCTTCAGCATGCCAAAATAGGCGCCCCAGAAAGCTTTCTCCATAGGCATGGTCACGGTGCCTCCCGTAGAAAGACCATTGAAGATCCGGTCGGCATCTGCTTCGCTGTCAGGAGCGACGGCCAGCTGGATATTGTCGCCAAATGTCACGGACTGTCCCATGGATTCCAGGGTGTCCGTTCCCATCAGCAACGTGTTTTGTCCAATAGGCAAGGCCACGTGCATGATCTTCTCCCGGTCTTCGGCAGACATCTGATCCCCATGAGGAGTGTCCTTAAAGCGTTGAAGAGTAACAAACTCTCCGCCGAATACGGACTTGTAAAAATTAAAGGCCTCTTCAGTGTTGCCCTGGAAATTTAAATACGCATTTACAGCTGCCATTTTTTTTGTTTTTACTGGTTAACAACTAATTGTTTCAGACCCGGAGGCGGGTATTGAGTTATCGTTTTCTTTCCGCTAAGGTAAGTCCTTATACAAAGATTAATACGGCGATAACCGCCAATCCTAAGGGGCATTCCCGACAAAATATATATCTTTAAGGAAACGAAACAACAATGGTCCACTTAGGTATTTTGCTGACCCGGAAATACCGCTTGTTGAGTGTAGCGGCTATTTTGGATGTTTTTGAAACCGTCAACCGTTTTTATGCAGAGAGGGGGCAGGAGCCGGCATTCTGCATCAAGGTCTTATGCACCTCCGGGCTGAAACAGGAAGGGCTGAAGGACTTTGCCGGGTATCAGCCACAACTTATCCAGGATCAGCCCCGACAGGACCTGATCTTTATTCCCGCCTTTAATACCGAATCCGGTGACCTGCAGCAGACCATCTCCGAAAATCATGAATATATTCCCTGGCTGAAACAACAATTTGTTGCCGGCGCCGAGATAGCCAGTTATTGCACCGGGGCTTTTTTGCTGGGCGCTACCGGTCTGCTGGATGGCAGAACGGCCACTACCCACATCGATGCCTGCCCCGCCTTTGCTGCTGTCTTTCCCGCCGTCAGGCTGGAGCCGGACCGCATCGTTACGGGAGAGAATGGGCTCTATACCAGCGGAGGCGCCACTTCGGGATTTCATTTAATGCTGCACCTGATAGAACAGCGATGCGGTAAAGAGATGGCGGTAAGGACCGCCAAAATATTCGCCATTGACATGGACCGGGGACAGCAATCTTATTTTGCCACTTTCCTGCCAAAGCAAAACCACCATGACGAGCTGGTAGCCATGGCACAGCAAAAAATAGCAGCAGCCTACCAGGATGCGGAAACGATAGAGGTGATGATCAAAGACGTCCCCGCCAGCCGCCGAAATATCGTTAGACGGTTCAAACAGGTCATCGGTATTACGCCCATCGAATACCTGCAGAAGACCCGGATAGAGGCGGCAAAGAAATTACTGGAGCAGACCAACCAGCAGATGACGGAAGTGATGCTCAACTCCGGCTACAATGATCCGAAGGCTTTCCGGAAAGTTTTCCGGAAGACAGTAGGCATGACCCCTACCAGCTACCGGGAGAAATTTCATGGCGCCTACCGGGCGGAGAAAAGAGGGTGAGGGCCAGCGCCCTAATAAAAAAGGAAAGCGCCCTGAGCCATCGGGCGCCTTCCTGTATAGGGCATCGGTAAAATTTTATCGGTCCGGGAATGATCCGTTCCTCAACCTTTATTCCCCTTTGTGTTGTTCTTCTGCGAACTTACCGGCAATTCTAGTGTTCAGATCCTGCAGATGCAGCCGGGTCATTTTGTCGGGAGAGGGACTAGCCAGCGCCTTTCTGATCAACTGTTGCTGTTGCCGGAGGGCGTCCTTCAGCAGGGCCACCAGGTCCGTCTGTGAAATATGATAAGTGGTAGCCGCCAGCACGAAGTTGAGGTCCGCGGGCGCAAAAGCCTGTTCGATCAGTCTGCCGACATAGATCTTCTGCAGGTTGCGGCGATAGGCGTCCACATTTTTACCTTCATACAACTCCCGGAAGATGCCTTTGTTCAGGTCATCCAGCAACTCGCTCACGGTATAGGTCTTTTTCGTTCCGGAGGAGGCCGGCCGGCCGGTGGAAGACTGCTCCGCCCAGAGGAGCCTGCTCATGCGGTCGCGGGTAAGGATCAGGTTGATAGCATCCGCCTGAAGTTTGTTCAATTCCACACCAAAGCTCACGGGCAATTTATTCATCACCTCTTCATTATTGAGCCAGAGCGGGGTCGTGAATAACTGTTCGTTGACAAAACGGACAGCTTCTTTGTGGACGGCATAGGGAGCCATCTCGAAGGCAGGAGCCTCATCCGGGGCTATTCGTTCCGTATGGTAGATCGTGCCGATATTAGCCATGACATGGCTCAGGTAAAATTCGTATTGCTGGAATACAGCCCTGGTATAACGCATCAGGTTTTCGTAACCATCTCCGGGGACCGAGGTCCAGCTGATGAGCTCAGGGAATATTCTTTTCAGGTTCTTAATGCCATAGCCGCCGGCTTTTACGGCATTATCGCCCAGGTCTTCCGACTGGCACCTGGCATCGTAGGGATTGTCGCCGAACCACAGGCGGTGATTTTGCTTCAGGCTGTCCGTCACGATGCCCACCAGGGCCTTGCTCTCTTCCTCGGGAGTTTTATATTCCGGGTGAAAGGTATAGGCCCATTGGATGGCCCATTTATCATAGTCGCCGATGCGGGGAAAGAGGCCGGCTTCCCCGATATGATCTTCCGGCTGGGCGACATAGTTGAAACGGGCATAGTCCATGATGGAGGGGGTATGTCCGTGCGCCTCTACCCAGGCCTTGTCCCGCAATTTTTCAACCGGCACCGTGGAGCTGGACCCGAAATTATGCAAGAGCCCCAGGGTATGTCCCACTTCGTGGGAGCTGACGAAGCGGATGAGGTTGCCCATCAGTTCGTCGTCCAACAGGGGTTTCCGCGCGCGGGGGTCGACGGCTCCGCACTGGACGAGATACCAGTCATGCAACAGGGACATTACATTGTGATACCAGAAGATATGGCTTTCTATGATCTCACCGCTGCGGGGGTCGGCTACGCTGGGCCCCATGGCATTGGCGATGGCAGATGGCCGGTAGATGAGGGCCGAATGGCTGGCGTCGTCGATGCTCCAGGTGCTGTCCTCCTCCTTCGTCGGCGCCACTTTGGCGATAATAGCATTTTTAAAACCGGCCTGTTCGAAGGCTTTTTGCCAGTCGTTGACTCCCTGTACCAGGTAAGGTACCCATTTTTTGGGGGTTACCGGGTCGATGTAAAAGACGATGGGTTTCACGGGTTCTACCAGCTCGCCTCTCTTATATTTCTCCATATCTTCGGGCCGGGGTTCCAGGCGCCATCTTTTCACGTAAACCGTTTGTTTAACGCCCTGTGGGTCTGCATCGAAGTCCTTATATTGCGTGGTGAAATAACCTACTCTTTTATCCTGGAGCCGGGCGGTCATCGGCTTTTCAGGGAGAAGGACCAGCGAGGAGTTCAGCTCGACGGTATAATTGGAGGAAGTGGGGTTCA
Organism: Puia sp.; assembly: GCA_035492545.1. Taxonomy (GTDB): domain Bacteria; phylum Bacteroidota; class Bacteroidia; order Chitinophagales; family Chitinophagaceae; genus Puia. The sequence continues at coordinate 15,631 of DATJJD010000158.1, forward strand.
TACCGGCTGAATAGGTCTTTACCGCCCGTATGTCAACGTTGGCGGAATAGGTATGGACGTAGTCGATATAACAGCGGTCGTTCTGCTGGGCGCCCATGCCCGCCCGGTCCTTAAACGCCTTTCGTTCGAAGTAGAGGATATCGTTGTCGCTGTTGAGCAGCTCCGTGGCATCCACGACAATGGCCGTAGAGTCGGGCCGGAAGGCGGCAATGGGAAAGGCCATGGCGATGGCCTGCACATTATTCTTCTGCACGGCGGCAAACATGGACCGGGTGCTGTCATTAGCATATTCGGAGAAGGAGATGCGGCGCAGGAACAATTTCTTCGAAGGACCCATTTCCCAGCGGTATACGGATTCTCCTATCTGGTCGCCGGCATATCCATAAGGACCGTTGCGCATATCCGCGGCAGCCTTGGCGACCCTGTTCACGATGAGGATATCCCTGCCAAAGAGGGAGGTCGGTATCTCGAAATAGTATTTGTCTTCTTTGCGGTGTACCGTAAAGAATCCCTTGTAGGTCTGCATATCCGGGGTGATCACTTCCTTATAGGGACGGATGGGAGGCGGCATCCTTCTGGCCGTGTCTGAATGTCGTTGAGTACTGTCCGGGGGATGGGCGCCCATGTTTCCGGGAGGCGGTCCCTGTCTACGTTGTGCGTGACCGTTACCAGCCAGGGACAGGGCAATGGCGAGGGTACACGGATAGATCCATGATCGTTTTGTTAACATACTGATAGATTAAATAAATAAAAAACATTAAGTGAATAAATGGCCGCTAAGGATCCCCAGGATCCCTTCATTCTCAATGATCATCATGCCATGACGATCGGCGGTAATGCCTTCCTCCAATTTATATAAGTACCGGGGAGTCATCCCTTCCATGATGGTAGGCAAACGGGCAAATTGGATGTTGGCGTGTCTCTCCCGTAAGGTCTCCCCCACTTCGATAATATGGGTGGAGATGATGAAGCAGCAGTTCCTGTATTCAGACAGCGCCTCCGTAACGGCCAGGGTGGCATCATAGGCGTCTTTCACATTGGTGCCTTTAAACAGCTCGTCGAAGATCACTACCAGGTCTTTGGACAAGCTCACCTCCAGGGCCACTTTTTTTACCCGGAGCACTTCCGCATAAAAGTGGCTATGCCCAAGGCTGAGATTATCCGGGACATTGATGGAGGAATAGATCCCGTCTTTTACAGAGAAGGTCATTTCCTCCGCCGCGAGGGGAAAGCCCATGTGCGCAAGATAGACGGAGATCCCGAATGCTTTCATCAGGGTGGACTTCCCCGCCATGTTGGCTCCCGTCAGGAACAGCATATTCTTATCCTGGTGCAGCGATAGGGGATTGCCCACCGCTCTTTCCAGTCGTGGATGGCGCAACCCGGTGGCGCGAATGGTATTCGACGCTGCCGGCAAAGCATGCGCATAAGTGAACCCTTTTACAGCGGCCACATATCCGACGGCCATATACACATCCAGTTGGTAAATGATCCCTGTCAGGGTCGCCATTTCCATCTGCAGCAACCTTCTTAGCAGGTGATCGTATCGGGCCACTTTGAGCCATGACAGCTCTTTCGCCTCCCAATCTCCCCTTTCCCATGCTGTCCGAAGTCCTTCCAGCCGCCTGTTTTGAAAGATCTTTTTTACGCTTCGGAGCTGCTCCCCGAAAGGGCCGTCCAATCCATCCTCCCTTTCCAGCCTGTTCATAAAATCGAAAAAGGTTCTTAACGTCCCGATGGTGGTCAGCAGCCCGGTCTTTATCCGGACATAGGCTTCGTCGCGGACGATGGAGTCCAGCAGCTTTCTTCGGGCAGTGCCGGCCATTGCCATCAGGAAATTCTCTCCGCCTCCTGCCCCCAGGTAGTTTTCCATGACGTTCAGGGACTCGCCAACCAATGGAAATGCCAGCTTCTTCTGCTGAAAATACCGGAAGAGCTCACTGCGCCGGTTAATTTCATCCGCATCGGTCAATGGATGCTGAAACAAGGCCTCCAGTAATTTCTCCCCGCCGGCGGTATGCACCCGGTTGAAAAGACTGTAGATGGAATCTGGCTTGTATTTGCCCAACAGGCTCAGGTCGTCCAATGTCTGTTTATCGGCCGTAAAGCTCATAGTCAGGAGATTTTCTTTTTTCCGTTCTTCAGTAGTTCGATAATGCCCTCGCTGCGGATAATGACCATCCCGTGCCGGTCATCCGTAATCCCCGCCTCCAGCGTATAGGTATATACGGGATCCTTCCCATTCATCCGCGTGGGCAGGTATAAAAAGCTGATATTCCCGAACCGTTGCCGCAGTACTTCGCCTGCCTCCATGATATGGGTAGAGATCACGAACATGCTGTTGCGACGCTGCGCAAATGCCCCTGTAATGGCTATCGTGGCCTCGTATGCATCTTTTACGTTGGTACCCCGGAACAGCTCATCGAAGATGATGAAGAGATCTTTGGAGAGGCTCAGTTCTTTCGCCAGTTTTTTTACCCGCAGCACTTCCGCATAGAAATGGCTGGCGCCCAGGCCCAGGTTATCCGGCAGGTTAATAGTGGTATAGAGGCCATCGAAGACGGAGAAGGTCATTTTCCTTGCCGGGACAGGGAAACCCATGTGCGCCAGGAACAGGGTTATGCCAAGCGACTTCATAAAAGTGCTTTTACCGGCCATGTTGGCGCCGGTGAGGAAGACCAGGTTGCTGTCCGGCGCCATACGGAGCGTATTGGCAACAGGGTCTTTCAACTGCGGATGATAAACACCTTCCAACTGAAGGGTATGCTGCTCCTTAGGCAAGGCCCGGGGAAATACGAAGCCGCGCTGCAGCGCCACCTTTGCTATGGAGATATATACATCCAGGTGATAGATCGGGCGCACTATTTTCTTTATGACATCGCGGTGACGGAACCGTATGAGCGTATCATAAGCGGCCACCCTGTTATACGGTATTTTTCTATTCGATGGTTCTTTCATCAATAGCGCCAGCGCCGGATCGGACAGCAGCTCAGCAAGGACATTCTTTTCGTCGCGGTAAGGAAATTCGTCTGCCTGCCCCATGGAATCGATAAAACTCCGGAGACCATGCAGGATGTCAATGATGGCGGTGACCCCTTTATAGATGTTCTTATATTCGGTTTCTTCCGCGATTAAATGGGTCAGCTTTTTCCCCAGCGTATGCTCGTCCGGCGAAAGCCGGGTCCGCTCATCGGTATTGGAAAGATATTGTTCCAATACATCGAACAGCTCGCCCGAAAAGGGAAATACGGCCTTTATCGATGCAAAATACTGAATGATGCTGCTGCGATGGTTGATAGCGTTTGCATCGGACAGCGGGTAACGGAACAGCTCATCCAGCAGTTCTGCACCGCCGCGGGTCACTGTCCGGTTGAATATACTTATGACCGAATGATTCCCCCGCCCCGTTAGCTGAAGGTCTTCCAACGTCTGATTGTCCGTAATGAACCTCATGATGAATTTATTTCCTTTTACGCCTGATCAAAAAAATCGCTCCGCCGATCAGCAACAGTCCGGGCAATATGCCCAGGAACAGCGCTTTCAAAACATTTACGCCCAGGGCATTCAGGATTAAATGGTTATCCTTCGACCTCCGCCGGGTCGTTTCTATCGGGAACTCCCCATTGGCAAACCACCCGAACAAGGCCGTATTAAAATGAAAGTTGTCCGTCCTCACATTGTTCCTTCCCAGCTCTGAATTGCTTAAATAGTCGGCATCGCCCGTCACGACAATTCGCTGTTCCCTGCCGCCCACCTTCCGCGTCAAAGCCAGTGCGGTAGGGATGGCCCTTTTCTCGTCGCCTTCCGCGGGAGAATACGCCACTTCGGCGGAATCCATTACAAACGCCCTTTTTTTATTCCAGCTCACCTTTTCGTCCGTCATCAGCAACGGTCTGATCGTGTAGGCGCCGCTGCTGTCATAGGTCAATCCCGCAGCGGTGGGCATGGACATCCGGACACTGTCCTGGAAGTCGTTGTCCAATCTTTTAGAAAGACCTGCCCCGGCGGCAGTGAGATAGGGCAATACCAGGGTGGGGGAATAGTCCCTGCTGCGCTGTACGAGGGCGCCATCCATCAATTGCACACCCAGGCCCTTTAACAGGGGATTGACCACAGCCTGTTTGCCCGGCTCGCCGGCAATCAGCAGATTGCCGCCCCCGTCTATATACCGCTGGATCCTGGCTTGGGCCTGGGGGCTGAAATTGGTTTTGGGATCCCCGATCACCAGCGCTGCAATATCCGTGGGGATATCCCTGTCCTCCGCATTCACCGTATCCACGTCGAAACCCTGGTTGATAAGGGCATACCGGAAAGATTTCTGGTTGGTCAGGGTTTTATATTCCCTGTCACCGGCCTTATAGATGCTGCGTTCAAATCCTCCGTCGAGGAAGGCGATCTTCGGCAGCTTGACGGTCATACGCTTGAAAGCCGCACACACTTCCGTTTCCCCCGGCCAGAATTCCATATCATCAAAGACCCGCAGGAAAGTGGCTTTGTCTTTGTATTTCACCTGCATCACCAGCCTGTTACCCTCGGGCCGCAGGTCGATGATCTTCCTGATCTCTTCAGGTCTCATCAGCGTATTCATATCCATTTTATACGCCTTCGTCCGCATTTCAACGATCTCCTTATTGGTCTTCCCTTTCATCCATTTATAAAAATTGGGCTCGGAGATGACGCTGTCATAATAATAAACATACCTGAATTTGATGTTGGATTTGAACCGTATATACGGCTCCCACCGGTCCATGTCCGCATTCCGCTGGCTCGGTTGATCACGCCCATAAGTCCTGTCAAGGAAATTGATATAAGTGGTCACCTCTATCGGGTCATCGCCCATTCCCTTAATGATCTGCTGGGTATTCTCGCTCAGCGTATTTGACTTCGTGTCGGTGGCGTCACAGTAGCCTATGAACCCCGGCCGGGAGGTGAGATACCCGATCAGGATGGCGGAGACGACGATGAAGGTATATTGCCCTATGCGGACAAGGACAGGCCGGGACTCTCTCGCCGACCTTAATTTAAGGATGGAAAGCGCCAGGAAAAGATAGATAATAACTCCGAAATAGGCCAGGTCCTTTGTGGTGATAAGCCCGGCGATCATCTTCTCCGAACGGCCTGTCATAGCCAGGGAATAGGTCAGGTCCCTTACAAAATCTATCTCCTGCCACATCGTCCCGATATAGCCCAAAAAGGCAAAAATGACGAAGGTGCTGATAGCAGCTACCACCTGGTAAGCTGTCAGGCAGGACATAAACAACCCGATGGCTGAATAGGCGCATAACAACAGGTATATGCCCAGCAGGCCGGAGAGGATCAAACCATAATCAAAATGCGGCACGGTGATGATCCCCGCTATTATAAACAATAACAATACCCCTATTAGCAGTAAGTTGTAGACCATCATGGCGACGAATTTGCCGTAAATGATCTCACGCACTTTTATCGGAGAGGAATACAGCAGTTTGATCGTTCCGCTGCTGAACTCCCGGCTCATCAGCCCCATGGTGATCAGTGGAATATACAGGTACAGCTTGCTGAGTATTCCCGACAGCACGCCTGATCCGAAAGCACCTGCGAATAGTTGGGCGGTCAGCGCTCCGAAGTTGCCGCTCAGCTGTTTGGATTGCTCCATCCATTCCATCGCGGTGGTATAGCCCAGGCCCACCTGTATCATTAGTACGATCAGTAAAAACCAGGCAATAGGGGAGAAAAACAGCGTACTGAGCTCGATCCGCGCGATCCGTAAAGTCTTTTTCATCAAAAATTTTATTTTTTACGTCCTTTTGTATTGGACAATTCCGCAAATATTTCGTCCAGCGAGCTCTTTTCCAGGTTGATCTCCTGCAGGCGCCAGCCGCCCTGCACACTTGCCGCAATGATCCTTTCGGCGACGGTCCTTTCACCGCTGAAATAAAGGCGCACCTGGCGTTCTGTAAGGAAATCCGCTTTAACGACGCCCTCTATCTTTTCCAGTTCCTCCGCGGCAGGAGGTTCTTCCATGAAAGCCAGCACACTATGGGGCGCCACATAGTTAGATAAGGCGTCCATCGTATCCGAGAAGACGATCCTTCCCCCCTCTATCATCTGGATATCCCTGCACAACACCTGCACTTCGGACAGGATATGCGTGGAGAATATCACTGCATGGCTCGTCGCTATCTCCTTGATCAGGCTCCTGACCTCGATGATCTGGTTAGGATCCAGGCCATTGGTCGGTTCGTCCAGCACCACCAGCTTCGGACGATGGATGATGGCTTGCGCGATGCCCACACGCTGGCGATAGCCGCCGGATAAATTCCGGATCAGCCGCTTGCTGAAATGGGCTATCCCGCAGCGTTCTTTCGCCTCTTCCAGGGCGGCCGGGACTTCCGGCTTTTCCATCGATCGCAGGTAGGCGCAGTTCGTCAGGTACTCGTCTACGGTAAAATCCATATAGAGGGGCGGCGTCTGCGGCAAAAATCCTATCTGCTGCTTAGCCCGTTCCGGCTCCCTGCGCAGATCGATGCCGTCGATGTACACCGATCCTTCCGTCTGGTTCAGCACCCCGCAGAGGATGTTCATCGTCGTCGATTTACCTGCTCCGTTAGAGCCCAGCAACCCGACGATGCCTGTCTGGCTGATCGTCATGTTAATATCCCGTATCGCCCAATTGCTGTTATACCTATGAGACAAATGCTCAATTCTTACGATTGGTTCCCGGGTTGTCTGTTCTTGCATGTAGTTGTATGTTGAAATAGCTTAGTAGCCTGTGTTCTGGATTAAAAAAGAATTAGTCAGTATCTCCGCTTTGGGGATGGGATACAGTTGTGCATAAGGTTGCCATATACCCGGCTTTTCCGCATTCAGCACGCTGTCGGCATACCCTGTTCTTTTCAGATCATACCAGCGGTTGCCCCATTCGCAGAACAGCTCCGTCTGCCGTTCATGCAGGATGGCATTCAGCACATCCGTCTGTGTGGCGGCCGTGCTGCCGGAGAGGCCTGCCCGGCTGCGCACGGTATTCAGGCTGGTCACGGCATCGTTCAGCTGGTTCTTGTGGGCCAGGGCTTCCGCAAGGATGAGGTATAACTCGCCCAGCCGCAGGACCATGTAATCTTCGAGGGGTGTGGCGGTGGCAGCCCTGTTCTTATATTTATGAGGGTAATAATAGGTGGTGCCGAGGTTGACGCTGCTTCCTACCCAGGCTGTTTTACGCAGGTCCCCTGTTTCAAAGGCGTTCAGCAGGGCATCGGTCATTACATATGGAGGAAGGCTCGTAAAGGCAAGGTTGAAACTGTACCCTTCCACAGTCTGGTAACTCTGCCCTTTAGCAGGCAATTGCCAGATAGCTTCCTTACTGCCATGGAGGAATACATTATTGGGGTTTGTCTCCAGGCCGTAAACGCCGGAATTGATCACGTTGCCCGCCATAATAGCGGCATTGTCCCAATCCTGCCGGTAAAGATTTACTTTGGCCAGCAACGCCTCCGCCGTATAGAGATTTGGGCGCGACCTGCCGGCCGAGAGATATTGAGCAGGCAGCAACGTCGTTGCATCTGTCAGGTCTGCCTTGATACGGGAATAAACGCTGTCCGTCGTTGCTCTGGGCAGGTTGGCATTGGCCGCATAATCACTGTTCGTCACCACAGGCACGCCTCCCCATAAATTCACCATATTGAAATAATACAAGGCTCTTATCACTTTGATCTGACCCGTCAGGATCCGCTTCAGGGAGTCGCTGATTGCAGTGGTGCCTGCAATGCCGTCCAGGCAAACATTCATTTGATAAAGATCCAGGTAGGCCTGTTTCCACATGGCTGCTACGGTTGAATTATCGATGAGGACGGCATCCTTGTAAAACTGAGGCGCCACCAGATCATACGAAGAGGTACCCCGTATTTCATCGGCAGACAGACCACCGCTGATCGTAATTGCGCCATTCACCCAGGAGGCGGAGGCGCCTGAAGTTTTAAAGTTGGCATAGATACCTGCTACTGCAGCCTGGATATCTGCACTGTCAGCAAATACCTGCGTCTGGGGTATCTGCGAAGGCGGGTTCGGAGGGATGGAGATCAGCTTGCGGCAGGAGGCCGACAACAGGGAAAGGAATAATAAAAGGGTCAGCGTTCTTTTATATATAAAAAGTAGTTCGTTCATGACATTCAGTTTTTGCATTTTAGGTTAATGACGGGCCTTTCCGATGGATCGGTGATCCCATCAGAAGTCAAGTGTCAGGCCGCCTGTAATGATCCGTTGCAGGGGAATGCTGACAAAAGAGCCAGGTGTCTCCGGGTCACCGAACTTATAGTTGGTGAATGTGAACAGGTTTTGCGCGTTGACATAAATGCTGCAATTCTTAACGCCTGCTTTTTTAAGGGCATTGGCCGGCAGGGTATACGACAGGGCGACATTCTGCAGCCTGACATAAAAGTCATTCCCGTAGACGGCGGAAGAAGAGCCGAAATAGTTGGTAGACCGCTGCGCCAGGGTTCCATTGGTGTTCGCATAGTACGAGCCGGTAGTGAGCCTTTCCAGGGAGACGTTATCACCCGGCTTTTGCCAGAAATCGCTCATTTTCAACCGGGCCGGCAGATTGCTCAGGCTACCCGGTATCGACCCGGAGTATACGCCGGAGAGCCAGTTATGCGCCAGCGCATTGGAGAAATGAAGGAACAGGGTCAGGCTCCAGCCCTTGTAACCGAATGTGTTGCCCATACCGCCAAAGTATTTCGCCTCTGTATTCCCCAGCTCTATCTGATCTCCGCCCTGGCTTGCCCTGCTATAGGAGAGACCGTTATACACACGGGCACCCTTTGCATTGTAAAACTGGAAGACCCCCGTGGTATCATTGATGCCCGCGAACTTGAATCCGTACTGCAGGTTGGTTGATTTACCTACCTGGTAGATCCCGTTATAAGAAGACTTTTCAATATTCGGAAAAGCCACCAGCTTATTGTGATTGGCAGAGATATTGAAGGAGGTCGACCACTTGAAATCCTTCGTTTTGATATTCGTAGAGGTAAAAGAGAATTCCCATCCTCTGTCCTGCAGGGTTGCGTTGAAGTTCTCTACCACCGAGGACATGCCGGCCTGCGAAGGAAGGGGATAGCTGGTCAATTGATTACCCGTGCGGTTCTGGTACCAGGTGCCGTTCACCAGGAGCCGGTCATGGAAGAAACCCAGATCCAGCGAGAGGTTCAGCGCCTGTTTGCTGGCCCATCCATAATTAGGATTGTTAAGGTTCACAGGCTGGTATGCACGTATGCCTTCAAACAGGGGATAGGTGACCGTGTTAGCCAGTTTCCAGAATGGCTGGAACTGGTAAGGAGCTACTCCGTCCGATCCGGTGGAACCGTAGTTGCCGGCGATTTTAGCATAGCTCACGAAAGGCAGTAATTTTTGAAAGGCGCGTTCCTCCGAAAAGATCCAGCCCAGACCTGCGGATCCGAAATTACCAAAGAGGTGATCCGGACCAAAATTACTGGACCCGTCCCTCCTGCCCGTCAGGCTGAGGATGAACTCTCTGTCATAGACGTATCCCAACCTTGCGAAGACACCGGCATATTTAAGGATGGAATAATTATCATAGTTGGAAACAACGGTTGCCGCCTGGATGGTTTTCAACAGGGCGTCCTCGGTATATCCGGTACCATCCTGTTCGTTGCTGCTGCTGACGTTCTGCTTATAAGTCCCTCCCAGCAGGGCGGTCAATACGCCTTTACCGATGTTCTTTTTATAATCCAGCTGTGGCTCGATATTGATCGTCTGGAAATCTCCGGTACCGAAGTGAGCGGAGCCGGTGGGAAACATTGCCGGGTTCTGGGAATTCAGCGGATAGGCGCTATACTGTTTGGTATATACCAGGCTATAGCCCACCCCCGTGCTGAAAGACAGGCCTTTGGCCAGCTGATAGCCAAGACGCAGGCTGTTATTAAGGGTGAATGATTGTACCAGGTAAGGAGTTTTCAGGGCTGACATGATCTGGTAATTGGAGATATCCTGGCCCTTATAGGCCCATACCAGGTTCCCCTGGGGATCCAGCAGGTCCGGCAGATTAGGCGCCAGTGTCAGCGCCGACCCGATCCCATTGGCGGCAGAGGAATTATTCCGGTCATAGGTAAGGTCGTTGGAGAAGTCGATGGTCAGGCGGCGGTCCTGGGAACTGTGATGTAACCCGGAATGGAGGGTCCAGCGGTTGTCTGCAAAATTGCCGGGGAAGTTGAAGGTGCTCCGGGTATACCCGCCGGACACGATAAAGGTATTGTTATTAACGCCGCCGGAAAGGCTGCCGTATACATCCGTGTTATTGGTAGAGCCCCCGAAGAATTTTTTTGCCCAGTTGGTGTATTTCGTGGTATCCCATGATGCCAGATCCAGGAAAAAATTGGGGTCCGTAGAACCCGTCAGGCCATCATTTGCCTGGGCAATCCTTCTCATCTGAAGGTATTGCTGGGTGTTATACATGTCCAGGTTACGGGTGATCTTGTTGGGCCCCGTACCTGCTCTCAGGTGAAACTGGGTAGGACCTGCCTTTCCTTTTTTCGTAGTGATGACGATGACCCCGTTGGAACCCTGGGAACCATAGATCGAAGTGGCGTCTGCATCTTTCAGCACGCTGATGCTTTCTATATTGGCGGGGTTCAGATTGTTCAGGGGGCTGATGCCGATGCCTGCAAAATCTCCGTTCAGGAAGCTGCTCAGGTTCCCGTTCTGCGGCGCAAAAGGTACGCCGTCTACGATATATAAAGGCTGATCATATATGGCGTTACCCTGGGCAGGCAGACTCTCGATCGTATTCTGGCCCCTGATCTGTGTCAATACGGTTGCGCCCGGCGCGCCATTACTGGGAGTGACCAGTAATCCCGGCACCCGTCCTTCCATGGTCAGCAGCAGGTTGCTGACCGGTTGTTTCTCTATCTCTTCCGAAGTCACGGTAGAGACGGAGCCTACGCTGAACCGGCGGGAAGTGGTGCCATAGGCAATCACCTGCACATCATCCAGGGGGCTGTTGGACCTGGACATAACGACGAAGAATTTATTCGTATAGTCCCTTACTTTATATTCTTTGGTGATAAAGCCGGTAAAGGATATCACCAGGGTCACGTTCTCTGCAATGCCTTTGAGCTCAAAGTCACCGCGGACATCCGTGCTGGTCCCTCTTTTGGCGCCCTTTATCATGACGGAGGCTCCCGATAAAGGATTGCCGAGGCTATCGGTCACCCGGCCATGGACAGCCGGCGGCAGGGCCTCTTCGTTCCCTTCCGGCAACAGGCTTTTGGACGTGGGGGGCGGTGTAGGTTTCAGGGTGATGAAAACCGTATTGCCCTGGATGGCGAAATTCAACGGTTGTCCCGCCAGGGCTTGTTCCAAAGCCGCCTGCAGGGGCACGTTCCGGAGCTGAAGGGTGACCGGCCCGGCGCCGGCAAGGTCCTCTTTCCGATAAAAGAACAAATAGCCTGTCTGTTCTTTTATGGCTGAAAATACGGTCGTCAGCGGGACCGATCTGCCCGTATAAGTGACCGTCTGCGCATTGGTACGCGCGCTGACCTGCAGGAAAGTGGCCAGCAGAAGAAAAATTGTCAGTTTCATGACCAACAGTGTTTTGGTTACGCATCCTTTCCTTCGCGGGAGAACATACGAAGGCCGATTGCAAAGAGCCTTAATTTGCATACTTTTGCATTGTTTGGGTTAAAAATTAAGCAGTCGTAACAGACATGTTTATTGGGTTAACCTGAACGAAAGCCGGGGAAGACGTCCAATCTTTGTTCCCGGTTTTTCATTTGGAAAGACCCATCTTTTCTATATTCTCGTTAGTCAACTTTCACAGGAAGGCGATATTCAGGAAAGGTAATTTTCAGGAAAGGCAATTTTTCAGGAAAGGCGGGCCGAAGCCGAAGTTCATCGAACACTTAATTTCTACGGCCGGATCACCAACTTATGTTCATTCACGATCGTGTAATGGATGCGGGTTTGAGCCAGCCCCTGCAAGACCTGCTTCAGGGTCAGGCTGCGGCCGATCTCCCCGTCGAACGTACCCCCCGGTACCGGGCCGGTATATTCCACGTCGATGTCGTACCATCGGGCCAGCTGGCGCATGACGGTGGGCAGGTCGGCGTCGCGGAAAGCAAACGCTCCCTTCTTCCAGGCCAGGGCCTCTTCCACGTCTGCGCCGGGAACCATTTCGAGCTCCCCGCCCCGACTGCGCACCTGCTGGCCCGGAGAGAGCAGACGAACGGCGGCGCCCCTGCTGACTTTCACCTTGCCTTCCACCAGCGTCGTTCTTACAGCCGGCTCATCGGCATAGGCGTTGACATTGAAAGCCGTGCCGATGTCTTCGATCAGCTGGTCACCGGCTTGTACCCGGAAAGGCAAATGGCTGTTATGCGATACTTCCAAATAGGCTTCCCCTGTAATTTTTATGGTCCGTTCGGCGCCGGTGAAAGCAACCGGGTAGGTGATAGAGGAAGCGGCGTTGAGCCAGACCCGCGTACCGTCCGGAAGGGTCAGCTGATATTGTCCGCCACGGGGGGTGGATAAGGTGTTATAAACAACGGATGACGGTTTTTCATTTATAGGTTGATAGGCCAGCCGGCCATTCGCCAATTTTTGGATCTGTGTATTCCCCTGGTGTGTCAGCAAGCCGTTGGCGGCACTGTCAAGGATGATCTGCCGGCCTCCGGCCAGGGTCAGGGTAGCCCGGTTACCCCCCGGCAATACATCTGCTGTCACGGGTTGTTCCGTGTTGACGGATGCAGCCGGCGACTGTCTGTTTAGCAGCACCCATAACCAGGCGCCGCTGATCAGCAGCAGCAGGATGGCCGCTACGGCCCACCAGCGGCTGCGTTGCAGGAAATAGTTCCGGCCGGCGGGAATAACCTGCACAGCAGCAGCTGCTGCGTTCTTCTGTTTCAGCTCTTCGATAAACGGCTGCCAGTCCAAGGGATCGTATCCTGACAGGGGCGGTTCCGTAATCATCAGCTCTTCCATCATCTCCATCCATAGCTCCTCTTCCCCTGCCGCCAATAAATACTGCGACAGCTGTTCCCGCTCGCCGGGAGAAGCTTTATCTTCCAGGTATTGGATCAACAAAAACTGAATATGTTCTCTGGTTTCCCTTGTCATCATCACGAAAGTTTAATTCCTGGTCATGGGATAAGATGATCGAAAAGATCCATCGTACCATCGGTCTTCCCCTTTTTTTTTAAAAGAGGAATAAGGCGGCGAGGACGGTGAGGGAGAGGCCGGTTGTATTATGCAGGTATTCCTGGATAAATTTTATAGAAAATCCCAACTGGTTTTTAACGGTAGAGACCGATAGCTGCAGCTGGTCGGCAATCTGTTGGTGGCTCAGGCCCTTTTCGCGGCTGAGGCGGTAAATTTCCTGCCGGCGGGCGGGTAAAGCAGCCACTGCTTTTTGGATGAGGCGATCCATCTCCTTGCTTTCCAGCACTTCCACGGCGGAACTATAGCGGTTAGCCGCCTGTTTCTCTTCTATATGGGGTTGAAGCCGGTGGCGGGTAGCCTGTGTGCGGAGATGGGTAAGGCAAATATTACTGGCGATGCGGAAGAGCCAGGACGCCGGACGCTCGATCCGGAGGAGGTCTTCTCTTTTCATCCATAGACGGAGGAAGGTCTCCTGAAGGACTTCTCTGGCGAAATGCTCGTCCCGCGTGATCTTATAAATAAAGGGCAGCAGGCGGGGCGTATACAGATGGAATACCTGGGTATAGGACTCTTCGTCTCCTCCCGCTATCTGCAAAAAAAGCGCATTATCTTCACTATATGCATATTCTGTCGACACCGTGGCCATTCTATGTTAATAAACCGTGAATTTAGGGAAGTTTCTTCATTTCAGCCTTCCCTCGTGCCTTCCATCTTTTGCAAGGCCCGGGGCGAACTGTTAACCATGGGTTAATATAGAGTAGCTTTCTTTGTGCGGCGGGTTATCCTACCCGTTGAAACCAAACACTTATCTATTATGCAAAACAAACGTAGACTCCTGGTCCCCCTGGTAGTCGCCTTCCTTTTTGTCTCCTGCGCCAAAGACCTGAACCGGCAGGCAGCCCTCCCGGAAACTTCCACGACGCAGCGGGCAGCCACTGTCCAAAGCCTTTTTGAAGATTTTGAATCCGGCTCCAAGACGGCTTATGCCGAAGGGACCGTCGCCTTTTCCAGTGGCAGCTGGACCCTCACCGACGCCCTCGTCGGCACCAGCACTTCCGATGCGAAGGACGGCTCGCATTCGATCCGCGTACGCAATACCGGCGCCGTCACCATGAATTTCGATGTCAGCACAGGCGCTATGACCGTGACGATCCAACACGCGGTATACGGCTCCGACGGCTCGTCCACCTGGGGGCTGTGGGCCTCTTCCAATGGCGGCAGCACGTATACACAGGTTGGAGGCGCCATTACCAGCAGCTCCACTACCCTGTCCACCGCCACTTTTACCGTCAACCTCACCGGCGCTGTACGCTTTGAAGTGCGGAAGATCAGCGGGGGCGCCAACCGCATCGATATCGATGACTTTACGATCAACGCTACCAGCGGCACCGGGGGCGGCGGTACGGCCAGCGACAATTCCAATCTTCTCCTGGGCAATCCCAGCGGAGCCACTACCAGCACAGCCAATGCCGATAACTATCTCTACGACCAGGGTTATTATATCGAGTCGTATAACCGGGACCGGGGTGAGCCCAACTGGGTGAGCTGGTATGTAGGCGCCGGTTCATTGGGCAGCATCGACCGCTCCAATGATTTCAGGCCCGACCCCAATCTTCCTTCCGGCTGGTATGAAGTGCCTGCCAACGCCTATTCCGGATCGGGATTCGACAGGGGGCATAACTGCCCGTCAGGGGACAGGACCAGCACTACCGCCGCCAATGAAGCCACTTTCCTGATGGATAATATGATCCCCCAGGCCCCTAATAACAATGAACAGACCTGGGCTCACCTGGAAGAATATGGCCGCACGCTGGTGAATGCGGGAGACGAGATCTATGTCGTCATGGGCAGCTATGGGTCGGGGGGGACCGGCTCCAATGGATCCGCCACTACCGTCAATGCAGGCAAGGTAGCGGTACCTTCCAATATCTGGAAGGTCATCGTCGTGCTGCCCAATGGCAATAATGACCTCAGCAGGATAACCACCAGCACCCGGGTCATCGCTGTCAATACTCCGAATATCAATACCATCAGCTCCGACTGGACTCAGTATATCTGCACCGTGAAAGATATCGAGAACGCCACGGGTTATACCCTGCTGTCCAATGTAGCGCCCAGCGTCCGGAGTGTGCTGGAGACAAAGAAGGATGCGGGGAATTAAGGAGATGAAGAGAAAGAGGTCCGGCGTGCCCGGTGGTCAACCGGGGCATGCATTTGGTCTGTCGGGACGGACGTGTGGTCAATGACCCTTTATACTTAGCCCCGGAATGCTTATTTTGTAGACGCATTCCGGGGCATATTATAAACCGAATCTTTATGGCTACCCGTCATTCCAACCTATCCCGCAGAAATTTTATACGGCAGACCGGGCTTTCAGGTATTGCCCTGACCATCGGGGCCTGCCTGCCGGCCGTCGGTAAGGGCGCCGTAAAAATCATCAATGCGGCATTACCGAATGAGACCAACCTGGAATTTGAATTGATGTCCTGGATTGCCATCGACCAGTCGGGTAAGGTATCGATCCTGAACCACCGCTCGGAGATGGGCCAGGGTACTTACCAGGCTATTCCCCAGATCATCGCAGAAGAACTGGAAGTATCACTGGACCAGGTGACCATCGGGTTCGCACCGGCCAACCCAAAAAAATTCGGTCCCCAGCCACAGGAGGGCAGCTTTTCCGTCCGTGGATGGTATCAACAGTTACTACGTGTAGGAGCTTCCGCCCGGGAAATGCTCATCGAAGCAGCTGCCAGGCAATGGGGTGTCCCCACCTCCGACTGTTATGCTGAAAATGGCCAGGTGATCCATCGTCCTTCCGGCAAAAGGGCCGGTTATGGCGTGCTGGTGGAGGCAGCTTCCAAATTGGCCCCGCCTCAACAGCCGACCCTAAAAGACCGGAAAGATTATAAAATTATCGGTAAATCGCTGCACCGGAAGGATATCCCCTCCAAAATCAATGGCAGTGCGGTTTTCGGGCTGGATAAAAAATTGCCTGGTATGCTCTATGCCGTGGTGGAACGCAATCCACGCTTCCGGGGAAAAGTCAAAAGTTTTGACGACTCCGCTACCAGGGCTATCCCCGGGGTAAAGCATGTCTTCAAGGTACAGAGGGCCGTCTGGTCTTATCTGTATGAAGGAGTAGCCGTCGTCGCGGATACCCTCTGGGCTGCGATGAAGGGCCGCAAGGCGCTGAAAGTGGAATGGGATGACGAAGGATTCGAGCACCTGGATACAGAACAACTATTCACCCGCATGCGGGATGACCTTAAACGACCCGGGCTGTCGGATAAATTTGAGGCCGCCGTTCAGCAAGCTGCTAAAAAGATCGATGCCATTTATGAGGCGCCGTATCAATCCCATAGCTGTATGGAGCCCTTGAATTGTATTGCCGATGTGCGGGAAAACAGTATTGAGATCTGGGGGCCGATACAGGAGGCGAACTGGACACAGGCCGACCTGAGCCAGCGGATGGGCATCCCCGTTGAAAAGGTCTCCGTTCATATGACTTTCCTGGGAGGAGGATTTGGCCGCAAGGCATTTACAGACTATCCGCATGAGGCGGCCCTCATCTCCAGAGAGATGGCAGCGCCTGTCCAGGTGGTATGGACAAGAGAGGACGACATGAGCGGGGGGCCTTTCCGTGCCGGCGCCACCTACGCCTGCAGGGGAGGTCTTGACGGGAATGGAAAGATCTTTGCCTTCCAGGCAATTACGGCCTCTCAGTCTTTCGGTGAAGAAGGCGGAGGCGAGCCGGGCCCGGCTTCCTATAACAGCAGCGGCATGGACGGAATGCCCCCGGCCTACCTGGCCTCTTTCCCTCATTACAGTTTTGGCTATGTCTCCATCCGGTCACCCATACCCGTGATGTGGTGGCGCGCCCCTTCTGCCTCCACCAGCAGCTTTGCGGCAGAAAGTTTTATCGACGAGCTGGCGCATGCGGCGGGAGCAGATCCGCTGGAATTCCGGAGGAGCCATCTGCCAAACGCCCGCTATCAGGCCTTGATCGATAAACTTGAAACCCTCAGCGGATGGAAGACGCGCGGCAAAAATAAAGGCTGGGGGGTGGCCATTACTGAATGTTTCGGCAGCATCGCAGCCCATATCGTCAAGGTTTCGCACCGTCCGGACGGGAAGATAAAGATCGATAAAGTGCTGGCCCTGATAGACTGCGGCTGGTATGTAAACCCTGACATCATTCGTGCCCAGGTGGAAGGAAGTATCGTAATGGGACTGGGCGCCGCCATCAAACACGCAACGCATTTCAAGGATGGGGCAGCGGTAGAGAAGAATTTTAACACCTACCCAATGCCCCGCATCAACGATATCCCGGCTATCGAAGTGTTTATTATGGATAATCATGAAAAAGCCGGGGGCGTGGGCGAGCCCGGCCTGCCTCCTCTGGCGCCCGCCCTGTGCAATGCTATTTTCGACCTCACCGGCAAAAGAATACGCAAACTACCCTTTACCCTGGAGGAGGTGTAAGGTAACGGGAATTATTTTTCCCTTCCGGGCAACGTCCGGAAGGGAATTTGCATTTATAGATATAAATTATCCAGCGAAAGCAGT
Source organism: Puia sp. (assembly GCA_035492545.1). Lineage (GTDB taxonomy): Bacteria > Bacteroidota > Bacteroidia > Chitinophagales > Chitinophagaceae > Puia. The sequence continues at coordinate 33,343 of DATJJD010000158.1, forward strand.
ACATGAATCTCTCCGAACTGATCCGGGAAGCCAAACAGGGAAGCGCCGCCGCACAGAAATGCCTTTTTGACCGACTGGCAGGCGTCATGCGGGTACTGTGCATCCGTTATGTCAAGAGCCCTGAAGCGGCGGAAGAGGTATTGCTGGATGGTTTTTATAAGTTCTTTCGGGGCCTTCCGGCTTTTACTTACGAGGGGGAAGCTCCGTTGTATGGTTGGCTGAAAAAGATCATGGTAAATGAATGCCTGATGTACCTGCGTCAGAAGAAGGCTTTTGTCATGGTCGCGGAATCGGAAGCGGAGCAGCTCAGCAGTTGGGAAGAGGATGCCCTGGACAAGTTATCCGCAGCAGAGATCTTTCAGATGATCGTCCGGCTGCCGGAAGGTTACCGCGCCGTCTTCAATCTGTATAGCATAGAAGGTTGGAGCCACAAGGAGATCAGCGCGGCGCTGGGGATTTCCGAAGGCACTTCCCGATCCCAGTTGAGTAAAGCCCGGTCTTTATTACAAAAAATGTTTTTGCTTAACGGTACCGAATATGTCAAACGAAAAAATGAGTGAAGGGGGTGGCTGGACGGACAGGCTGGACCAGCTGGACGATCTGCCGGGGACGGACCCGACGTGGAGAGAGGGCGCCTGGGAGAAATTGTATACCCGGCTCCATGACAAAGAGGAGAAACCCCGAAGAAGAATAGGATGGTATTGGGCAGCGGCTGCCTGCCTGGTGATCATAGGTGCGGGTTCCTTGCTGCCGGGACGGCCCGGCCATCTCTCACCGGAACCATCGCCCCCCCCGACACTTGGTTTGAAAGAACAGGCATCGGTCATCTATTCAGCCGACAGCCCGGAAAAGCAATTTCACAAACCAACGCCCGGGATAATAACGGCCTCCGGGGATGACAGGATGAAAACAGCAGCCGAAGCAGCCACTCATCCGGTACCGCCCCTGGCAAAGCCGAACCCATTAAAAGAGCAGCCCGCCGTTTTTGCCGATAGCATAGTGCTTGCCGCAACAGCGCCACCGGTTGTGCCTGCCCCGCAACGCAAACTCCGGGTGGTCCACATCAATGAATTGGGGTTGCCTGTCCAGGACGAAGCTCCCTCAAGCCATATGGCCGGCAACTTTTTTTTACGGATCCGTCTGTCGAACAACGATGCCCCTGGCAACCTGCTGATGGGCAGCAACAATGAAATCAACCTCAACCAAACCTTTAAGATCTCATTTAAAAACTAAACATCGTCATGAAGCAGCTTTTATGCGCACTGATGCTGACAGCCGGCATCAACGGAACCCTTATTGCCCAGCAAACGGATAATGCGGTCCGCCCTTCCCGCACATTCGACCTCGCACCTACCTATATCAACCGCCGGTTCTATATCGACCTGCAGCAAGGTAATGAGATCCAATTGGGCTTGCGGTCCATCAAAGACATGGCCTATATCGGGGACCTGGACTCGCTGATCCGGGTATGCCTGCGGGATCTGGCGCCTCTCAAAGATTCCCTGACAGATGAGCTGACCAGCAAAAGGATCGATTATACCATCCAGGCTTCCGGGAGAAAAGAGATCCGGTTCCGTCAATATGCTCCCAACGGGTCCAGCTTTCTCCTGCAGCAGGGCGAGCTCTCGGCCCTCAAAATTGCGCAGGACACCATCCACATCCTGGCCACGGTATCCCGGCCTGTCCCTTTATCCGAAAACAAGTCGGGACACGAGTCCGATCGCTATGAGGTTACTATCATCGTCAACGAGCTTTCCGCCTTGCCGCGGTTGATGGAGCATTCCCTCAAAGGCAAGGTAGACACCCTGAAACAGGCGGTCCGGGATTTTTTTACCAATTCGGATTGGCAGTGGGTTGAGGGCAGGAACCGGCGACTGTATCTGAAACAGGCCCCGTCTATTTCCGAAGCCTATAACATGGGGACGATAGGTCCCGCCAGGGATGGGATCAGCGTTTTCGCGGCCGCCAACGTCCAGAATTATAAGAACTATTTTGCGCCCTCGATTAACCTGGGTTTTAACGTACTGTTCAATAGTTCCTGGGACCTGTTCGGCAAGCCATCTCTCTATCAGTATACCCTTGGCCTCAGCTGGGAACCTCAATTTTTCTTCCAGAACATACAGGGGGGGCTTCATACTTACCGGAATGATTTCCTCACACTGACCTACGATCAGACTCGCAAAGGCAACCGTCCGGCAAAAAAGGGCCTTGACATCAATTTTCCCACGAGGTTCTCCCTTGCCTATCTGATCAACCGCAACGGGCCTTATTTTGAGAAGAATACGTTCCGGCTGGGGGTCGATAATATCGGGTTTCACAACGATAAGTTCAACCTGGAACCCCTCATTTACTTTCATGATCTCTTCAAGAACGTGACGCCCGGAATAAGGCTCCAATTAAGATTTTAATCATGCCCATCCGCTATATCAGCGCGGGTGACGAACCGCTGGCCGTCCAACCATTGTTGCCTCAGTCAGGTTTCACGGCTTTCACGATGCTGTAGTAGACCCTTCCCAGCAAAGACTGGTCCCTGGTAACGATTTGTGCGGAAGCCATCAGCCTGTCCTCATATTGAAGGTGGCGGCGGGAAGAGGTCAGCAGGCCGTCGGGAAGGGAGATCTTGGAGAGGTATCCGCTGTCGGTCCCGATGTGGGATATATATTCTATTTTGCCATACACGGCTCCATATTCCTGGAAGGGATAAGCAGAAAATTTAAGGATGACCTTTTGCCCCACCTTTACTTTCCCGAAATTATTTTGAGGGATATACATTTCGGCAAAATAGTGGCTGTCATAGGGGTTGATATAACCCACTGTCTGGTTGAGCTGTAGTTGCTGGTTCTCCTGGAGAAAGGTAGAGAAAACAAATTTTCCGCTGATGGGCGCACTGAGGACATATTTGAATTTCCAGTCGTCCACCTGGCTTTTGAAGGTATTCAGCGCCTCCCGGAAGAGGGATTTTTGTTGGGAGATGGTATTTTCCAGCTCCAGGATCTCATTCCTCTTTGCATTTTGCTGGTTATTATTTTCGATAATGGAGGATGAAATAATGGGTATCAGTAATTGTTTGTTTAACAACCTGCTTTTTTCAGCGCGGTATTCGGCATCGGATATCACTTTTTCCTTGTTCAGCATCTCATTGGCTGAAAAATTCTTTTGAGATAATACGAGGTCGGAGTCCTGGATCTTTTTTTGTTCGAGCAGACGCAGGCTGCTCTTTTCCAGGTTGTCCAGGTCATTATAGAGGATCGATCGTCTTTTTACATAGAATCCATTCGCCAGGTAATTATTGAAGGAGAGTAAGGCCTGCAAAAAAGTCTGGTAGGACTGCTGTAATTCGCCCAACTCTCCGTAATCTTTTTTCAGCCGGGGTGAAAATCCCCTGAGGTCGTCATTCTTCAGGTCGGTGGCCATGGAATCCAGTACGTGCGACAACCGCAGCACCTCCTCATGGTTGGCGATACTTTCCATATAACCGATCTTATCCCCTTTGTTCACCACCTGGTTTTGCCGGACGTAAAGCCGGACCACCTTGCCAGACATATAGGCTACTACCGGTTTGGGAGCATCGATCGAGGTCAGCACAGCCCTGGAGTCCACCGTCTCAGGATATTTCAGGATGAGGGATACCAGGAAGAGGAGGCAGAAAAAGGCCAATAGACAGGTATTACCCCAGCGGATAAGCCAGGCCGGCGTTTTACCCAGGATCTCCCTGATGGGCTCATCGCTGGTCTCGAGGTCATAAACTTTGGATCTTCTTTGCATAATGGGATTATTGACCGAGTTCCAGTTGATTTTTAATCAACGTATAATAAGCCTCTTTTTTATGGGTCAGCACCGCGTGGGTGCCCTGTTCGATTATCTTACCTTTATCCAGCACGATGATCTGGTCGGCATTCCTCACAGTGCTCAGGCGGTGAGCGACGATGACGACGGTCCTGCCCTGGTAAAACTCTTCCAGGTTCCTCATGATCACCGCTTCGTTATTGGCGTCCAGGGCGCTGGTAGCCTCATCAAACAGGAGATATACCGGGTTCTTGTATACCGCCCGGGCGATAAATACCCGCTGCCGCTGCCCTCCGCTGATGGAAATACCACTGGCGCCGATTCGTGTCTTGTAGCCGTTGGGAAGTCCTTCCACGAAGTCTTCGATATTGGCGATCTGAACGGCCTTATGCAGACGCTCCCTGTCCAGCAACCCTTCCGAGTCCGACTCCGTCACATTCCTGGCGACGGAATCGGAGAAGAGGTAGCCGTCCTGCATGACCACGCCGATATTCTTCCGCCAGAAGTCACTGTTGAAATTAGAAAGGTTATTATTTCCCACCCGGATAGAACCTGTGGTGGGTGGGTAAAATTTCAAAATAAGCTTTAGCAGGGTTGTTTTTCCGCTGCCGCTGGCGCCGACGATGGCGGTGACTTTCCCCTCCGGTATGGTCAGGCTGATGTTTTCCAGCACCCAGGGCGAGGCATCGGAACCATAGCGGAAATAGACATTATTGAATACCAGGTCTTTTTCTTTGGGGAGGGCGTCTATATTGTTGTCGCTTTCCACGATCTCATCGGGTTTATCATGGATCTCCGCCATTCTTTCCAGGCTGATCTTCGCATCCTGGTAAGCCTGGAGGAAACTTACGAAACTATTGATCGGCACGTTGAGCTGGCCGATAATAAATTGTATCGACAACATGGTGCCCAGGGTAAAGTTACCGTTGATGACCTCTCTGGCGGCCAGGAAGGTGATAAGGATGCTCATGAAGTGCAGGATGAAGCTGCCTCCGATATCCTGTAATTGGGAGAGGGAGAGGCTTTTCATGGAAAGCTTGAACAGGCGTACCTGGATCAGCTCCCATTCCCAGCGCCGGCGCTTTTCGGAATTATTCAATTTTATCTCCTGCATCCCGTGTAACAGCTGGATAGTGCTGCTCTGATTTCCGGAAGCCTGGTCAAATCGTTTGTAATCGATAGCCGCTCTTCTTTTCAGGAAAGCCGAGACCCAGAAGAAGTCGAGCAGGGTGGCCACTAAAAGAATAAGAAAGATAGGCGTACTGTAATAAAGCAGCACGGCCCCGAAGATCACGATGCTGAAAGAAGAGAACAGCACATTCAGGGATGCGGAGGATAAAAAAGTCTGGATCCGCGAATTATCCTGGATCCTTTGCAGCAGGTCGCCGATGCTCTTGGTATCAAAAAAAGCGATGGGAAGCTTCATTAATTTCCTGAGGAAGTTAGACAGCAGCGAGATGTTGATACGGCTGGTGATATGCAGCAAGAGCCAGCTGCGCAGCATTTCTGTAAAACTTTGGGCCAGGAAGAAGATGATCTGCCCGATGAGGACCAGGTTGATAAAACTGATATTATTCTGGCCGATCCCGATGTCGACAATGGCCTGTGTCAGGAAGGGGAAGATAAGCTGGATGATGCTGCCGATAAATAATCCGACCAGCAATTGGGCAATCAGTTTCCTGTGCGGGGTAATAAAAGGGAAGAGGAATCTTAAGCTTCTTTTTTTCCCCTTCTGATCCTGCTGTTCGTGAAACTCTTCCGTAGGCTGCAGGACGAGGATCACACCTTCGGATTCTTCGGCTTCGGATTTAGGCTGGGAGATCCAGCCTTTCACAAACTCCTCTTTTGTGTACTTTATCAGCCCGAACCCGGGATCGGCGATATGGATATGATCCTTGCCAGCCTGGTATACTACTACAAAATGCCGTTGCCGCCAATATGCGACGCAGGGCAGCGGTATATCGCTGACCAGCATGTCGTAGGAAGACAACATGACCAGGCTCTGCATGCCGATGGTCTCCGCCGCATCTGAAATAGCTCCCATGGTCACGCCTTCCCGGGTAAGATGGGTTTTTTCGCGCAGATAATCGCGTTCGATATTCTTACCATAGTAAGTCGCGATCATTTTCAGGCAGGTAGGACCGCAGTCCATCCTGTCAAGCTGTTTGAAAAACGGGAATCTTTTCTTCATCGGCTCCTTGCTTGTTATAGTCCGGGATAATTTTTCTTTAGCGCCATCTTCAGGTCCTCCAGGGTTGCTTCATCTTTATATCGATACAGTGGCCAGGAAGGGACTATCTTATCCACCTGCAAACCTTTTGCTGAGATGAGGTCATATACGGCATAGGCTCTTTTTCCCTGGGCTAAAACCCCGGATTGGGGGAATAGTACCAGGTCTCCTTCAAACAACAGTTTCTGCTGGGGGAAATAAAAGAGCAGGTATTCGTTGGTATGGGATGTTTTTGATCCTGTCTCAAAAGCGATGACGGGGCAGGCGGTATCGGTCAGCCGCCAGGAGCTGCTGTCATCGACCATTAGGAAGCGGAAAGGCCCACCCGATCCGTTGTATTCCGGGAAAGAGGGGTTGCGGCTATGCCTGGCGCGGATGAGGCGTTCGAAATAGGCTTTGTTACCCGTAGTAGTGACGATGGTGGCCCCGATATCCGCAAAGGCTGCGATACCCCCCGCATGATCGGGGTGATGATGGCTGACAAAACAGTAGCGTATGGGCAGGTCCGGGAATTTTTCGTTTATAAAGCGGATGATCTCCCGGCAGGCGGCCAGGCCTACGGGCGCCTCGTAAACAGAGAGGTATCCATCATGGGTGGTAAGCAGCGCCTTATTGTTATACTTCAGCATCTTCAGCAGGAAAATATGGGGGGCAAGGGTATCCATCTCTATGGCCGGGCCGGCCGTCGGGGCGGGAGGGACGGGAAAGGCTGGGGGAGCGGCGGCGGGGACGGGGGCGGAGGCTGCTGATGAAGGCCAGGTAATGCTGTCAGCCTTCAGGTTTCTGTAGGGATACCCATTCCTTTTGTGGAGGATAGACAAAGGGAACAGCGCTCCATTCTCCGTCCTGTAGCCGGTAAAATAGAGCTCATTATCCGTGTCGCCCGCCATGGCGTCGTAGGTCAGTTCCTCTACCTTGTCCAGCGTAAACCGGGTCTTATCGATATAGAGGTAATAATTTTTCCCGGCGGCGTCGTTGAAGGCCAGCAGATAGACATGCCTGTTATCCTGGTGGAGGAGTTTGAGGGTATTCTTAAACTTCCGGGCCAAAAGGATAATGTTGCCGGGCAGATAAAAGTATTCGAGACATGCCTTGCCAAGGGGTAACCGCATCGATGCCGTGTCGCCATAATCCGTAAACCGGCAGGAGTCTTCCGTAAATACGACTGAAGAGCTGTATTCATGGTTGCGATAGCGGATCATGAAGGTTTCCGTAAAAGGGTCGGGGCCGGCAGGATTTGCGATACCGGCCTTTAACGGACAGGTATCCAGTTGGTCCGGGGCCGGGAAATGACCTTGCCGGTATTCCGTCCCGGACAGGGCAAGTCTTGTCGGAGACTTGGCCAGCGCCTTTGCTGCCAGGTTGAGAAGGCTGTCCGCCCTGTAATAATTGGTACTTGCCGGGTCGGCCTGGCTAAATGCCTTGCCCGGAAAAAGGGCGGCGATGACAAGGCATCGGATAATCATAAGCCTGGGATTATTGATAGTCATTTACGAATGCATTTAATTCCAGGAATAGGGATTCATCGAAAGTATAAGGTTGATTGGCGTAAGAGTAGCGATCGGTATACTGACCGAACATGGCATGGACAGAGCGGTATGAGTTGATGAATTGCCAGAAGAGCTCGAGTCCTTTGGTGGTAAAGACCTGCTGGATCTTGTAAAAGCTGTCCAGGTCGACCATAAATTTGACGAGATAGAAGCCAAGCCGGCCCAGCACCACCATCTTCTTCTCAGGGGACAGGGAGGGGTTTTTATGGTTGAAATATGCTGAAAGGCAATGCAGGATACAAGAGTAGGTGAACAGCCCGTGGAAGGCCCCATAGAGGGTCCTGTTGCTGTGGCCGGGAACCGTCAGCAGCTCCGCCAGCGGGGTAGTTTTAGGCAAGGTCAGGTATTCTTCCGTCTGCAGGGTCAGGGTGTTAAAGATGATATGGCCGCACTGGTGGGACAGGTCATCGATGAAGAATAGCGCGTCCTGTTGTTTGTTCTCTGTATTCAGAAAGGCCGCTCCGTGAGAGGTAATGGCTGCAAAAGAGTTCTGGTCAGGGGAATTGAATACCGTCACCTCCCTGGTGACCAGCTCCAGCAATGAATAGAACCCCGCGGTATGGCTGCTTAAAAAATCCAGGGCCTCCTCCAGCTGCCCCCGCGCGCCGGCAAGCGTTTGCATAGGCAGCTCCCTCAATGGCGCCTTATCTTCCCTGCTCAGCATTTCCGGCAGGTAGACGGGGAATGACCATTTCGTATTAAAAGAGAGACAGCCGGGTAGTGGCTCCAGCATTCCGTGAGGGACCAGCAGCCTTCTCTCCTTTGGGATCATACTTGCCGACACGATCCGGCCCCTGAGCTCCGGGGCAAAGAACTCACCCAATCCAGGAAGATGTGCTATGCCTCCCTCGTCGAAGAATATGGGCAGGTCGATCCGCTGATCGGCTGCCAGCCGGTTGCCAAGACAAACCTGCTGCAGGGTAAGCCGCTTGTTCGGGGCCTTGTCCAGGAGGTAACAGAAAAGAGAGGGGTCCAAAAAGAATTCGTCGTTGTCAAAATCGACCTCTTCATAGATATGCTGATCCTGTTCGAACAACAGGGACTTATTAATATCCGCTAATGTTTGTTTGTTATCCCGCAGGAGCTTTTCGTCGATGACAATGTCGAGTAATTTCATGGCAAAGAATATTTATTTAAGGGGGTCATGTCCTTTACTTTAGATGGGAGCAAACTTTGCAGTCTTCATATCTGGTAATCGACCAATGCCGGTTCGTCAGAACGATGGGATTGAATTCGACCAGCCGGCCGATGGAAAAACAATATTCATACTTGCCGGAGAGGAAAAAAATGATCTCCTTCAGGGCAAAATTTGCCAGGATATTAATGTTGAAGGTGACGGAGGGATGGATAAGATAACCCCGAAAGAGCCGTTTGTAGGTCTCGAAGTCCATGGGTTCGTCGGTCTCGGTTTGCACCATTCTGGAAAAGTCCGCGTCGCAGGCAGTGAAACCCGGTATATACAGGGGGCCGATCTTTACATACTCATAAGAATACGCAATGACAATATAATTGAGCAGGTTCCTGAAACAATACCTGTTCAGGTTAGCGCGGAACTTCAGGTCCGGGTCGCAGGCCAGAACAATAAATTCGGGGTTATGCCTTTCAATGACCTGTTCGATCTCTTCGTATTCGAACGAGTGGGTCCTGTCGGTATGGAGATCCACCCGGAAGTTGTCCCGGATCCGTTTGCGGAGGGCATCGACTTTCAAGCTGCCGATGTCGGAGGTATCATAGGTCATGACCCGATAGAGGTCCGACTGGCTGACTTCATCAAAGTCGACGACTGTTATGTTACAAAATCCAAACTGGGCCAGTAAGTAGATCAGGGTTCCTCCACCGGCCCCGGCCCCGAACACCAGTATTTTCGTTTCTCTTATTTCCCGGGTCAATTCCATATCGGAGAAATAGCTGAGGAACAATTCATTCCTGTTGATCATACCTGCTTCCTTCTTTGGCTCCAGGAAATGTAGGCTCTTCAGTTTTTCTCCCAGGCCGGCGCCTAATTCGTCGTCCGGGATCCCTTCGGTCACCAACTTTCCCAGGATCGTGTTATTTTCCGTAGAGTTCTCTACGATCAGATGTCCCATTTTGGCGCCGCCAAAGCCAATATGCAGCTGGGGGCCGAAAGTATATACGGGTATATATTTTTTTAACTGCCAATGGATCATACCAAATAATTAGGTACAGGATAGAGGAAGACCCTCTATCCTGTTTATAAAATCCGAAACTATATCTGATCGCAGACCGGACCAGCAGGGCCGCTGGGAGCGACGACATGGCAATCATCCAGCGTTCCGCCGCTGATAGCATGCGCATCAACAAATGCTTTTCCTGCTTTTGCTTTCAACTCTTCTAAAGAGAGTTTTGTTGTTTTTTCCATTTTTTAGTTTTTTAAAATATGAAAGATAGGTTTTCAACCCGGCGCCGTTCAATGAATACAGCTCCCGGTACTATTTCCATTCTTGTTTTTCTTTGGGTCAATGGTGGTAATATCCCGCAATTCGTAGCTACTGAATAAGTTGAAGGTTATGAAAAAGGAGTAAATGTTCGGAAGTGCCCGGAGGATAATTTACGTATTGGAGGTTGGCGACTTTTAATGGTCCATTTGCCGGAATAAGGATCATAAGGATAATAGTTTGAAATGTCAGGAAACAATTAGAGGGAGGGTGGATTATATTAGTTCAAAGTAAAGAAATCTTTTTACAATCGCGAGTACCCGAAAGTGGTAAGTCGTTGCAACTGCTTGAAAATACGCGGGGCTTTTGGCAGGCGTCAGCAAGGTTTCTGCACAGTTATGCAGCATTTGTGCACGACTATCGCCAGAATGACACGAATGTGAACTTATGGTCACAATTTTTCATGTTTGGGGGGCAGTAAGCTCAACCACTTATCCTTTTTTAAAGGAAAATATATATACACGGATAATCACTTACTTTGTTTCATTTTATGGCAACGAAACAACATTTCATTTTCTTTATTTCGGCGGTAATGGCGTTGGGAATGCAGACCGCCTGCTCGGGCGTACAAAAGGATACGGGGCATAGCAGGGTCAAACAGCATATCAGCAAGGACTCTGCGAATAAGGTCAAAGACAGCATCCGGGCCATCAGCAGGGAGGTCTTCCAGCCTTTTCAGTATACCGGCCCGGGTAAAACAACGATCAACTACCGGTTATTAAGTCCTGCCCGTAAAAAAGACAACTATCCCCTGGTGTTGGTCTTACATGGGTCTGGAGCTGTCGGTACCGATAATACCAGCCAGCTCGGTGTTTTGGCCAGGCTCTGGGCGAAGGCGGCTATCCGTGAGCGGTACCCGGCCTATATCGTTGTACCGCAATTCCCCCTGCGGTCTTCCAACTACACGATGAGCCCGGATAAAAAAGTACTGGTTTCTTCGCCCGACGCCTGTCTTAACACAGCCCTGCAATTGATCGACTCCCTGAAAAATGTCCTTCCGGTGAATAAAAGGAAGATCTATGTGATCGGGTTCTCTATGGGTGCTTCCAGCGCCATCAATTCCCTTGAGCTGCGGCCGGACCTCTTTGCCGCGGCCGTTGCCGTCTCGGGCATTCCCGCGTTTGGCCGGATGGACGCCCTGGCCGGGATCCCGATCTGGCTGGTCCATGGCAATGCCGATCAGGAGAACCCCATCGACACCGATGTCCTGCTATATAAAGAACTGCATGCTCTCGGGGACCGGCATATTAAATTCTGGGAAGTCGAGGGTCTTGACCATGATGTCTATGCTGAATTATACACCAGCGAACAAATGCCCGCCTGGTTATTCCGGCATAAAAAGTGATTTTTCACAAAAATTTGCGCAATCAAATACTTGCCCATATATTTGCAAGCAAATACTTGCGCATTATGGATACAAGGAGAGATGTTTTTCAGGCGATAGCCGACCCCACCCGGCGGAAGATCATCAACATGATCGCTGACAACCCCCAGCATCTCAACGCTATCGCGGAGAATTTCGACGTAAGCCGGCAGGCCATTTCACTGCATATCAAGATCCTTACCGAGTGCGGCCTCATCGACATTAAACAGCAGGGGCGCCAGCGTTATTGCAGTATCCAACCTCAAAAGCTTTCCGAGGTGGCCGATTGGATCGAGCCCTTCCGTAAGATGTGGGAGGGACATCTCGACCGTCTTGGTAAGGTGATGAAGGAGAGGGAGGCGAAGAAGAAAAATCTTTAAAATCAAACAACATGAACCAGGAAAATTATCATTGCAGTTTTACTGCCAACAACACGGTCAAAGAAGCTTTTGACAGCATTACCCGTGTCTCGGAATGGTGGACGGGCAACCTGGAAGGTAGCTCGAACAACCTGAACGACCTTTTTACCGTCCGTTTCGGAGAGACCTCTTCTCTCATTAAAATAGTCGAATGGGTCCCCGATAAAAAAATAGTATGGCAGGTAGTCGATTGCCATCTTCATTTCCTGAAAAATAAAAAGGAATGGAAAGATACCCGGCTGCTGTGGGAAGTGCTGCCGGACGGTGACGCTACGCAGGTCCGTATGACCCATATCGGCCTGGTGCCTGCATTGGAATGTTATGCCAATTGTAAAGACGGATGGAACTATTATGTAAAAACAAGTTTGTTTGAGCTCTTGACCCGGCATAAAGGGCGTCCGGATACGGATAAGGCGATAGCCAGGGAAAAGATCGATATGAACCGGCCCGCTCCCCGTGCAGTAGCAGACCCTGAAACAGGTTTGATCCTCGCGACCGTGGACGTTGCCCTCCCACCCCAGCGCGTCTTCCGCGCCCTTACCCAGGCCAGCGAGATCGAACACTGGTGGGGAGCTCCCGATGTCTATCGCATGACGCAGTGGATCGCCGACTTCCGGGTCGGAGGCCGGTATAGTGTCGTCGTAGTCCGCCCGGATGGCAGCGCCTATCCTGCCAGCGGTACCTTTTTGGAGATCGATGCGCCCCATAAGTTAGTCCACACCCGGAAGTATGAGTGGGATCATCCGGTGCTGGGCCGGCGGGAGACAACGATAGCCTACCGTTTCGATCCCCTTGAGAACGGTACCCGTGTAACAGTGCGGCACGAAGGTTTTGTCGGCTGCGAAGCGGCAGCGTATGAGCATGCGGAAGGCTGGGTGCGCGTCCTGGGCTGGCTCGATGCCTATCTTTTTTACCAGTTCTATTTCCCGAAAAATTAGGAAGGAGGTACCTGCTTTAACGACGGAGGCCTATACCGGGATCCCTTACTCGTACTGCCGGTATAAAGTATAGAGGATCTTCTCTTCCGGCTGTCCCCAGCAGCGGAGGGTATCCTGTTCGAAATGACGTTTGAAAGCCTGCGCCGCCGCGCTGCTGTCCCTGATATCATAACCGATGATCCGAAGGGCCGTCAGGCTGCTAAAGCCCTCCGGAACGGCTATACCGGTAGTATCTCCATACCATAACCCGAATCCCCTATCCGCCAGTTGTTTCCAGGGAAACCATGAACTGGGATCGTTCTTGCGGGTAGGGGCTATATCGCCATGTCCAATGAAGTTGGCGGTGGGTATATTATAGGTAGTTTTTAATTGGGTCAGCAGGTGCAGAAGAGAGCTGATCTGCAGGTCGGAGAAAGGTTCCATGCCATTATTGTCCAGCTCGATGCCGACAGACACCGAGTTGACGTCCGTTATATTTCCCCATTTACTGGCGCCGGCCTGCCATGCCCTCAGGTAGTCATTCAACATGTGATGTACGGTACCGTCTTTACAGATCACGTAGTGGGCGCTGACCTGCGTACGGGTTACCGTAAAGGTCTGCAAAGTCTGAGGGCAGCTGTTCTGCGCCGTATGATGGATGATGACAAAGTTGGGCTTACGCAGGTTGAAGTTGATGGTGCCCGCCCAGTAAGGCGCTGCCGGCACCGAGTCGGCCCCGGTGGCAAGTGGGTACTGGCCGATCACGCGGGCGTATTCTTTTGCCTGCCGTTTATAGACCTTATTGGTGGATTTATAAGGGTTGACCGTACAACCTGCCAGGAATACTGCAAATAAAATAGAATACTTCATAAAAGAGAGAGCCTTTATAAGGGTCTCAAATATACCATTTTACCATCGGCGGAAAAAAAATTTGCACAAGTAAATACTTGTATATATTTTTACAAGCACTTACTTGTATAATATGAAAGCGAGACGTGATGTATACCAGGCCATAGCGGACCCCACCCGGAGGGCGATCATTAATATGATTGCCGCCGAACCCCTTACCATCAACTCCATTGCGGAAAAATTCCCCATCAGCCAGCAGGCAATATCCCTTCATGTCAGGATCCTGACCGACTGCGGCCTCATCCTGATCAAACAGCAGGGAAGGAACCGGTTTTGCTCAGCGCAGCTGGACAAGCTGGGAGAAGTATCCGTATGGGTAGACCAGTACCGGCAGCATTGGGAGCATAAATTGGACAATTTGGAAACCTATATAGAAAAACTTAAAAAAGAAAAGTATGGAAAGTCAAAAAAGTAACACAAAGGACCGGGAGCTTCTTATGACAAGGAAGCTGAATGCCCCGGTAGAGTTAGTCTGGGAAGTTTGGACCAAACCGGAACACATCGCCAACTGGTGGGGACCCAATGGATTTACCAATACCATCCACACGATGGACGTAAGCCCCGGGGGTGAATGGGATTTGGTTATGCATGGTCCTGATGGAACCGATTATAAAAATAAAAGCATCTTTAAAGAGGTGATCCCTTTTAAAAAGATTGTTTACGAGCATGTCTCCAGCCCGAAGTTTGTAGCCACCGTCCGGTTTGAACAACAGGGAGAAGAGACCTTGCTTACCTGGCACATGCTTTTTGAATCGGCCGAGCAGTTTATCCAGGTGGTAAAAACTTTCAAAGCGGATGAAGGGTTGAAACAAAATATCGAGAAACTCATCGTGTACCTGAAGGGGGCGAATGTTAAAAAATAAATATGCCATGGCAACCTTAAAGACTTCCGGTTATGCCCCGGTCAACGGCCTTCGGCTCTACTATGAGATCCACGGTGATGGCGACCTTCCTCTCGTGCTGATCCACGGAGGAGGGTCAACCATTGAGACCAGTTTTGGCAACCTGCTGCCCTTGTTATCCGCTCATGGCAAGGTCATCGCCGTAGAGCTGCAAGCTCATGGCCGTACCAGCGACCGGGATGCCCCTGAAACGTTTGAACAGGATGCGGATGATGTGGCAGCTTTGCTGGCTCACCTGAAGGTACCGAAAGCCAACATCCTTGGTTATAGCGATGGGGGCTGTACGACCCTGCAACTGGCTAATAGCCATCCGGAAATAGTCAACAAAATAGTGGTCGTCTCATCCAACTACCAACGGGAAGGCATGATCCCCGGTTTCTTTGAAGGGCTGGAAAAAGCAACCTTGGCGGATATGCCGGAGGTGTTCAAAACGGCTTATAAAAAAGTGGCGCCCGATCCCAACCATCTACCCGTAATGTTTGAAAAGGACGTGGCGAGGAGGTTGAATTTTAAAGACCGGACGGATGATTATCTGCAGTCTATAAAAGCAGCCACCTTGCTGATGGCTTCCGACCAGGATGTAATAACCCTCGAACATACCGTAAAAATGGCGAAGTTGATCCCGGGCGCCAAGCTGATAATTCTACCGGGTACACACGGCGCCTTTATCGGGGCGGTGGAGGCGGAACCTGTTAAAGGCAGCCGCATCCTCCAGGTAACGACTACGCTGGTGGAAGAGTTCCTGCATGACTAGGATTTTCCACCGCCCTAATCAGCCCCTCTATACCACGTTAAGCACAATCTTACCATCTACCTGCTGTTGCACCAATTGTTCAGCAGCCTCGGCCACGCGGGTCCAGGACAGTTCCCTATCGATAGGGGTCCGAAGGCGTCCCTGCTTCACCAGGCGAATCAGGCGCGTCAGGATGGGCGTGTTGTTAGCGGCAGGCTCACGGCCCAGAAAGATACATTGCGTGCGGTGAAGGGGCCATCCGGATGCCCGGACATCGAAAGTCGTCGGTTGACGGGCGGAGTTGCCAAAGTTGATGCAGACACCGTCGCGGGACAGCGCTGCGAGTGTGGCCGCCAGGGTATCGCCGCCCACAGAATCCAGGATCACATCGTATTCCCCGGCAGCCCTGGCCTCCATTATGTCGGTGAAGACCCCGGCGGGTTCGACACCATCTTCCCGCAGCTGCAGCGGAAGCCCCGGTCGCCGGCTTATAGCAGATACTTCGGCGCCAGCCAAAGCGGCGAGCTGGCAGGCGAAACGGCCTACCCCCCCGGCCGCCCCGGTGATCAGCACACGACGACCGGGCAGGAAGCCGGCGGTTTCCAACGCAGTCAGGGCAGTGAAGCCGGCCACCGGCAGAGAAGCCGCTTGTGCATAGGTGACTCCTTCGGGAATCTCTGCCATCAGCCCGTTATGGGCCGTGACATACCCGGCCCAGGAGCCAGACGCCACGAAGCCAAAAACCCGGACGCCTTCTTTGGGTGTGCTGCCATCCGCAGCCGCACGCTCGACCAAACCTGCGAAGTCCCATCCGGGAGTATAGCTCTTTGTCGCGGCAAGCGCCGTACGGGTCTCGCCCTGGTTCAGCGAAAAAGCCTCCACTTGTATCAATGCCTGGTTGGGGGCCGGCGTGGGAATCATCACTTCCCGCAGGGTGAGCCGTGGAATAGTGTTGGGGTCTGTAATGATCGCCTGCATGTGCCGCACGGGTGGTTCTGTTGATCCTTTCATAAATCCTGATTTTTTGTAAAGCTAGCACCAGCCTGTACCAAAAACCGTTGATTTCAATCAACAAAACTTATCTAAGGGGGTTTCTCAGTCTGCTTAACGTCTCTTTGGTCATGCCCAGATAGTTAGCGAGGATATGATGAGGTATTCGCAAAAACAATTCCGGTGAGGTCTTCATCAGATGCTGGTATCTTGTTTTGGGGGATTCATAATAAGAAGCTACCAGCCTTTCCCGGTAATAGCAGGCGGCATATTCCGCCAGGTGTCTGCCAATCTTTTGCCAGGTCATCGTGCTGTCAAATAATTTCAGCATAGCGTCAGCATCCACACACGCAACGACGGATTGCTCAACGGCAATGGTGTCCATTTCGGAATTCTTTTGCGTAAGAATGCTGTAATAGTCCGTTATAAATTCTCCTTCCATGGCAAAATCAAAGGTCTTTTCTTCCCCGTCATAGGTCCTGACTGCCCGAAAACAGCCTTCCAATATAAACCCGATGGTTTTGCATGGACGGCCTGCCGTATGGAATAATTCTTTTTTATCAAAATGTTTGATACAAAGGATCTCCTGCAGGCAATTCCACTCCTGGTCGGTCAGCGGGGCCAGGTTATTTAAATAGGCCCGATAGGGCTTAAAGTCAATGGTATCATTCATCATAACTTATTTCACTACAAAATAACTCATATTTCCTGTTCTCCGGTTGCTGCTTATTACGACTAATTCTTGTTGGCCAACCTTCGCTATTCAAAATTATTAACTCCTGCTGCCACCTGAACAGGTACAGCGACAAACTCAATATTATGCCTAATCCATTTCATTTTGAGCCCGGCACAAAACGTCCCCCCCAGAGCCCCCCTCTAGAGTTCCCAGCCAGCGCCATGATTATCGGTAATGCCATTGGGAAGAATCGCAATCGGGCCGGAGTCTATGGCCACAGCGAGCAGTCCATCGCTATTTATGGCATGAGCACGGTTTGTGCCGGATTTTTTGTAGGTGATGTGGTGATAGATGGAAAGCTAACGGTCGGTGGGATACTCATTAGCGATCTTATAAGTAGAATTGTCAAACTTGAACTTTCGAATACTGCGCTATCTCAAAGGCTTGACTATCTCGAAGAATTAGGAATTACTTTTCACGATACGCCCATCGTACCGACAACGAACAGACCTGTCTTAAACATAAAAAAGCCATCACCTGATTATGTTCAAGGTGTTAACGGGATGTTTGACCTCGAAGGAAGCCATTTTAGCCCCTATAGTGACCCAACATTCACTGTATCAGTCCTCCCGGGTCAACCCAACAAAAATCATGGGTTTACCGTGTGGCCACATCCTGGTGTCCCGATAGTAAATGCTCAGGGCATTCTTGCCGCCAGATTGCACATCGTAGGCGATAAAGGTGATCAGGTGATCATTTCCGCCACTCAGGGATTGCCGGACCTAAACGATGCAACAGGCCTGCTTCATAGTAACCAGCTGCTCATAACTATTTCCTAACCCATAAGGAATCAGATGTGATTGACGGCCGCTGTAACAGGCTACTCCGGGAAATTAACCTGGGTGCATCAAATTTGTTTTAATATGCGTGACCTTTTCGCCAAACCCGTCAACGCGAAAATGAGGGAGGCCGTCAAAAATGGCCGGAAACTAGATAACACTCGTGCGCTGCAAAATAAATGGGATAGTGTGATCGGTCTCCGGTCACTGGCATTGCTGGTAGCCATGGTTTTTCTTTTGCTGGGACTAGGTATGGCCTAAAAATAATCCATCCGGGGTTATGGCATAAGTCATAATTTTACTCTGTAGTTTTCGTTATTATCCTGATCACCAATCCTACTATAAGCCATGATGAGATTAAACCTATACCTTTCTGTACTCTTTTTCCTCACAGCCTGCGCCAATCATCAACAAAAGGTGGAAAACACTAAAAAAACCGATAGTGCGCCGGCAAAGGTCATAGCAGCACAAAAAACGACCCCGATCCCCCCTACCGATACGGCTTTTACACTCGACTACTTCCCCGCCGTTCCGGACACGATAAATGGCTGCGGTGATACCTATACCTTTGACACAACAGCCATCGCAACGGATAAATACATTTTCTTATCGAATCTGACTGACTTTGCCATCATAAGAGTCAAGGGCGCCAATATTTATCTAAACAGAGATAGTCTGGCCAGCAAAGAAATCTCAGAAGGTAGCTTTATTACTATTTTCAAGGGGAATGGGTATAAGGCCATTCTGAAAGCGCAAAAAATTAAAAGTTATGACGAAGGGGGATTGTATAAAGGGACCCTGCAGATAACGGGTGACAAAGTAAAAGCAATTTTTAAAGTTCATGGAGAGTCCGGGTGTTAATGGGTGCTATACAACCCACAGGTGATTAAAAGAAGAAGATGACCATTTTTGAAATACGGTCCTATCTGGATGACATAGAGAAAAATTCTGCTCTCTACGAAGAGAAGAATTTTGATAAGCGTATGGAGGTAACAGACTTCATCGGGTTTCAGATTATTGATCGGATCGAGGGACTCCTGCCCAACGCACTTATCCCGGACCAACTG
>DATJJD010000159.1:0-10259 GCA_035492545.1 Puia sp.
ATTAGTGTATTTAGAGGTCAGGTGGCTTTATCATGAAGTGCTACCTGGAGGAAAGGTCGGTGTAAAATATATAAAAGATGGGCCTTCGCTATATTTGACACGACTTTTTTATGTTGTTTAACAGAGTTTCGAAAGAAATTAAAAAATCAGGAACAGGCTTTTCTGTTAGCGTCGGCCGCCAAAGTGTGCACCTCCTCCGCTAAAATGTGGGGTGCTTCCGCCGAATCTCGCTCCGCCCCCAAATCGAGCTCCGCCGCTGCCAAATCTTCCTCCTGAGAAATTGCTCGCCCGCTGGAAATTTTGCGTCCGAATTTGTCCTCTCTGGCGAAAGACTCGGTCTGTGGTTGATAGATGTTAATGATAGTGCCATCGGTAGCGGTAATTACTTTGGGCCAGTCTGATTGCGCCCTGATAATACCCGGGAACACCCATACGCAAACTGGCAGGAGTAATCTTATGATAGATCCTTTCATAATAGAATGAATTGAAACGTGCTATTTATCGCAGGTTGAAATTGATGAGATAGTCAGTAGCTGTTATATGGAAGGCGGGCCGCGTCGGAAGGCTGATGAGATGATGGTAAGGTCAGGCTTGCAAGGGATGTAACGGGATTGCGTCTTAATTTCCGGTGGTAGCGGGTCCGCTCTGAAAACGGAACTGATCAATGCAACCACTTGTTTGCAGTCGTATCGCTTGTCCAGCGACAGGAAATTACTGCTGCGAAAATTCGGAGAGCCCTTCCCGGAAGAGAGGTCCGTTTTATGACCGGATGCCTGGCCTGCCGTGTGGAAAACAGGATTATTGGCGAACTGGTAGAATTTAGGAGAGGACTGAACGACCATCAGGACTAATCCCACCAGCAAAAATGCGCTGTTGAAAAGAGATCTGTATCGTCTATGTTTTATGGTTTTCATCCCTTAAAACGGGTCGGCATTTAATTTTCCTCTATGTCAACCTCTATATAAAAGTAGCAGTTTTTCCCGGGAATAGAACAGACTGACCATGATAAGTGATTAAAGATTAGTTAACTTTGTTCATATCGAATGGCTTTAATCAGACATACATTACTTCTGGGCATTACTAAATGGATTCTGTTTATCAGTAGCCTGGTGCTGTTTGGAAACCGGCTTTCCAGCCAGTTTTACGTGCATTCAGGCGGACATTTTCTTATTCATGGGAATATCAAAAAAAGCCTCCCGAACTTTGGCAGACCCCCGCAACAATTCCCTATCCGAAAGTACAAAGCCATCTATTCGATCGATAAACGCTATCTGGAACCTGTATTGCTTGTCTTACAAGCTGGTCCCTTTGGCCTGGTCTATGCGTCCGAACGAGAGAACAGGATAGCTGCTTTTTTAATGCAGTTTCCTGTTGACGCCATTCCCCGGTTTGACCATCTTCGCGGTCCCCCGGCTTGTTGACATTCATCGATGCAAATCTTGTTTACTCCAATTTGATCGGATCTAATATTCGTCGTACTTGCGCTGTAAATCGCGACGTTATATTTATTCGACTAACCTAACTAACCTGGAATTGGTATGGATTTCCTGGAACACATCCGACAAATAGTCGATAATAAAGAAATTGCCTGCCCCGTTTGCGGCAGTTCGCTTTACATAACAGACTACAATGAGCACAAACTTACTTTTCACTGTTCTTCGAACGCTGCGAAATTTTGGACCTTTGAGAAGGGGTCAGGTTCTTTGATGGAATCAAAATTTCACTGGGACAGATCTATGCGTGAATTTTTCATTGATAAATAGCTTTTCTCTTGTCAATGGCTGGTGGATCCGTCGGAGAAAAATTTTACTTCCGAGGAGGATGCATTTTCACCGAGAAAGTTCATGACGTCTTCCATGCTGAGGAACAATTCCCGCTTGGATTGGTCCCAATGTTGTTTTGCCTTCATTTGCTCTTGCGTGCCTCTTTCAAAATCCCAGAATCTCGCTTCTTCTGAAGAGCAGTGAAAGGTCAACTCATGGTTGCCCTCATCGGTAACATATCGTCGAGAGCCGCAGATAGGGCATTTGAATTCTTTATTTTCTATGATTTGATGGACAAATTTTGCCAGCTCAGTATTCATGCCTTTAAATTATATGCCACCATAAAAGTAAAGATGCCTTGATTGAATGTTTGTTAAGCCAGGTTAAAACGAAATTAAACTCAGCAGTACATGTTTTAACAAACTTTCGGAAAAGGCCCTTGCTTTTTAATGATCATAAATTTGAATTGTATATAGGAGTTTATAATTTTGAGGTTTCTCAAGAATTTTTAGCATATCATGTTCCCCTCCTTTCCAGGAGGGGAACTCTTACAACTATTTTCTCTGTTGAGTGAGGTTTGGGCGTAAAACCGAAAATGCCAATAACCGCCAAAGCGGTAAGAATCGCCTTAATAAGAATTATTTTAAGGGTGCGAGGGGATATAACCTGATTGAATTGGGAAATGATGGATTTCACAACTGTTGTATTTAATAGTAATGTGAATAAAGCATTCCTTCTCTTCAAAAGGAAGGGCTTTTTTTTGAGGGATTAACTTAACTGATCCCAATGGTGGGCGGGCCCCTGAAAAAGGCTGTCAGGACAGTAGTGGAGGTTACTTCAGCGGGCAATATATCAACGAGTCTAAACCTCTTTTCCCGAATAGATGGAGCTTGAAATAAAGGAGTGAGCAACGCATAGGTATGCCTGTAATCATACCTTTTATCCAGCAGCAGACGGGCGTTGTTATGATAATCAGGCAGGTCCCGGCAGTTTTTTACATTGGCGGACCCTGTAATACCGCCATGTCCCGATTGTACGACCGGTATATTGGCAAAGAAGTAAAATTTATAGGAAAGTTGCGCAGTAAAAAGGGCGAGGCCAATTACTGACAGAATGCCTTTAAAAGCAGAGTGGCGCCATTTATATTTTTCCAAACGCATGTTTGATCATAGCTGGTATTCACGAAGGTTGTCTATGATGAAGTTAACGATTTTCCGCGGAAATGGGGCTACAAAAAATTCCTGCAATCACGAGGATAGTTATCCCAACAGTTTATACGGTAATGGTTTGTTGAATTTTGACCTCCGGGATGAAAACTATCCTGGACCTGACCGAATTGGAGATAAGGCAGGCGGCTTCGGATTTTTGCAGGATCTTCAGCCCTTTTTCTTCGTCGTCCGGAATGGCCAGCGTCAATTTTGGCGATAAGGTGATCTCGCTGATCATGTATTTTCCTTCAATTTTCTCCAGTTTCCCCGTTGCTTTACACTCGAAATCGACAAAACTTAATTTCGAATTGTCTGCGATTGCCAGGAAGGTCGTCATAAGGCAGCTATTAACGGCTGCCACTAACAGATGCTCGGGCGACCAGATCCCCGGTACGCCCTTGGGGAATTCCGGAGGAGTTGCCACTTCAATGGCGGAGTCCAGCACAGGGGAGCTGACATGGCCTTTTCGGCCAGCCTCCCATTTTAGTTCAACATGGTATAAAGGAGAAGTATCCATCTTTTTTGCTTTTATGCTGGTACAAAGATGGATCAACCTGCTGTGGTTTACCGTGACCTAAGTCATGGCGGCGCCTGAGAATGGTTATTTCGTAATTACAATTCCAGTTTCAGAATTTCAATATAGTTGCGGTCGATCCGGATAAGTTGTCTGTCGGCTAATTTTTTCATCAGCCGGGAAATTACTTCCCTCGAGGAGTTGAGGTCGGAGGCTATTTCCGTATTGGAAAGATAGAGGCGGTTGGATTTCAATGTCTCCTTTTGCTTCTTCAGGTAGAATAAAAGCCGTTCGTCCATATTTCGGAAGGCGATGTGATCAACGGTGGTCAACAATTCTTCAAAGCGGGAGCGGTAGGATTCGAGGACGAAATGATACCAGCTCTTATATTGGGTCATCCATTTGTCCATGTATTCCAGTGGAATGCTGATGCTTTCGGTATCGGTCATTGCACGGGCCATGATCTGGCTGGTCTCCTGTTTCGTAGCGCAAATCATGGACAAGGCACAGGCCTGACCGGGCTGTAAATAGTACATGAAAAATTCATTTCCATCCGAATCTTCCCGGAATATCTTTACCAGCCCCCGGGTGATCAGCATGGTAGACCGTATGTTTTGCCCGGTCTTCATCAGTAGCTGGCCTGCCTGAAATTCCCTTATATCGGCTCTTTCACTCATGGCGCCGACAAGTTCATGTTCAAAGGATGGGAATAGCGTGTGTATTTTTTCTTCTTCGACCATAAGAAACCGTATTCAGGGGCAAATGTAATCACTGCCGGCAACAATCCCATGTCCCATTTTCAGGAGCCGCATCTCCCATAAAGGTGGGCTAATCGATGTCACCCCGAAGCTGATATAAATCATGGCAATGCCTGAGGTTGGTATTGTGACAATAGTCACGGTTTTAGTTCCTTCACCATTTGATATTTGTGGAAAATACAAATATGGAGATGGAAATCGCCGGATACGTTGCTTCAGCCCTGATAGGGATTTCTTTGGGACTTATCGGAGGGGGTGGCTCCATCCTCACCATGCCTGTCCTAGTCTATCTTTTTAATGTAGCTCCGGCGCTGGCCACTTCGTATTCCCTGTTTGTGGTGGGGTCTTCCAGTTTGGTGGGTGCATGGAAAAGTTACAAGAATGGGCTGGTTAGTATCAAAACGGCTCTATTGTTCGGAATGTCATCCATCGGGACCGTATTCCTCACGCGGAAATTTATTATGCCGGCGATACCCGAGCAGATAGGGCATGTAGGATCCTATACCATTACGAAGGCCTTGTTAATCATGGTCCTATTTGCCGTGCTGATGCTTGTCGCCGCTGTTTCCATGATCAGGTCCAAAACAAAGGGCAAGGCAGATGCTGTCCGGGACAAGAATATCCCCTTACCTGGCCTACTATTAAATGGCCTGGGAATTGGCCTGGTCACCGGCCTATTGGGCGCCGGCGGCGGATTCCTTTTGATACCATCGCTGGTACTGTTGGTTAAACTGCCTATGAAAGAAGCTGTCGGCACCTCCCTGCTCATTATTGCATTGAATTCTTTGATCGGTTTTACGGGAGACCTGGGACATCATATTATCGAATGGCGGCTATTGCTAACGATATCCTTACTGGCGATAGCAGGCATCTTCGTGGGAAGTATTATCAGCAAAAGGATGTCAGGTGAAAAATTAAAGGCTGGATTTGGCTGGTTTGTCCTGGCGATGGGTATTTATATAATTGTCCGGGAAATGTTGTTTACGTGATTAAAGTCACGGTTAACGGTGTACCGGTGATCTAATTTTACCATGTTAAAAACGTCGATCATGAAAATAGAGCAAATATACACCGGCTGCCTGGCACAGGGCGCCTACTATATCGAAAGCAATGGGGAAGCGGCTATTGTCGATCCGCTGCGGGAGGTGGAACCGTATGTTCAAAAGGCGGAAAAAGATAAGGCAAAGATCAAATATGTGCTGGAGACCCATTTCCATGCCGACTTCGTCTCGGGCCATCTGGACCTGGCCAACAGGACCGGGGCTGCCATCGTTTACGGGCCGAATGCCGATCCTTCTTTTGAGGCGCACATTGCCGCCGACAATGAGGAATTGAAGCTGGGGAATGTCACTATAAAGGTGTTGCATACTCCAGGGCATACCATGGAAAGCACCTGTTACCTGGTGATGGACGAATACGGGCAGGCGAAGGCTTTATTCAGCGGCGATACGTTGTTTATCGGCGATGTCGGCAGACCTGACCTGGCGCAGAAGGCAGCGGGCCTCACGAAGGAAGAACTGGCGGGCCTGCTCTACGATTCGCTGAACAACAGGATCATGCCTTTACCGGACGATGTAATTATATATCCGGCTCATGGTGCGGGCAGTGCCTGCGGTAAGAAAATGAGCAGCGAGACCAGCGACACGCTTGGCCATCAGAAAGCGACTAACTATGCGCTGAGGCCGGGTATTTCGAAAGAGGAGTTTATCCGGGAGGTTACCACCGGTCTGGTGGCGCCCCCCTCTTATTTCCCTTTTAATGTCCTTCTCAATAAAATGGGGTATGAAAGTATTGACCGGGTGATCAGGAGGGGAGAACGGGCATTATCGCCGGAGGCGTTTGAGAGGATGGCGGATGAAACCGGTGCTGTTATCCTGGATACCCGTGATCCGGAGATCTTTGCCCTGGGGTTTATTCCCAATTCGATCAATATTGGTATCGATGGCAACTTCGCTCCATGGGCGGGGGCATTGATTCCGGATATCAATCAAAGGATATTGCTCATTACAGAAGAGGGCAGGGAGGAGGAAGTGATCATCCGGCTGGCCCGCGTTGGTCTCGATAATACGATCGGTTACCTGGCGGGAGGTTTTGCCGCCTGGAAGGCTGCGGGAAAGGAGACGGATACTATCGATGCTGTTACTGCGGCGGAGCTGGCGGCCCGATTAAAAAGGGATTCCCTGCCTATCCTGGATGTCCGCAAGAACAGCGAATACCTTAGCGAACATGTGGTTGGCGCCGTCAATATTCCATTGGATTTTATCAATCAGCATATTCCGGGCATTCAGAAGGATCATCCAACGTATGTGCATTGTGCCGGAGGGTACCGTTCGATGATCTTTATCTCCATACTACGGGCCAGAGGATTCAACCAGCTGGTGAATATCCGCGGGGGTTTCAAAGCCATTAAGGAGTGCGGGGAAATTCCCGTTACAGACTATGTCTGCCCTACCTCTTTATTATAATTCAACTATTCATCACCATAAAAACTTAATAACGTGTCAAATTTATTTAAAGGTTTATTTGGAAAATCTATCGATCTAAAAACGATCTATCAGAACGGAGCCGTCATTTTAGACGTCCGTACGCCGGAGGAATTCCGAACAGGGCATATCAAGGGCGCCATCAATACCCCGGTCGATCAGGTGAAAGGAGCCATCTCCGATCTGAAGAAAAAGAATAAACCCGTCATTACCTGTTGCCGCAGCGGCGCCAGGAGCGGAATGGCAAAATCACTCCTGGAAGCGGCCGGTCTTGAAGTCTATAACGGCGGCCCCTGGGACTCGCTGGAGAAGCAGATACGATAACTCTGACTGTTAGATAAAAACGAAAAAGATGAAAACAATATTAAGCGGCTGGAATATCATGCGGGTGTTGCGCCTGGTGATGGGTATCATCGCCATCGGACAGGCCATAGTCAGCAAAGAGTGGATATTAGGTCTGGCCGGCGGATTCCTGCTATACATGGCCCTTGCCAATATAGGTTGTTGCGGCGCCGGTGGCTGCTCTATTCAGCCGCCGAAAGCAGAACGGAAGCCGGCGGATCCTAAAATCTGACCAATCTATCCCGGTCGTGTGACCAATGTCACGGATAAAGACATTTCGTAAAAGGAACTTCGCATAAAATTTATGACCATGATGATGGAAGCCTGGCGATTAATAAGAGGGAAAAGATGGCTGGCGCCCCTGCTGCTACTGGTCTTTTCAAGGGCGTCATCCCAGGAGCCGGCGGCAAGACTGACGGTTGAACAGGCCCTTGCAGCAGCCATTACCAATAACAGGGAACTGAAGCTGGCCACCCTGGATGAGAAGATCGCCAGCGCCCGCTACAAGGAGACACAGGCCGTATTTCTGCCCCAGGCAGGTGTCTCTTATTCCGCCATGACAACGAATAACCCGCTGAATGCTTTTGGATTCAAGTTGCAACAGCAAACCATTACATCGGGTGATTTCAACCCGGAGCAGCTGAATCACCCTGGCGGAACACCCGACTTTATGGCCAGGGCCGATGTGCAGCAGCCCCTGGTGAATATGGATCAATTGTACCTGCGCAAAAGCGCCGGAAAAGAAGTGGAGGTTTACCGGTTCAAAGCGCAGCGCACCAGGGAAGGCCTGGTCTTCGAGGTGAGCAAGGCCTATATGCAGTTGCAGTTAGCCGATGCATCCGTGAAAGTCCTGGAAGAAGCCCTCGCGACGGCCAACGCTTTGTATCGATATACCAGTGACCGGGTAGGCCAGGGATTGCTAAACAAAGCGGATGATCTGAATGCAAAGGTGCAGGTGACGACTACGGAAAGCAGGTTGGCCGAAGCGAAGAGCCAGGTGAAGAATGCAGCCGATTACCTCAGTCTCCTGATGGGGAGTCCTTACGGAACTCTTTATGTTGTCGACAGCAATCAAGTGCAGGAAATCGGTCCCCTCCTTACAGATCCCGTCGTGCCGGCCAGCCGGGCCGACTTCGCGGCCCTGCAAAAGGCCATTGACGCCTCGGATCTGGGCATCCGGTCCCGTAAAATGAGCGCTATGCCCCGGCTCAATGCTTTCGGCTCCTATCAGTTCAACGACAGCAGGATGTTCGGTTTCGGCGCCAACGCCTACCTGGCCGGTGTACAGCTATCCTGGGACATTTTTAAAGGTAATAGCATTCGCAATAAGATCGCCACGCAAACCCTGGAGCGAAACAAACTGGCGGAAGAGCTATCCCTCCGCAAAGATCAAAGCAACCTCGAGCTGAATAAAGCCCAACGGCAGCTGGCCGATGCAGGTTACAGGATCCGGCAGCAGCAGGCGGCATCTGCCGGCGCGGCTGAGGCACTTCGTATCCTGCAGGACCGCTATCAACAGGGGCTGGCAGGCAGCACGGATGTATTGCTGGCGCAGACCCAGTTGTCGCAGCAGCAACTGGCATTGGCGCAAGCCGTTTTCGACCACCAGGTAACCCTCGCTTACATACAATTTTTAACTACTTCTTCCGGAAGGTAAAAATACTCCAATGAGATATACAAATATTCTGCTTTCATCCCTCGTCATTCCAGTTCTGTTACTACTGGCAGGCTGCTCCGGCGGCCAGCAACCCGAAGCGGGAGAAAATAAGGACAGCGCGGTGGCCGTTACGATTTCAAGACCTTCCGGCGCCCGGGCCGACGGGATTATGGCCAGCGGGCAGGTAGAAGCTGCTCAATCTGTAGCGATCAGCACCCGGGTAATGGGTGCGATCACCCGCATCTATGTGAAAGTAGGTGACAAGGTGAATAGGGGGCAGCTATTGGCCACTATCAGCAGCGAGGATCTGGCGGCCAAAAGGGCTCAGACCGATGCGCAGATCGCCGGCGCCCGGTCGGATGTGGAAAATGCCCACAAAGACCTGGACAGGTTTACTACTCTCTTCAGCAGGCAGAGCGCCACCGCCAGCGAGCTGGACAATGTCACGCTACGTTACGATGCAGCAAAGTCCAGGCTGGAGGCAGCGTTGCAAATGCGTAATGAAGTCGATGCTTCAATGGCCTATACCCGGCTTACCGCGCCATTTGCAGGTGTTGTCACACAGAAGCTGGCGGACGAAGGCAGCCTGGCCAATCCCGGCATGCCCCTGCTGACGGTAGATCAAAGCAATATCCTGCAGGTGAGCGCGACCGTGGCCGAAGCGGATATCAGCAAGATAAGGACCGGTGACAAAGCAGCGGTGGAGATCAAGTCAACGGGCAGCAAAGCCATTGGCGTAGTCACTCAGATCAGCGCCTCTTCCGCCGCCACAGGCGGGCAATACCTCGTTAAGATCAGCCTGCCGGCCGACGCACAAAAGGGTTTGTATGCAGGAATGTATGTGAACGTATTCATTACCGGCGGCGCATCCGCAGGCGGTGACAAGGGACAGGCGTCCGCCCCGGGAAATGAGACCATTCTCGTTCCCCTATCGGCGCTGGTGCAGAATGACCAGCTGACCGGTCTGTACACGGTCAGCAGTGCGCACACGGCCCTGCTCCGATGGGTGAGGACCGGCAAGACAGCCGGTGATAAGGTCGAGATCCTTTCCGGGCTGGGTCCCGATGAGCCTTTCATCGTCCGAGCGGCCGGGAAATTATACAATGGCGTCCCGGTGAAGGAACAATAAAAGAGTATAAACCTATTTCAATATACCACTATGCAAGAAGGGATATCGGGTAAAATAGCCAGGGCATTCATCCAATCCAAGCTGACCATCCTGCTGATGATAGCCTTTTTACTGATCGGCGGATATAGCACCATGCTGATCCCCCGGGAGGAGGAGCCCCAGATCCAGGTGCCCATGGCCGACCTATTCGTCGGATATCCCGGCGCGGCGCCGGCGGAGGTCGAGACCCGGGTGAGCCAGCCGCTGGAAAAAATGATCTCCAATATCAAAGGCGTGGAATATGTGTATTCCACATCCATGAAGGGGCAGGCCATGCTGATCGTACAGTTCTATGTGGGGGAGGATGTCGAGCGATCGATGGTGAAACTGTACAATGAGCTGATGAAGAATATGGACAAGATGCCG
>DATJJD010000160.1:0-91768 GCA_035492545.1 Puia sp.
CCCGTGTTGACGGGGAAACAGCCATCGGCATTGCCACTCTGTCCATAATAAGCCACGGCAGCGCCTATGAGGAAAGACTCTCCCTTATTGTCCACCGTCATGGAGATGCTGTTGGGCCCTTCTTTTTTAAAGGTGATCTCGTCGTCATAGGCGCATGTAGGCTTCTCATTGGGTCCCGCCTTATACCAATCGGCGGAGAAGGTGCTGGTCGGTCCTACCCCAAAATGACCGGCGACATCGCCCTGGATCACCCAGACGGCGCTGGCGTCATTGGTAAGGGCCGTCATGATATCCGCGGGGATCTGGAAGGTGTACAGCACCTTTACCTGTTTCGTCGCGGTGGAGATGGCGCCCCCGGTGCCCACGGCGTTGACGGAGATGGTGTAGGTGTTGGTATCCAGCGTAGTGTATTTATGGGTGATAGTGCCCGTAGTCGATAAGGCCGAATCTCCATTGCCGAAGTAGATCTTGTAGGTAAGGGCATCCGTCGCCGTAATGGTGATGGATACATTACCCGATCCGTCCCCGGCGGGATGGGTGGCATCGGCGCCCTGTACCGTCGCGTTGATGGTAACATTCGTCGGTGTCTTGATCTTCCCGAAGGAATACTCCGTCTTTTTACAGGCAACAAGGATGCCGCCGATAACGAGGACAAAAAGGAAAATATATTTTAGCGTATGTTTCATGTTGTTAATTTTTGCGTCCATTACAGAAGGGTTATGTCATCCCAATAAAATACGGAGCCCGTTCCGGCATTGCCAAAGTCAAAGAAGGCCGAACATTTATCATATTTATAGGCCTGATTCCACGCCGGTGTTCCCGATGCATTGTGACTAAAGTCAAAGGTGAGGGTTTCCCACTGACCTGCCTTGGTCGTCAGCACATCGGTCTCTACGGAATTGGCGCCATTGCCATGTTCTTCCAGTTTCAATTTGATGTCCAGGCCGGCGGCCGGTGAATAGATCCTCACTGTCATCTTTGCCGCCGTAGCTGTCTGGGGGATGATGGTCTTGAATCCGCTGGCTGTCCCCAACGTAGTGCCCGCCCAGGTCTGCGCCCCATTGGTCTTGGTAGATAGCATGACGTGGTTGCTGCTGTTGGTGGGGTCCACGGTCAGCGAGGAGGCATTGCCCCCAAAGTCCGATACCGTATAATCGACCGAGGTGCTTTCGAAGTTAACGGGCAGGTCGATCTGGGTCAGGGGAACGGAGAGGGACATTACATTGTCGAAGTAGAAGACACTGCCGGTACCGGGATTGTTAAAGTCAAAGAATATGGAGGCCTTGTCATAGTTGTACGTCGTATTGAGGGCCGGTGTACCGCTGGCGTTGTGCGTGAAGTCGAAGGTGAGGGTCTCCCACTGACCTGCCTTGGTGGTCAGCACATCGGTCTCTACGGAATGGGTGCCATCATTATGATCTTCCACTTTTAACTTGATATCCAACCCCACTGCCGGAGAGTAGACCATCACGCTCATTTTGGCGGAGGTAACCGTGAAGGTAAGGGGTGTGGCGAATCCCAGGGCGCCGCCGATGGTCGTTCCCGCCCAGGTCTGGGCGCCGGCTGTTTTGGTGGACCTCATCACATGATTGGCGCTGTTGGCGGGGTCGGTGCTCAACACGGATGCATTGCCCCCGAAGTCGGACATAGTATAATCCGTGTTGGCGTCTTCAAAGGTGACGGGCAGGTCGATGGGATTGGAGACATGGATGACCTGCGTGTATTCGGTGGTCTCGGCTCCGCCGCTGAGGGCGACCACCTTCACGGTATAGGTCCCCGCGCTGGTGTAGGTATGGGTCACAGTCTGGCCGCCCAGGCTCTGGTCGTAGGGAATAGGGGTTATATTATCGGCGTCACCATAATAGATCTTAAAAAAAGTGGCGTACTGCGCTGTGGCGGAGACGCTGACCTTTAGGCTGGCGGTACTAACGGTGACCTTCAGGTTTTGAGGTTTGATATAGGAGACCGTGAGGGGCTGTGTGGAGGACGAGGTACCCCCTTTGAGGTCATGCCCGGTGATGGTGACCTGGTAGGTCCCTTCGGCATAAACATGTTTGAGATTATAACCGGCGGCGACGGTAACAGGGTTCCTGGTGGTATCGCCCAGTTTGATGTCATAGGTGGTGGCGCCTTCTCCGTTGGGGGTGATGGTGACCAGCCCCGTATTGTCCTGGGTGATGGTGAACATCGCGCCTGTTTTGCCGGCGGAAGAGGCGGCGGCCACGAAGGAGGTGTCTGTATATTTATCTTTTTTGCAACCAACGACCAGGCCGGCGGCGAGTCCGGCGAACAAGGCTGCCAGAACAAAAAAGCGACTATTTTTAAATAGGTTCATGATGATGAGTTTTGAGTAATTACTAGTATCCGGGGTTTTGTGTCAGACCTGAGACCTTGATCTCCTGGTCAGGGATGGGGAATAGCTCGTTTTTCCCCGCTTTGAAATTGGGGCCCAGCACGGTGGCGGCCTGACCGGTGCGGACCAGGTCGAAGAACCGTTCGCCCTCCATCGCCAGCTCCAGCCTTCTTTCATTTAGTATCGCGGTGTAGAGACTGGCTCCTGTGGAGGTGATATCGTGCAGCTGATCCCCAAAGGCGCGGCGACGCACCTGGTTGAGATAACCCTGGGCAGTGATATCGTCAGGGCCCGATTTTTTGTTCAGGGCCTCGGCGGCCATCAGCAACACGTCTGAATATCTTATCGTCCGGTAATTATTCAGATAGTTGAGTTCCGGCTGTCCGGAAGTCTGCCCTTTTCTCGGCAGGTATTTCTGGTTGTACAGACCGGTATTTTTATAGGGGGCTACCTGGTAGGTGATATTATAGGAAGGATTGGCTGTCTTGTAGGCTTCGATATCCAGTACGGTGACGGCCTTTCGCTGGTCGCCCGCGGCGTAGGCGGCCGCCAGGTCCTGTGTGGGGAGGTTGGTGCTCCAGCCCGGCGCGTAGGGCATGGCGGCGGAACCGTTGAGGCCCCTGATCCCACACTGCTGAACGGCGTAGTTGCCCTGTCCCTGTAATACGTTGGACCATTGATAATAGGGCGAAGTATTGGTGTATTGTATTTCAAAGACGGATTCGGGACCATTCTCTCCGGTAGACAGGAAGATGGAACTGAAGTCGGACACCAGGGTAAAAGCATGGGCGTTGATGACACTCTGTAATACGGTGGCGGCGGAGTCATATTTATTCTGGTATAAATAAACCTTGCCCAGTAAGGCCTGCGCGGCATATTTTGTGACTCTTCCCTGTTGTACCTGGACGGCGGGCAGGACATTGATGGCGCTGTTGAGATCATCCTGCACCTGCTGGTAGACGGTAGCCCTGGCTATTCTCTTCAGCGTGCCTGTGGCCGACAGGTCCAGTCTTTTGTCGATGAACAAAGGCACATCCCCGAACATCCTGGCCAGGGTGAAGTAGTAGTAGGCGCGAAGGAAGTAAACTTCTCCGTACATGGCGTCTTTCCCGGCGAAGGTGATGGTCTGCCCGGCGGGGTTCTTCGCTGCATATTGCAACAGGTAATTTGCCCGGTTGACGCCTTCATAGGCATATTGCCAGATATTAGCCAGCGCACCATTGACGGGCGTCAGTGAGAAGTCGTCGATCTGCTGCAGGTCCAGTACGTCGGAGGCGCTCTCTCCCCCGGATACCGCATTGTCGGAGGCAATGTCGCCGATGGGTACGACCTGGTTGAGCCATTGCAGGGGCGTATAGACGCTGACCTCCATGGTACGATAGTCCGATTCGGATTGAAGGTAGTCCAGGGCCGTCACCTGGTAGGAGTCATGGGGGTTATACTCGATATATTTTTTGCAGGATGCCAGCAGGGCTATCATCCCAAGGATGCCGGCGGTTCTTATATATTTATACATATTGTTTGTCTTTTTTGAGTGATTAGAAGTTGACATCGAGACCGGCGGTATAGATCCTGGATTGCGGATAGGCGCCCAGGTCGACACCGGAATTCATGATGCCTCCTGCTATCTCGGGGTCATATCCCATGTATTTGGTGAAAGTGAATGCATTTTTGACCTGTACATAGACCCGGATGCGGTCGATGGCCTTTTTGGTGACACTGTTCGGCAGCGTGTATCCCAGCTGAAGGTTCTTGACCTTTATAAAGGAGCCGTTTTCCACATATCGCTGCGAGACCCGGGCATTGTTGTTGGCGTCCGTAAAGGAGTAACGGGGGTTACGGGCGTCGTTGGTAGAGCCGGGTCCTGTCCATCTTGCCAGGATATTCCTGAATTTATTGGTATAGTTGGCATTCCTCTCATAGGCGCGATAGATATCATTACCGGAAGAGGCATAGACAAAGGCGGTGAAGTCAAAGTGACGGTAGGCCAGGTTGAGGTTCCACCCGATGGTGAATTTCGGGAAGGGGTCTCCGATTTTTGTCTGGTCCTTGCTGTCAATGACGCCATCCTTATTGACATCCACATATTTGATGTCGCCAGGTTGGGCGCCGGCCTGCGCGGGGGATTTGGTCACCTCGTCTGCCGTCTGAAAGAGACCGGCCGTTTTATAACCGTAGAAGTAACCGGGGGTCTGCCCTTTTTCGAAAACGGTGACTGTCTGCGACTGTCCGTTAAAGTAAGAACCGCCCACGATCTTCCCGGAGTTGTCGGCATTGGTGGATTTCACCAGGTTCCTGGCCGTGGTGAAGGTGATACCGGTGGTGAGGGTCAGGTCCCTGCCCAGTTTCTCATTATAGTTGAGGGTGGCGTCGATGCCTTTTACGCTGGTGGTGCCGACATTGGACGGAGGCGTTGGCACGGTGCCGATGTAGAGGGCGGGCAACGTTGTAAACAGGAGGTTCGACACTTTTTTGGTATAGTAATCAGCCGACAAAGAAAGCCGGTTTTTCAGGATGGCGATGTCGAGGCCGGCATTGAACTGCGCCTGGCTCTCCCATCCCAGCAGCGGGTTGGCCTGAGAGCCGACCGAGGCGCCGGGATAGAAGACATTGCCGAAATTATACCCATTACTATTCCCGATGGTATTATAAGGGCCGCCGGTGGCGATGGTGACCGACTGCGGATTGGTATTGCCGTCATTACCCGTAGTGCCATAGCTGCCCCGGATCTTCAGCAGGTCGACGAGGTCAGAGTGGAAGAAGTTCTCCCGGCTGATCACCCAACCAAGGGACCCGGAATAGAAGTTGCCATATTGCCGGTCGGCGCCAAAGGCGTAGGAGCCATCCCGGCGGGCGCTGAAGGAGGCCAGGTAACGGTCCTTGTAATCGTAGTTGATACGGCCGAAGTAGGACATGTTCTTTCGGAAGTATTCGTAATAATAACCGGAGTTGGCGCTGGGATTGGTGGCGGTATTGGTGCCGGTGGCGGCGGTAAGGTCGGCAAAGGTCCAGGAGTTAAAAGGGACGTCCTGTTTGGAAGCGCCGATCTGGTTGCCGGAATACCGGAGGAAGGCAAACCCGGCAACAGCCTGGAAGTGATGGTCCTGCGCTACATTGAAGTCATAGTTGGCGAAGGTCTCCCAGTCGTAATTGAAGTTGCTGTTCCGGACCGAGGAGACGGAGTTGTGTTTGCCGGTGACGGTAGACCCGTCCGCATTCATGGAGTTGTCGACATTGTTGACGCCATAGAAGATGAGGGGGGTGAAGGTCTTGCCGTTGTCGTCATATTTGGTATAGCCAAACCGGGTGGTGAGCTTCAGCCCTTTGATGACCTCATACTGCAGCTCGAATTTTCCATATAATTTGTTACCGCTGGTTTTATTATAGGTATTCTGCATTTCGGTGAGCGGGTTGTGGACCTCGGCGAGCAGCAGGTTGCTGAAACCATAAGTGCCTGTCGTGCCGGGGACCTTGTTCAGCACGGGCACCGTGGGATCGAAGTTCAGCGCCTCCCCGATGATGCTGTTAAAAGCGTTTTCTTTTACTCCTCTTGAATTCAGCAGTACCCCCGTGGCGTTGACGATGAATTTTAATTTGGGGGCCAGCTGGAAATCCAGGTTGGCGGTGAAGTTACCCCGGGAATAATCCGATTTATCCCGGCCGCCCAGGATCCCGGCCTGGTCGGTATAGCTGGCTGCGAGGAAATAAGATACTTTGTCGCTGCCGCCGCTGGCCGAGAGGGAATGTAGCTGGATGGGCGCCGATTTAAAGACCTGGTCCTGCCAGTTAGTGCCCGTCCCCAGGGCGCTGAGGTTGGGGAAGATGACCCCGCCGCCGGAAGTGGTGCTGCCTTCGTTGACGATGGCGCCATATTCCGTAGCATTGAGAACGCCTATCTCGCGGGCGACTTCCTGGTAACCGTAGTTGCTGTTAAGCGTGATCCTGGGTTTCATGTTCTTCTTACCGCTGCGGGTGGTGACCATCAGGATGCCGTTGCCGCCTTTCACCCCATAGATGGCGGTGGTGGCCGCATCCTTTAAGACGTTGACGCTTTCGATATCCGAAGGGCTGATGGCATTGAAGTCGGCAAGAGTTTGTATCACCCCGTCGACTACCACCAGGGGATCTCCGCCGGCATAAGAGGGGATGCCTCTTACCAGGACGGTGGGGGTGGAGCCGGGGCTGCCGTTCTGGATCACCGTTACCCCGGACGCCCGACCCTGGATGACGTCTTCTATCCGGACGGCATTGACCTTTTCGATGTCCGAGGCTTTTATGGTGGAGATGGCGCCGGAGACCTTGGTCACTTTCTGGGTGCCATATCCGATCACCACCACATCTTCCAGCCGGGCATTCGAGGCGGTAAGGGTTACCCGCAGGGGACCTTCTGTTACCAATACCTCCTGGGTGGTATAGTCCAGGGAGGAGATGACGAGGGTCCGGGCCAGGGGCGGTACCGAAAGGCTGAACTCTCCCTTATTATTGGTGGACGTTCCCTGTCGGGTGCCTTTGACCAGGACGGTGGCGCCGGTGACGGGCTCCCCTTTTTCGTTGATGATGATGCCGGAAATTGGCCTGTTTTGCGCCGATGTCAGGAAGGTTAGGAGCAGGAGAAGGCCAGGGGCAAAAATCCTTAGAAGGAATTTTTTCATATGCAAGCTTTTAGTTTTAGTTCTATAAAATCGTGAGGATAAAACTAACCCCGAAGTGAGCCCGATCAAAGAAAACAAATACCTCTATACTACTACATCTAACTCTATATGTCTGATTACCAGCAACCATTAAATACTACAATCCTACTTCATCAAGATGTATTATCTTTCTGGAATGAAATTCCCCGGCCCAACCGGGCGGCGCCTGGTCGTCATCAGGACCCCCTGGCTCGTGCTCATTTCCCTTGCCGTATGGTTGATGGCCCCCCTTCTGTCGGGGGCGCAAAATACCATTGGCCTTCCCCTGATCGTCAATTACGGAAAAACGGATTTTCATGGAGGCGCCCAAACCTGGGATATCAAACAGGATAAAAGAGGGTTGCTCTATTTTGCCAATAATGAAGGACTGCTAACCTATGATGGTACCTATTGGAAAATTTATCCGCTACCCAACCGGACGATCCTGCGGAGCATCGCCATCGATAAGAATGACCGTATTTATGTGGGGGGACAGGGAGAGATAGGCACCTTCAGCCCGGACGGAAATGGGTTCCTCCACTATGAGTCCCTGACGGGTCTATTGCCTCAGTCACATAAGGAATTTGCAGATATATGGAATATCGAGATCTTTTCTGAGTCTGTTTTTTTCAGGGCCACCGACCGGATCTTCGAATTGAAGAATAATGCCATACGGGTGTTCACCCCCAAATCCCAGTGGCAGTTCATGTCGCTGGCCGGCGGCGAGCTGATGGCGCAGGACAGGAAGAACGGACTTCTCACCTACCGGAACAATGAATGGATCCCGCTAAAAAATAACTCCTGTCTGGGAAATGAGCTGGTCTCCGGTATTGTGTCCATGGGAAGTGACGGTATGCTGGTGTCGACGATACGCAGGAAGTTCTACGGGATAAAGAATGATAGCCTCAGCCCTGTCATCCCCCACTCGGATATCGAGTCCGGTAATACCGACATCTACAAGGCGGGGAAGCTCAACAGCAACGAGTTTGTGGCGGGTACTACATCCGAAGGCTGCCTGATCATGGATTTTTCAGGGAGGGTCATTCAGCGGATCTCCCGGACGGAAGGCCTGCAGAACAACAGTGTGCTCTGTG
The DNA here is from genome assembly GCA_035492545.1 of Puia sp. GTDB lineage: Bacteria > Bacteroidota > Bacteroidia > Chitinophagales > Chitinophagaceae > Puia. The sequence goes on from DATJJD010000160.1 coordinate 8,118, forward strand.
TTTTTTTGGACAGGGAGAACAACCTCTGGGCCGGGCTCAACAATGGGATCAGCCTTATCGCGTATAACTCGGCGATCAAGTACATCCGGCCGAATAAGAGTAATGAATTATCCGGCTTCTCTTCCCGGATCTTCAATAATAGCCTGTATATAGGGACTTCTGATGGCGCCTATACGGTACCGCTGTCCCATGAGACCCGGGACCTGAGTTTTTCGAAAGGGGAGTTCAGCCCCATCCGGAATAGCAGCGGACAGGTATGGCGCATCGACGAAGTCAATCAGCAGCTGCTGATGGGGCATAATGGGGGTACGTATTCCATCGACCACCAGGAGGCGACTTCTATTTCCCCGGAGGCGTCGTGGTTGTTCGTCCCCACCAGCGCCGTCATGCCCTCCCCGCATGTGCTGGCAGGCACGTATACCGGACTGCGGCTGTTGTCTTTTCAGAACAATAAATTCACCAATCAAGGGAACCTGGAAGGCATTTATGAGTCGTTTCGTTTCCTGGCCATTGACAATAACAATACGATATGGGCCTCCCATCCCTACCGGGGTATTTATAAGTTAGCCATCTCGGCCGATGAGACAAAATACGATGCGAAGTTATATACGGACAAGGACGGTCTGCCTTCTTCTTTAAATAACCAGGTTTTCCGGGTTAAGAACCGGATTGTCTTTGCCACGGAGAAGGGGGCGTATGAGTTCGATCCGGCTTCCAACCGGTTTGTTCCCTCTTCGTTCTTATCCCCGGTATTCGGCACGATGGAGCTGCGGTATTTAAATGAGGACGACGAGGGCAATATCTGGTTTTGCAGTGGGAAGGCCATGGGGGTGGTACATTATAATGAGGGCGCGGCCGGTTCGGCGGGTGCGGCCTCTGGCTCGACGGGAGCGTCGGCTGGGGCGGCCAGCCCCGGCTCGTCGTCGGCCGGGCCGGCCAGCCCGAAATTCACCCTCACCTGGTTCCCCGAACTGAAAGGGCAGATCCTGTCCGGGTTTGAGAATGTCTATCCCTACAACAGTGAAAATATTTTCATTGCCTCGGAGAAAGGCATCATTCATTTGAATTATAAAAAATATATCAGTACGCAGCGGACCTTGTCGGTGGTGATCGGCAATGTGAGACTGGTGCAGCATTCGGATAGCAGCCTGTTCGGGGGCTATGCCCCCGGAGGGGCGGGCAACGGTATGTCCGGGGCCAGTCAGGCGGGACCCGCGGGTGGCGGAGCAGGCGCAGAAATAAATGCCCCCTTTCCCAACAGCTATAATTCCTTTCATTTTGAATTCAGCTCGCCGGCGTATAGCCTGCAGAGTAATATAGAATACAGTTATAAGCTGGAAGGGTATGATAAGACCTGGAGCTCCTGGTCATCGAAGACGGAAAAGGATTATACCAATTTGCCGGAAGGGAAATATTCCTTTATGGTAAAGGCGCATGATAACCTGGACGATGAGTCGAAGGCGGCGGTCTATTCCTTTTCCATCGACCCTCCCTTTTACAAGACCGTATGGGCCTACCTGGGTTATGCGCTGCTGTTCGGGTGCCTCATTTATTTATTGAACAGATGGCAGGACAGGAACCTGAACCGGCAGCGGATAAAATATGAGGAAAGACAGGCGCAGATCATCGCCCTGCACAACCTGGAAATAGAAAAAAGTGAGAAGGAGATCATCAAGCTGCAGAATGAAAAGCTGGCCAACGAGGTGTTGTTGAAAAAGAAGGAGCTGGCCAATGCCAGCATGCACCTGGTGGAGAGGGAGGATGCGCTGGCGAGGGTAAAAGAGGAACTGCAGACGCTATATAAGAAGACCGGTCACAACCACGACGTCAAAACAGCCTTGCAGCTTGTCAACGAGCTGGAGAAAAATAAATCCAACTGGGATCAGTTCGCCTCTCACTTTAACGAGATCAACAATGACTTCCTGAAGAAGCTGAAAGCAAAATTCCCCACGCTGACCAACTCCGATCTGAAGGTCTGCGCATACCTGCAGCTCAACCTTTCTACCAAAGAGATCGCGCAGCTGATGAATATTTCCGTCCGCGGGGTAGACATCAGCCGGTATCGCTTGCGGAAGAAGTTCCAGTTGTCCCGGGAGCAGACGCTGAATGATTTTTTGAATAGTGTGGTGTAGATTTTTATCGGATCAACAATACCGTGCCTTTCAGCACAAGGTCCCCTTTCTCACCCACCCCGTCGATCATATAGACATAGACGCCCGGCGGCGAGAGCTGCCCGTTTATACGGCCATCCCAGCCCTGGGCGATATTACGCGTGGTGAACACCCGGTGGCCCCACCGGTCGAAGATGGAAAACTCCCGCAGCGTAAGGGGCACATCGGGAGGGATCCTGAATACATCGTTCTTCCCGTCACCGTTGGGCGTGAAGGCATTGGGTAAGACCAGCGGCCGGATCACTTTTACGATGGCCTTCCCGCGGGTGCTGCAGCCGTCGGAGCTAACGACTTTCAGCGTGAAGGTGGTCGACGCGGCCATAGGGACCGTAACAGGCGCCAATGATGGCGGATTCAGGAGCTGATCCTCCGGTTGCCATTCGAAAGTATTGAGCGTGCCCGTTACCGTTGCCGTCAGGGTTATGGATTGTCCCGCTTTTATCGTCGTGTCAGCCGGGCTGATGGTGACGACGGGCAGATCATAAATGACCATGGTCACCGGGTCCGAAGAAAGGGCCCCGATAGAGCAGGCATCTTTATCCGGCGTCAACAGACAGGTTACCTGGTCTCCATTGTTTAAGACATTGCTGCTGAAAGAAGGGCTATTGTTGCCTATACTGGCGCCATTTACTTTCCACTGATAGGAAGGGGCTGTGCCGGCATGGGCGGCTGTTGCAATAAAGTTGACGGGCATGCCATAACAAATGGCATTCTTTGAGACCCTGACGTTGAGGGTTGGGTCCAGCACGGGGGTCACCGTCATGACGATGTCGTTGGAGACGGCCGTGAAAGCTGTAAGGCAATGGAGGGCCGGGTCGGCCGTCAGCGTGCAGTTGACCGTACTGCCATTGGCAAGGGCCGCGGTAGTGTAAGCGGGACCGGATGCCGACACCACACTGCCATTGACCTTCCATTGATAGGAGCTGTTCGTACCGGCAGAGACAGCCGTTGCAGTAAAGGTGACTTCCGTTCCGGCACATATCTTACTTTGAGAGGCGGCAATACTGATGGAGGGGGTACCCGAAGTGGTCACCTGTACGGGAATGGCATTGGATACGATGGGTGATGGCGGCATGCAGGGGTTATTGTCCGAATAGGCACAGGTGATAATGGCGCCGTTAGGGAGCGTGTTGGTGCTAAATATATTGCTGTTGGCGCCGGCAGCGATGCCATTGACTTTCCATTGATAAAGAGGGGCGGCGCCGGCATGGGCGACCAGGGCTGTAAACGTAACCAGGGTGCCGGAACAGATGGAGGTGGCATCGGCATCGATATGGATGGACGGTGGGGCGCCTCCGGCTGTTATGACCACCTGATCGCTGACGGTGATGCTGCCCAGGGAACAGTCGCTGGTCGTCATTTCACAAGTGATGACATCCTGGTCCGCAAGGGCGGCATCGGTGTAGGCGGCGTTGTCGGTGCCTACGTTGACACCATTCTTCTTCCATTGAAAGTGGAAGGTGGGGCCGGGATTGTGTGGGTCGGCGCTCAGCGTTACCGGCTGTCCCGGACAGATCACCGGGTTGTGCGGGGAGACCGTGATGCTTGGCGGAGTCGGAGCCGCTTGCGGTGGCCCCAGCTTGATGACCCAGGCGTCTCCCACGGTGCTGTTGTAGTCTGTATGATAACCGGCCAGTTCCTTGGAGGAGGTGAGGCCGTTGAGGATATATCCTCCGTCGCTGGTGGGGCTGATGCTATAGGCCTCGTCGGTGCCGCTGCCGCCCATGTCCTTTGACCACTGGAGGGCCCCGGTGGCGCTGAGTTTTGCCACCCAGTAATCATGATAAGACACGTGACAGCTGACATCGCCATCGAACGACTCCGCCGACCCGGCTACGATATACCCTCCATCGGCCGTGAGCTGTATGGTATAGGCTGTCTCATTGTAGTTGCCGCCCAGGCATTTCTGCCATTGAATGCTGCCGGCGCTGCTAAGCTTTACGATCCAGTAGTCTGAAAATCCAACGGCAAAGCCTATGTGATTCCCGGATACATCGCCATCATTAGAGCTGGCCGTTCCGGCTACGATATACCCTCCATCGGGGGTAGCCTGTACACACCAGGCCGTTTCATACAACGTGCCACCCAGCGTTTTCTGCCACTGAAGGGCGCCGGTGTTGCTGATCTTGACGATCCAGTAGTCGGTATTGCCATGGTTGCCGCTGACATCCCCATTATTGGACTGGGTGAACCCGGCTACGATATAACCCCCATCCGCTGCCAGCTGTATGGAATACGCTTCTTCGTCCGCACTGCCGCCATAGGTATTCTGCCACTGGAGGGCGCCGGTACTGCTGAGTTTTACCACCCAGAAATCCCGGCCGCCATGATTGCCCGTCACGTCTCCGTCATTGGATTCAGTAAGGCCGGCGACAATATAACCGCCATCGGTGGTGAGCTGGATGGAGTAGGCATATTCGTTCTTGCTGCCACCAAAAGATCTCTCCCATTGAATGCTGCCGGTGCTGCTCAATTTGACGATCCAATAGTCCATGCTATTGTGATTGCCCGTCACGTCCCCGTCATTGGAAAAGGCGCTGCCCGCTACGATGTAACCACCATCAGGGGTCTGGTGGATCATATTGGCCCTGTCCTCGCTACGGCCCCCCAGGCATTTCTGCCATTGGATACCGCCTGCAGCATTGAGCTTGACTACCCAATAATCATCAAGGCCATGGTTACCCGATACATCCCCGTCATTGGAGGCGGCATAACCCGTCATGATATAACCTCCGTCCGAAGCAGGTTCTATATACTGTCCATAATCGCCCATGTGGCCGCCGAGACATTTTTGCCATTGAATGGCAGGAGCCTGCGCATGCAAGAAGCTGGCTGCGAGCAGGAAAAGGCAGGATAAGCACAGAGAAGCTGTTTTTTTCATCCGGTCAGGGAGTTCAGGTTGTCAGGGTCAAATATATAGCTATATATCCTGCCTGTCAAGAGGCGGGGCCGCGGGCCCCGGGCCGGAAAGTAACGGGAGGGGCCGGGGCCTGGCGAGGTTTACGCCAGTGCTGTCTTAAAAGCCTGGACGATGGCATCGGCGGGGCGCCCAGGGAGGGAAAACCATGAAAGTCCTCAGTTATAGATGGTTACACCTATTATATTTATAGCCCCCTAAAATATTATGGCTCTTTTTACGTTTGTCCTCTGGACCTTTAGAGCCTTTATGAGTGTTACCAATAAGATAATTATTAACGCTGATGATTTCGGGTATAGCACAACTGTCAACAGAGCCATTATCAAAAGCTTTCAACGCTGCCTGATAACCAGTACCTCCCTGATGGCCAATATGCCCGGCTTTGAAGACGCCGTGCGGCTGATACAGAACCATCCGTATCTTCCGGGCAGGGTGGGGCTTCATCTCAACCTCACGGAAGGTCATCCCTTATCCGGGCCTATCCGCGCCTGCAAACGATTCTGCCATCCTGCCGGTCATTTTATCTATAAAAGGCAAGAGTCCCTTTTCTATTTGAATACCCGTGAACGTGACGCCGTGTATGAAGAGTTGGAGGCGCAGCTGGACAAAGTCCTGACAGCGGGTATCCTACCCAGTCACCTGGATTCTCATCATCATATACATACGGAATGGGCGATCGTTAAGCTGGTGGCCCGGCTGGGCAGGACCCATGGCATCCGGAAAATGCGGCTGACCCGGAATATGGGCCAGCAAAGGTCCGGACCCAAAAGAGTCTATAAGGAGCTGTTAAACCGATGGTACCTGAAGGGTGTGTCGGGTCTCCGGGCCGTCGATTATTTCGGCGATATCCACGATTGGAAGTTCCTGCAGGATACCCACCCGCCTTCGGGCAAGAACATCGAGATCATGGTGCATCCCCTTTTTGATGAAAAGGGCGAACTGGTGGACTATGACCAGAGAAACCTGCAGGCCCAGCTGGCGCCTGTTATCGATCATCGTTATACCATTTCCTACACAGACCTGTAATCTCTATGAAAAAATTAGCCATCGTTACCACACATCCTATTCAATATCATGTACCGTGGCTGGTACGCCTGGCGGAAAAGCAGGTGCGGATCAAAGTGTTCTATACCTGGGAGCAGTCCGGGGACGGCCTGGTTTATGATCCGGGATTTGGGAAAGAGATCAAATGGGATATCCCCTTACTGGAAGGATATGAATATAAATTTGTCAAAAATATTTCCCGCCGCCCGGGGACCGAGCATTTCATGGGTATTATCAACCCCAGCCTGAATGAAGAGATCGAAGCCTGGGCCCCGGATGCCCTGCTGGTATTCGGATGGAATTTTCACGGTCACCTGAAATGCCTGCGGCATTTCCATAACAGGATACCGGTCTTTTTCCGGGGAGATTCCGTGCTGCTGCATGAAAAATGGGGATGGCGGAAAGTGGCGCGCCGGGTGCTGCTGACATGGGTATACCGGCATGTGGACTATGCCCTGTACGTAGGAACCCATAACAAATCTTACTATCTGAAACATGGGTTGCGGCCTTCCCAGTTGGTATTCTCGCCGCAGGCCATCGACATTGAAAGATTTTCCGGACACGATGCCCACTATACCCAAAAAGCGGAGGAGTGGAAGAAAGAATTGGGCATCCCTTCCCATCATCTCACCGTGCTGTTCGCCGGAAAGATGACGGAGGTAAAACACCCTGATTTTGTCCTGGAACTGGCGGAAGCCTGTAAGGAATTACCCATCAGCTTTATCATGGTGGGCAATGGCTATTTAAAAGAGCCTCTGCAGGCCCGGGCCAAAAATAATGAGCGGGTGCATTTCCTGGATTTTCAGAACCAGCGTATCATGCCGGCCGTCTACCGCCTGGGGGATCTCTTCATCATGCCTTCGCTGAGCGAGACCTGGGGAATGGGCATCAACGAAGCCATGGCCTGCGGAAGACCGGTGATGGCTTCCGAAAAGGTGGGGTGCGCCACTGACCTCGTGCTGGAAAATAAGACCGGTATTACCTTCGCCCTCCATGATATCGAAAAATGCCGGCGTTTCCTCGAGCAACATTATATCGACAGAGAACACCTGAAGGAAATGGGCGCCAATGGGGCCGTCCTGATCCAATCCTTTTCTTTCAACCATATTGTGGAGAGCATCTCCCAGGTCCTGACCCGTGCGCGGATCCAAAGTCGCCCGTGGCGACTTGGTCGAAGACCTATCATTAGATGGTTTGCCGGGCAAGTGTTACATTCCAGATAACACGGTCCCGGCAAACAAAGTCGCCCGTGGCGACTCGGTCGGGGACCTATCGTCAGATGGTTTGCAAACAAGGCCCAATTAACCGTAAATCGGTAAATTGTGGCATGCACATTACCTCGGAAAATATTCTATTGATCGGCTCGGTGCTGCTGCTGCTGAGCATTCTGGGCGGCATGACCACCAGCAAATGGGGGGTTCCTACCCTGATCTTTTTCCTGCTGGTGGGTATCCTGGCCGGTTCGGAGGGCATCGGGCGCATTCCATTCGACGATCCGCACACCGCCCAGTTCGTGGGCATCACGGCCCTCAACTTCATCTTATTTTCCGGGGGACTTAGCACGGATTTCCCCACCATCCGCCCCGTACTCTGGAGAGGGATGGCCTTGTCGACCCTCGGGGTGCTGCTGACGGCCATCTCCGTAGGGGTCTTTGTACACTACCTGCTGGGCTTTACCTTCCCGGAGGGCCTGTTACTGGGAGCCATCGTCTCTTCTACGGATGCGGCGGCCGTCTTCTCCATCTTAAGAGGAAAAGGTATCGGGCTGAAAGGCAACCTGCGGCCTTTATTGGAGCTGGAAAGCGGCAGCAACGACCCCATGGCTTATTTTCTCACCATTTCTCTCACGGCTGTGGTAAAAGAGGGACATCTGCCTGTAGGGGAACTGGTCCTGCTATTTTGTAAAGGGTTTATCATCGGAGGGCTCATGGGGTATGCTACCGGCAAAGGCAGCCTCTGGCTGCTGAACCGCATCCATCTGAACAACGAGGGACTCTACCCGGTGCTGTTGCTGGCGCTGGCCCTCTTCAGCTACTCCGCGACGGAATTCCTGGGGGGGAACGGATTCCTGGCGATCTATGTCTGCGCGGTAATACTGGGCACCTCCAATTTCATCCACAAACGAAGCCTCATCCGCTTTTATGACGGGATTGCGTGGCTGATGCAGATCATCCTCTTCCTTACGCTGGGCCTGCTGGTATTTCCTTCGCGGGTGATGGCCGTGGCGGGGCCGGGCCTCCTTATCTCCGCTTTTCTGATCTTCATCGCCCGTCCCATCGGGGTGTTCGGCAGTCTGCTGTTCTTCAAGACCAACCGGCGCAGTAAGCTATTCCTCTCCTGGGTAGGCCTGCGGGGAGCCGTGCCCATCGTATTCGCCACCTATCCGATGATAGCGGGACTTGAGCAGTCGAATATGATCTTTAACCTGGTGTTCTTTATCGCCATTTCTTCAGTCCTGGTGCAGGGAACCACCCTGCCCGCCGTCGCCCGGGGATTGCATCTAACCGTTCCCGGTAGAGCTAAAAAAAGGTCCGGCAGCGATCTGGAATGGATTGACCCGGTCATGTCGGTAAAGAGAGAGATCGTGCTGCCTCCTCATTCTATGGTGGCAGGTAAACGGATTGTAGAGATCAATTTTCCCAAAACGGCAAAGATCCTCATGATCGTCCGGGGAAAAGACTATATTACTCCTGTCGGATCGACTGTGCTGCAGGGTGAGGACAAGCTGCTGGTCCTTTCGGAAGATGCCCGAAGTTTTTTGGCAGCTGAAAGGTCATTAGGCGTGTAAATCGGCAATTTTTAAGTAAATTGATGGACTATTTCCTGAAGGATGAAGATAGCCATTGGAAGGTCTCTTATCACGGGTATCATCATAGCGATAACAGGAGTCCTCGCTATTGTGCTTATTTCTATCCGGCAGTCGGCCCGTCTGCAGGACACGTCTGCTATTATCCGCCATTCCCACCAGGTGATCACCCAAACCCGGGAAGTATTCGAGTTCAGCATCCGTTATGAGCTAAACGTAAAAAATTTCTTACTGACCGGCGAGCCTTCCTTCCTGGACTCTGTGAATGGCGAGGCTATCCTGCTGCAAGCCCGGATCCGGGACCTGAAAGAGCTGACACACGACAATGCCCGGCAGCAGCAGCGAATAGATTCCCTGATCCTGTACATCGACAAGAACCGGGTATTGCTGAACGAAGCGATCGGGCTGAGCCGGGGAAAGGATTTTCAGGGAGCCGCCCGGCTGGTCGCCGGGGGGGCGGCCGTCGGATATTCCCGACAGGTCCAGCTCCTGATCGACCGGATGGAAGCCGAGGAGAATGAGTTGTTGGGCCAGCGCCGCCGGATGAGCCAGGGAGTGGCATCGGGATTGCAGGGAGTGTTGTGGGCCCTTATTGCGGCGGTAGCCATCCTGACGGTCGTCATTTTTTTCAAGGTGAAGGTGGATCTTGACAAGGAAAAGAAAGCAAAAGAACAGCTGAATCATTTCAACCAGGAGCTGGAAGGGCAGGTACGGATACAGACACGCGAACTGGTGGAGTCGGAGAGCAAATACAAATCCCTTTTTTATAAGAGCCCACTGCCAAAGTGGATCTATGACCAGGAGACGCTGCAATTCATGGAAGTCAATGAGGCGGCTGTCCGTCATTATGGATACAGTGAGGAGGATTTTCGTCGTATGTTGATCACCGATATCCGGCCACCGGAGGACGAGGCAGACCTGCTCCTGGATGTGCAGGCCGCCCGGTCAGCTTTCGAGGAGTCCAGGCATGGCGTCTGGCGGCATATTAAAAAGAGCGGCGACATTATATTTGTAGAGGTGACCGCCCATCCCATCGAATATGATGGGCGCAAGGCCCGGATGGTGGTCGTCAACGATATTACGGAGCGGATAGCGTCAGAGGGGTTGCTGGAGCGACTCAATGAAGATCTGCGGAAAAGGGCCGCCGAGCTGGCCGTTTCCAATGCCGAGCTGGAGAGATTTGCCTATATCGCTTCCCACGATCTGCAGGAGCCTTTGCGTATGGTGAGCAGTTTCCTGCAACTGCTGCAGAAGAGGTACCGGGATCAACTGGATGAGAAAGCCGGTCAGTATATCCATTATGCCGTGGATGGGGCTGAGCGGATGAAGGCGCTGATCCTGGACCTGCTGGAATATTCGAGGGTAGGGACAGGGAAGGAGGCCTGGGGACCGGTGGATACCGGGGAAGTGATGACAGAGGTAGGAGCTATATTCCGGGAAAACATCATTTCCACCCGTGCGCGGGTGGAGATCGGGGAGCTGCCGGTCGTACATGGCGACAAAGTGCAGCTGACTCAGCTGTTGCAGAACCTGGTGGGCAATGCCCTGAAATACCACAGTTCAGCCCCGCCGGTGATCCGCATCCGGGCGGCAGAGCAAGAAGAGGGGTGGCTGTTCTCCGTCGCAGACAATGGCATCGGGATCGACCCCTTATTCTTCGAGAAGATCTTTATTATCTTCCAGCGCCTGCATAACAAGAGCGACTATTCCGGAACCGGCATCGGGCTGGCGATCTGTAAAAAGATTGTCGAGCGGCACGGAGGAAAGATCTGGGTAGAGTCGGCGCCGGAGAAAGGGAGTACTTTTTATTTTATGATACCAAAGATGCACCTGTAAAACCCTATTGTATGCAAGAGATTCACATTTTGTTAGTGGATGACAACGAAGGAGACATTCTGCTTACCCGCGAAGCCCTGGAAGAGGCAAAGATCGTCAACCGGATATCCGTAGCCTATGACGGCATGGAAGCGATCCGCTTTTTGAGAGGGGCGTCCCCCTTTACCCATCGGGATACTCCCGACCTGATCCTGCTGGATATCAACCTTCCGAAAATGGATGGGAAGGAGGTCCTGAGTATTATCAAGAGCGATCCGGAGCTGAGGCGGATCCCTGTCATCATGCTCACCACCTCCTCTTCCGAGAAGGATATCCTCACTTCCTATGACAATCACGCCAATTGTTATATCACTAAACCAGTAGACCTGGAAAGGTTTATGGAAGTCGTGCGGACCATCGAGGATTTCTGGATCAGCATTGTCAAACTGCCGAAAATCGCCTGAGGATATGAACAGTCTCAATATATTGGTGATCGAGGACAATCCCGGAGACCTCTTCCTGCTGGAGGAGTTTCTCCGGGCCACGGACCTGGTGATTGGAAAGCTGGTACACGCCGGCCGCCTGGCGGAAGCCAGGACCCTTCTCGCCACGGAGTCATTCGACCTGGTATTTTTGGACCTCTCCCTCCCCGATAGTTTTGGACTGGAAAGTTATACCGGACTCGGTCCGTCCGTCCAGCGGATGCCGGTCATCCTGCTGACGGGCATCACGGATACCAACCTGGCCCTGCAGGCGCTGTTGCTGGGGGCCCAGGATTACCTGGTAAAAGGAGAATTCGATGAGAAGCTGTTATCCCGGGCCATCCGGTATAGTATGGAACGCAAGCGCAACCTGGAATATCTGCAGGAGAGTGAGGCGCGGTACCGGGAGCTGTTCAATAATAACCCTATGCCTATGTGGGTCTTCGATGCCGTCACCTTAAAATTCCTGGAGGCGAATGCAGAAGCGGTCAGCCACTATGGATACAGCAATGAAGAATTCCTCGAAAAGACCCTGGCGGATATCCGCTTGAATGGCAATGAACAGCAGATCCGGGAAGAAGTGGCCCAGATCCGGGAGAAAGGGGATGGCATAAAAAAGGGTATCTGGCAGCATGTCAAAAAGAACGGGGAGATCATCTTCGTGGAAACAGCCTGGCATACCATCTATTACAAGAACCAGCCGGCCGTCCTCGTACTGGCGGGAGATGTCACTGAACGGATCCAGCTGGAAAATGAGCTGAACGAGCAACGAGTGACCAAACAGAAACAGATAACCGAAGCCGTATTACACGCCCAGGAGAAGGAGAGGACCGAGATAGGGAAGGAGCTGCATGATAATGTCAACCAGATCCTGGGGGCCAGCAACCTCTATATCAATACGGCGATGACGGACGAGGAGATGCGGCAGGAACTGCTGGAACGCAGCACGGAGCTGGTGAGCAGCGCCATCAACGAGATCAGGAAGATCTCCAAGTCCCTGATAACACCCGGCCTGCGGGAGATCGGGCTGATCGAGTCCATCGAGGATATTATCGAGGATATGATGATGGGGGGCTCGCTGCACATCGCACTGGATGTCCATGATCTTATCGAAGAGGAGATCGAGGACCGGCGGAAGCTGGCTTTTTTCCGCATCGTACAGGAGCAGCTGAATAACATCCTTAAACATGCCCGGGCTACCGAGGTGAGGATCCGGCTTACGGTGGAGGATGATGCGGACATTGTACTAACGATAACGGACAATGGTGTAGGGTTTGATATTTCCCGGCACTGGAAGGGGGTGGGCATCACCAATATCATCAGTCGGGTGGAGTTGTTTAATGGGAGTGTGGATATTCAGTCCCGGCCCGGGGAGGGGTGTATGCTGAGCGTGCGGATACCGCTGACCTGAAACCGAGGGATGCAGACCAGATGAATGACGGATGCAAGCCTGGATGATCACCAGATGCAGCCCGGTGCCCGACAGGCCCGACGGATAAAATGTCGGGTGGCTGACATTGCAACCGATTTAAAATTATATTTATATTTCCTTGATCCTGAACTTGCTAAAACATTAGCTTTTCCTATATCTTTGCTCTGCTAAAAAGGTCCGGCTGATGCGGCGGGCCTGTTAATCCAATCTTTTTACTGTCTTCATCAACGATCAATTGCCATATGACTACCACTTCGTACATTTTGCCATTGCGCAAGGTCGGCCTGTCCGATATTGGGATAGCCGGCGGAAAAAATGCTTCTTTAGGAGAGATGATCACCAACCTGGACGGGTTAGGGATCCGCATTCCCGATGGATTTGTGATCACGGTCCATGCTTATCGTGAATTTATCGACGCGGGCGGGCTGGAGGCGGAGATCAAACGGCTGGTAGGCACGATTAATTTCGAGAGTGTCGAGTCCCTTCGCCGGGCCGGTCTGCAGATCCGGCAGCTGATCCGGAACAGCAAGTTCCCTTCCCCGCTCAGCGCCGCCATCATCGAGGCCTATCATCAATTGTCACAGCAGTATGGCCAGTCCGATACGGATGTGGCCGTCCGTTCCTCTGCTACGGCAGAAGACCTGCCGGATGCCTCTTTTGCCGGTCAGCAGGAGACTTACCTGAATGTGCGGGGACCGGCTGCCCTGATGGATTCCGTCCGGAATTGTTTTGCCTCCCTGTTTACGGACCGGGCGATCAGCTACCGGGAGACCTTCAAATTCGATCATTTCGAAGTAGGCCTCTCCGTCTGTATCCAGAAGATGGTGCGCTCGGACCTGGGAGTTTCGGGAGTCGCCTTTTCCCTGGACACGGAGTCGGGGTTCAAAGAAGTGGTGGTGATCAACGGCAGCTATGGGCTGGGCGAGATGATCGTACAGGGGGCCGTGTCTCCGGATGAGTTTATCGTATTCAAGCCGACGCTGAGGCAGGGCTTTGCCTCCATCATCGAGAAAAAGCTGGGCTCCAAGGACAAGCTGATGGTCTATGGCGATGACCCGGACGAACGGGTGAAGATCATTCCCGTGGAGAAACAGATGCAACATAAATTCTGCCTGGAAGAGGCGAATATCCTCAAGCTGGCGACCTGGGTCTGTGAGATCGAAGCGTATTACTCGCGGTTGAAGCAACACTGGTGCCCGATGGACGTGGAGTGGGCCGTGGACGGGCTTACCGGTGAGCTGTTCATCGTACAGGCCAGGCCGGAGACCATCCACTCGCGCAAACGGCACAACACGCTGACGGAATATCTGCCGGGAGAAAAAGCCCTGACGGCCAAGCCTATCCTGAAAGGCATCGCGGTCGGCGACAAGATCGCCACAGGGAAAGTGAATATCATGCATTCCCTGGACAAACGGGTGACGGATGGTCATGAGTTCAAAGCAGGAGATGTGCTGGTGACCGACATGACGGACCCGGACTGGGAGCCCATCATGAAAAAAGCGTCGGCCATCATCACCAACAAGGGAGGACGTACCTGTCATGCCGCCATCGTCGCCCGGGAACTGGGCGTACCCGCTATCGTAGGCTGCGGACAGGCGACGGAGCTGCTGTCCGAAGGGCAGGTGGTGACGGCTTCCTGTGGACAGGGGGATGAAGGGCTGATCTATGAAGGGGAGCTGGAATTCCGCAAGATCGAGACGGACCTGAGCGGGCTGCCGTCTATTCGTACCCCGCTGATGCTGAATGTGGGCACGCCGGCCATGGCCTTTAATTATGCGCATCTGCCGCACCATGGGGTGGGGCTGGCCCGTGAAGAGTTTATCATCAACAATTATATCGGGGTGCATCCCGTGGCGCTGATGACACACCGGGCATTGAAGGATGCGGAGCTGACGGAGGCCATCCAGAAAAAGATAAAAGGTTTTGAGGGGGAAGAGGATTATTTTATCCGGAAGCTGTCCTATGGCATCGGCCGGATCGCGGCGGCTTTTTATCCCGAGAAGGTCATCGTCCGGTTCTCCGACTTCAAGAGCAACGAGTACTTTAATTTGCTGGGCGGTAAGTATTATGAGCCTAAGGAGGAGAACCCGATGATCGGGTGGAGGGGCGCCTCCCGGTATTACTCCCTGGAATATAAAGAGGCGTTTGGTATGGAGTGTAAGGCCATCCGGCGGGTGCGGGAGCAGATGGGGCTGGATAATGTGGTGGTGATGATACCTTTCTGCCGGACGGTGGAAGAATTGCTGAAGGTGAAGGAGGTGATGCGGGAGTATGGGCTGGTGCAGGGGACTGCCACTGAAAGCGCAGGCACCACGGGTACGGCTGCAGCTGCCGGCAATGGGCAGCGGTCTGTTAAGGGCCTGGAGCTCTTTCTGATGGCCGAAATACCTTCCAACATCATCCTGGCCAGGGAGTTTGCCCAACATATCGATGGGTTCTCCATCGGCAGTAACGACCTTACCCAGTTGACACTGGGCCTGGACAGAGACAGCTCGCTGGTAGCGCATATCTATGATGAGCGCAACGAGGCGGTGAAGGCCCTGTTGAGAATGCTGATCCGCACGGCCAAAGAGTGCGGGGTGAAGGTGGGGATCTGCGGGCAGGGGCCCTCTGATTTCCCGGACTTCGCACAGTTCCTCGTAGAGGAAGGCATCGATAGTATTTCCGTGACGCCGGATTCCGTGATCAAGACGATACGGGCGATAGCACAGATTGAGGGGGAGCTGACGCAGAAGCCGGCACGGGTATGACGAATAAAGCCTTCCGGTCTTTTGATCGGAAGGCTTTATTATTTAGGGGAGGGAAGTATATTTGCCTATGGCAAAAAATCATTTGGAAGAACCCCGGATCTATCCATCCGGTTTTGATTTTTTAAATAAGCTAAAGAAAAACAATAACAGAGAGTGGTTCAACGCCCATAAAACGGAATACCTTAAGGAACTACACCTTATAGAAGCCTTTGCCGATGCCCTGCTGGGAAACCTCGGCGCCCATGATCTGATAGAGACCCCCTCCGGGAAAGACAGCCTGCACCGCATCTACAGGGACACCCGTTTCTCCAATGACAAGACCCCGTATAAGACAAGATGGAGCGGGAGTTTCCGGCGGGCCACCAAATACCGCCGGGGTGGCTATCATTTTAGTATCCAACCGGGGAATAGCTTTATCGCAGGAGGTTTCTGGGCGCCGGTTCCGCAAGACCTGAAACGGATACGAGACGATATTTCCTTTGACGCCGCCCCTCTTAAGAAGATACTAAAAAGCAAGTCGTTTGTAAACTACTTTAAAACTTTGCAGGGCGAGCAGTTAAAAACCGCGCCAAAGGGCTTTGATGCGGATCATGAGGCCATCGACCTGTTACGGCACAAACAGTTCCTGCTGATAAGGCCTTTTTCGGATGCAGCCGTTTTGAGCAAGGATTTTTTAAAAGAGGCAAGCCTTACTTTTAAAGGCATGCGGCCTTTTTTTGATTATATGAGTGAGGTGTTGGTTACAGATAGTAATGGGATGGAGAAATAGATTTATCTTTATCACATGAAACATTTTCTCTTATTCATCGCCTTTTGCATCTCCCTTTCCACCCATGCCCAGGTCACCATTGGCCGGATCGACTCCACGCTGAAAATAGGCAAGGCAGGGTATAAGGTAGACTGCCGGAATAAGAGTCTCACCCAAAACCAACTGTCCGTCAGACCTATCGGCTTTGAAAGCACGGCAAGAGAGATCAATTTTCTATTGAAAGGCCGCGTATCCAACGCACAGATAGATGATCTCAACCAGGACGGATTTCCTGACCTGGTATTGTTTATCTATACCGATAGCAATGCGGTGAACGGCACCGTCTATTGTTTCTCTTCGGATGGGAATAAAGAGATCATCCCCTGTATGCTGCCGGATGTCGTGCTGGACAGCAAGATCAATAAAGGGTATAAAGGTCATGACCATTTCTCTCTGCTGGAAGGGACGCTGTTGCAGCAATTTCCCGTCTATAATGCGGGAGACGATAAGGACAAGCCCACCGGTGGAAGCCGGGTGATACAATACCATCTGGTAAAAGGGGAGAATGGAACCAATAAGTTTAGTATACTTCGTTTCTACGATACGAAATAGGAAGAAAGGCCGATAGATGAAAAGGGGGTATCATGTTAACCAGGGAACAAATCGCAATTGTCAATAGCAGGGGAAATATTAAGATCAACGCAGTAGCTGGCTCCGGAAAGACGACTACCTTAATCGAATATGCCAGGGCCCGGCCTGGTGAAAAGATATTATATCTGGCTTTTAACAGAGCGGTAAAACTGGAAGCGGAAAGGAAATTCGCTGAAAAAGGCGTTTCGAATGTAAAGATCGAGACCGCTCATTCGCTGGCCTTCTCCCAGGTGATCAGAGGGACGGGGTATACTATTAAGAAAGAGGGGTATAAAACACCGGAGATCGTCGAGTTGCTGGGGTTGAACAATTTTACCGGACAGCATACGGAATATATCCTGGCTACCCATATCAATGCCTTCCTCTCTTATTTCTGCAACAGCGGTAAATCAAAAGTACAGGAACTAAATTATGAAGAGGTGGTCAGCGACCCAGCCGCCAGACAGTTTGCCCTCAATTTTAAAAAGGACATCTCTCATCAGACCCGGCTCTTCCTGGACAAAATGAATAAGGGGGAGATCCCGGTCATCCATGACTTCTATCTGAAGAAATTTCAGCTCAGCAAACCGACCCTGTATTTTGACACGATCCTCTTTGATGAGGGACAGGATGCCTCAGAGGCTATGCTGGACATTTTTCTCTCCCAAAAGGCGATCAAGGTGATAGTAGGGGATAGCCACCAGCAGATCTATGGCTGGCGATATGCCGTGAACTCGCTGGATAAAGTAGACTATCCTTCTTATGATCTCAGCGCCAGCTTCCGTTTCAACGGGGAAATTGCCGGGTTGGCCAAAGAGGTAATAGGCTGGAAGAAACATATCAAAGCGGCTTCAGATATAAAGATAACAGGAGTGGGAAAAGGGGGGAAAATTAAGACCAGGGCCGTTATCGCCAGGACGAATGCGGGACTCCTGGTAAAAGCGATCGAGCTATTGATTGACAAGAAGGAAATTGGTTCGGTCTATTTCGAAGGAAGAATTGAGAATTATACCTATGCATCCGAAGGGGCGTCCATTTATGATATCCTCAATCTTTATTCCGGAGAAAAAGAATGGATCCGGGATAAAATGATCGCCTCGATGAAAGATATGGATGAGCTGGAAGATTATATTGAAAATACGGGGGATTCACAGCTGCGCATGTTGGTCGAAGTGGTAAAGGAATATGGCAAAAAGATCCCCGGGTACATAAAAAAACTAAAGGAATGTCATCTGGATCATGATGACAAACATAAGGCCGATATGATCTTCTCCACGGTACATCGGGCCAAAGGAATGGAATACGATGAGGTGACGCTGGCCGACGACTTTATCACTGAAGAGAAGATCATCGACCAGATGGAAGAGCACAATACAGGAAGGCTGACGGAAGAAGTTAACCTGTTATACGTCGCCATCACCCGAACAGTAACGGATCTGCACATCCCGGAGAATATCCTCCAGGGTCCCGCGGGAGGGGCGGGGAAGGCCGGCAAATCGGCAAAGAAACTGGCAACGACCTTTGGGAGGACCGTTGGAGCGATAGCCCTTCGGATAAAAAAACTGGATCAGTAGGCCGTTGTTTGAATAGCGCAAACATCTGTTTGATTAGCGCAAGCCGCTCCCGGAGCAACCTTCCTAATTTTGATTCATAAAAATCAAACGTATGAAATTCAGAAATCTGGGAAGGACGAACGAACGGCTCTCAGCCATCGGCCTTGGTTGCATGGGCATGAGTTTCGCCTATGGCCCAAAGGATGACGCAGAAAGCCTTGCCACTTTACATCAGGCATTGGACCTGGGTATTAATTTCTGGGACACGGCCGACATGTATGCCCTCGGAGAGAACGAGAAACTGATTTCCAATGTACTGGTGCCCAACCGGGATAAAATTTTCATCGCTACCAAATTCGGATTCCGCTCCCGCGATGGTGTAGCAGGAGCCAGCTCCGCGCCCGGCACCTACATCGACTGCTCCCCGGTCTGGATAAAACAAGCCGTAGAGGGCAGCCTTAAAAGACTGAAAATAGATACCATCGATCTCTATTACGCACACCGCATCGATCCGAAGGTGCCCGTGGAAGAAATGGTGGGCGCTATGGCCCAGCTGGTAAAAGAAGGGAAAGTGCGTTACCTGGGCTTAAGCGAGGCCTCAGCGGCCTCCATCCGCAGGGCCCATGCCGTACACCCCATTGCAGCCCTGCAGTCAGAATATTCTGTGATGACAAGGGACATTGAAGGAGACATCCTCTCCACAACCCGCGAGCTGGGCATCTCCCTCGTCGCCTATTCACCCCTCAGCAGGGGCCTGATCACCAACACCATCGATGTAGCAAAGATGGGCGACGACGATTTCCGGAAGAACCTGCCCCGTTTTACCGGTGACAACCTGGAGAATAACCAGACCCTTACGGAGGCTTTTGCAGCCATTGCCCGGGACAAACATTGTACGCCTGCCCAGCTGGCCCTTGCCTGGGTGCTCAGCAGAGGCGAAGACATGCTGCCCATCCCCGGTACGAAGAAGCGAAAATACCTGATCGAGAATGCCGGCGCGGCCGATGTTGAATTATCACCCGCCGATCTTTCGGCCATCGAAGTGCTGTTCGAAAGTCAGTCGGTCAGGGGCCAACGGTATCTGGATGCCTCGATGAAAATGGTAAACCTTTGAGGTAGTTTTATCGGCAGTTATAGCCGATTACTGCTTTTGTATAGGACAGACTCGTCGAGGGCACCGTCATGAATTCCGCCGAATTGCCGGGAAAACAATCGATTGTCGTCGGTAACCCCGTCTGGTTATAAGTATAAGCAGCGATAGCCGGATTGTTGATGCTATAGTTCCTGTCCAGGAACATCCATATTTTATTGGTAAGCCGGAAACTGAGCTTATTGTCGTAGGCCGCCGGTCCCACCAGGTTGCCATTTGGATCATAGGTGTAGGTGGTAACCGTTGGATTGGAACTTCCTTCTATCAGCCAGGTAACTTTGCTGATACGGTCCCTGGAATCATATTCATACCAGTATTGGGAAGTAGTCCCAAATTCTCCATGAGTAGGATGCCCATCCACGATATCCGGAAAGAAGTACAGGGAATCCTTGACGATTCTTCCCGAGCCATCATAGAAATACTTGTTCCAGCTTTCCACTCCCTGCTCAAGGGGCGCCATGCCGTACGCACCGATCAACTCCGTAAGCCGGTGTTGCCTGTCATAACGGAAGAAGAAATTGGGCGCTCCCGTTCTTGGCCCGGGACGCAAACCTGCAACCGGATCGTCCCAGGAATTATAAGTGAAGTTCATCGTGTCGGCCCCGCCGAACCTGTCCACAAAGCTGAATTGCCTGATCTGACAGTGCCCGACGACCGGGTGGTTGGCCATATAATCGATCCATTTATTGCAGGCTGGGCCGATCAAAAGGATGCCGGCTATGATAATGGCGGAAAAAGCTGGTTTTTTTTTCATAAAAGGAGTTTAACAATACTAACTAATCCATGCTTAAATGATCATGATCGTTGTCAGCCCGGTCAATGACCCTGATCCGGTTTCCGGGGCGAAGGATAGGGTTAAAACCTTATCTTTAGTGACATAAATGGACTGTTCTTATGAGAAAAGTTACGTTACTGTTGACCCTCCTCTGCAACTTCTCCTGGCAAAGCCGGGCGCAGACCGGGGCGCCGGCGCCGTATTTCACCCCGCAGGTAAAGGCCTATATCAAAGACTCTGCCGCCACCACCTTCATTACGGATGTGACGATCATCGACGGGACGGGCGGGCCGGTGAAGACACACCAGACGATTGTCATGGACAACGGCCTTATCAGGCAAATAGGCAATGCCGGTGACATCAAGGTACCCGCAGGAAGTGGATCCGACGGTTCATCGGGCTCCTCGCCGGGGCGCACCACCGTCCTCAACGGTACGGGAAAAACAGTGATACCCGGGCTGGTGATGTTGCACGAACATTTGTACTATACCCTGCCCATGGATAATTATTTCAATGTGGCGGAGATGCCTTCCTCTTTCCCCCGGATGTACCTGGCAGGTGGCGTGACGACCTCTCGTACGACCGGCAGCATTGAGCCGCAGACGGACCTGGCTCTCCGGAGGATGATCGGGGAAGGTAAGGTGATGGGCCCCGACATGGATGTGACGGCGCCTTATATCGAACGGGCCGGATTCGATATCCCCAGTATCAATATCATAAAGGATACGGCAGAAGCCGCCACCAGCGTCAATTTCTGGGCGGACAAAGGTTGTACTTCCTTTAAAATGTATATGCATATCACCCGGGGCGACCTCCGAAATGTCGTCCGGGAAGCGCACAAACGGGGGCTGAAAGTGACAGGCCATCTCTGCAGTGTCACCTTCCGGGAGGCAGCCGAGATCGGCATCGATGACCTGGAACATGGGTTTATGGCCAGCTCGGATTTCGACAGCGATAAAAAACCCGACAGTTTCGATTACCCGGCTGCTCATCAGGCGCTGCAATCTCTGCCTGTCAACAGCCCCAAAATGAAAAGCCTTATCGAACTCCTCGTCAGCAAACACGTAGCTCTGACGTCTACGCTGCCCGTATTCGAACCCGTTACCGGCAGGGAAATGATCCAGGGCGGCGGCGAAGCGGCAGTCCTGCCACAGGTGAAAGAATGGGTGATCACGCAATATAAAAGAAGAGAGAACAAAGATTCCGCCGCCGCCGATCTTTTCCGGCTCGAACTGGCCTGGGAGAAACAGTTCTATGATGCAGGCGGTCTGCTGGTGGCGGGCACAGATCCCACGGGCAGCGGTCGCACCATCGCCGGATATGCCAATTACCGGGAGATCGAACTGCTGGTGGAAGGCGGTTTCACGATCACACAGGCCATCAGGATCTGTACGCTCAACGGGGCGTTGTACCTCGGTCGGGAAAAAGAGATCGGCACTCTCGCCCCCGGCAAACATGCTGACCTCGTATTGATCAATGGCGACCTTAGCCAGGACATCCGGAATATCCGGAAGACAGAAATAGTCTTTAAAAATGGGGTCGGGTTCGACTCCCAAAAAATATTCGCTTCCGTGAAAGAGAAGATAGGGATCAATTAAAGTTCATTCCCTGCGGTACATTGCAATCCTCATCAATCGTTAAGACAACATGCTGATCTTTTTTTATCGCAGGCATTTTTTTGGGACGTTGGTGCTGGCAGGGGTTTTTTCGCTGCCGATGTTTGCTTCGCTGCCGGTGTACGCCCAGCAAAAAGGGCCTTTAGATTATGTCAATCCTTTTATCGGGGCCAGCACCAGTGTCGTGTCCGCTAAAAGTTCCGGAGGTCTCGGCAAAACGTTCCCCGGAGCCACCACTCCCTTTGGCATGGTGCAGGTAAGCCCTAATACCATCACTGGTGGGGACAATGGATCGGGTTATAGCTATGAACATAAAACGATAGAAGGTTTTGCGCTGACCCAGATGAGCGGTGTCGGCTGGTATGGTGACCTGGGAAATTTTTTGGTGATGCCCACAACGGGTATGCTAAAGACCAATCCGGGCAAAGAAGGGGGGCAGGATGGATACCGATCCTATTACGATAAGAAAAGCGAGAAGGCTTCTCCGGGATATTATGCCGTGGAGTTGACAGATCATTCCATCCGGGCGGAGGTGACCGCTACGCCCCATTGCGGGTTGATGCGGTTTATCTTCCCTGCCAGTCGTCAGTCACGGATACAGATCGACCTGGCCCGTCGGGTGGGTGGAACCTCCGGGTGGCAATCGGTAAAAGTAGTGGACCCTTATACGATCGAAGGATCTATGAAATGCAGCCCCGAAGGGGGCGGATGGGGCAATGGCAGCGGACATGCCGACTACACCGTCTTTTTTTATGCCCGGTTCAGCAAACCTTTGAAAAACTATGGAGTCTGGAGTGCAACCCTTCCCGATGACTGGAAGATCAAACTGGAGGAGGTGGGGTCGCAGCGATACCAGGACAGCCTGGCCCATGCCACCGTGACAAGAGGGGTAAAAGAAAAAAAAGGCCGGCATATCGGGTTCTTTACGGAGTTCGCCACAGGAGACGGGGAGGCTGTGCTGCTGAAAGCGGGTATTTCTTTTGTCGACCTCGCAGGGGCCCGGGCTAACCTGGAGAAAGAGATCGGAGACAGCTGGGATTTTGAGAAAATACATCAGCAGGCACGGGAAGGGTGGGAGAAGGCGTTGTCGAAGATATCGGTCAAAGGCGGCTCCGAAGAGGAGCGGACCTCTTTTTATACAGCCCTGTATCATACCCTGATCGACCCCCGTACTTTCCAGGATGTCAACGGGAATTACCCGGGTGGAGATCATCAGGCGCATCGGGCGGAAGGTTATGTCAAACGAACCATCTTCAGTGGCTGGGATGTATTCCGCAGCCAGATGCCGTTGCAGACCCTTATCAATCCCCGCGTGGTCAATGACATGATCCGGTCCTGGATCTCCCTGGCTACCGAGAATGGCACTCATTATTTTGACCGCTGGGAATTCCTGAATGCATACAGCGGTTGTATGGTGGGAAACCCCTCGCTGTCCGTTATCGCCGATGCTTATGCGAAGGATATCCGGGATTATGATGTGGGCAAGGCTTATCAATATAGTGTTAATACAGCCTTGAAGTTTGGCAATGGGGACAAAGGATATTCCGGAGGGGAGAATAGCATTTCCAATACCCTGGAATATGCGTATTCGGACTGGTGCCTCTCGCGGCTGGCGGCGGAACTGGGACAGGGGGCAACAGCGACGAAGTACCGGGAGCGGGGACAGGCGTATAAAAAAGTTTTTGATCCGGGCAAGGGCTGGTTCCGTCCGTTAAAGGGTGATGGGCAGTGGGAGGCCTGGCCGGCGGAGGGAAGATTGACGGAGGGCTATGGTACGGTGGAGAGTAATCCGTATCAGCAGGGTTGGTTTGTCCCGCAGGACATTCCCGGTATGGTGCAGTTGATGGGAGGAAGGGAGAAGGTGCTGGCGGATCTGACGGATTTTTTTCAGCAGACACCGGACGATATGCTCTGGAATAAATATTACAACCATGCCAATGAGCCGGTGCACCATGTGGCTTTTCTGTTCAACCGGCTGGGGGCGCCCTGGCTGACGCAGCAGTGGACCCGCGCCACCTGTCGCAGGGCCTATCATAACTCCGTGGAGGGCCTGGTGGGGAATGAGGATGTGGGACAGATGTCGGCCTGGTATGTGTTGGCGGCCAGCGGGCTGCACCCGGTCTGCCCCGGGGAGACGAGGTTCGAGATCACCAGTCCGGTATTTGAAGAGGTGAACATCGCCGTGGGCCACATCGGTGGACAGGGCCATCCTGGCGCCGGCGGATCTGCGGTGGCGGGTAGTTCCGGAGGGAGGGCGACGGCCGATGCCGGCAGGATTTTTACGATCAGGGCAAGGAATAATTCTTCGGAGAATATTTATATACAGGCCGCCACCCTGAACGGCCATGCCTACAATCGCTGCTGGCTGGACTATAAGGACCTTGCCGCCGGCGGGGTGCTGGAATTGACGATGGGGCCGGAGCCGAATCGACATTGGGGGGTGGGGGAGTGAGGTGTGGATAGCCTCGGCCGGCAGGCGGTGCCGCCAGGCCGACGGGTACATGCGGGTAAGCGGTCGGGATGTCCCCAATTGTGGGGTAACATTCCGGATTCGGCAGAAGGCGGGTTTGTCGGATATTTTTGGGCGGGGAGGGGTTTCATTTTGAGTTGTATATACAATTAGGTGGTTTGGCCCCGTTTAGAAAAAAAGAGAGTTGTATATACAATTCAATTTAGACATAGTACCCCCCCAGAGCGAGGGGGAAGCAAGCGTGTAAAAACCTATTTTACCTCAACAGTTACTTCTTCCCCGGGTGCAACCGGCACTTCCAGCCAGGAGATCGCCAGGCCCTGCGGATCTTTTTCTTTTTTCAATTCCTTCGTTTCCCGTCCATTGACGATAACCTGCGTATACTCCCCTTCAAAACAAGCCTTCCACCGAAAGGAATGCCGTCCCGTATTGCGGATCGCCGAGCGGGTAGGGTTGAAGTGGGTGAGGGTGATGGTAGTATTCAGCACGGGAAGGTTGGTTAATTGAGATCCCCCCGGCCGGCTTGTCCGGTAAAGAGTGCTCACCGTGCGCGTGCGGGCATCGGGATCCACACCCATGAGACCCTGCACCACGGCCTCTACGAGGCCATAGGACACTTCAGGATATTCCCTTCGTTCGGTCGAAGGGTTGGCCAGGTGCAGGATCAGCGTATGAGCCTGCTCTCTATACCCCCGCCGGTAATATTGCAAAGGAAGATAAGAGAGGTTCTCCACATTGAGGTCCATGGACAACAAATGTTCGATGGTGCGCCGTTGCCGGACGGAATCCTTCAGGGCATCAAACCAGAGCAAAAAAGTCTCCCCTTCGGTCTTTCCAAATTGATGATCATTGCTGTAATAGGTGTGATAGAGGGAGGCGGTTGCGTCCCACCAGTCAGCATCTAACCGTTCACGATAGCGATCGGCTTTTTGCCGGTAACCGGCCGCCGTTTTCGCATCGCCCTTTGCGGCTGTCATGGCGGCATAAGAGGTCAGGCCCCGGTAGAGGGCCGCGACCAGGTCGACGCCCATTTTTAGATTGGGCACCCCTTCCGAATAAGAAGGAAGGCCCCGGCAACGGTGAAAGGCGTCTTCGATATTAAAAGGAATGGGCGCGTTGGGATGAGCAGGCCGGATCAGCAGGGAGTCAGGCTGCAGGGTCCATTTCGCAATATATTCATGGACGCTGCGGGTATAAAAATTCAGAAAGGCCGGGTCTTTTACATACAGCGTGTCCCCCGTCCACAGGTAGGAGCGCCAGCAGGCGTCCAGCAGGTCGAAGTTGGCATTCAGGTTGTACCAGAACTCCCGGTCATTGCGATAGTCGGAGGGGGAAGGGCGGTTGAATTTATCCATCTCCCAATACGAACACCAGTCCTTAGAGGCGGAGATATTGCTGGTAAATTTGGTGAACATATTCCTGTTCTCCCGGTGCAAACCCAGGATCTCGGCCCCGATGCACTGGTGAGATACATCCCGCATGCAAAAAGCCCAACGCGGCGGCAGAGCAGATTCATACCAGGGGCCAACGGGATCCCCGGGATGACCTTTATAATGCAGGGCCATGGCTTTGGCCCAGATAAAAGCGTGTTCGAGGGCCGTATCGGAGCTGTGGAAGCTCACGCCGGCAATCTGTCCGGTGGTGTGCCCGTCGGCATGCTGATCGTCTCGCCCGCCGGCAATCTGTCCGGTGGCCCGCAAAGAGCAGTACATCGTCAATAGCAGCAGCAATCTTTTCATATCTTTTTTTTACAGGGTGATGGTCAGGGGGGCAATGCCATCCCAGTCATATATTTTATCGGGCCGTCCATTCATGGCAACCAGGATGCGCTCTTTTTTCCCGGAGCGGAAGACCCGGATCGTGAAATCGCGCTGGAAGGCCCGGATATGTTCCAGCGACATGTGGTCCCAGTTTTTCGGCAGCCTGGGACTGATGGTGAAAGTATTAAACCCCGTTGGTTCGATCCCGAACAATCCCTCTGTTACGGCCCGGCAGTACAGGGCGCTCTCCGCGGAGAGATGCCGCTGATCCCCCTCCGGCCACGCTTCCACCGCATAGGGCACATGCTCTCCCAACAGGCGCATGGCGGAGTAATATGTAAAGTATTTGAGGCTGGTGTCCGTGGCCCCTGCATAAAACAAACCGCGGAAAGCATAGAGCGTGGACCGGTCCCAGAAAGTCTCGGAGCCCGATGCCGTAAGGATCCCATTCTTTGTCCAAAGATAGTGGGACAGCAGGGCCCGTATGGTCTGCTCTTTCCGGTCGAAGATGCCCATGACCAACGGAAGACAGATCCACGAACGCAGCGTGGTATTCCCATCATAATACCGGTAAGTGTCAAAGCCCTGGACGGAGGCCCCGAAGTATTGTTCGATATGGGCTTTCAGTTGGTGCGCCTGCTGCAAAAAGCTGTCGGCTTCGCTGGCCTTGTCCAACGTCGTGGCCAGCCGGGCGGCGGAGACCAGGGCGCCGTAAGTCAGCACGTTGGTAGACAGGTTGACCTTCCCCGCGGGAAATCTTCCCTCCAGCTCATCCGAAGAGGAACTGATGACACCCTGTGCCGTTTGTTTTCTCTTCAGGTATTCCAGGCACCAGGTGATCAGCGGCCACAACCGTCTCGCTTCAACCGGGTCGGCATAGGCTAATGCAAACCGGGACGCTCCATAAGCGATCATGGCCTGGTCTCCCCGGTCACCCGCTCCTTTCCAGACACCCGCTCCTTCGGCAACGATGGAACTGGGGATGGGACGGTATTCCGGGTTCATATAGTTGGAGAATAGCCTGTAACAGTTCCTCGCGGATTCGTTGCCCTCGCTGTTGCCCAGGAAGGGGAAGAAGGGGCCCACATACTCCGCCTGGTCATTAGCCCAGATGGCCGCATAATAGCTTCCTCCACCAGGCCCATGCATCAATCCTTCCCTGGTATCGAATATGCTTTCGGCCGCGCGTACCTTCGCAAAGGCAAACATGTTGTTCAACGTGTCATTCGGTGTATGGAGGACCAGGGTCGCCCGTAAACCGTCCACCAACTGGCGGCGCTTGTCCAGTTCATAGTCCGCGGAAAAATGATAGGCATCTTCCGTGGCCCGCCTGCCGGAGAAGGCGACATAAAAGTTATAACTTTCGCCGGGGGATAATGACAAGGTACCGGTCTCGTATGACCGCTGCTGAAGGATATAGGACCCATACACGCTCCTGGCAGGATCGGTAGTCCTGCTTTTATCCAGCGAGGGTATTCGCACCGATACCGTTTTCCCCCCAACATTCGTGAGCACATATTTTTCCAGACAGGCCGCTTTGTCCACGGAAGGATAGAGGGTCCTTTCCACCCTTATCGTTGTATTGGTCGCGCTGACCACCCGCAGATAACCGTTGATGGTGAACTGCTCCGGTATCTCTTTCAGCGGCAGGCCGTCGGCGGTGACGGAGTCGATGATGTTGTCGGAAAAGCTGTCCAGCAGGCTGCCCCGGGTATCATTGGGAAGCATGCGCAGCATGGGGAAGACCAGCTTTCGCTTCCATACCAATTGGTGCACGCTGTCAGTGCCGTAGGTAATGATGGCGGAGATGAAGCGGCCGCTCATTTCAATGTGATCGGTGTGTGGGGCCGCCAGGTCCGGCTGTCCGGGCGTGCGGCCGGCAGGTCCTGCCACCTGACCGGTATGTTCTGTTGGGGTTTGCACGTTCCAGGTGATGCCACCGTCTGCAGCCAGGCGCCAGCGGAGAGATTGGGCGGATGAAGGAAGACAACCAGCAAGCAATGCGAAAAATAAAACCTTTTTCATGTAATAGTTTTTTATGAAAAAACAACGAACAGCAGCACCATTCCGATTAATAATAAGACCGTATAGATATGTCTGTTCTTCCAGGGCCGGATGTCCACCAGGTTGTTGATCTTTTGCCGGTAAGGCGTTGCCATGGGAACCAATCTCCCGATCAGCAGCATCAAGCCCGAGGTCAGCAGAAAAAGAATAAACAGTACATGCAAAAAATGAAGACCGGTATTAAAGACCAATTGCGTGGCGGCATAACAGACGATGAAGAACACTAACCCTGCCTTCGCGGCCAGGGGCGGCACTCTTTTCGTCACGAAGCCGATAAAGAGGATGGTGAAGATGGGAACGTTAAAAAAACCATTCACCGTCTGTATATAGGTATAGAAACCTTTTTTGGCGAATATGATAAAAGGGGCGATGAACATCGCCGTGAGACAGACGGCTATTTCAAATCGTTTGGCGATCCGGATGAGATGGGCCTCGCTTGTGTGAACCCCGCCCCCTGGTTGCCCGCTGCCCCCTGGTTGCCCGCTGCCGTCCGGTTGCCCGCCGGCCCCCCGCAGGGCCTTTCTCTGCCGCCAGGGTTTATAAATATTCAGCACAAACAAGGTGCTGGAACTATTCAGCCCGGCATTGAAGGTGGTAAAGGCAGCCCCGAAGATAATAGCCGCCATATACCCCGTGATAAAAGGCGGTGTGACGAGGCTGGTCATTTTTGGGAAGACCTCCGCGGTATTGGACAGGTGCGTAAACAGATGCACGGCAATGAGACCGGGGATATTCAACAGGAGGGGAGAGATCAGCTTGCCCAGGCAGGCCACGGCGAACCCTTTCTGGCAGGATACCAGGTCTTTTGACGCCAGCACCTGCTGTACGATGTATTGTTCTGTCCCCCAATAATAGAGGTTCACCAGCAACATGCCGGTGAATAAAGTGGAGAAAGGAATGGGGTCGGTGGCGCTGCCGATGCTGTTCAGATGACTGGTCTGAGAGGATAGCACGATATGCAAACCTTGCCCGATACTACCATGGCCCAGGTATCTCAACCCCAGGAAAGGCAGGAGCAGCCCTCCGGCGAACAAACCCAGGCCCAGCAGGGTGTCGGAGACGGCGATGGCCCGCAGGCCCCCCAGGATAGAATACAGACAGCCGATGGTGCCCATGGCCCAGACGAGGATCCAGATCGCTGTCCAGTTGCCGGAGGGGGTACCGTCCGAGAAATGGAACAGTCCGTTGAACGCTACGGCGCCGCTGTACAGCACCGTCGGTAACAGGTTGACGATATAGCTGACGAGGAAAATGAAACTGACAATCTTTTTCGTCTGATGGTCATAGCGGGCTTCCAGGTAATCCGGGGTGGTGGAGATGCCCGTGCGGAGGTAGATGGGCATAAAGAATTCCGAGACGATCAGCATGGCTGCCACCGAGGTGACACCCCAGGCCATCACACTCATGTTGTGTGTGTAGGTCAGCTCATTCTCCCCGATGATGGTCGCCGTATTGATGTTGGTGAAGAGTAAGGCTCCCCCTACGAATAAAAAGGACAGGCTTCTGTTGGCGAGGAACAGCCCACTCAGCGTGTCGATCTTTTGCTGTCTCGTCTTATACCAGGAGAGGACGGCTACGACGCCTGTAAAAAAAACAAAACTGAGTATGGTGAGTACATTCATTCAGCAATTTTTCGAATGGGGCAGGGGCGGACCGGCGGCTACAGCGTACCCCTTCGCATGAGCTGGGTCGGGATGGTCTCGGCTACTTTCTCCCGGTTCATAACAGCCTGGCCGGCCCTTTTCCCCATTAGCGAGAAGTTGGTGGAGAGGGTGGTGATGCCGATGATCTCTTTGGCCGGCTCGTCATTAAAAGATAAGATACCGATGTCTTTCCCCGGCTTCAACCCTTTCGCCTTACAATCTTTCATGATCTGCCAGAGAGCAAAGTTGTCGAGGGTGATGTAGACCTTTCCTTTCTCCACGGTGCCCGCTTTATACTCCGGTTGGATCCTGCCTTTGATCTTGGCATTCTTCAGGAATTTTTTAAAGGCGGGCACGATCTCCTTCGGGTCCAGGGAATCATCGGAATGATAAAAGATGATCTCTTCAAAGTGGCGGATCACAGGGGCCAGCTCGTCCAGGGCCTTGTAGGTGCTGCGCTCGAATTCCTGGGTGATATGGTTGAACTCTCCTTCGAGGGGCTCGTACCGGTCGAACATGATGAACTTGCCGCGGGGGATCCATTCCAGCAGGGAGGCCGTCTTTGGATGGGGGATGGGCGCCACTACATACATGCCGTATTTTCCTTTTATCGCCAAAAGGATGGTCTCGAATATTTCAATGTTGCCGTGGTGAAAATAGATATTCAGGTGGACGTCCTTACCCAGCTCGTGCCGGAAGTTGCGGTAAAACTGTTCCTCGAAAGTATCCAGGTTATACATCAGCAGGGCCACTTTGAGGGATTGGTCGGTATTGCCGTTGGCGACAAAATACCCCAGCCTGTTCTTGGATTCGATGAGGCCGCGGCTGATCAGCTCCCGGAAGCCTTTTACGATGGTCTCGCGGGAGAAATGCAATTCCTTGATCATGGTATTCACGGAAGGCAGCATGTCATCCCGGGCGATGATCTTTTCATCGATGGCGTTGATAATGCCCTGTACCAGACGGTCGTGCTTGGAGAAAGACGGTACTTCGGCCAGTTCCCGGATCTTTGCAAATACATCTACCTTTTCGCGTTTACTCATGCTTAAAATTAAAGATATTTAAAATACCCGGGCAAACCTTTGTGGTTTGCCCGGGTGGATGCGACCCGGCGGCCGGCCAATCGGGCGGCCTGCGGGGGGCTTAGTATTTTGGATTTTGAACGAGGTTCTTGTTAAGGTCTATTTCGGTCTGGGGAATAGGCCAGAGATAGTTCTTGGTTGCATCGAAGACCCGTGGGGCGCCCGCTTTGATGGTGGTGCCGGGGGTAAGGGTGACGGCGCCCGTGGCCTGGCTGACGGTGCCCTGCAGGCTGCCGGTCACCTGACCGTTCATCACCTGGGCGCCGATCTGCCAGCGCTGAATGTCATACCAACGCAGCCCTTCCAGCGCCAGTTCCACTCTTCTTTCCCGGCGGACCAGGGTGCGCAGG
The DNA here is from genome assembly GCA_035492545.1 of Puia sp. Classification (GTDB taxonomy): domain Bacteria; phylum Bacteroidota; class Bacteroidia; order Chitinophagales; family Chitinophagaceae; genus Puia. The sequence continues at coordinate 39,376 of DATJJD010000160.1, forward strand.
CTGGCCTGGTCATTGTATTTCGCCTGATCGACGACGGGCATGTTGACATCCGGACGGGTCCTGACAAAGTTGATGTCGGCATAGACGCTGGCATCGATCTGCCCATTTTCTATCTTGGCTTCCGCATCCATCAGCTTGATCTCCGCATATCGGATAAGGATGACGTTGAGCCCGCAGTTGTTGAGGTCGGCCGGAAAATCGCCGATGACGGGTGTCATCTTCCTTTCGGCATATCCTGTGGGGCTGCAGTTGTTGTTGCCCCAATGGTCTACCGTCTGAGGGCTGGCGGAGATGGGGTCATAATACGAGCCATAACCCAGGGAACTGCTATACCGGGCGCCGGGATAAAACACGGTGGCGGTCAGCCGGGGATCCCTGTTCTGGTAAGGCTGGGCGGGATTATAGACCGACGTGGCATCGTCGATGGTCTTGCCGTCCGTGGTTTCATAGGCATCTACCAGGCTCTGGGTGGGTACTTCGGAACAATAGCCGCCCAGCGAGTTGATGGTCAGGTTGCGGGTCCACTGAAAGGGGTTATCGTTAGCCTTGAATTGTACGTCGAGGATCACTTCCTGGTTGTCGGCAAATGGCTGACGGAAGAGGTCGACATAACTGGGGTAGCGGTCATAGGTGAAGGGCGAAGCCATCAGGGTCTGACAGTCGGCGATACAGGCAGGGTACATTTGATTGAACAGCTCGATGCGGGCCTTCAGGGCGATGGCCGCTCCCCGGGTGATCCGCCCCAGGTCGGAGCCGGTATAACTGAGCGGTAAGTCGGGGGCGATGGCTGACAACTCTCCCAGGATAAAGGAGACGACATCGGTCTTGGGAGACTGTTTTACCAGGTTGGCGCTGTCGGGAGTTAGGTTGTGCAGCACCAGCGGCACGGCGCCATAGAGCTGGCTGAGGGTAAAGTATTCATAGGCCCGCAGGAACCGGGCTTCCGCGATGAAGCGCGCCTTGAGCGTAGCATCCATATTGGTCTTGCCTACATTGTCCAGGAACCAGTTACAGGTCTGGATACAGGTAAAGTTCCATTTGGTAAAACCGGTGCTGGTGGGAGTGGCGATGCCTGCGGACAGCGACAGCCAGTTCTCCCAGGGGAATTGATCAAAGGCATTGTCCGTAGCACAGTCGGCAAAAGCGGAAAAATAACCGTTGTTATTTTTACCCCAGGTGGAATAGCAGCCATTCAGCGCTGTGAGGGCATCGTTGGCCGAATGCCATAGTACATCGTTGGTATAAGAGTCCAGGGGATTGCGGTCGAGGAAACTTTTTTTGCAGCTTGTCGCTGTCAGGGCCGCTATCGCCAGTACGGAAAGACCTATTTTAAGAAATGACTTTTTCATGATTCAATTTTTTTTGGGTTAGAAGATCACGTTAATGCCAATGGTATTGATGATGGTCTGCGGATAAGCGCCATAGGCATTGTTTCCGACATTGGTCTCGGGATCCACCCATTTATAAAAGCTGGTAGCCGTCAGCAGATTCTGTCCGCTGTAGTAGACCTTCACGTTCTGAATCCCCCATTTCAGCAGGCTGCTGTTGGGCAGGGTGTAGCTGACCGTGAGGTTCTTCAGCCGCAGGTAAGAGGCATTCCGTACCCAGAAGGAGCTGACATTGTTCTGCGGATTATTCTGCGAGTAGGTCGACCAGAGACGGGGGAAGGTTGCGTTGGGGTTGGCTGCCGTCCAGGCGCCCAGCAGGGCATGCGTGGGGTTGCCGATATTGGCCTGTTGCAGCGAGCCCAGGGCAAAGCCCTGCACATAGTTCTTTACCTCGAAGGCTCCCTGGAAGAAAGCGCTGACGGCAAAACCTTTCCAGCCGGCCCCCAGCGTAACGCCATAGGTCATGCCGGGGAAGGGGCTGCCAAGGTAAGTCCGGTCATTCCCATCGATGACGCCATCGGGTTTGCCGGCGGGGCCGCTGATATCCTTGTACATCAGGTCGCCGGGGGCGATGGTGCCACCGCTTTGCCTGGCGTGGGCATCTACCTGCTGCTGGGTCTTAAAGATCCCTTCGGTCTGGTAGCCATAGAATGCTTTGATGGGATGACCTACTACATAACCGGTGGAAAAAGAGCCGGTACCGGCCAGGTCGGTGATCCTGTTCTTATTAAACGAGGCATTGGCGCCGATGTTATAGGTAAAGGCGCCGACCCTGTCATGATAGGCGACGGCAAACTCCCAACCGGAGTTGCGCACGGCGCCCGCATTGCGGAATGGGGTGGAGAAACCGTACACCACGCTGGAGGGTAGCTGCAGTAAGATGCCGTCCGTATTCTTTACATAATAGTCGGCCGTGAAAAGGAGGCGGTTGCCCAGGGTGGCCAGGTCGATGCCCACATCGGTGAGGGTTGTTTTTTCCCAGGTGATGTCGGCATTGGCGCCACTGGTGGGGGCGATGCCCGGAGCAACGGTTTGATTGAAGGAATAGTTCTGTCCGCTGGCAACGACGGCCACGGAGGGGTAGGGGCTGCCGATGTTCTGGTTGCCCAGCTTACCCCAGGAGCCGCGCAGCTTCAGGGCGGAGACTTTGTCGAGGAGAGGTTCAAAGAAGTTCTCTTTGGAGATGTTCCAACCTGCGGAGAAGGAAGGATAAGTCCCCCATTTATTTCCTTCGCCAAAACGGGACGAACCGTCATAACGGAGGTTGGCTTCCAGCAGGTACTTGTCTTCAAAGGCATACCGGATGCGACCGAATACAGATCGCAGGGCCACATCGTTGGCCGTGCCCCCCGTCTGCTGCCCCAGCGTAGAAGCGGCGTTGAGCTGGGAGAGGGAGTTGTTCAGGAAGCCCTGCCGGTAAGCATATAAGGAGTCATAACGTGTCAGTTCCTGCGAAGCGCCCACCAGGATATTGAGACTATGCCCGTGGATTCGTTTGTCGTATTCCAACAGGGCCTGGAGGTTGCTGTAGTTATTGGTGATGTTGGTATTGGACAACGAGCTGGGACTGATGGTGGCGGCAATGACCGTGGGATCCGTGGGGCTGAAATACGTATCGGCCGACTTAAATTCCTGCCGGGGGTTGCCATTGTAGCGGTAGGAGAAAGAAGGTTTGAAATGCAAGCCCTTCAGCAACTCCCAGTCGGCCCCCATGTTGCCCAGGAATGTATAGTTCTGTTGATTGTTATAACCGGGAGAGTTGAGCCAGGCGATAGGGTTGCCAAAGGATAGGTAGTTGTAGACACCGTTCTGGTATTGATTGACCACTGTGCTGCTCATGGCGGCGGTAGTGCCGATGATACCGCCGATGTCTCCGCCACCCAGCCCGTCCGGGGCCTGCTGGTTGGAGTAGAGGAAGGAGATATTGGCATTGACGCTAAGTCTCCTGGAGAGGGCGGAGGTGATATTGAAACGGCTCGAATACCGGTCGAAGGACGACTTTTTGATGATGCCGTCCTGTCCGAAGTATCCAATGGAGAAGGCGTATAACGTCTTCTGGTCGCCGCCGCTGACACTGATGTAATGGTTCTGCTGAATGCCATTACCCTTGTAGAGCAGCCCTTGCCAGTCGGTGTTGGGATGACCGTAAGGGTCTGTCTGGTTCTTGAATAAGGTAATGTCATTGTCAGTCCAGTAAGGAGTCTGTCCTTCGTTGGCGCGTGCCTGGTTGTACAGGGTGGCCGCCTGCCAGGAGGGTAAGTAGTCCGGGAGGGCCGTCGCTTTTTGTTTACCGACATAGGCGTCATAGCTGATCTGCATTTTTCCGTTACGTCCTCTTTTCGTGGTGACCAACAGTACACCGTTGGCTGCCCGGGAGCCATAGATGGCGGCGGAGGCGGCGTCCTTCAATACGGAGATGGAGGCCACGTCATTGGGGTTGACGTCGCGCAGGTCGCCGATGATACCGTCGATGACCACCATGGGGGCGCTGTTGTTGAGGGTGCCGATGCCGCGGATGTTGATGGCGCCGATGTCTGCCCCCGGCTGCCCGCCGGTGGTGGTGATGGTGACGCCGGGCATGGTGCCTTCCAGGGCGTTGGTGAGGTTGGTGACGGGGCGGTCGTCCAGCTCTTTGGACGTGATGGCGGCCACCGAGCCGGTAAGGTTGACCTTTCGCTGGGTGCCATAACCTACGACCACCATGTCTTCCAGCTGTCGGGTATTCTTGTCCAATGACAACTGCACGTTGAAGGTTGATCCCTTGGTTACGTTGATCTCCTGCGATTCATAACCTATGGAGGCGATGATGAGGGTGTTGCTGTTTTCCGGTAAACTAAGGGAGTAATTGCCTGAGGAGTCGGTGATGACGCCTTTCTGTGTGCCTTTGATGGTGACGGAGGCTCCTGCGAGGGGATTGCCTTTCTCATCTTTGATGGTGCCGGCGATTTTTTTGCCAGACTGGGCGAAGACGCCGGGGGCAAAAAAAATGAGCATCCCGTACAAGGCGGCGGCCAGGGATACCCTTAAGGCTGCTTTCACATGCATAATCGTTAGTTTTTGGTTTTTTTTAAATTAGCGTCTATTCTGTTCTATTCTGGTTCGTTGACGGAGTAAACTTACACATTTTTTTTATTATCCAAAATTTTTTTGGAGGAGGCCAGTTGGATAAATAATACTTTCGGGTTATGGTACAACTGATGATAAGAATAAGTTTATGGGCCGGGATGCTGATGGGGATTGGGTTTGCCCCACCTGCCCCCGACTTTCGCGTTGTCGTAACGGATTACGGGGCCGTACCGGACAGCCGGAAAGACGCTGTCCCTGCCATCCGGCGGGCCCTGGCGGCATGCAGGGGGCATAGTCCTGCGGTGCTGGTCTTCCCCAGGGGCCGGTACGATCTGTACCCTGACAGCGCTGAGAAGAAGGAGTATTTCCTCTCCAATACTTCCTCCGAAAGCGAGTGTCCTTCTAAATGGAAGACGGTCGGAGTTTTGCTGGAAGGCATGCAGGGCCTGCGGATCGAAGGAGAAGGGTCTTTGCTGATGTACCATGGCAGGATGATCACTTTTGCCCTTGACCACTGTGAGCATATTGAGCTTCGGCATCTGGAGGTGGATTTCGAAAGACCGACGATGTCCGAATTTACCATCCTGCAGTCTACTCCTTCGATGGTCGACGTGCAGGTGCACCCGGATTCCTGGTATAAGCTGGACAGCGGCAGACTGGTCTGGTATGGAGAAGGGTGGCAGGCTCAGCATGCACACTGTATCCGGGTCGATACGGTTACGGGGGCGATGTACTATGCCGGCGATGAATACGACGGACTGATGCGGGGGGCTGTGACGGAGACCACCCCTTTTCGACTGCGGTTTCACGGTAGTTTCGATACGACTCATTATCTTCCGGGCAACGTGTTTACGGTGCGGGATCCCATCCGGGACGAGGTGGGCGCGCTGATTGCCTATAGCAAGGATATAAAGTTGCAACAGGTCGGCATGCACTATATGCATGGGCTGGGGATCCTGAGCCAGTATTCGGAGAACCTTACCATGGACAGTGTTGTGGTGGAGCCTCGGAGCGGCAGCGGCCGGCGGATCGCCTCCTTTGCGGATGGCATGCATTTTTCCGGCTGTAGAGGACGGATCCTGATCGAGCACTGTCGTTTCAAGGGCCTGCATGATGATGCGATCAACGTCCATGGTACCCACCTGAAGATCGTGAAACGACCTTCGGCGGACCAGCTCATCGTACGGTTCATGCATCCCCAGACTTATGGATTTGAGGCCTATTTCCCCGGCGACTCCATTGTCTTCGTTCACCCGGAGACGTTGGTAAGCTACGGATATGGGGTGGTCCGCCATGTCAAACGGTTGTCGGACAGGGAGATCTTGCTGACGCTGAATGCTGCCCGTGATCGCGGGACTATTCGTCCGGATACCGTGACTGGCCGTCAAGCCGGAGCTGCTATCCCCCCTGCAGTATTGTCCGGTGCCGGGCTTGCCCCCCAGGTGGGCGATGTGGTGGAAAACCTTACCTGGACTCCTCAGCTGACCGTCCGGAATAATCAGTTCACCGGTACTAATACCCGCGGACTGCTGGTGACGACCCGCCGGAAGGTGGTCATCGAGGCCAACGAATTCAACCGGCTGGGTATGCAAGCCATCCTCATCGCGGATGATGCCCTGAGCTGGTATGAATCAGGACCGGTGAGGGACGTACTGATCCGGAATAATGTGATCCGGGAGTGCGGGCACAATGCGCTGCCGGATAACTATGCGATTGCCATCGCCCCGGAGAACCATCAGCTGACGGCCATTCCCGTACACCGGAATATACGGATAGAAGGGAACCGGTTCTATTGTTACCAGGAGCCGGTGCTGACGGCCCGGTCGGTGGAAGGGCTATCTTTTACTAACAATACGATTACTTATGGGTTACCCTTTGCAGGGGTCGTGGTGGGGCCTGCGCCGGACAAGGCGGCTCCCCGGTTTCGGCTGGTGGCGTGTAAGCAGGTCAACGTCAGAGGAAATTACATCATTGGCGGACCTGCTTATTCTGCTCTTAAACTCTCCACCGGATTGGCTCTCGCCGCGCGGATACTTTGATAACTTACCGTCAGCAGGGTGATCAACAGGGCCCCCCCGCCGGCTGACGCAAAAACCCACCATGGCATGCCGGAACGATAGGCATAGTGCTGCAACCAGTTACCCATACAATAATGAGCGAGAGGCATCGCTATCAAAAGGGCAATGCCTACCAGCACGATAAAGTCTTTGCTCAATAGCCCCCATAGGTTGAATACCGTCGCCCCCAGCACTTTGCGCACGCCAATCTCCTTAATACGCTGCTCAGCCATGAAGGTCGCCATACCAAACAAACCGAGACAGCTGATGAAAATAGCCAATGATGCAAAGATACTTGCCAGCTTGCCGATACGCTCTTCGGTATTGAATTTCCGGGCATATTCTTCATCTGCAAATTTGTAAGCGAAGGGAACGGACGGAGAATAGGTTTTACAAACCGCTGCGATCTTACTCAGCGCCTCGTGCGTACTGACTTTCGGGTTGATCCGGATGTTGACATATCCAAAACCGCTAACGTCGAGACAAAAGATCGTCTGTTTAACGGGCTGGAAAGGAGATTCCATCACCATATCTTTTACTACGCCGATGACATGATGGTCTTTTTTCCCAATCCCCCTTATGATCTCCCCTATGGGGTTTTCCAGGTGCATGTATTTGGCGGCGGCTTCGTTTAATACCACCCCGAATGAATCCGTAAGGTACTCGCTGGAAAAATCCCTTCCTGCGACAAACTGCCAGCCTACTGTGGCGCCATAACCCGATGTAATGCGAATATTCCCGAAATTGTCCGTCATGCCAGGGTCTTTTCCTTTCCATACCAGACCGCTCCTCCTGTTTTCCACCGCGGTCGTGGGGCTGGATGACTCCGCGGCTTCCGTTACCACACCCGTTGCCAGCAGGGCGGTCCTTACCGCATCAAACCGGTCATGCAGGTCATCATTCGTCTCTTCCATAATGATCAACCCGTCCCGGCTATACCCGACCGGACGGTTCCTGGCAAATTGTATCTGTTTAAAAACGACGATGGTTCCAATAATTAAAACGACGGATACCGTAAACTGAAGGACCACCAGCACCTTACGTGGAACGGCGGCCAGCCAGCCCGCTTTAAAAGTGCCTTTTAATACTTTAACCGGCTGAAAAGAGGAGAGGTATAAGGCAGGATAACTGCCGGCGATCAATCCTGTAAATAAGGTAAATCCGATACCCGTTAGCCAGAAGAGCGGGTTGCTCCATAGAATGTTGATATTTTTGCCGGCGAGTTCATTGAAGAATGGCAGGACCAGCCATATGAACAACAGCGACAAGGCAAATGCCAGCATTGCCATCAGGAGGGACTCGCAAAAGAACTGGCTGATCAGTTGCGCCCGGAGAGAGCCAATGGCCTTTCGTATCCCGACTTCCTTTGCCCTTTTTTCACTGCGGGCCGTGCTGAGATTCATAAAATTGATACAGGCCAGCAGGAGCACGAACAGCCCGATAATACCAAACAACCAAACATATTGTATCGCGCCGCCGGTATTAATCCCATTTTTAAATTCCGAATATAAATGCCATTTGCTCATGGGTTGCAGTATGATCAGGGGCCGGAACCTGGCCTTGTCTGCGTCTACCCTTTTTAGTTTACTATCTTTTATTTTTTCCGATACCCTGGCCATGTCCTCATTGCCGGCTACCTGGGCAAATAGCTGAAAAGAATCATCATTCCAATCGGTGGCCGCTCTTTTTAACCAGTCTGCCGAAGTAACGTAATAATCCCAGGGGGCCATAAAGGCCAGGTCGTGAAAACTGGTGTTGAGCGGCAGATCCTCGTATACTCCCGCTACCGTAAAACCGGTTTTATCATCCAGCCTGATCAGCTTGCCCATGGGATCGGCCTCTCCAAACAAGGCCGTGGCAACCGTCTGGGATATCAGCATGGAAGAAGGCCCTTTCAGACCGTCGCGGGTACCCCTGATCATACGAAGCGTCAGCATTTCGGGGCCTTCCGATCCTATAAAATTACCGGGGAATGCAACTTTTTTATCGCCGGTGATCAGAATATGGCTACTGGTCCAGGCCATCATAACAAGATGCTGGAAATCACTGCCATAATTCTTTCTTAATTCGGCTTCCAGCGGCAGCGGTACTGCTTCTCCTGTACTCACATAGCCATTGTAAGTCACCTGCTGCATGACCCTCGTTATGCGGTCATAATGCTGATGATATTTATTAAAAGAGAGCTCGTCCCAGATCCAAAGCCCTATCAGCAGCGCTACGGCCATACCTGTCGAGAGACCGGCGATATTGATGAAAGATTGTACTTTGTTCTTTTGCAGGTTGCGGAAGGCGGTGGTGAAATAGTTTCTGAACATGCGTTGCGTTTTGGAATACGACGAATGGCAGCCAGAAGAATGCCGGTTTGATTATGGTTTACTAATCAATTAGTTAAGTTTGTCTTTTGGGTGTAAACTGTACGGTTTCGCACACTCGCTGTTCAGTTTTACCCCAGCACCTCCTCCATCTTCGTACTCCTCGAGCCTTTGATCAATAACCAGGTATCGGTAAGCCCCGCCTGTCGCAGCCAGTCGCCGGCTTCCCGGCTGTTGGCAAAGCTCCGATAGGGATGAGGGGTCCGGAGAAAGTCTCCCCCCACCAGCACCACCTGCTGCCAGGGATAGCGCCCGATGAGCTCCACGATCTGGCGGTGTTCTTCCAGGCTCTCTTCCCCCAACTCGGCCATGGCGCCCAGGACCAGGACTTTTTTGGGCACCCCCGATCCGGCAGGGGGCAGACCCGATCCAGCAGGGAGTAGAACCGACCCGTCGACAGGCCCGGGGGCGGTATTCAACCGCGCAAAATTCTCAATGGCAGCCTTCATGCTGGAAGGATTAGCATTATAAGCATCCAGAATAATATGATTGCCATCCCGATGGATCAGTTGCGAACGGCTATTGGAAGGAGTATAGGCTTCGATGGCCTGACGGATACGTTGGTCCGGTACGCCGAAGTAATGACCCAGGGCCACGGCTACCAGCACGTTGGGAAGGTTGTAGTCTCCCACTAATTGCGTGGACAGGAGACCGATAGCGGCGCCCCCGGTGATGCGGACGCGGAGAAAAGAGCCCTCCACCCCGGGGTTGCCCGTCTGTCCGGCTTCACGGCCGTGGTTGCCCGTCTGTCCGGCCCCCTGCTCGGCCACTCCCGTGAGGTCGGCGTCCCGGGTGCCGTAACGGAAAATATGGGGGATGCCCTCGCTCATCTCCCGCAGATAATCATAGTCCCACATGACGAAGGCCGTACCATCATGCAACCGCAAAAAAGTATACAGCTCCCCCTTCCCCTTCTTCACCCCTTCCGGCCCGCCAAAGCCTTCCAGGTGGGCCTTTCCCACATTGGTGATGATGCCATGTGTCGGAAGGGTATACTGGCAATAACCTTCTATTTCTTTCTGATGATTGGCCCCCATCTCGATGACAGCAAATTGGGCGTCTTTTTTGACGGACAGGATGGTCAGCGGCACCCCGATGTGATTGTTAAGATTGCCCACCGTCGTATAGGTCGTAAAGGTGGAGGACAGCACAGCATGGATCAGCTCTTTGGTTGTCGTCTTGCCGTTGCTGCCGGTAATGGCGATAAAAGGGATGTCAAGTTGCCGGCGGTGGTGGAGGGCCAGGTCCTGCAGGGTGGCCAGGACGTCCTCTACCAGGATCAGCCGTTCAGCAAACAGGCCGGCCCCTGAATGGCCGGCCGCCAGGCCCTGACCGGCGGCGGGCGGAGCCTCATCGATGATAGCATAGGCAGCCCCCCGCTCCAGCGCGGAGAGGGCAAACTGGTTACCATTGAAATTCGGTCCTTTCAGGGCGAAGAACAGGTCGCCATCCTTCAGTTTACGGGTATCCGTCTGTATGGAAGGGTGCCGGAGGTAGACCTCATATAGCTGATCGATATTCATGGTTCAAAAATAGGGAAACGTGCCTGAATGCGGACAAGCCGTCCACCGCCATGCAACAATTCATTTTGCCCGGTGTCCTTTCCTGACCAGACCTCCACAAAACCATTATACCATGCTACAAAATTATCTCAAGATCGCCTGGCGGCAGCTGCGGAAGCAGAAATTCTATTCCACGATAAAGATCGGCGGTTTCGCCCTCAGCATCGCCGCCTGTCTGCTCATCACCCTCTACATCCGGGACGAGCTGAGCTATGACCGGCAATATGTCCATGCCGACCGCATTTTCCGGGTGATCAACGTCTATAACGAAAACGGGAATATCGGCAATGGTACTTCCTGCTCCGCCCCTTTTGCCAAGGCGATAAAAGCAGACTTCCCGGAGATAGAGACCTCAGCACGCCTGATGCCGGTCCCGCTTTTCCCCGGGGCGGGCAGCAATGAGGTCATGCGGGAAGGGCAGGATGAGAATACCTATGAAGAAAGGTTTTCCTATGCCGACCCGGAACTGCTGGACATCCTCGAGGTACCCATGGTCTATGGAGACCGCTCCCTGGCCCTGGCTGAGCCCAATACCATCGTGCTGTCGAAGAAAAAAGCGGATAAATATTTCCCGAACCAAAACCCGATCGGCAAAATTCTCTACCTGAACAATGACAAAGCCCATCCCTATACGGTCGGGGGGGTCATGAAGGATTTCCCCACCACCACTCATATCCAATACGATTTTTTCCTCACCCTAAAAGGACATGAGCTTTGGCCGGGAGAGCAGAATAACTGGATGCCGCAGAATTATAATACCTATGTCCGCTTACGCCCGGGCGCCGATGTGGCCCGGCTGCAAACAAAGATGCGCACCATCCCCCAAAAATATCTCGTCCCCGCCCTGATCCAAAATGGGCGTGCCGATGCCGAAACAATAGGAAAGAGCATCAGCTATTTTTTACAGCCCGTTTCTGCTATTCATACTTCTGCTGACATCCAGGATGGAGTGGATACCCGTTTCCTCTGGTTGTTCGGGGCCGTCGCCTGTTTCATCCTGCTGATCGCCTGTATCAATTTTATCAATCTCTCCACGGCCCGGTCAGCCAATCGCGCCAAAGAAGTAGGGCTCCGGAAAGTGGTCGGTTCGCAACGGGGCAGCCTGGTCCGGCAATTCCTCACCGAGTCCCTGCTGTTCAGCTGTTGCTCCTTTGTCCTGGCCATCGTCCTGGCCTGGCTGCTGCTGCCTTATTTTAACCGGCTGGCGGCAAAATCCCTCGTCTTTCCCTGGGCCAGCTGGTGGCTGGTCCCCACGATGTTGCTGGCTGCCCTTGTCATTGGGGTTCTGGCAGGTCTCTATCCCTCTTTTTATCTTTCATCTTTCCAACCCATCCAGGTATTGAAAGGTATGGTCAGCAGAGGAAGTAAAAATGCCCGTCTGCGCAGTATCCTGGTCGTTTTCCAATTCACGACCTCCGTCATCCTCATCATCGCCACCTTTATCGTCTACCGGCAGATGCAGTTCATCCTCAACAGGAAATTAGGGTTCGACAAGGACCAGGTGGTGGTCATCCAGGGAACCAACACCCTGGGCGACAGGATAAAAACTTTCAAGACTGAACTGCTGAAATTGCCTGATATAAGAAGTGCGGCCATCAGCGGTTACCTCCCGATAGCAGGTTCCAAACGAAATCAGAACCCATTCTGGAAAGACGGGAAAGTGAAAGAGTCAGCGCCCGTTTCCGGTCAACTGTGGCGGGTAGACCCGGACTATATCCCCACCCTGGGCATGAAAATAGTGGAGGGAAGGAACCTCTCTGCCGACATCGCCTCCGACACCCTGGCCACGGTCATCAATCAGACGATGGCAAAAAAGCTGGCGCTGGAAAAACCTATCGGCCAACGGATCACCAATGGGGGGGATGTAAGCACCATCGTCGGCGTCGTCCAGGATTTTAATTTTGAGTCCGTGAGAGAAAATATAGGCGGCCTGGCCCTGCGGCGTGGTTACAACCGGGACCTTATCTCCGTGAAAGTATCGACAAGGGATATGGCGGCTACCATCCGGTCGATCGGTACGGTCTGGAAGAAGTTTGCTCCCAACCAGGCGATACGCTATACGTTTATGGATGAAAGTTTTGCCAGGATGTATGACGACGTGCAGCGCATGGGGCAGCTCTTTACCAGTTTCTCCATACTGGCCATCATTATTGCCTGTCTGGGCCTGTTTGCCCTCTCCGCTTTTATGGCCGAGCAGCGCAGTAAAGAGGTCAGCGTCCGGAAAGTCCTGGGAGCTTCGGTAGCCCAACTGACAGCCTTGTTGTCCAGGGACTTTATAAAGCTGGTGCTCATCGCAGTGGTCATCGCCTCCCCCATTGCCTGGTGGGCTATGCATAAGTGGCTGCAGGATTTTGTCTACCGGATCGATATCAGCGGGTGGGTGTTTTTTTGGGCGGGCGCCCTGGTGGTTGCCATCGCGCTGGTGACCATCAGCTTCCAGGCCATCCGGACGGCGACGGCCAACCCGGTGAAGAGTTTGAGATCCGAATAAAAAATCAGCCTATACCATGTTTAAAAACTATTTCACTGTAGCCTGGCGTCACCTCCGCAAGGATGCCTCCTTTACCCTGCTGAATCTGGCGGGACTATCTATTGGCCTGGCCTGCGCGCTGCTGATCTGGTTCTGGGTCAGCGACGAGCAGCGGGTCGACAAATTCTTCGACCGGGACAGCCAGCTTTACCAGGTGCTGCAGAACCCGCCGACAGGCGACGGGAGTCTGTTCACCACAGAGCATACACCCGGCATCCTGGGCGAGTCCCTGAAAAAAGAGCTGCCGGAAATAGAAGAGGCCGCTACCGTCGTGGTCACCAATCCCATCGATGAGACCAAGGGGGTTATCACGGCGGGGGAGGGACATGTGAAGGCGAGGGAGATCTTTGCAACCCCTAATTTTTTCGAGGTTTTTTCGTACGACTTTTTATTGGGGAATAAGGACCAGGTGCTCGCGGATAAGGATGCTGTGCTCGTTTCCCGGCAGCTGGCCCTGAAGCTCTTCCACACCACGGACAATGTCATCGGCAAACGGGTGGAGTGGGACCGGCCCGGCGAATTTAACGGTCATACCGGAGGCGTGTACTGGGTATCCGGTATTTTTGAAGGCCCTCCGTCCAATGCCAGCATGCAGTTCGATGTGGTATTCAGCTATGCCCGCTATTATGAAATCAACCGGAAATACCTGGATAACTGGGGCAGCAGCAATCCCAGCACTTTCCTCATCCTGAAAAAGGGAACGAATCCTACGGCCTTCAACGATAAGATCCGGAATTTCATGCGGGAGAAATGGCGAGCCGTCCATGGAGAGAAAGACGTGAAATGGATCGGCACCTTGTTCGCCCAACGGTATTCGGATCGGTACCTGTACAACCGGTATGAAGCGGGTATGGCAGTGGGAGGCCGTATCGAGTACGTGCGACTATTTTCCGTCATTGCCCTTTTTATCCTGGTGATCGCCTGCATCAATTTTATGAATCTCTCCACCGCCAAGGCATCGGGCAGGATGAAGGAAGTGGGTATCCGGAAAGTGATCGGGGCCCGAAGAGAGACCCTCATTTTACAATACCTGGGTGAATCCCTGTTGATGGCCTTTTTGTCGCTGCTGATCGCCATCGGATGGGTCCTGCTTTTCCTGCCGGCTTTTAAGTCCCTTACGGGTAAAGAGCTGAGCATTCCCGTTACCCCCGGTCTTTTCCTGGCCACCGCCGGCATCACCCTGCTCACCGGGCTGCTGGCCGGCAGCTATCCTGCCCTCTATCTCTCGGGATTCCGGCCCGTACGGGTCCTGAAGGGGAAGGCGCCTTCTCCGGCTTCGGAGGTATGGATACGTAAGGGATTGGTCGTATTTCAATTCGTGCTGTCGGCGGCCCTCATTGTTTCGGTGGTAGTGGTATACCGGCAGATGAACCTGATCCAGACCCGCGATCTGGGGTATAGCCGGGACCAGGTCATTCATTTCCCCAGTGAAGGCAAATTGGGGCAAAGCCTGGATGTGTTCCTGACGGGGGTCAAAAAAATAGGAGGGGTGGCAGGCGCTTCCAACATGAATGGCGACATGATGGGGACGCATAGCGGCACGGGTGGGGTGGACTGGGAGGGAAAAGATCCCAATGTGGGGGTTGAATTCGGGGGGCTGTATGTGGGCGACGATTTTGCAGAGACCATGGGGCTCCACATGGTGGCCGGAAGACCTTTCTCCCGGCAGTTCGGCATCGACAGCATAGGCGTGATCTTCAACGAGACGGCCATTGCCGCCATGCGATTGAAAAACCCCGTCGGCAAGATGGTAAAATTCTGGGGACAGCCGCGGATCATCGTGGGGGTGGTGAAGGATTTTCATTTTGAGTCGCTGTACCGGAAGATCCAGCCTTTTTATATGATGTATTCGCGCAGCAGCAGCACGGTGCTGGTCAAACTCCGGGCAGGATCGGAGAAAGCTGCGCTGACCCATATCGGTGAGTTCTACCGGCAGTTCAACCTGGGTCTTCCTTTCGAATACAAATTCCTGGATGAAGACTATCAGCGATTGTATGCTTCGGAGCAACGGGTGTCTATTCTGTCACGGTGGTTTGCCGGTATTGCCATTTTGATCTCCTGTCTGGGGTTGTTTGGTCTCGCGGCTTTTACCGCCCGGAAGAGACAGAAGGAGATCGGGATCCGTAAGGTCATCGGGGCTTCGGTACGCCATATTGCCGTCATGTTGTCCGCCGACTTTCTGAAGCTGGTGCTGCTGGCGATGCTGATCGCCTTTCCCCTGGCCTGGTGGGCGATGAGCCGCTGGCTGAGCGGGTTCGCCTATCGGGTGTCTGTCAGCTGGGACCTGTTCGGAATGGCGGGACTGTCGGTACTGCTGATCACCATCCTGTCGATCAGCTTTCAGACCCTTCGCGCGGCGAGGGCTAATCCGGCAGAGAGCCTGCATACAGAGTAGGGGCCAGAAGACGTGCGAGGGCACGGCTGATCTTAGAAGCATCAGCGATGTGGGTTGGATTATTCTGCGCGCAGTCCTTCCACCGGGTTGACCATCGCGGCTTTGAGGGACTGATAACCGATGGTGAGGAAGGCTATGGCCACCGAAGCCAGGGCGGCAATACCGAAGGCCCACCATTGAATGCCCTCCCGGTAAGCAAAATTCTCCAGCCATTTATTCATGCCCCACCAGGCGAGGGGGGCCGTAATAAGGATGGCGATGAGGATCAGTTTTATAAAGTCTTTGGAGAGCAGCAGCACCAGGGCGGAGATCTCTGCACCCAGGATCTTGCGGATGCTGATCTCCCGGTGGCGTTGTTCCGCCGCATAGGCTGCCAGACCGAAAAGGCCCAGGCAGGCGATGAGGATTGCCAGCGTGGTGAAGATGATAAAAAGCTGACCCAGGCGCTGCTCGGTCCGGTAGAGCGCGTCAAAGTCTTCGTCCATGAAGGAATACTCAAATTGCTGATGGGGAGACAGCGTGCTCCATATGCGTCGGATCCGGGCTACCAAAGCGGGTATATTTCCTGCATTCACCCTGACGCTTAAGGCATCCGCCCCGTCACCTTCCTTCCTTCTCTCAAATGAAGTCATCATCATCATCACCACCGGGCTGATATTATCCCGCAGCGAGCTAAAATTGAAGTCTTTTACAACACCTATAATGTGATATTCTTTTTCGTCCTGGCCGTAGTATACTTTCTTACCCAGGGGATCGAAGGAATAGCCTAGTAATTTGGCTGCCGTCTCGTTAACTATCATTCCGGAAGAATCTGTTGAAAGCAGGTTCGAAAAATCCCGGCCTTTTGCCAGGGTCATGCCCATGGTATTCAAATAATTTGCATCAACCGGCCAAAATTGGGTTTCTATATGATCGGTATGGTTAGATACATAGTTAATCCATCTTCTGTGACCTGTCGGCAGGAAGGAACTTAGCGTGGCATCCAATACGCCCGGTAATTGCTTCACCTCATTTTTCAGCAAAGAAGAATTGCCCAATGTACTCACATTTTTTACTACCAGCACCTGGTTACGGTTGAAGCCAAGATTTTTATTTTGTATATAATGCAGTTGATGGTAGATGACCAGGGTACCGATGATAAGAAAAATAGAGATGGAGAACTGGAAGACCACCAGGACGCTGCGAAGCCCGCCACCTTTGAAGCCGGTAGCCATAAACCGGCCTTTTAATACATCGATAGGTTGGAAGGCGGAGAGAAAGAAGGCAGGGTAGGAGCCGGCGAGTACACCCACTAGAATGGCAATGACCAGCAAGGCGGTTATTAGCCAGCCAAGCATAGACCTTGTGATGGTCAGGTCTTTTCCCGACAATTGATTGAAGAGCGGCAACAGTGCCCAGGCCGCCGCCATGGCTAGTAGGGTAGCTGCCAGCGTTATAATAATAGATTCGGAAAGAAATTGGGCGACGAGGTATTTGCGGGGAGAGCCCAATACCTTTCGGACGCCCACTTCGCGGGCCCTGTTGGCGGACCGGGCTGTAGAGAGATTCATAAAGTTAACGCAGGCGATCAGCAGGATCAACAGGGCTATGGCTGAGAGAATATGTACGTACTGTATATTCCCGTTTGTACCAAGTTCGTTTGTCCGGTTAGATCGCAGGTGAATAGCCGTCAGCGGGGTTAAGTTTATCCTCAGATAATCACCATTCTTTTCCATCTGATCAAGAAAGGAAAGGTTTTTTCGCATCAGGGCAGGGAATTTTGCTTCCAGGTTTTTATAATCGGCGCCTGGTTTGAGTAAAATATAGGTGCTAAATGGAAATAACTCATTGAATTGGGTGGTGTAACTTATCTGAACAGTTACCATCGACAGGAGAAAATCAAAATTGAAGTGGGATTGCTCAGGGATATTGCGGATAACGCCGGTTATTTTATGGATAGTGCTGATATTGTCATCGTCAACGAGGGTCAACGTTTGCCCTAAGACACGGGTCGTATTAAAATATTTTTTAGCGGCTCTTTCTGTAATGACTATTGAATTGGGCGCTGTCAGTGCAGTAGCCGGGTCGCCCTCAATCATTGGAAGTGTAAAAATACCAAAGATGCCGGCATCGCTATAAGCCACCTTATCTTCATATACAAGCTCCTCGCCCATTTTAATACGTGCACCGCTGCGAAGCAACCTTACCGTCTTCTCCACCTCCGGAAAATTATCCGCCAGAGCTGACGCAATAATGGGTGCGGTAATAGCCCTCGACGAGACGGTAGCGCCGGATTTCAGATCGGTATTGACCCTGAAGATGCGGTCAGCGTTGGTGTTGTAGCGATCATAGCGCAGTTCGTCCGTCACATAGAAGAGGATCAGCAGGAAACTGGTCAGGCCAAGGGTCAGTCCCAGGATATTCAGAAACGTAAAGCCTTTGTTCTTCAGCAGGTTGCGGACAGCCGTTTTGAGATAATGTTGAAACATGGGAGCCGGTTTGGAGCTGTGATGCCAAGCAGGCAAATTTCCATATCCAATTGTTAAAAATTTTATAAAGGACAATATCCCCGCAACCTTCCGGGGCAGACCTCGTTAGAAGGGGATATCGTAAACTTTTAATATCTCGTGATGAAGCTATTCCTGTGCCGGATGGGTAGATATTTAATGGTATTGCCCTTGTTCCTGTTATCTTACTTCGGGTCTCCGGCGGGTAGACCGCCCGTGCCCGGGCCGGTCAGCACCGGGTTGGTTGCGAACGCCGCGATGGCTGCGGGTCCTTCGATATTTGCCAGCCCCCTGCTATCTGCCAGCCCCTCGATGGCCGCGGGTCCTTCTTCCGGGGAGGTCTTTTCCCTGGCCGACTCCGCCCGGTTCATTCCCCTTTATGATAGCCTGCGACTGGATAGCCTGCAGCTTTCCCGGGATGCCTATAATAAGGCGGTAAGAGGTTTCCTGGCCCTGGTAGCCGGAGGAGAAGTGGCTAATACGGAGGTATTGTCCATCATTGATTTTACCCTGCCTTCGAATAAGAAGCGTCTTTTCATCCTGGACATGCATACCAATAAGCTCCTTTTCAATACCCTGGTGGCGCATGGCAGGAATTCCGGTGGATTGATGGCTACCCGTTTTTCCAACCGGCGCAACAGTTATATGAGCAGCCTTGGCTTTTATGTGACGGGAGAGCCTTTTATCGGACAGCATGGTTATTCCCTGCGGCTGGAAGGGAAAGAAAAGGGATTTAATGACCATGTCCTTAACCGCAGCATCATCATACATCCGGCGGATTATGTCAGTGACGAGTTCATACAGCAATGGGGATTCCTGGGAAGGAGTGAAGGGTGCCCGGCCATCCCGAGAGAATGGGATGAAGCTATCATCGATAAGATCAGGGGCGGCTCCTGCCTTTTCCTTTATGGGGCCGACAAACGATATCTGAAGAAGAGTGTCATCGGCTAACATCGGCTGATACTAAAAAAGCCACCCGGAATTTGGGTGGCTTTTTTATTTAGGCTAATTCGTTTATTGCTTACGTGTATTCTGTCTGCGTGCTTTGTAGTTGATACCGGTCTGGCGGCCATTTCCTGCCGGGCTGCCGACGCGGTCCATAGCGCAACGGAACCCGATGGTGCTGTTGGCCTGGTCTTCTTCCAGGAAGCGACGGGCGCCGGGGCTGAGCCAGTAAGCGCGATCGTTCCAGGAACCACCTTTTACCACTCTCGACTTGTTGCTGATCAGGGTGGTCTTACCATAACCATAGGCGATACCGGAGATGGTAGAGTCACCATCCAGGTAGTTGATCACGTCGCCTTTCTGGTAGTTCCGGCGTTTGGTGCTCTCGGAGTCGGTCACATAACGCATCTTGATCCGGCCCAGGCTATCTCTTTCAGCCTTGCCTTCCTTGCCCATGTCCACCGTCTCGAATTTATTACCACGATAAGGAGCTACGTCATCCACGTCTTCCGTAGAGAGGGGACGATAGACGTCACCTACCCACTCGCTCACGTTACCGGACATATTATAGATACCGAAGCCATTGGGGAAGAAAGAGGTAACGGGGGCGGTATATACGGCGTTGTCATTCAGACCACCGGCTACTCCCATGTTGTCCCCGGAACCACGTTTGAAGTTGGCCATGAAGGTACCCTGCCAGCTACCGTGACGGGTATCACGCAGACCATTCACGTTATTGCTCCAGGAGTATACTTGTTTGTTGGCGATCAATTCCTCCCCACGTTTCTTATCATTCTTACCAGGTAAAGGGTTCTGGTTGATATAACCCAGGGCGGCATATTCCCATTCTGCTTCTGTGGGCAGGCGGTAGTTCGGCAGCAGGATACCGTCTTCGAAGGTGACCTGTGTACGGGGGGTACCGTTGGGGTTCTTCAGGGGGTTGCTCTTGGACCTGGCCTGTTTGCCGGGGGTACCCTGGAATTCGCCCATCAGATAAGCCTTGGTGTTGAAGTTTTCCTGTCCCAGGCCCTGTAAGTTCTTAACGGAATTGGGGTTGAGGAAACCCCGGTCCAGCAGGGCTTTTTCGTTCACCCGGTCAGAGCGCCAGAGACAAAAGTCATGGGCTTGTCTCCAGGTAACCCCAACGACGGGATAATAGTTATAAGAAGGATGGCGGAAATAATATTCTACGAGGGGCTCGTTGTAGGCCAGCTCGCTTCTCCAGCAGAGCGTATCCGGTAAGGCTGCATCGCGGACGGGTTTGAATTCGTCGGCATCAAACACGGCATTGAGCCAGTAAAGATATTCGCGGTAATGGATGTTGGCCACTTCGGTCTGGTCGATATAAAAAGAGTTGACGGTCACGCGCCTGGGAATGTTGTTCCAGTCTCTCATGACATCTTCCTGGGTCGCGCCCATGGTGAAGGTACCTCCCTGAACAAATACCAATCCCGGACCGGTGCGTTGTTCTTTTTCTTTGGAAACCTGGAAGCCCCCCATTTTAGAGTCGTTGTAATTCCAACCTGTCACGCTGGACTGAGCCGGCTTGTGTTTACAGGAGGTCATGACCACGAGTAGGGTGCAGGACGCCAGGATTGCTAGGTTTTTCAAATTCATAGTTAACGCTTTTAGCCGTAATTTGTAATCCAGAATAAACGTTGTTTCCAAGTATATATTGTATATAAATACGCAGCGAAGTTATCCACAGTTGCTCCTACTGCAAAGATAAGGCCGAATCCCTGATTTTGTCCGGATAAGATACTGGCTAAGAGGTATTTGGCCTTAACGGGTAGAGATGGGGAAAAAGGGCCCTGCGGGATTTGGTACGGATATTGGGAGACAGGCCCGGTCCGGGGGTTATCCGGTCCACCGGAATAGGGGGCAGGCGGCTCCGGAGGAGCCCAGGAAGAGCCGGCAGCCCGGTGGAAAACGGCCCCGGGCAACAATAAATTCCCTTGGGAGTCGTTGGAGTGAGGTTGATGGAAAAAGTAAGACAGGTCTTGGCAGGAATGAGAAAAGGAATGTATATTTACGCCCTCCAACCCCCCTGTTAAAGGTTTAAAATCATTGATAAATACAAAAGTAGCTGCCTATTATCAAAATTTACTTTTCTTAAAGGAAACCAAATCATCAGAATTTGCGTGATTGTAAAAGAAAATTAAACAAACTCATGAAAAGATTGTACCAGGGTCTAGCTGCTTTTTTAGTATTATTTTCCGCTGGAATGCCGGTGATATGGGCGCAGACGGCCAGTCCGATCAATGTAACGACGACGGCGGTACCTTTCCTGCGCATCTCACCGGATGCGAGAGCCGGCGGAATGGGTGATCTGGGCATCGCGACTTCCCCGGACGCCAGCTCCAATTTTTATAATCTGTCCAAGACACCGTTTGCCAAAAAGGATCTGGGTATTGCCCTGACCTATACTCCCTGGCTTAAGGACCTTGGGCTCAACGACGTATATCTGCTGGCGGCTTCCGGGTATAAGAAATTGGATCAGAACTCGGCCTTGTCTGCTTCGCTCCGGTATTTCAGCCTGGGTAATATCCAGTTTACGGACTACAACGGCAACGAGATCGGCAACGGGCATCCCCGGGAATTCGGTTTTGATGTAGGTTATTCCCGTAAGCTCAGCGACAAACTGGGTATCGCCCTGGCCGGTCGCTATATCTATTCCAACCTGGCGGGCGGTTATGCCAGCAACGGAGCCAGCACCTATCAGCCCGGCAAAACCTTTGCTGCGGATATCTCCCTTTTCTATCATGGGGTTACGGATGAGGCAGGTGGCTGGAATTTCGGCCTGGCGCTGTCCAACCTGGGCGGTAAGATCGGGTATACCAACAATGCCCAGGAGAAGGATTATATCCCTTCCGACCTGGGACTCGGGGCCAGCTATACAGCGGTCTTCAATGAAGATAACAAGATCATGTTCGGCATCGACATCCACAAGCTGCTGGTGCCGGCGCCTCCTGTGCCCACCTCTCCCACGGATGCGACCCAGGACTCTATCAACCTGGCCAATTATCATAATAAGAGCTTTATCGGCGGCTGGACCAGCTCGTTCAGCGGTCCGGACCAGTTCAAGACCCTGCAGGCTTCCATCGGGGCGGAATATTCCTACCAGGACCAGTTCTTTTTCCGGGCGGGTTACTATTATGAGGACAAGACCAAGGGCGACCGGAAATATGTCAGTGTGGGCGTAGGCTTGCGCTATAATGTAATGGGGCTCAACTTCTCCTACCTGGTGCCTTCGGGCAGCGGTACGAACCGCAACCCCCTGTCGAATACCCTGCGTTTTGGGCTGACCTTCGACCTGGATAGCAATCCGGATAATAATACGACGACAACGCCATAAAAATAGTGGTTGCCCGGCTACGGCTGCTGTGCAGCCTTTGCGGGGCTAATGATTTTCAAAAATATAAAACCCGGGCAGGCCCCCGGGTTTTATATTTTGGTGCGGGTTTTATATTTTTGGGGATGTCATACCGAATCGGAAGTGGAGTCGACTTTCATCAATTGGCCGAAGGGCGGGAGTTATGGTTGGGCGGGGTGCACATCCCTTCCTCCAAAGGAGGGCTGGGCCACAGCGATGCCGATGTATTACTGCATGCGATCTGCGATGCCCTGCTGGGCGCCCTCAACCTGGGCGATATCGGGCTACATTTCCCCAACACGGATCCCACTTATAAGGATATCGACAGCAAGATCCTGCTGCAAAAGACATACTCGCTGGTGCGGGACAAGCAATACAGGATAGTGAATATCGACAGCACCGTCCTGCTGGAAGCCCCCAAGATCATGAAGTATGCGGGTGCGATGCGCCGCGCGATGGCGGCTATCCTGGAGATCCCCGAAGAGGATATCTCCATCAAGGCCACCACCACCGAACAGATGGGCTTTGTAGGCCGGGGGGAAGGGCTGGTGGCTTATGCGACAGTACTGTTGGAGAAGCTGACGGTCTGAGGCTCAAAAGTGCTTGCATCGCTGTATCTTCGCGCCATGCCAAAAATCAACGTAAAAATCATCAATAAGTCTGTCCATGCACTGCCGGAATATGCCACCGAAGGCTCGGCGGGCATGGATCTGCGGGCCAGCATCACCGAACCGCTGGTGCTGAAACCCCTGGAGCGGCAGCTGGTGCCCACGGGCCTGTTTATCGAACTGCCCATCGGGCACGAGGCGCAGGTACGCCCCCGGAGCGGTCTGGCCATCAAACAGGGCATTACCTGTCTCAACTCACCGGGCACCATCGACTCGGATTACCGGGGAGAGATCAAAGTGATCCTGATCAATTTATCCGGAGAAGAGCAGACCCTGCACCCGGGCGACCGGATCGCGCAGATGGTCGTCTCTCCTGTGGAGCAGGTGCGGTGGGAAGAAGTAGAAGCCATCAGCGAAACGGCCCGCAATGCGGGTGGGTTCGGGCATACAGGCAAAGCCTGATGGACGAGCGGCGAAGAGCCGGCCAACCGGCGAAGAGCCGGCCGCCGGCCGGAGAGGTCCGGAATAACACGGCTGCAACGCCGGCGCCCGTCCGGAATGGCACGGCTGCGAGACTGGCGCCCGTCCCGAATAGCATGGCTGCAACGCCGGCGCCCGATTTTTAAGGAATAAAACAAGACGAATGAAATTAAGGATACGAATAAGAGGGGGTGGACCCGGCGTCCTGACCGCAGTGGTGCTGATGGCGATAGGGTTGGGAGGGTTGAGCGCCTGTCGTTCGACCAAAAAGATCCAGAAGGTAATGGCGGTGCCCAGCAGCCGGCAGGACTCGGTAATAGCAGGGGTTGAAACGAAACCGGCCCCGGTGGAAGACCGCAAAGCGGATAGTCTGCGGGTGATCCGGCAGACCCTGGCCCAGGTGGCGAAGAACCACATCGACTTTCAGACCTTTTCTTCCCGGATGAAAGTCCATTATGAGGGGGGCGATGGGAAAGACTATGAGTTCAATGCCTTTATCCATATCAAAAAAGACAGCCTTATCTGGCTGTCCATCAATGCGGGCCTGGGGATCGAGGCCTTCCGGGTGCTGATCACCCCGGACAGTGTCAAGATCCTGGACAAGCTGAAGAAGATAGCCCGGCTTCGCTCCGTCAGCTTTCTGCAGGAGGAGATCCATCTCCCGGTGGACTTCAAAATCCTCCAGGACCTGCTGATCGGCAACCCGATCTACCTGGACAGCAGCAACATCCTTTTCTATAAAAAAGAACAGGCGGGCATTTCCCTGCTCAGCATGGGCAGCCTCTTCAAGAATTATCTTACGCTGAACCCCGGCGATAATACGCTGCGGCATAGCAAACTGGACGATACGGACCCCCGGCGGGCCCGTACCTGTGACCTTACGTACGGGGATTATGAGCAAAAAGACACCCAGCGGTTCTCCACCTATCGCAAGATCTCGGTGGCGGAAAAATCGAAAGTGGACATTGAATTGATCTACAAACAAAACAAGTTTAACGAACCCTTAAGTTTTTCTTTTACGGTTCCTAAAAATTATAAACGTAAATAGACGTTATGATTCATATTTTGTAAAGGTGATCACCCGTTAAATTCAAAACAATATGCTGAAATCTGTTCTTACAGGGTCTTTTGTCTTCCTTCTCCTGGCTGTCTGTTCTGCGCAAACGCCCGCACAGAGCCGTAGTGACCTGGAAAAAGAGCGGGCTGCCATCCAGAAAGAGATCGAGGATGTCAAGCGGTCCCTGGACGAGACCCATAAGAACAAACGGGAGACGCTGGGTCAGCTGGCCCTCTTACAGCGGCGCCTCCGCCTCCGGGAGTCGGCTATCCAGAATATCAATGCCCAGATCAATGTGATCCAGGGGGATATGAACGAATCGTGGAGGGAGATCCTGAAGCTGCGCCGGGAGCTGGATACCCTCCGTATCCAATATGCGGAGAGCATCGTATTTGCCTATAAAAACCGGAGCAGCTATGACTTCCTGAATTTTATCTTCTCGGCAACCAGCTTTAATGATGCGGTAAAACGAATAGAATACCTGAAGTCTTACCGGGCCTACCGGGAAGAAAGGGCGGAGAATATCCGGCGCACCCAGGAACTGCTGCAGGGAAAGATAGACGGGTTGAAAGTGTCGCGGCTGGAAAAAGACGAGGTATTGAAAAAACAAAATAAAGAAAGGGCCATCCTGGAGGATGAGAAAAAGGAAAAGGATGCCGTCGTCAACAAACTGAAATCCCAGGAGAAAGAATTGAAGAAGGAGATGGTGGCCAAACAACGGCAGGACCAGAAGCTGGCCGGAGCGATAGCGGCGGCGATCAAACGGGCAAGGGACGTGGCGATCCGGGAGGCTAAGAAAAAGGATGCGGACCGGGCTTCTGCGGCGGCGGCAACGGAGAAATCGGCTACCCGCCCCAATCGGCCCCCAACCCCGAATAATACGGCCGCTCCCGATAATACCGTGACGATGACCCCGATAAAGTCTTCTTCGAAGACGGTGTTCACCAGCGATGAGGACGTACACCTCTCCGGTAATTTCATAAAAAATAAAGGGCATCTGCCCTGGCCGGTGTCCGGGACGGTGAGTATGGCCTTCGGCCCGCATGAATATATCAAAGGGATTATCCATAACAACCAGGGCATCACCATCGACGTAAGCCCGGGAGCCGCTGTAAAAGCGGTGTTCGAAGGGGAAGTAGGCAGCGTCTTTAATGTAGGGGATGTGCAGGCGGTAGTGATCCGCCATGGCTCCTATTTTACCACGTATAGTAATTTGTCTACTGTCTCCGTCACCAAAGGCGAGCAGGTAAAGACAGGGCAGATCATCGGCCGCGTAGGGGAGATCAACCAGCTGGAGTTCCTTCTCTCCGATGAGAAGGATCATATGTTCGATCCGGAGAAATGGTTGAGAAGGTAAGGCGGGTTCCCAATCCATAAAAAAATGGCAGGCGCCGGCGCCCCTACCCACGCAAAGCTGCTCCCAGCTTGAGAAACAGCGGGCCGCCCTCCAACAGGAGACGAGGCGCTGATCCGGATGCAATACCTTCAATCTTATACGGTCTATTGCGCAGGGCGTACAGTGCATATGCGTCGGGCCAATTGGAGTTCCTTATCTCCGATGAAAAAATCCAATGGCTGGATCCGGCGAAATGGTTGAGCCGGTAGGGTGGTTATCAAGAAAGTAAGTAATTTTCCATTGAGAAATGGTGTAAATGGATTTCTGAGAGGAGGACACTCTCGATTTTTAAACCAATTACTTTAATGGAAAAGGCAATTGAACTCATTGAAAAGTTAAACGTCACCGACGAAACTACAAAAATTGAGGCCAAGAAAGGGACTGCTATTGATCGTTCAATTCTTGAAACTGTCTGCGCTTTTTCGAATGAACCTTCTTTGGATGGAGGATATATATTGTTAGGTGTTACCAGAGATCAGGCATCCTTATTTCCTTCTTATGAGATTATTGATATAGGTAACCCGGACAAATTACAGGCAGATCTCTCCTCCCAATGTGCCAGTAGCTTTAATCAGCCAATTCGTCCGGAAATAGAGGTGGAATTAATTAATGGGAAAAAGATTTTGAAGGTATTTATACCTGAATTACCAGTTGCACAAAAACCGGTTTTTTTCAGAAACGAGGGGCTTCCCCGTGGTGCATATAGAAGGATCGGTTCAACGGATCAGCGTTGTTCGGAAGATGATCTTATTCTTTTTTTTAATCATAATGAGACATTTGATAGTGCCATAGTGAAAGGGAGCTCGTGGACTGATGTTGATGAAGATGCTATAAAATTATATCGGTCTTTTCGATCACGGGTCAACCCATACGCTGAAGAATTGGCTTACGATGATGAAGAATTATTGTTATCACTTGGATCGGTCAGAAGGGAAGCTGATAATCTACTGCTGACATATACAGGCTTACTTGTATTTGGCACCAGACAAGCGCAGCGTCGGTTGATGCCGGCCATGAGGGTAGATTATATTCGTGTTCCTGGCAATGAATGGATTGAAGATCCCGAAAATCGATTTACCACAGTAGACATGAGAGGCTCACTGCTTTCGCTGGTAGGGCGAATGTATAATACTATTGCAGATGATTTGCCAAAGGGATTCTTACTGCCGGAAGGTGAGTTACAAGCTGAATCCATCGGATTGCCCGGCAGGGTATTAAGAGAAGCCCTGGTTAATGCGTTCATGCACAGGTCCTACAGAGTGAATCAGCCCATTCAGGTAATCCGGTATGGTAACAGGATTGAAATAAAAAACCCTGGGTTTTCTTTAAAGCCTGAAGATCAATTAGGTGAACCAGGTTCTCAACAACGCAATCCATATATCGCGGCAGTCTTTCATGAGACTAATTTAGCGGAAACGAAAGGAAGTGGTATTAGAACAATGCGCAAATTGATGGAACAAGCTAAAATGGTCCCGCCGACCTTTGAATCGGACCATAATAATAACCAGTTTACCGTTCGACTGCTGCTTCATCACTTTTTGAATGAATTTGATTTAGAATGGCTCTCTGTCTTCAGTGATGTAGGACTTACGGATAGTCAAAAGAGAGCTTTGGTATTTGTGAGGGAGGTTGGGGCTATTGACAATGCAACCTATCGACAGTTGAATGGGGCAGATATTTTTAGAGCGAGTACGGAATTGAGACAATTACGGGATTTTGACCTTATTGAAGCCAAAGGAAGGGGGCGGGCGACTTATTATGTTCCCCGGGAATTGCTATTACAGATTCCTCAGTTGATGGTAAATGAGGAAAATCAGCCTATTCCCTTATCTGACCAGTTCCCGGGCTTATCTGGGGGGGTAGAAGGCTTATCTGGGGGGGTAGAAGGCTTATCTGGGGGGGTAGAAGGCTTATCTGGGGGGGTGGCAGCCTTATCTGAGGGCATACCGGCGAAAATTGAGGAAAAAATAGCAAGAGTTGGTAAAAGGAGCCAGGATAAAGAGTTAATAAAAGAGGTCATATGCGATCTCTGCAAATGGCACCCTTTGTCTTTAAGGCAATTGTCGGAAATCTTAGGTCGAAATGATAAATATCTCTTAGAAAACTACGTTACACCCCTTCGAGAAGAGGGACGTTTGTCATATACCATACAGGACATGCCAAGCCACCCGGATCAAACTTACCAAAGCAAGAAGTGAAATGCCGGCCGGCCACCATTTGCAGTCAACGCCGGCGGCACTGGCCGGCGGCCGCTTCTATTTAACGAGAAACCGATTGTACAACGCCTCGTATTCCGGGACAATCGTATGGATATCGAACCGCTTCGCCTGTGCAGCGGCGTTAGCCTTAAACTTCTTCAGCACGGCATCATTCTCCAGGATGCTGATCGCCCTCATGCTCATATTCTCGATGTCCCCTACTTCACTCAGATAACCCGTCTCGCCTTCTATTGCGATCTCGGGCAGCCCCCCCGCATTGGTGGAAATAACGGGTACGCCTGCCGCCATGGCTTCCAGGGCGGCCAGACCAAAGCTCTCGTATTCGGAAGTCAGTAGAAAAAGATCGGCGATGGCGAGGATCTCCTCCATCTGCTCCTGTTTGCCCACAAACCGCATATCGTCCATCAGCCCCAGCTCGCGGCAGAGGTCTTCCGCTCCCGGTCTTTCCGGCCCGTCCCCTACAAATAGTAGCTTACTGGGGATTTCTTTTTTGACGCGGTCGAAGATACGCACCACGTCCTGTACCCTTTTTATCTTACGGAAGTTGCTGGCGTGCATGAGGATCCTTTCTCCATTGGGGGCGATGACTCTCCGGAAGGCGTCGATGGGTTTCTTCTGGAACCGGCGGGTGTCCACGAAGTTGTGGATGACCCGGATCTCTTTTTCAATGTTGAAAGTGCGGTAAGTCTCATCACGGAGATTGTGCGACACCGCGGTGATGGCGTCACTCTGGTTGATGGAAAAGGCGACCACGGGGGCAAAGGTCTTATCCTTTCCCACCAGGGTAATATCCGTGCCGTGCAGGGTGGTGATGACGGGGATCGTCCTCCCCTCCGCCTCTACTATTTTCTTGGCCATATACGCGGCCGAGGCATGGGGAATGGCATAGTGTACATGGAGGAGGTCCAACTGATGGTTCATGATGACATCCACCATGGCGCTGGCCAGGGCCGTCTCATAGGGGGGGTAGTCGAACAGGGGGTAGTTGGTGACCCGCACCTCGTGGTAGAAGATATTCGCATTAAATTCGTTTAATCTTACCGGTTGCTGATAGGTAATGAAATGGACCTGATGTCCTTTATCAGCCAGGGCTTTCCCTAATTCTGTCGCTAATACTCCGCTGCCGCCGAACGTGGGATAACAAACAATGCCGATGCGCATAGTACCTGATTAAGTTTTATGCTCCTGGAAGACCATTTATTAGGATTTGGGAGCTAACTTTAGCGCAAATTAACAGGGATGTTCTACAAATTGTTGGCAGGCGGCTTACTTTTATTTTTAGGAGTTGGAATGGGACAGGTTGGAGTTGCCCAGGGGGGATTACGACAGTCCGAAGACTCAATCTTCCTCCGCCGGTTAGCGGATGAGGTCCTGGTAAACGGAAAAGCGTATGAAAACCTCCGGGTCCTAACCAAGACGGTGGGTGGCCGGTTGTCGGGCAGCCCGCAGTATTACCGGGCGGAAGCCTGGGGACAGAAGGCGCTGCAGGAGGCAGGTGCGGAGAAGGTATGGCTGCAGGAGTGCGCCGTCCCCCACTGGATAAGAGGCGGCAAGGATTCAGCCAGCTGGGTGGCGACAGGCGGGTCGGCGGGCAGCGGGTCGACAGGTAGCAGTGGGTCGGCAAAAAGCGGATCAGGCAGCGGGTCGACAGGCAGCGGCGGTTCGGGCAGCGGATCGACAGTGGACGGTGGATCGACAGGCGTCAGCGGGGTAGCAACCGGCAGATCGACAGGCGGGGGCAGCGGCCGTCGTCGGATAGGGCTGGACATCCTGGCCCTGGGCAATTCACTGGGCACGGGCCCGAAAGGGATCGAGGCGCCGGTGATCCTCATCCATTCCTTCGAAGAGCTGGAGCAGCGTAAAAATGAGATTAAAGGCAACATCGTCTTCTACAACTATACATTTAACCCCCGGTTTGTCGAGACCTTCCGCTCTTATAGCGACGCCGTGCGTTACCGGGTGTTCGGCGCCTCCCAGGCGGCCAAATACGGGGCGGTAGGGGTCCTGGTACGATCGATGTCCCATTCGGTGGATAACAACCCTCATACGGGGGCCATGTTCTATAATGACAGCTTCCCCAAGATACCTGCCGCGGCCATAGGGCTCTGGGATGCGGACAAACTGGCGGCCGCACTCGAACAGAAGGACGGCGGGCAAGCATCCGACGGTGGGAAAGCTCCGGACGGTGGTCAGGCGTCGGGCGGCGGGCAAGCTTCGAATGGTGGGCAAGCGTCGGATGGCAGGTCGGCGTCGGGCAGCGGGCGGGCGTCGGGCGGCGATGCGAAGAAAGGAAGGGGAGTCATAAAAGTATACCTGCGGACACAGGGTCAGATGCTGCCGGATACCGTAGGGCATAATGTTATCGGGGAGATCCGGGGCAGCGAGTTCCCGAACGAGTTCATCACGGTGGGAGGACACCTGGACAGCTGGGACCCTGCGGAAGGGGCACAGGACGACGGCGCGGGCTGTGTTCATTCCATCGAAGTATTGCGGGCCCTGAAAGCCAGCGGCTATAAACCCCGGCATTCGATACGGGTGGTCTTATTCGCCAATGAAGAAAATGGCGGAAGGGGTGGTGAAAAATATGCGGATGAGGCTAAGGAAAAAGGAGAGAAACATCTGTTTGCATTGGAGAGTGATGCGGGAGGATTTACCCCCCGGGCCTTTAGCATTTCCCTGTCAGAGGAGAAACTGGCGGCTATCCGTCCCTGGTTGTCATTGTTGCAGCCTTATGGGGTCTATTCCTTTGACAAAGGGGGTGGCGGCGCAGATGTAAACCCGTTAGAACCCAAGCTGGGCGCCGTCGTAGGAGAGCTGCGGCCGGATTCGCAGCGTTATTTCGACTATCACCATTCCCGGGGGGATGTCCTGGCAATAGTCAACAAGCGGGAGCTGGAGCTGGGCGCCCTGAATATGGCAGCCCTGGTCTACCTGGTGGACAAGTATGGTTTTTAATCATTAATAAATTAACTATGAAAAAATTTCTAAGAATTGCCGCGGTGGTGATCATTGCGGGTTTGGTGATCTTTATCGCCGTCCGTTACTTCTTCGTATTCGGAGAGGGCGTGAAGGCAGGAGAGCTGAATTATATCGTGAAGAAGGGATTTATCTTCAAGACCTATGAGGGCAAGCTGATCCAGAACGGGCTCCGCTCCAAAGCCCCGAATACTGTCCAGTCCTATGAGTTTGTCTTCTCCGTCGCCGATGAGGCGGTGGCGCAGAAACTAATGGTCAACAGCGGCCGGAATGTAGAGCTGCATTATAAAGAATATATGGGGGCCATCCCCTGGCGGGGGTATAGCGAGTTTGTCGTGGACAGCATCATTGCTATCTCCGCGGAGGCGAAGTGAGGAGGCCGGCCAGGACCCGTCCGACAAGGGCCTCCGGTCAGCCGGCACTCGCCCGACAAGGGCTTCCGGTCAGTTGGCACTCGCCCGGCCAGGACCTCCCCTCAGCCGGCCGCCGGGTTAAGGGAGCCGGCGACATCAGGTCAGCCCTGCAACTTCATTAGTAATAAACCGTATTGCATTTTGCAAACCCGTCTCGGCGCTGATCTTTTTACTCAGTGCTAATGAATGCTGCTTTATATCGTTGCTGCTTATAGCCGTTTTTATAGCAAGCGAGAGTCTTGAGATAAATTGACCATTCCCATTATCCGCATCTATATAGACCCCAACGTTGGATTTCGATAGCTGATAAGCCCAAAACCGGTGATCGTTTCCGTCGGTATCAGCGGGGATCGTTATCATAGGAACCCCTGCCCTTATGCAATTCATACTTATACCCAGACCTCCATGATGAACGGCAGCAGCAACCCTTTTAAAGAGCCATTCGTGAGGGATGGGTCCTTTAATATAGAATATCCATTCGGTCGAATGCATTTCTTCCATTTCACCATGCAGATCATGGATGATCAGCCTTACATTCGATAAATCACCTATTTTAGTAATCTTCTCTTTACTGAATTTATCAACATTCCACATGGTGCTGATAAATACCGGGGGAGGCCCGCTATTCAGGAAAAAGTCCAGTTCCGGGGAAGGGGAATAATCCTTCAGGGTATCCAGGTACCAATAGCCGGTTACCTGGAGGCGGTCCGAACGCCATTCCGCTGGTTTCGGCACCAGTGAAGGACTGTATGCATAGAGAATACGGCATTTCCTCTGCTTCATTTGTTTCAATATGGTATCGCTAAGAGGGATCTCAGGGAGCTTGAGGGTTTCTTTTCTCCATTTGTTGATCGACTTACGGACATAGACCCAATGAAGGAAATCGAATAACCAAAACCCCGCCAGGTTAAAGACCCCTCCCAGTGGCTTGCCATTGGTAACTGAAGGATCCGGGAAGTCCTTCGTTGGATGATGCGGTTGCATAAAAGCTCCAAAACTGGGGATGCCTAACTTCTCAGCTATATACAGACAAGGGAATGTAGCCACATTATATATTATTGCATCTGCCTTTTGGCACACACTCCATAATGCTGACAGATAACCTTCCTCATTTACGATGCTCGACTTAATGGATCTGACAAATCGAAAACCAAATAAGGAAGTGGGTCGTTTGGCGCATCCTTTAAACTTTATGGGGATGCATTCAATGGCAAAATTGTTTATTAAATTAAAATGATTCTCAGAGGTTGCTATCG
Source organism: Puia sp. (assembly GCA_035492545.1). Lineage (GTDB taxonomy): Bacteria > Bacteroidota > Bacteroidia > Chitinophagales > Chitinophagaceae > Puia. Next base: position 71,955 of record DATJJD010000160.1, read on the forward strand.
ATACCTCATGGTTATTCGATTTCAACTCACGTGCCAAAGCTATATACGGTCTCACATCTCCTTCGGTACCTATTGTTACAATAATGAATCGCATAGTTACAGTTACTAAAATAATTTTCACGCGGACATGGATACCAGTACTTTCCGGTTGCCTGTGTATGAATTCCTCCCATGGCTGACCAGCTCATTATCCAGGATCAGCAGCTCATTCGTCTGCCAGACGGGGGCAATAGTCACTTCCTCTATCGTCCTGAGAATTTCCCGGACAATAGATTCACTTATTTCCTTGCCGTCGCCAAATCGCACGTACATGGGAAATTCCTCCGGGGTATCATACAGCAGCTGCACCACCTCGAACATCTCTTCACCAAGATGGCAGGGGTGAAATTGGTCTATCTGGTTAAACCAAACCATTTCTTTGGTGACCCTATGTTGAATGATGCCTTTTGTGGAATGTTTGAGTCTCAGGCTGTCCTTTCTTCCCCACTCAAAATCTATGGCATAGGAATTACAATACTCTTCCAGCTGATCTTTATCAGCCGTCTCAAAGGTGTCCTGCCAGGATGGCCCGATCCCCCTGCCGGCATGTAAATTCCGGATATAGGTAATCCCCCTTTCAGCAATCTCTGAAACAATATCCCGGTTCATCTTCTCCAGGATATCCCTGCTGTCCGCAATCAGCGTTTCCCCTCCCGTTGTTGCCGGTTGAATACAACTAAAGAACAGCTTATTGGGCCATTTAGCCGAATAAGATAATTCGTTATGCATGGTGATCCGCAGCGCCTGGTTATACTCGGTGGAAGTATAGACGTTGCCGGACAATTTTTTCCTGGGCGAATTACCATCGATATATTGTAAGAATTCCGAAGAGATGGAATCGACGATCTTTTGAAAATCTTCCACTGAACCGATGCGGACTCCTTTAAATTTTATAACGCCCGCCTCCAGCAGTTTTTTTTCTATCTCCCCTTCGTTCTCTTTGTAATAACCGATGAATGCATCGGGAGCAACATCGTTCAATTGCTCGATCACAGGCAACGACGCTGCCCTTGTGAAATTCACATGGTCAATATTCATAATTATATTTTTGGTAGTTGATCCGCTATTCAGATCTTAGACTTTTGGTCGGATTGGCCAGTGCAGCCTTTAGTGCCTGGAAACTGACCGTGGCCAGCGTGATAATGATGGCCAGTAAACCCGCGGCGACAAATATCCACCAGGATATACTGGTCCGGTAAGCAAAGTCCTGCAGCCATTTGTTCATGCCCCACCAGGCTACGGGGAAAGCGATGACGGTTGCCACCAGGACCAGTTTCAGAAAGTCAGCCAGGAGTATATTGACGATATTGCTGACCCTGGCGCCCAGGACCTTCCGGATACCTATTTCCTTCGTCCTTTGTTCGGCTGCATAGGTTACCAGCCCGAACAGGCCCAGGCAGGCTATGAGTATGGCAAAAGAGGCGAAGGATACAAATATTTTTCCCGTCTGCTGCTCCGCATGATATAGCTTGTTAAAGTCGTCATCCATAAAGGAATAACTGAATGGTTCCTCTCTCATATTGTCTACGGAATGATACTTTTCTTCCACCTGGGTGATGAGGGAGGGAATATCCCTGGTATCTATCCGCATGGCCACGCTGCCGTTTTGCTCCGCCAGGCGAAAGACCAGGGGTTTTATCTTAGTGCGCAACGATCCTGCATTAAAGTCTTTTACTACCCCAATAATTTTAAAAGGCGTGTGCTGGTAAAGACTGGCCTTTAAAGGATCCTGAAACCCCAATAAGCCTGCCGCCGTCTCGTTGATGATAATAGCGGATGAATCGGTCGTCATCACGGGAGAAAAATTCCTTCCGGCGGCCATCTGCATTCCCAGGGTAGGAATATAATCAGGGTCAATTGACCAGGTTTCAATGCCGATGGAATTGCTGGAGTTGGTTCCTGCATCCTTGGAATATACCTGCGTCTCCTCGATACCCGCAGTAGGCAGGAAATGAGTTATCGTCACGGACTTGATGCCGGGTATCTTCAACAGCTCTTCCTTGAACATCCTGGCATGGCCTCCCAGGGAATACGTATTCTGGAGGATCAGCACCTGCTCCCTGTCATATCCCACCCTTTTATTCCGCATATAGTCCAGCTGCCTGTAAATGACAATGGTCCCTACGATGAGGATGATGGCGATAGCGAACTGGAATACCACGAGGCTGTTGCGTAGCCAGCCACCTTTGAAACCGGACGCCAGTCTCCCTTTCAGGACTTTGCGGGGTTCGAAGGAAGAGAGAAAGAAGGCGGGATAACTGCCGGCCAGAAGTCCTACGGCCATCGTCGCCAATATCAGGCAGGGCAGCAGCCAGCTAGTGGAAAAGATGCCTGTTGTGATGTCTCTGCCCACCAGGATCTTAAAATAGGGAAACAGCACCAGGACCAGGACCAACGCCAGTATCAAAGCGGCAAAGCTGGTCAGCACGGATTCCACGAGGAACTGGGAGATCAGGCCCGACCGGAACGAACCCAGCACCTTCCTGATGCCAACCTCCTTGGCCCGTCCTGCCGATCGCGCAGTAGAAAGGTTCATAAAATTGACGCAGGCGATCAGCAGGATAAATGCTGCAATGACGATGAAGATATAAACATACTCCATATTGCCGGAGGGCTCCTTTTCGTCAGTCAGGGTAGAATGCAAATGAATACTGGTCAGGGGAAGGGTAACAAATCTGAAATAATCCCCTTTTTTCGCGAGGTCATCCAGTGAACTGTGAATAAAATTCCTTAACTGCGGCTCTGCATATTTCCGGGTAGCCTGTGCAATGCACTGGTCAATGGTCTTTTCATCTACTCCGGGGCGTGCAAGGATATACGTGACAAAATTCACCGTCATCCAATTCGGATTCCGGCTATCCTCCAGTTCGGACATGGCCTTGATAAAATGATAATGCACATGTGACTGGGCAGGCATATCCTTTATTACTCCCGTGATCTTATAAGTAACATTTTTATTGATCAGTAAAGTCTTGCCGAGGATATCCGTGCTGTTAAAATATTTCCGGGCCATACTTTCCGACAAGACGATGGACCGGGGCTGGACCAGGGCGGTATGTGGATCACCGGCTATCATCGGCAGGGTAAACACCTCGAATAGCGTGGAATCCGCATATACGCAATCCGGCTCCGCCAGGGTCTCGTTTCCGTGTTTTACCAGTATTTTACCCTCATCAAAGAAGCGAACGGCTTTTTCGATCTGGGGATATTCCGTCACCAGCGCCCCGGCCAAACCGGCAGGAGTGGTCCGGCGGTTAAAGACACTCCCGTTCAAATGAAAATCAGCATTAACCCGGTAAATACGGTTGGCATTTTCATTATACCTGTCATAGCTCAATTCGTCGATCACATAGAGGGTGATCAACAGACAGGTCGCAAGCCCGATAGCCAGTCCAAAAATATTGATCGCCGTAAATCCCTTATACTTCCATAAATTCCGGAGGGCTATCTTGAAAAAGTTGTTAATCATGCAGATAAGGTTTTCATGTGAGTAAATGGTGCCACAAAAGGCATGCCTGATCCATATCTTATTAATAATCAGGATTATATATTTTGAAACAAGCAGGGACTGTTCGTTCCTGAAGCGGAAGTGTCCGCTTACACCCGGGATCAAAGCACTTTGACAGGACGGGAGGTGTCGAAGTTAAGATATACCGTGCCCAACCCCCAGCCATTGGGGTTGACAGGCTTACTGTTCCTTTCATTCTCCTCGCATACGATCCGGTTATAACATTCTCCATACCCCTTTATGATTTCATAGTACAAGGGTTCGTCCCTGGTCAGCTCTTTCCAGGCCATCTTTTGATCACGCTGTTTGGATATCAGCAGCCCTGTCTCCGGTTCGGCATAAAAAACAGGTTCATTCCCGAAGTCCAGGGCTAATCCCCCTCCCTCCCTTTTATAACTGCCCTTTCTGCACCCGTCCTCTACCATCCGCCAGCCGTTAAAGCTTAATATATAATCCTTCTCTATCTCCTTATTGAAAGCATAATTCATTTCGATAAAGGTCGCATCCTTCAGCAGGTATAATATCGTGGCGGTCTCAGCTGCGGATTCTATGGCAGCAACCGAGATGTAGAGGGATTCCAGTTCCTTCGTCAGGCGAAAGTTTGCAAATCGCTCTTCATCGGAATGGGAAATATGTTTCAAGTATTCTTCCTGTTCGATAAAAACCCTGTTGCCCCCTGCTTTTTCAAGCCGGTTCGCGAGGTCCACATCTTCCATGCCATAGTACACTACCGACTCGTCATAACCGTTGACGGAATAAAGGAGTTCCCTTGAAAAAGCAAATTTGCCTCCCTGGTCATGGTATGGAAGGTTATCTTTCCGGAGGGTCGTTATGACCGTGTTGTTCCCATGGAGCGAAAAGGTGCTGTCAACCCATCCGATATAACCGGGGCCCGTGAAGTTATCGGCATCTGTCATACAAAAGATATCTCCGGAAGCCAGTTTTATAGCCATATTCCTGGAGTGGGCCGTTTCAAAATACGCAGGATCGCAGGTCTTGTAATACTTCAGGATACCTGAATCGATGTACCGGGAAAGGTTATCCTTTACCCAGGTCTCCAGGCCATCACTGGAATTATAGTCCAACAGAACAAATTCAACATGGGGGAGATGCTGGTTCTCCCCGATATTGACCGGCAGGGTACTGCTTAAATGGTTCAGCCTGTTCATACATACGGTGCAAATGGATATTTTTTTCATATTCCTTGGTTTATCTTTCCGATAAGATGGGCGGGCTCTCCAGGAGCCCCTCTGCAATACAATACTTTGTCCCTTCCACAGCCATATTATCGATCATCTCCTTTAACTGCTGGTCATCTTTTGCCTGTAAAGCAGCTCTCATCATGCCCAATATCTCTTCTCCCTGGCTGCAAAAGAACCTCATCAGTTTATCCGATACCTCCTGGACCCGCACGGGGCTGGCATACCTGTCAAAAATGAATTTCACCATACCCATCGGCCCAACATGCAATCTGTCCATACTGGATATCGCATAAAAAAAGCTGCTCAACCCGTAGGATTCCATAAAACCGGCAAATGATTCTCCGTTGAATTTCGTCGTTTCGATATCCAGGCTTTCCTTGCTGAAAATCCAGATTTTTTCCGACTGGACAAGTTGCAGCTCCCTGAATTCAGCAGGGCCGAGATGCATAATTCTATCCATCTCCGATATGTTATTGGCATCGTAAGCGTCCTTTTCATTCAGTTGCCGGATGAGAGCAACCTCGAATTTCTCTTTTTCAAATTGAAAAAGTAATGAATCCATCGCCGGATGAGATTCCCGGCTGGCAATTTCGTCCTCTGCAAATGCGGTAAAAGCGCTGAGCCTGGCGCCTTGCCCTCTGGCCATAAAAGCCTGGCAGGCATCGGGCATCGTTGATGATATGGCCGACAGGGTTTGGTCATAGCTGCTTCTGATATACCTCTCCGCCAGCTCCGTATTGCCGGGCTGAAACACGGAAGTCGCAGGCAACCAGGCGGGATCTGCCATCAATCCCCCCTCGGGCATAACCAAGAGGGTGACCCTTTTGTCCGCGGGCTTTGCCGCATTCAGCAAAAAATAACCGACTCCCAATGCCCCTTCCAACGTCCAGGGTAAGGCATCTTTCCTTTCCCTGTAGATAAGGGTCAGCCGCTCTGCCAATTGTCCTGATTCCGGCAGGAAGCACCATCCCTTTGTCATGAGCAGGTCTTCGCCTCCCGCAGCCAGGACGGTTCCCGGGCGACGATGGGCCTCGTCCCGGCAACTATTTTCGTAAGCAAATGCCTCCTGTGCAATGGCTCCCAGCAACTCATTCCCGAAACTATTGCCCAGCCTGTTCAGCACAAAGGCGACACCTGCCGTTCCCGTTGCATAACCGTTATTCTTTTCATGCAGGTTGGTAACGCCCCCCCAAAAAATACCAACCCTTCCCTGGAAGCAGGTATACAGCAGCTTTGCGGTGTATTTTTCTATGTGCTCCAGCAACCACAAATGCCCTGTATGGAGGTATAGCTCGTGCGTAAAGAGCAGGATGCCCGCAATGCCGTCGAACAAACCGTGTTTGGTGATGATACTATTCCGGAAGGAGTTGCTTTCATAATATTCTTTGGCCAAAAGAGTGGACTTATCCAGGAATTCCTGCCGGTCTGTCAGCCTGAACAGTTGTAAATAGAAGAGACCCATTCCCAGCCTTCCCTGGAATAATGTATAATTATTGGTAGGATGTTCCGTCATATACTGTTCCATCCATTCCAATTCGTAAAGAAGTTCGTTCCATACCCCTTCGTCCCTTGTCACGCTGAATAATTCCAGCATAAAAAATAACAGACCCAGCCGCCCTCCGGAAATGCTGTCCGTTTTTTTCCACACGCCATTCACCCGGGAATCGGATGAACGATAAAAATCAAGCGCCCTGCGATAAATGTCAAAGACCTCTTCCGTAACTATATTTTCTAAAGATTGGGTAGCAACTGTCATAAATGGTGTTTTTCAGATTTCCGAAGATTCGACATGATCGACTATAAGTTCATAATAATCCGGGTATAATGTTTTCAATTTTATCTCCAGCAATTCATAGATCAGCCTGCTTTTCTTAAACGTGCCCGAACAGTGCATATATCCCCCGAAATTTTTGGATTCATGGAAAAAACCGATGGCCCGGGGAATATCCGTTACGTCCGGAAAGAGATGGGTGATATGGTTCCCCCCGCCCTTAGCCAATTGATTGAAAAGGATCTGTTCATAGATCACATTGACATAGGCCAGGTTGAGGTCTTCAATATGTTCGTTTATAGATTCCTGGTTCTCGTGAATGAATGTAAAGATCTCACTGGTGTAATTCCTGAAAAAAGATACATCCGTACCGCCCAGGACCCCGGCATTGCTGTACTGGATATGTTTGGACCCTTCCAGTTCCTTCAAACAATCCGGGATATGATGGAACCTGCTGCAGACCTCATTGAACGTCTGTGCGGCGCCTTCTACGGTATTTTCGATATTCTGCGCGACCAGTGACGCAGCTTCAATGTGGTCTTCAAAGGCGTTCCAGATGAACACATCGTTATCGACATGCAGAAAAGGAGTTTCCTGGATGCTGTAGGCCAGGGCTTTACCCAACGCCCACAACCCGGAGTTGTAATCGTCCAGCCTGTTGAGTTCCAGCGTGACCTTGCTATAAGGCAGTTTCATTTTTTCTATCAGCAGGAAACTCCCGAGATCGTCCGTGACAAGCTCGACATCCTTGTAATATTTTCTCAATTGAAGACAACTTAGCGCCCAGCTGAAATAATTATATTTCCTCGCAGGCCATCCCCCGTTCAATCGGGTGTCCTTTAGCGAATCTCCCAATTGCAGAAAAGGCTTGGTCCAGCAACTTTGGATGATCTTCATGGTTAATTATTATTTGTTAGTGAATCCTATTATCTCATCGGGCGCCTGGATAATGTTTTGTATGATCTCATCGAACACGAGCGTATATTTTTCAAAAGTCACGTCATTCATGAATGGAGTGGAATATTCATGCATATTCAATATGCGTTCCCCGTTTACATTGTAATTGACGTCAAAAGAAGTACTCCTCCTTACAAAGGTGTCGAAGTTGAGCCGGTCGATCCCGGTATCATTCATCGGCTCCAGCTGCATTTTTTCCAATAGATGCCAGCGTACGAAATTGAACATGGTATCAAAGAAATTTGTCTCGGAGAGGGAAGAGCCGGTCACTGCCCGGTTGATCTCGGGAAGTGAGATGGAGTCGTATCTTTTTACTTCCTGCAGCTTATTGTCAATTAATGACTGGAACTCTCTCCAGGTAATGCCTTCAGGGACCCTGACCCTTACGGGTATTGCATTGGTGAAACAGCCGAGAATCTTGTCGCCATCCTTCTTCAGGGGTCTGTTAAAACTCAGCAATCCGACCAGGATGTCCGATTCCCCGGATAAGACCCTCAGGGCATATATATAGGCTGCGAATAAAATATTCTTTACGGAGGTGCCTCTTTCCCGGGCCGTTTGTTCGAGGATGGCAACCAATTCTTTTGATGACCTTTGCCGAATAGAATGGTGTACTCTTGGCCCCGTATCCTCATTCAACTTGAATTTTTTATATCCTTTCAGCTCCCCTCTCCAATAACTACGGACCTCCTCGTCCTGGTTATGAAGCAATTCCTGCGTTATATAGTCCCTATAGCCCGCGGATAAAGGCTCCAGCTGTACGGCCCTATTCCTGCACAGCTTTACATACACTTCATTCAGCTCCGGTAAAAAGGCGTTCATGCTCCAGCCATCCAGCATCGCAGCGTGGTGCTCGAACAACAGTTCATGATGATCCTGCCCCAGCTTATACACGATAAACCTCCACAACGGAGCTTTACCCGGACCAATAGGCGACCTGCGGCTTTGTTCCAGATAATTACGGATCATGTCCTTTTGTGTCTCATGATCGAGATGACTAAGATCAAGATGATCAAAGTTCATCTTGATGTCCCGGTAAATAATATGGGCCTGCGCATTGGGGTCGAACCCGGTCCTGAATGCCGCGTGTTTCTTCACCAGCAGCTCCAATGCCTGCCGCAGCAGGCCGACATTGAAATTTTCATACGTCACGGGCTGCATTATTTGTTTGAAATAGAGGATCTCTTCCGGTCTCGTCGTATGGCTGAAACACATGGATTTCTCCGTATCGCTCATGGGGTAAACGGCTTCTATCTGCCCATCCGGATGAAACAGCAGGAAATTTTGCTGGAACCTCTCCAGGTCGGCCTCTATCTGCTGAACCTGCTCTGCTGACCCTGGTTCTCCCGATTCTCCGATAAAAGCGGCCAATTTCCGTATGGTTTTATTTTCATACAGCTCAGGCAGGGAAATTTTAACCTCCAATTCATAATTCATCATCCCGATCAGCTTTACAGCGAGGATAGAATCGCCGCCGATATGGAAAAAATTATCATCGATGCTGACGGGAGCCAGGTCCAGTATGTCTCCCCATATTCCGGCAAGTTTTGTCTCCAGTTCCGTTTCAGGGGCTGAATAGGGTTTATTAACCGTCTTTTTAAGTGTGAGTAACCGGGCCTTATCTGCTTTTCCATTTACGGTAACGGGCATTTCTTCCAACAGGATAAAATAAGAGGGTATCATATAGTCCGGCAAACGCGCTGCCAGATGCGCCAGCAACGCCTCCTCCGAAAAGTCCGGCGTTACCACCAGGTAACCTGCCAGCTGGGTTCCATGATTGGTCTCTTTTGCCAGCACTACTGCATTATTGACTGCATAAAAGGAATTGATAGCGTGTTCGATCTCCCCCGTCTCAATCCTGTTGCCCCGGATCTTTACCTGGTTATCCATTCTTCCAAGAAATTCAATATTGCCATCAGGAAGCCACCGGGCGAGATCTCCTGTCCTGTATAGGGTGCTCTCATTATCCAGGGGATTGAGCACGAACTTTTCTCTTGTAAGAGCACACTGGTTCAGATAGCCGGCTGCAAGACCAACGCCGCCGATGTACAGCTCTCCGGGACAACCGATAGGTTGCAGCTGCCTTTCTTTATTAAATATATAAAGGACGGTATTGTCGATGGGCTTTCCGATAGGTATAGTATGGTAATTCACGGATGGCGACACCTCGTGATAGGATACGTCGACGGTGGCTTCTGTAGGACCGTAAAGGTTATGCAATCTGGCCGCCGGACAATAATCCAGGAACTTTTTTGCATCGGCCGGCCTCAGCTCCTCCCCACTGGCAAATAAATGCCTGATACTGTTTAACGAATGGATGTTGCCATATTCCCCCAGGTAGACGAGCAGCGTGTTGAGCATGGAAGGTACAAAATGCAATACGGTGATATTCTCTTTCTCTATTGCCCGGCAAAGCTGCTCCGGGTCCTTTTCCGCACCGGGCTCTGCCAGGACCAGGCTTGCCCCAACCATCGACCACCAGAACAACTCCCATATCGATACATCGAATACAAGAGGGGTCTTTTGTAGTATTACATCGGTATATTGTAATGGGTATTTATCCTGCATCCAGTGAAGCCGGTTGACAACGGACAGATGCCTGATGAGAACTCCCTTCGGCTTTCCGGTTGACCCTGATGTGTAAATGATATAGGCCATGGAGCCGGGTTCGGCTTTATTGATGTCATCGGTCGGGGCATTCTTACTCATGGCCACATCGACGCAGGTAAACCCGGGAAACCGGTCGCAATTTTCTTTCCCGGTAAAAATAACCTGTGCGCAGCTATCCTTCAGCATATAATTTATACGATCCTCCGGATAATTCTTTGACAGGGGCAGGTAGATGGCGCCGGCTTTTAAGATGCCGAACAGGGCTATCATCAGGTCTATGGACCGGTCCATGAATACGGCAACCACTCTTTGCCTGCAATCGAAATTGCTTAATAAGTAACCGGCTACCTGGTTGGACCTTTCATTCAACCCGCCATAGGTCAGCTGTTCGTCGCGGAACCGAATGGCGGGTTGGTCCCGGTTGGTTTCAGCCTGCCGCATAAAGAAATCAAGGACGGTTGCACCGGCAGGGAATTCCTTATAAGTATTATTGAAGGTGCCGATGATGATTTCTTTTTCTTCTGCAGGGATTATCTCCAACTCTTCGATAAGTTTGTTACTGTTATCCAGCAATAGCCGGAGGGTCCCTGCATATAACCGGGCGAGCCTTTCGATGAAATCGCTGTCGAACTTTATGGTTTTATAGGACACCGATAGCTTTACGGGCTCCTCCAGGCTAAATGAGAACAGGAGGTCAAAATCCGGAAGGTCTTCTGACGGCAATTGCTGAAGTTCTTCAACCACAAGCCCTATCGCCGCAATTTGTTCCGGTGTGGTACTGGTAGCGATTAATTTTTTCCCCAGCGGGCACTTCGCATACCGGGCATCCCTGATAATATTATTCGCCAGCACGCTCATGAAACCGGCAAAACTTAATTTCATAAACCCGGTCATTCGGACGGGCAGGAGGTCTGCATCAGGGGCCCTTACACCGTCTTTATGATAAGCCGGCGTAAAAATGCACACATCGGTTAAACCGGAGTATTTTTGAGCCAATATGCCCAGGGCTGCCATCAACAGGATATGACGGGCTTTATGAGTAACGGCTACTTCGGCCAGCCTCCCGGAAAGGGCGGCTGGCAGGATTAAATCAAACAGTGCCCTTTCACCGGTATTACCGGTCCCGGGTACCCTGCTGTCCTGAAAATAAGTATTGAACGCAAAACCATGGAACCGGTCCTTCCAATACTCGCGCATTTGGACGTTGTTATTGGCATGCAATGCCCTTTCATCCAGTTTGGATTCCATAGCTGGCTGGTTTATGTTGAATAGTAGGTCCCATTAATGGTCATCCGGCTGTTGGCTCCTGATGCAGCAGCGTCCGCTTTAAATGCAGAAACCCTGCATACAAACCCAGGAAAGGGACGAACGGCGAGATCTTCCTGAGCGGCCACATGGCATCCTTGTACAAATTGCGAACGAAATAATTGGAGAAGTCCCCTAATTTATGCCAGGGGCTTGCCCAGCAGTAAGCCAGGGTAAAACCTATTTCCCCGTCCTTCGGAGCAACGCCATGATGCCAGTAAGGAGGAATATACAAGGCATCCCCCTCTTCCACGTCGGCGATCATAGGTTTCAGTTTCAGAGATGGATCGAGCGGCTTCCCGTCGAGGTACCTCTCCTGCCGCAAATAATGGATGACATTCTTCGGATGAGGAATGTCCGGGGGTAATAAAGCCACTCTTTTTGCTCCATTGACCTGGCACATGAGGGTCTCATCGATGGCATGGTAATGCCAGGCAGTCGCCGCTCTGCGGTAAATAAACAGGCGTTGCCGGTCATAATCCCTGGGCATGGGGGCTGAAGGAAGAAAGTGAAAACCTTTTATATCGTCCAGTAACCGGGCAACCTGCTTTTCTCCGCTGATCTTCCTGGCAGGGATGCTGAAAACGGGGTCCCGGTTCTGAAAAAGCCGCTCAATAGCGTCATAGAAGGGCATATCCTCCCCTTTGATCCGGCTATAGTCCACATGGTTCTCATGAGGGAATACCGTCACCCCAAAATTATCACAGGTAGACAACCAGTAATCTTTCGATCTCCATTTCCCGACAGCGGGCCAATGCTGTACAGCCTTTTTGATAAGACAGGGCCTGTTGTTGTCAACCCATTTATGTTGAAAGACCTCCGTCGTCAAGTCTTCTGCATAGACAATGGGTGCGCGGGCTGCATTTTGTATGTCCGGGATGAAGTCGAACAGCTTGGAGTAAAGCCCGCCCAACGGGGTTATCTTTTCCTCTGTCATGTTATTCATAATAGTAAAATTGATGGGGACCGATCCGGAAATTCAATTACCGGGGAGTTATCTTTTCCTCACATTTCTTAAGGGACAGGGTGATATCCCATAAGCCGAAATGAAGCTCCCTGGCTTTTTTCAGATTCTTGTAAGCCATTTCGTAATTTCCCTGCTCCAGGTAGGCGCTTCCCAACAGTCCATACGCCACCGAAGAATCAGGATAAAGGGCAATATTTTCTTCCAGCAATTTCCTGGCGATGTCTTTGTCATGACCCATGAAGGTGTCACCCAGTTCGTTCAGGGTGTTCACGGGGAGCTTGCCTTCCTTTTTCAGCCGGTTTATGGCTGCAAACATGGCAGCGGCATTTTTCTCCCGGTAGAGCTGGAAGAGGTGGATGGCCGTACTGGGATACTGCTCATAATAAGATTCTGCGAATAAAAAATCAATGTTCATGACGGCCGACATTTTATTGAGACGTGTGATGACCATGTCCCCCCGGTCGCCATTGGTAAGGAAGATGAACCCCCTTTTATGGGGTACCGAGTAGAATATCTCCGACTTGAATCCCGGATTGCTGCCGCTGAAGGAAATGATCGTGTCCTTTTCAGTATATATTTCGGAAAAGCCGGAGCCCATCCAGACTTCATCACGATCTTCCCTGACCCGCACAATGGGCAGCAGCATGTTCCTGACCTGCTGCTGCGAAAGATATTTGCCGTTAAACATCGCAAGGATCAGTTTGGCATATTCCCCTGCCGTGGTCTGCGCTCCTGAAGCCGGCACCGGAAAAGTGTCTTTCGTCTTTTTAAAGGCCTCCTCAAAATCATTATAACCAATAGCATAGTCGGAAGGTATTTCCTTCCGGTCGGCCCCCGAACCCGAGAGGCTATACTTCAGATAGGTCTTTTTAATTCCAAGCGGCTGCAGCACCCGCTCATCGATATAATGCTCGTAGGATTGGTGAAGGACCTTTTCGATCACCTTAGCGAGATATTGGTAGCCCTCTCCGGAATACACGAATTTTTCACCCGGGTTGCTGACGATCTCCAGGGTATCCTTATTATGTTCCCATTTCCAGTTTTCGATCCCTGAAGAGTGGCTTAAGATCATCCGGGGGGTGATCAGCTTATACCGGGGATCGTGTTCAAGCGGCGGATACTCCAGGTACTGGTACATGGGTTTGTTCAGATCGAAAGCGCCTTCCTGCACCAATTGCTGGACAACGAATAACAGGAACATTTTTGTCAAAGAGGCGGCCTCAAAGACCGTATTTTCATCCGCTATTATCTTTTTCCCCATTTCCCTGTATCCATACGTACCGGAAAATACCACCTGGTCACTGTCAATGATGGCCAGGGAGATGGCAGGCACGCCGATCTCCCGGATCATATTTGTCATATCGGCATTGAAAGCAGCAATGTCGACCGATCTTCCGTTTGTCATAAAATATTTTTGCTGCTGTGCGTTCAGGCCGGCGGAGTACAAAAGAATAGCAGCCAGGAAAAGGAAGGTGCTTTTACAGGGATTCAATTCAGAGATATTATTCATGATGGTTGGAATTTGAAATATCCGTGTTAAAAATTGAACGAGATCATGTCTTCCATCGGGGAGTCGGCTGGTAGCTCATCCCCGAAAAAGGCCATTACCATTGACTGTGGGTTGCCGGCAATTTTCCTGCACAGCTTTTTGAATTGCAGGATCAGCAATTCCGCGTCCGTTTTGGAAAAATAACGGGTGGAATATTCCAGTCGGAAATTAAAGGAGGTTTTCCCCTCTGCTACAAACAGGGTAATGGGATATTTAGCTGTCTTGTTCCCGAATTCATATTTCACAAACTCTTCGGAGGAGGCGGGTTGCTGAACGTCGAAATCCAGGAATACAAACATGGCATCGAACAGGCTGGTGACGGGCTGACTCCTGCCTGCGTTCAGGTTATGGAGGATATCGGCCAGGTCATAGACCTGCTTGCTGCGGGCCTGGACCAGCAGCCTGTGCATCTCCCTGGTAAAGTCCGAAAAGGAAGTCTTTACATCCAGCTTATAACGGATAGGAAGGGTTTTTACCAACATGCCGATCATGCCGTTGAGCTCCTCCTGTATCCTTCCGGAAGTATTTGTGCCGATGACGATATCGTCCTGACCGGTAAGCTGGGACAGGAAAAGGAAAAAGATGGAAAACAATCCTGAAAAATGAGTGATGTCCTCTTCTTTTAAAGAACCGAGGATAGGCTGCAGGACGGCCTTGTCCATTTTAAAAAAGAGGGTGTCCCCTTCGGTGGAGCTCTCTTTCCCGGGAGAATTGAGGACGGGTAGTTCAAGGACCGGTATACTTCCTTCAAAACGTTGAAGCCAGAACTCCTTTTGACGAATATACTCCTCCGTCGATTTGAAATGATATTCCCATTCCGCATAGTCTTTATACTGAAGGGCCGGAGGGGGAGGGATTTTACCGTCATAAAGGCTTAAGAATTCCGATAGCAGGATGGCCTGGGAGGTGCCGTCGCAGATAATATGATGCAGATCGAGAACGATCATTTTTTTTCCTTCCGGGCAGGATAAGATACCGCACCGGATCAGAGGGGCTGTATCCAGGTCGAAGGGCCGTATGAAACCCCCGATAGCCCCGGAAATATCCCCGTTCCTGCTGTCTATTTCTTCCACCCGGAATACAACGGAGTCTTTCACTACCTGTACCAGTTTTCCGTCCAGGAACCGGAATTCGGTCCTCAGGCTTTCATGTCTTTCGATCAATTTTATCAGGGCGGCTTGCACCTTATCTTTGTCCAACTCTCCACTGGCTTCCCAGGCCATCGGCAGGTTAAAGACCGTGTCCTGCTTATTTTTCCCGACCTGCGCATATAGTCTTTCCTGGACGGATGATAAATGATAAGCAGGTTTGGTTTCCACTCTTGCAATGGTCAGGAGATGGTCTACGGACAAACGGCTGATCAATTCCGCCTGTTTGGAAATGGTGAGGTTCTCGAATACGTCATCCAGTGAGACCCGGGTATTGAACGTTTTATATAGCTTTCCGATCAGCCTCATCATACCGATGGAATTCCCGCCAACGCTGAGAAAGTTGTCGCTGGTAGAAATTAACTTCCCGTCCAGGATGTCTTTCCAGATGGCCAGTATCTTTTCCTCTATCTCATTTACAGGTGCAATGACCGGACGGGTAGCCGGTATCGCCAGCAGGGCGGCATAGTTGATCTTCCCATTGCTGAGTTCGGGAAACTGTTCCAATTCCACCCAACGGGACGGGATCATATATTCCGGTAAACTATCTTTCAGGTGCCTGAAGAGCACCTCGCTGAGATCAACATCTGCTGGTTTCCCCTCCTGCCTGATGACAAAAGCTGCCAGTGACACGGCTGCTTCCTCCTTGCCTTCTTCCGGCTGAGAGGCTATAACGACCGCTTGCTTTACCCAACCCGATGCGTCCAGCGCGTTCTCGATCTCATCCAGCTCGATGCGGATGCCCCTTAGCTTGACCTGCCTGTCTTCTCTTCCCAGGAGGTCGACCTCGCCGGTGGCAGTCCACCTGGCTTTGTCTCCTGTTTTAAAGGCCAGGGTCTCCCCTGACCCCGGAGATACCTGCAGAAACTTTTCATGGGTCAACGCAGGCGCATTGAGGTATCCCCTGGTCACATAGCTGGAAATAATATAGAGGTCGCCGGTAACCAGCGGCCCGCAAGGACTGCCGTCTTCCCGGGCAATGAGTAATTGCGTATCTGCTATCGGCCCCCCGACGGGGATCCTGGTCCGGTGCACATCTTCCGGCCGGATCTTATAGAATGCCCGGATCATAGTGGTTTCCGTGGCGCCATAAAAATTAACCAGCTGTACCCGCGAACCCAGGATATCGTACCAATTCACCAGTTCGGAAGGAATGATCTTCTCCCCGGACATAAATACATAACGAAGGTCCTGATAATCGTCCGGTGACAGGGAATGATGGTTGAAAATGCGGAACACGCTGGGCACGCAATGAATGACATGGATCCTGTTGATGCCGATCCAGGGGCGCATCTTTTCGGGTGTGAAAAAATCATCTTCGGCAGGAGGGATACAAATGATGCCACCCGCCAGCAGCGGCACGAAGACATCCCGGAGGAAAGCATCGAAATAAGGACTGATGAACTGGCTGAAACGGGTCCCGCTGACAAGGTCAAAGGCCGCCGCTTCCCATTGTATAAATTGCAAAAGGCTCTTGTTCTTTCCGATTATTCCCTTGGGATTCCCGGTAGACCCGGAAGTGAAATAAATATACAGGCTGTCTTCCGGATCAAACTCCGGCAGCGGCAGATCCTCCGCCCAACCGGCATGGTTCGCCACCCAGTCGGCCTGGTTCTCCTCCTCTCCGGTTATATCCTCCAGGTAATGGACCCTGGTTGCTCCCGTTACCCCGGGCGCCGGTGCATCGGACCTGGAAGAGAGGATACAAGAGGGGCGGAGGTCGTTCAGCATAACGGTCAGCCTCTTTTCGGGAAGTGCCCCATCCAGGGGTACAAATACACCCCGGGCATTGGCTATCCCTATGATGGAGGCGATGAGGTCTACCTTGTTGCTCAGCAGGATGCCGATCACCGCGCCTGCTTCCCCGGCCAGGAGGAAGCGGGTGATCTTATCCGCCCTTGCCGATAATGCTGCATAGGAAATCTGTTTGCCGGCTTGCTCTATGGCAATCTCCGGTCCATGAGCCCGAAGGCTCTTCCTCAATTCCTGTTGAAAGGTCATAGTAGGGATTTACTGTGAAGTGATCTTGATAGGTCCGCCGATTCTATGGCGGCTTGTAATTTTGCCCACACCATGCCGACTGGCAGGTCTTTCAGACAACTATACTGTTTGTCCTCCGGAAGCCGGCAAGTAATGGTTTTGCAGGGAACACATTCCAGGTCGAGGTAGATCGTGGCATTCCTCTCATCCACATAGGTGGGGTTCAGAAAAGGTATATTGGACGGACCAAAAATGCAGATCACCCTCTTTTTCAGGGCAGTTGCCATGTGCATAGGACCGGAGTCATTACCCAGAAAAATATCCGAGGCGGCAATAATGTTGGCAAACCTGTTGCAGCTACTGGAACCGCAAAAATTGACAACCCGGTCTTTATCCTCGCAATGGGCCACCAGCGCGTTTTTGAAGGCCTCATTTTCTTCAAATTCCTCCCCTCCTCCCACGAGAAATATTTTTCCTTCGTATTGGTCCAGGAAAAGCTTTGCCAGTTCCAGAAACTTTTCCGGCGGCCATCTCCGCATCCAAAAAGTCCCACCCCCGATGTGTAAGGTCATCAGGATGCCACCTTTCCTTTTGCATTCTTCCGGCGTCATTTTAGTAAACGGGAACCAGGGTAAGTCATCAGGCTCTATGACATGGTCGATACCCAGGGCATCGAGGATACAGGGCGCGGCGGCGGTATAGTGGTTCTGGTTGGCGAATTTTTCCACGTTGTAATGATGGGTGGACACGGCAGAAGTGCCCCCCAAGGCGGAAATTACCGGCACGCCCGCCAGGTAAAAGCAGACATCGGTCCTTTTGGGAAAATAGGGCAGCAGGATGGCCGCTTTATACTTCCTTTTTTTGATCTCTCTGATGAAGAGGACCATTTTCCACAAATTGGTAGGGAAAACGAGGAGGTCCCGGGCATAACAGTGATTTTCAAGAAAATCCCTGTTCCTTTCCAGGTACCAATCCAATACTCCATAAGAAAGGGAATAATGTCTTTGCAAGATCTGCAAGCAGTGATTGTTCATGATCAGGTCACCCAGTTTATTGGGCTCGCCGGGTACCACGCAGACAAGGTCCCCGTCTCTCAGCGGGGTTGTCTTATACCCGGGATTGATCAGCCGGCGAAAGAGGCTGCTCTTCACCATCCGGTAAAAAAGACGCATTATCATATAGTCTGATTAAGATTCAACGGGCAAGTAACTTTCCATTTCAATATCCCCGACCCGTATGGAAGGGTTGTGCAGGACCGTCTGCAATATATTCCTGTAATACTTCATCATCAGGGCAATCGTCTCATCGTCATAACCCCGGCTGTAAATGAACCGGACCTTAAAGCTCCCTTCTCCGGCCGTGACCTCCAGTTTCCATTCGTATTGTGTCCGTTGTGTACCTGCGATGTCCACGGGAATAAATGACAAGGCTTCCATTTCAATCCCCTTTTCGATGAAATTGGCAAATGCAAAATGGACCGTTACGAGAGGGTCCTTCCCCCGTTTGCCGCCGGACTCCGCTAAAGATATCATCTCGTCATACGGGAAATCCTGATGCTCAAAATCCTCCAGGACCGTATTCCGAAGACTTCCCAAAAACTCCTCATACGTCCCGTAGGGATTTGCCTCCAGCCTTATGGGCAGGATGTTAATGAAGGTCCCCACTATATTTTTACATTCGGGTCCTGACCTTCCCGCCGCATCGGTCCCTATGATAATATCCGTATTCCCTGTCATTTTATGCAGCAGGAGGTAATAGACAGAGAGGAAGAACATGTAGTCGGAGACGTTGGCGGCCGCGGTAAATTCCCGGATCGCATCATACAGGGCCCCTCCCGTATCCAGCGTCTGCACGGAAGCGGCTGCACCATATCCCGGGCCTATGCTCCTGGGCAGATCAAGCCTGGGCGTCTCCCCGGACAATCTTTTTGCCCAGTAGGTTTTGCTGGCCTGTCCGATCCGACTCTTCTGCCAGCAGGCATAATCCACATACCTGAACTCCAGGGGTTCGACAGGATATCCCAGGTAGATGCGTTTGAAATCCTCCATTAAAATATCCAGGGAGATGCCGTCACAAATAATATGATGGACATCGATACAGAGATACGTACCTTCTCCCCTGAACAATCCGACCCTGACCAGGGGGGCGGCCTTCAGATCGAATGGCCTTATAAAATCAGCATAGAAGTCCTGGTAACCACTACCAAACGTATGCGGACCCCTCTCTGTGATGGCTGTCTGTACCGCTGTCATGGGACTGATCTGCTGAACCAATCCATGATCCGTGAGCATAAAATGAGTCCTCAATCCCTCGTGCCTTTCCACGAGGGCCTGAAAGGCCCATTGCAATCTTTCCATATCGACCATGCCCCGTATTTCGAAGATTCCCGAAATATTATGAGCCAGGCTGTTTCCATCCTGCAAATGGGCATAGAACATTCTCTCCTGGGCTGATGATGCGGGATAATCGACTCTTTCCCCTGCTTTTGGCATTGACGGCTCCTGTTGAGCTCCTTTTCGCTCCAGCAGCGCTGATTGTTGCCTGATAGAAGTATGATCGAACACTTCCCGGAGTCCCATCTTTACACCAAAGGCGGAATGGATCTCATTGATCAGCCGGATGGCCCTGATAGAATGTCCCCCCAGCCTGAAAAAATCATCCAGCACCCCTATGGCTGCCTCATCGAGATGTAATACGCGGGCCCAGACCTTTGTCAACGTCGCTTCCACGGATCCCGAAGGCAGTATAATACCTTCCCGCGGGGAAGGCGCCGGATCA
>DATJJD010000161.1:0-49540 GCA_035492545.1 Puia sp.
GTTGTGCGTTGCATGTCGGTTAGAATTTAAAGTTGTACGTAATAGAAGGCACCCAGCGGAAGAGGGCAACCTGTTGCGCCCGTGTCTTTGTCGGATCGCCGGGGTCCTGCTCGAAGGTGATGCTGTAGGGATTCTCCCTGCCGTAGAGGTTGTAGATGGAGAAATTCCAGTTGCTGTCGAATTTCTTGGTCTTTTTTCCTTGCAGGGTTGCTCCGATGTCCAGCCGGTTGTAGGCAGGCATCCGGTAACCATTCCTTTCTGTGTAAAGGAAGGCGATCTGGCCGTTGACCTCGTATTTTCCGCTGGGCCAGGTGACGGCATTACCGGTATAATAAACGAAGTCTGCTGAGAGTGTCCATTTCTTATTGAGTTTATAAATACCCACGACGGAAAGATTGTGCGTACGGTCCTGATTGGCCGGGTACCACGTAAAGTTATTTACGCCTTCGAATTTCCGTTCTGTTTTGGACAAGGTGTAACTGACCCATCCGGTTAACTTGCCCACTTTCTTTTTAACAAATAGTTCCAGGCCGTATGCCCTTCCCTTCCCGAAGATCAATTGTGATTCCACATTCTGATTGGCGATGAGCTGTGCTCCATTCTTGTAGTCGATCTGGTTCTGCAGGTCGCGGTAATAGATCTCGGAAGAGAATTCATAAGCGTTGTCCTTAAAGTTTCTATAGTAACCCGCGGATACCTGGTCGGATATTTCCGGTTTGACATTGTTGCTGCTGGGGATCCAGACATCCGTAGGATTGGAGGAAGTGGAGTTGGATAAGAGGTGCAGATTCTGGGTGGTCCTGGTATAAGATAATTTGATGGAGCTGGAAGAAGTCAGCTTATAACTGGCTGAAAAGCGCGGTTCCAGGTTGAAATAGTTCTTCACCACCTTGCCGGACGAATAGGTTACCGTGTCGATGGCGTTGCCATTCTTATCATAGGTATAGAAGTCACCGGGTCCCATCACGGCGAAACTGTTGGCACGCAGGCCATAGTTGATGTTGAGCTTATCGGACAGGGCCAGATCATGAGAAATATAGGCAGCACTCTCCAGGGCATGCCGATTTTGAATAGAGATGGGGTTGAAACTGGAACTTTGCGAGGCGGTGATGACTCCCGGAGAAGTGGTATGGTCGATGACGTCTATTCCAAAATTGACTTTATTATTGGAATTGATAAAATACTGAAGATCTTCCTTGAAGTGAAAGTCCCGGATATACGAGTTGATACCGATGTCGTTGTTGCCAGAGTTGATGGTGATAGAATAATTGTATTTACTGTAGATGAGGGAGGTGTTGGAGAAGAGCCGGCTATTGAAGATATGGTTCCAGCGAAAGGTGGCCGTCGTATTCCCGTAATCTATCCCAAAGTTATTACTCTGACCGAGGACATCCTTTCCAAAATAACCGGAGAGGTAGATATGATCTTTCTCACCCAGCTTGTAATTCGCCTTGGCATTGATATCATAAAAATAAAGCCGGCTGTTCTTCGTGTTGGTATCTTTGGAAAGTTTGAGAAAAAGGTCTGCATAGGTCCGGCGGCCGCTGACGATGAATGAGCCGTTATCCTTTTCAATGGGCCCTTCCACGTTGAGCCGCGACGAGATCAACCCGATGCCGCCGCTGGCATGGTAGTCTTTACTGTTGCCGTCATTCATTTTCACGTCCAGTACAGAAGACAGCCTGCCCCCATATTCTGCCGGCATGGCTCCTTTATAAAGGGTAACATCCTTGATGGCGTCGGAATTAAAGGTCGAGAAGAAACCCAGCAGGTGCGAGGGGTTATATACGGTAGCCTCATCCAGCAGGATGAGGTTCTGGTCGGTGCCTCCGCCCCGCACGTAAAAGCCGCTGTTGCCATCTCCGCCGGACTGTACGCCGGGCAGTAGCTGGATGGTTTTCAGAATGTCTTTTTCACCAAAGATGACGGGCAGGTCCTTGATCTCGTTAACGGAGATCTTCTGTACCCCCATCAGGGGTTTGGTTACGTTATTGTTTTTACTCGCGGTGATGACTACCTCCTGGAGCTGTGCCCCTTCCGGGATGAGTCCTACGGGCAGGACTACGTCCTTGTTCAGGGAGACGACCAGGGTGTCATTGGTGTAACCGGTGAAGCTGACCACCATCCTGTAATCTCCTGCCGGGGCATTGATGGAGTAGAAGCCGTAGGCATTACTCAGGGCGGAGGAGTGGGGTGGTTCAAGCAGGATGATGCTGGCGCCGATCAGGGTTTCTCCGGATTTTTTATCCCGGATGGTGCCGTTGATGGTGTGGCGGGTCTGTGCGGTTAACAAAAAAGGGCCGAATAAAAGACACAAAAACGTGATTTTCCTCATAATATTTGTTTGGATCCGGGTGCAAGGATAGGCATAGAAGGTGTTAAAAAAAAGTTAGGGGGGACCAAATGCGGGAATTGGGGTGTAAAATATTATTTTTAGGGTGGAACTATTATAACCTTTACACCTTTTTACTATGGAAGCCGTCCTACGTACGACGATTGCCGAGGCCATAAAAATTGCCGACACTTTCAGGGAGCAGATGGAAGCCAGGCGAAAGGAGCAGTCCGGCTGGTATACTCCTGTGGAAAATGTCCTGGAAGATGCTTTTCGAAAGGCTATTAATGAGGTCATTTCCTATACCAGCATCCTAACACCCAATGGCCGAACGGACATGCGGGAGATCGAAGGGTTCCAGGAATATCTGTCGAAGGCAAAGGCGGCTTGCATCAGGCTTGCCTCGTCTTATACGACCCATAACAAAGGAGAGGAAGTATTACAGATCAATGACTTCCGGAACATCGTAGAAGTTGCACTATCGGCTATCAATAAACTGATCGAAGAAGTGATAAACTGGGTTCCTCCTTCCCAGGCCGACGACACCGTTGTTGGAAATATCACATTCCGTTTGGGGGCCATGCAGGACCCTGAAATATTTGCCGCCGGTAATTTATTTGTGTTACCGATATCAACCAACGGCGTTGCCGATAAAGAGACCCTTTCCCTTGCCAAAAAACTAAAACTGAACAAGCCGGAGAAACTTTTTTCATTGGGAGAGGTTGAAACAATCTCCTTATCCAGTGCTACCGGCCGGTCCCGGGCCGCCGCCTGGGTCTGTTGCCGTGAGGACAACAGGCGATCCAAGTACGACACTATCAGGAGTATCTGTCAGCAATTGTTGCAGCTCAGTATCCAACATAGCTATAGAGTTGTCAATCTTCCCCTCATCGGTGTTGAAACGGCCGGTGCAGGCTCGCAGGGAATAGCCGATATCTATACGGAGCTGTTGAGTTCCTCAGCACCTAAATTTATTGTCAGTATCCGTTCACGGGATGTCTTCCTACGGATAACCGATCATTTTATCGCCAACAAAAAGACGGCGAATGTATTGCAGGGAAAAGAATCACCCAAAGAGCCGGAAAATGAGCCGGAATCGCCGCTGCCCCCCGAGCCCCCTCCTCCGCCAGCCAAAGACCAGCCGGACATTAAGTCCCGGTTGATCTCCGACAGTTTCACCGTGGAGGAGACGGATGTGCTCCAATACGACGTCATTGCTGAAAACCTGTTTGCTATCCTCACGGATAAGGGTACCAACCCGCCGTTGAATATCGGGATCTTCGCCCCCTGGGGAAGGGGGAAGACCAGTCTGATGCGGAGGCTGCAGCATAAGTTCGATAAGGCCCGGGAGGCGGAACTGAGGGAGCAGAAGCGGACCCCTAAAAAGCTGGCAGGCTGGAAGGCCATGCTCCATTGGCTGCGCAGTGACGAGATCGATGTAAAACCCCATCTTCCCTATGCCACCGTGTGGTTCAATCCCTGGAACTACCAGAGCTCGGACATGATCTGGGCGGGTATGGCCGATGCCGTCATCGAGCAGGTAGTGGGGCAGATCCCTTCCAGGACCGAAAGGGAAGTTTTCTGGATGCAGCTGCGGCTGGCCAGACTGGCCAGGGAAAAAATACGAAAGGATATCCAGACGAGACTGCTGCTCTATTTCCTGCAGTTCTTCACCTGGGGGATCTTTATTCTGCTGGCCATCCTTTTCTTCACCCTTAATAAGGCCATTCCCTGGGGGCTGATCGGCGCGGGGACCATCAGCGGGCTTGTCACTACGATGGCCAGCAAGATCAACCCTCTTAGTACCTCGATCAGCGAATCCTTTGACAAGTACAGTGAAGCTCCGAAATACCAGGAAAAGACCGGGACTTTTCACGAGGTGCAGGCCGACCTGAACAAAGTGCTGGACCTCTGTCTCGATGAGAAGCGCCCTATGGTCATCTTTGTCGATGACCTGGACCGCTGCAGTCCTTCCAAGGTGGTAGAGGTGGTGGAAGCCATCAATGTGTTTATCAACGGACGCTACAACAACAAATGTTATTTTATCCTGGGCATGGATGGAGAGATGGTGGCGGGGGCCCTGGACGTCTCCTATGAGAAAATGAAAGGGAAGCTGGGCAGCCGGGAGCTGGATCAGGGTTCGATCGGCTGGTATTTCCTGGACAAGTTTATTCAGCTCCCCTATTTTATCCCGGTGATGAGTGAATCGAAAAAGAAGGAATATCTCCGGAATCTGCTGTCAGAAAAGGAGGCGACCGGGGATGGGGCGACGGGTGCGAATGGTGAAGTTGGTGCGGAACATACCGGGGCGGGAAATAAAGGCGGGGCGTCTTCGGAGGCCCCCATAACGGTCGATAGCGCCAAAGTAAAGGAGGTAGTGGAAAAGGTGATAGCAACTTCCGACAATGAGGAGTCTTCCCAACTCATCAGAGAGGCTGCTTTCTCTCCCGAAGAGCAAAAGGAGCTGGACAAGCTCATCCTTCAAAACCAGGTGAAGTCCCAAAAACAAAACGAACTGATCATGGAGCAGGTCAGCGCCTATGCTCCCTTTATCAGTTCTGATCCCCGGTCGCTGAAACGATTTGCCAACCTGCTGCGTTTTTACTGCGCCTACCAGTTCCTCCGCATGAAAAAAGGACAGCACTATGTCGAAGCCCCCATTCTGGCCAAATGGCTGGCCATCATGCTGAAATTCCCCCAGTTGGTCCGGTGGATCCAGTGGGATTCGGAGAATAAATCCGGTATTCATACGGCGGCGGAAGAAAAGGTGAAGCTGCTGGACGACCTGGTGGAAGCGTATTGCAAAAATTCCGAAGACCAGGAATTTACCCGGTGGCTGGCGCATGAGCTGCCTGCCACTTACAGTCATAATGGGAAGACCATTTCCATTTCCGATTATCCGGAGATGCCCTGGCTACGCTCCCGGAAATTATTCGACATCCTGATGAATGAAAAGGCGGGGGATTCCAGTTTCAGGAATACGCTGGAATGCAATGTCTGGTAGGGTGCGAATCGGGGACTGTTTGCCGGCGGCCCCTTTTTCATCGAAGGTCCGTCCCAGTTGGTCGAAATATTTTCCCTCTTTTCCCGGGAATGGTAGTTTTGACTCAGCCAGCCCCTACTCAATATGGAATACGATAATGACAGATTAAGAAAGCCCACCAATAAAATCGAACTATTTTATTGGATATTGTTCGTCCTGATCAACCCCCTGATCAATTTTCTGACCTTATTTCTCACCGACTGGCGGATAGGGATCGTGCTACTGCTGGTAAATGGGGCGTTGTTCCCCGCTTATTTTCTCTATGCCCGGATCATGGGCTCCGTCTTTCTCATTCAACGGAGATGGGGAGCCCTGACGCTGATGAGCGTCCTGTCCTTCCTGGTCATCCAGACCATCTTATTCGCCTTTTATTCTCTTATTTTAAAATTTCCCCTCTCCCCTGCCGAAAAAAGTTATTTTACCTACAACTATGGCACCTTACTGCGCGAAAGCTGGTGGGTGATCACCAATATGGCCCTTTCCATCGCCATCTTTTTTATCCGCAAGGCCATGGATGAGAAAGATCTGCTGGAAACCGTTCAAAAAGACAATACTTTTTTCAAGCTGCGTTACCTGCGGGCGCAGTTAAATCCCCATTTCCTTTTCAATACGCTGAACAGTATCTATTCCTTAAGCCTTCAGAAATCGGATCAGGCGCCTGAGGTGGTGATCAAGCTGGCCGACATCATGCGATACCTGATCTATGAATGCAATGAGGAAAAGATCTTGCTGGATAAGGAAATAGAGTTTATCCGGAATTATATCGGCATCGAGAAGATACGGCATAAGGCGGACATCCGGTTTACCGTGGAGGGCATCACCAGCGGCATCCTGATCGAGCCCTTCCTGTTTATCTCTTTTATCGAGAATGGCTTCAAACACGCCATGGATAATTCCTTTACCGAGCCCTTTATTTATATAACCCTTCGGGTCGGAGATGGCCAGATCGTGCTGAATGTCATCAACAGCACTCATGCCGACCTGGAGACGCAGGCGAAGAGAATGAACGGGAAAGGTATTTCCAACAGTCGTAGTCTTTTGGAACTGCTATACCCTGCCGCTTATGAGCTGGATATTATCCAGACGGAGAAAGAGGAGGCCCGGACAAGCAATCTGCGGCTTCGGAATGCCCGGGAGCGTCTGGAGAGTTTATACCCCGATTCGCATACGCTGGATGTAATTTTAAGTAAGAGCGCTTTCACCGTATCTTTAATTATAAAATCCAGCGTCGCTTGATAAAATGTATCATTGTTGAAGATGAAACCCTGGCCCAGGATGTCATTAAAAGCCATTTGGAGAAAATGGGCGGCTGGGAACTGGTGGGTGTCTGCCGCAACGCCGTGGAAGCCCTGGAAGCGCTGAATACGCAGGAGGTGGATGTCATGTTCCTCGATATTCGCCTGCCGGGTATGAGCGGGCTGAATTTCCTGCGCAGCCTGTCCGATCCTCCCCTGGTGGTGCTGACCACCGCGTATGCGGAATACGCCGTGGAGAGTTATGAGTTCAGCGTGATCGATTATCTGTTAAAGCCCATCTCTTTTGAAAGATTCTCCAAGGCAGCCGGGAAGATAGCCGAAGGCCGTCTGGTCTCCCAGGCGGGTAAAGAGGAGGACAAATCTCCCGGGGACCATATTTTTGTAAAATCGAACAGCAAATTCTTCAAGGTCAATTTTTCGGAGATCCTTTATGTGGAGGGGATGAAGGACTATCTGAAGGTCCATACGCCGGAATATACTTTAGTGACGCATCAGACCATGAATGAGCTGGAAAAGTCTCTCCCTGCCCGGCAGTTCATGCGGATCCACAAATCTTATATCATTGCCGTCCGGCATATCCGGTCTATCTATGGTAATTCCGTGGAATTGGGGAAGGTGACCATTCCTATCGGGATCAATTATAAAGATGCCGTGATGAACCTGGTGGGAAAGAAGCCATAGGCAGGCCGGTTGCCCGGCCGTCGATTGACTGGCTGAAGCTGTTGTTTGTTGCAATGCAATTTTTTCCTTATATTTATTCCATCTCCTTCTTCTATCCTGCTGAAAACCTTCGCTAACGGAAAGTCCTGTTTAAAAGCTGCTATTTTTTTAAAGCTGCTATTTATTACCATTTAACCTTAAAACAGGACCTGTCTATGAACCTACTTCTACCTGTCTGGCAAAGCTGTTTCCGGCTGCCATTCATCCAAACTCCTTTCTTTTCCCAACAATGCCGCCGCCAATATGCTTTCCGGCTGCTACTTGGTCTATTTTCATTTTTCAGCCTGGCCGGGACCCGGGCCCAGGCGCCTACCCTTATCGTCCAAAAAGGCCTCCCCGGTGACACCACCAAACAGATCGTATATGGCAACGGTATTTACCTCGCTGTTGTGCTACACTCCCTAAGATTCTACGCGTCCACCGACGGAATATCCTGGACCCCGGTTACAACACCGGATTTTGGCCGCGGCATTTCTATTCAGCCTGTCCTTGCCTATGGCGCCGGCCTCTTTGTATGCCTGGCAGACAGCGGGAAGATCTTCACCTCGCCCGATGGGGCCACTTGGACCCGTCGCCACTCCGGAAAGAGGGCTAATTTTACGGATATAAAGTTTCTGCAGGGCGCCTTCTATGCCGTTGGCGACAGCGCCACCTTCCTGCGTTCCGTCAATGGGATCGGTTGGAATGCATTAAGCACCGGAAAAGGTGCGCCCACCGACTCGTACAGCGGCATTGTTTATGGCAACGGATATATGGTCATTAGCGCTACCAGCCTCCAGGCAGGCAGGGTTCTTTACCGCAGTGGCGCCGGGACCCTCCACTCCTGGACGGCCGATACGATCGCCACTATCAGCAATTTAAAATTTTTAAAGGACCATTTCTATTCATTTAGCGACAGTGTCAGGATTTCCACGGATGCCGTCACCTGGACCAGCCTTAGTTTTCCTTCAACCGGTATCGGCTGGCCGGTCACCAGCGGATTTTATGACGGTTCGCGGGTCTACCTGCTAAGCAACACTTACTACAACGGGGGCTACTATGTTGCAGAGTATATTTCTACCGACGGCATCACATTCGCCCCTGGGGTTATCGTAAAGGGCCAGGTCATCGACGGCCTATACGCCAATCATCACTATTTCATTTATGGCATTGCCGGGACAGTCATCTCGGCAGACGGGGTCAATTATCAGGTAGCAGGCGCCAATTATAACGCCCTGGCATCCGATGGCCATGGGTATGTAGGCGTAGGAAACGCCAGCAATGGAGGATACGTTTATACTTCACCGGATTTCAGCACCTGGACAGAGAGTACACAAACCGCATTAGTGGGGCTCTACAGCGTCCTATACGACGGGTCCAGGTATGTGACAGCCGGCAATGATGGCAGCAACCCATTTGTCTTCGCCTCTCCCGATGGAGCTGTCCTGACCTACCTTGGTCCCCAGGTCATTCGCGATGTAAATATTCCTTTTATTTCAACGGTAACCTATGGAGCAGGGACGTATGTAGGGTTAGGCTATGGTGTTTACGGGGTGACCGGGACGCTGTCTACTTCGACCGATGGGGCTTACTGGTTTGGAATTTCGCAGTCCCTGAATGCATCCGCGATCATGAAAGTTAAATTTGTGAACGGCTATTTTTTCGCAATGGCTGACTCTGTCAATTACAATAACAACAATCTCCCGGCGCCTGCCCTGTTCGCTTCCACGGATGGCAACAATTGGGTGAATATCACCCCCCATCTGCCCTTTATGGTCGAAAGCTTCAGCGATATCGTATACGACAGCTCTAAATATTATGTTATAGGAATGGAAGGCAATCTCAACACCGGAACTGCCACAGGCTTCTTTTCCGTGTCTACCGCCAATATTACCAATCCGGATTCTTATGGAGCGAAGGGCACCATTACTGCACCGCCGGCGGGTTCTATCCTGAGCGGATCGTCCTTTGCCTATAGCAAGGGCCATTTTGTAGGGGGCGCCACCGATATAAATTCGCCCGGCAACGGCTATCTTTTGTATTCCACCGACGGCCTTCATTGGGATAATACCCCGCTCGGTATGATCTACGGCGATGTCATCGGCAATATACCCAGCGGGGATACTTTCAGGCTGTTGACGCACAGCAATGTCCGGATTACCGCCACCTTCGGCGTGCCGCCAACCATCACGCTGCTGGATTTCGATGCCAGGGTCGTGCACCGCAGCACCCTGCTTAGCTGGGAAATAGCCCAGGGAGAAAACATAAACATCAGCCGGTTCATTGTTCAGCGCAGTCTGGATGGCCTTCATTGGGACAGTATCGGCGTCGTTGCCGCAGCGGGGCAAAAAAATCCCGAGGAACATTACCGATTTGTTGATAAAAGCCCGAAAAAAGGCTACGATTATTACCGGCTCATGCTAACAGTTATAGATGGCGGCCAACAGATCAGCCCGGTGAGGCGGGTATTCTTTAGAGAGGATGAGGATGATCGTGACTGCAGGGTTTATCCCAATCCTGCCCGGGACAACTGCACCCTGGAATTGCCCCAGTCGGGCGCAGGGGTTGCGGCCCTCTATAATGCCACGGGCGCCGAAGTATTGCGGAAGACATTCAACGGGTATACCGTTACCTTGTCCTTGCATGGCCTACCCGCCGGCGTATATCATTTGTCTGTGCTGCAGAACGGGAAACGGTATAACAAGGAAATCCTTCATTAACAAGGAAGTCCTTCATTAATTTTGGGATGGAGAAAGGGGTATGGGAAGTGCGATGGGCCGGAACGGCAACGGGTAATGAGCCTAAACTAGCTTACCTTTGCCGGATGCAAAAAGTGCCTCCTTCCATTCCAACGATATTATCTCATTTAAAGATAGATGCGCTCAATGAGATGCAGCGGGCGGCCCTGGAAGCCGTCAAAGAGGATAATGACCTGATCCTGCTCGCCGATACAGGCTCGGGCAAGACCCTTGGATTCCTGTTGCCGATCCTGCAAATGCTGGATCCCGACAACCTGAAGACCCAAGCCCTGGTCATCGTCCCTTCCCGGGAGCTGGCTATCCAGATCGAGCAGGTCTTTAAAAGCATGAGCACGGGCTTTAAGGTCACCTGTTGTTATGGCGGGCATTTACGGGAAACGGAAGAGAATAACCTGCTGCAGGCCCCTGCGCTGATCATCGGCACGCCGGGCAGGCTGGCGGATCATCTCCGCCGGGAGAATATCAAGGTAGACCGGATCGAAACCCTGGTGCTGGATGAATTCGACAAATCCCTGGAGTTAGGCTTCGAGGAAGAAATGTCCTTTATTGTCGGATCCCTGCCTGTATTGCAGAAGAGGATCCTTACGTCGGCTACCGATGCCGTCGGGATACCCTCCTTTGTCGGGTTGCGGAATCCGGTAACTCTTAATCATTTATCAGGGACGGTGAACGCCGCCCTGGCCATCCAACTGGTTAAGAGCGAGGAGAAAGATAAAATAGATACGCTATTCCGGCTGATCTGCTTCTTAGGTAACCGGTCGGCTATCGTCTTCTGCAATCACCGGGAGTCGGTGGAGCGTACCAGTGAATTATTGGCGGAAAAAGGCATTATCAATGTATTTTATCATGGTGCGATGGAGCAGCCCGAGAGGGACCGGGCGCTGAGCAAGTTCAGGAACGGCACCTCCAATGTGCTGATAACCACGGATCTGGCCGCCCGGGGGTTGGATATTCCGAATATCCGCTATATCATTCATTATCAGTTACCGCATACGGAGGAAGTCTTTATACACCGGAATGGAAGAACAGCCAGGATGGAAGCCAGCGGAACGGCGATATTGATCCTGGGGCCGGAAGAGAGGCTGCCGGGTTATGTGGTTGCTAGTTCGGGTCAGAAGGGACCAGAAGTTGGTGCAGATGAAGACGGGACTTCTGCGAAAGGGCTTACTCATGCGGGCGGTGGGCCGCAGGAGGTGGAAGAGATCATCTTACCTGAAAAAGCTGTTTTGCCTGAAAAGCCGAAATGGTCGACCCTTATGGTCAGCGCCGGGAAGAAGGATAAAGTCAATAAGGTGGACATTGTAGGATTTTTAACCAATAAGGGGCAGCTAAAGAAAGAAGATATCGGCCTTATTGAGGTAAAAGATTTTTTCTCCTTCGTGGCCGTTCGTAAGTCCAGGGTGGGCCATACGCTGCAGTTGATTAAAGACCAGCGGATCAAGAATAAGAAGGTGAAGATCGATATGGCAAAATAATGAAGAAGACACGCACCTGCTATACATTCGTGACAATGACCTTCTCCGAATGCCCCGGCTGCTGTAAATAAGACAGCAATCCTCCCAGGGGCACGGAGGGTATTTCGCGGAGCAGGATCTTTTTTGCATACAGGTCTTCTACGATGCCTGCATAGTCTTTTCGGATCTGTTCCGGCGACCGGAGGGATAACCAGCGGTCGATCCCAAAGCCTTTCAGGGTAAGGTTCCGGTAGACCAGGCTGCCGTTGGTGATACCAGCTTTTTCATTGTTGCTGATATTTCCATAACATACAATGGTTGCGTATTGCGCCATCAGGGGTATGATCTCTTCCAGTAATTTTCCACCGATGGCATCGAAGAATGCCTGGATGCCTTTTCCCGCCGTGACCTCCGTGAGTTGGCGAACCAGGTCAGGATCATTTTGAAGGAAAGTGGTTTCTACTCCCAGCGCCTTCAGCTCCTGGAAATGGCGAGCATCCCTAACCAATGCGATGACGCGGATCCCTCTGGCGGCGGCCAGTTGGATGACAAGACCGGAGACGGTGGAGGAGGCTGCGTCCACGAGCAGGCAGTCGCCTTTTTCAAGGGGCGCCTCCGACAGCAGGCCGATAGCCGTCATCGGATTGAGCCCTATCTGGCTGGCCAGGGTGAAAGGGATATCCCTATCGATGGGGATCAGGGCGTCCTCTTCCGCCAGGCAATATTCGCTCCAGGTGCCGGGGAGACGAAAGGCCACCCGGTCTCCGGCCTTAAAGGAAGTAACTGCTGAGCCGCAATCCACTATGATGCCGGCGCCTTCCAATCCGGCGGTCTGCGGATAGATGGGCTTCCTGCGATAGGCGCCTCTTATAAAGAAAAGGTCGGATGGGTTTACGGGGCTAGCTTTCACTTCGACCAACACCTGTGTCGCGGAGGGGGTCGGTTGTGAGATCTCTTCTAATTTCAATACCTCTTCCGGATTACCGGGCTGATGGAATCTTATCGCCTTCATATCATTTCTTTTGGCAAAAATACCAAAAGAAACCAACTCATTCAGTCCGCAGGCTTTTCGCCGGGTTAGCAACGGCCGCTCTTAGCGTATGGAAGATCACAGTCAGCAAGGTGATCAGTAATACGGTAAGGGCCGAAAGCAAAAAGGGCGCAACCGTCAATCCTGTATTATAGGGAAACACTTTCAGCCACTTGTCCATGAACAGGTATGCGACCGGGAATGCTATCAAACAGGATATGCCCACCAGGTAAACGAAGTTGCGGGTAATGAGGGGAATGATCTGTCCCAAACCTGCGCCCATTATTTTCCGGATGCTGATCTCCTTTTGTCGTTGCTGGGTGATGAAGGCGATGAGTCCCAATAGTCCCAGACAAGTGATCATGATGGTAAGAATAGAGAAAGCGGTAAAGATCTTTCCTCTTTTCTGATCGGAGGCATATTGTGAATCAAAGTCCTGGTCCAGGAAAGTGTAGGAAAAGGGAAGGTCGGGGAAGATGTGCTTCCAGGTCTTTTCGACGCTGGCAATGGTGCCGGGGATATTGGTGGGGGCCAGCTTAACCTGTATCCCGCTGCAGGTAGGGGCATAAAACAGGATCAGGGGTGTGATAGGGTTATACAGGGATTTCTGATTAAAGTCTTTAACGACTCCCACCACTTCAAAATACTTATTCGAGGTATCGCCGGGGAATTTTATTCTCTTGCCGATCGGTTCATCCCATTCAAAATACTTTACCATGTTGTCGTTCACCACCACCCGTCTAGCGGTGTCCGCCAGGCCGGTAAAGCCGCGGCCTTTTATCACCTGCATGCCAAGAGTTTTAAGATAGTTCTCATCTACGGCATAACAGTCTACGCCTTTGTCCACATAGCCATTTTTGGATTGCACGGTGAAGAGCTGGAAGTTGATGCCTTTGCCGGGGGTGGCTTCAGCCGTGCTGACAGCCAGGACGTTGGGGTTTTTACGGGTCTCATTAGTAAAGGCCAGGATGCTGCTGCGGATATCCCTGTTGGCATTGGCGCTTAATGAAAGGACTTGTGCCTTGTCGAAGCCCAGATCTTTATTGCGTAAAAATTTCAGCTGTCCGTATACCACCCAGGTGCAGATCAGCATGATCATGGAGATGCTGAACTGCACTACGACCAGGGCCCTTCGCAACGTCGAATTGCTGGAACCTTTGGAAAGACTGCCTTTCAGGATGTCAATGGGGTTGAATTTCGCGAGGTAAAAAGCGGGATAGCTTCCCCCTACGAGCCCTACAAAAATAATGATGGCTAATAGTATGAGGAAAGTGGTGGGCTCCAGCAGGGATTCAAAAGAGATAAACTTCCCGGAAAGTAAATTGAAAGTAGGCAGGAACAGCGCGATGAGCCCCAGGCTAAACAATAAAGCCAACATGGCTGTCAGGGTGGATTCGATGAGGAACTGGGCAACCAGCTGCGGTTTGGTGGACCCCGTCACTTTGCGGATGCCGATCTCCTTTGCCCTGCGGGCGGAGCGGGCGGTGGTGAGGTTCATGTAATTGATACAGGCAATCAGCAGCATGAACAAGGCCACCGAGGAAAAGATGTAGATATAAGACATGCTGCCCGTCTCTTCCGGTTCGTTGGCCAGATCGGAGTGCAGATGGATAGCCGTTACGGGCATGATGCCATAGTGTATTTTGATCTTATACTGGGCAAAAATGGGGGCCATGTATTTATCATACATGGGCAATAATTTCTTTTCAAAAACGGCGGCATTCGTATTGGGTGAGAGCAGGACGTAGGTAAAGATATTGAAGCTGCCCCATTCGCCGGGATTACTCTTTGGCAAGGTACTGGCGGAGATGAGCATATCGAAAATAAGGTGGGAGTTCTTCGGAACGTCTCGAAGCACTCCTGTTACGTTATACACATCCCCTTTATCATTTTGCAGGGATTTGCCTACGATACCAGTGGCTTTGCCAAAGTATTTCACGGCCTCCGACCTGGTCATTACCAATGAATGAGGGGCCACTAATGCCGTCCTGGGATCGCCTTCAATAAAGTCATAGGTGAAAACCCTGAACAGGTTGCTATCGGAAAAAAATACCTTGTTCTCATAAAAGTGCAGGTCTCTGTTTTTAAACACCTGCTGTCCCCGGCCAATGAAGCGGACCGCTTCTTCCACTTCGGGAAAGTCATTTTTAAGAGCTGCCGCCAGTGGGATCTGCGTGATAGCCCAGGGCATTGTCTCCTTGTCCTGCTCTTTTATATAGGCGTTGACGCGGAATAGTCTGTCTGCCTTCTTGTTGTATCTGTCATAGCTGAGCTCATCCTTTATATAAAAGATCAGGAACAGGCTAAAGGTTATGCCGATCATCAGGCCCAGAATGTTGAGCAGACTGTACCATTTATCTCTTTTAAAATTGCGGATAGCAACGAGAAGGAGGTTCTTTATCATGTTGGCGGGTTTTAAGCTGTGATTGTTTCACAAAGGAGGTGCCTGTCCTTTAAAAATAAGAAAATCAGGGCATTACAGAGCAGAAATTAGAAGGACTGTCCGGTTTCGATACACTCACTGTTCGTTCTGTTCATTGGTTATATCAAAATTGTGTATATATTACCTCTTTTTTTATGGCATTACTGGAAAAGCAATTATTTATCAAAAAATCGGGGATTCCCGGTGCAGGCAAGGGACTTTTTACCCGTAAACCTATCCGCAAAGGAGCAAAAATCGTAGAGTACAAGGGCGAGATCGTCAAATGGAAAGAGGTGAATGACCGCAATGGTACGAACGGGTATATTTATTATGTCAACCGCAATCATGTCATCGATGCCTGGGGCACTAAAAAAGCGCTGGCCCGATATGCCAATGATGCCAAAGGCCCCTTTAAGTCAGATGGTCTCAAAAATAACTGTACGTATAATATTGAAGGCGTACGCGTCTTTATCTTCGCCATGCGGGATATCCCTGCCGGCAGTGAGATCTTTGTCGGTTACGGAAAAGAGTACTGGGACATCATGAAGGAGAACGGGGTTTTTAAGGGCTAAGTCCCCGGCCAGCCATCCACCCGGGGTAGCCGTCCCGGAAAGCCGGCCAGAGGAAAACCGGCCAGAGGGAAACAGGCCAGAGGCTGACCGGTCAGGCTCACCGGCTAGTGTTGGTTGATAAAAGGAAGATTGTTATTGCCCTTCAGGTACCGTTCCAGGTACTGATAGCTCACCGTGGCAATCAACAGCGCACTCTGCAAGTTATACGCTGCCCCATGGGCTCCCGGCGGGTAGATCCGCAGGTCGGCGTCCTTACCGGCATTGGTCAGGGCCGTCAGCAATTGCATGGTATGCGCCGGGTGCACGTTGTCGTCGCTCATGGAATGGATCAGCAGCAGATGATCTTTGAGGTTGCCCGCGTGAGTCATATCGGAGCTGTTGCGGTATCCTTCTTCATTATCCTGGAGGGGGGCCATATAACGTTCGGTATAAACATTATCATAAAGCCGCCAGTCGGTGACCGGAGAGTTGGCGATGCCCACTTTAAATACCCCGGGATGGGTAAGCAGCGTATAGGTGGTGCTGAACCCTCCGTAGCTACCTCCCATAATGGCCATGTTGGCGCTGTCGACATAGGGCAGGGTCGCCAGGTAATGGGCTGTCTCCACAAAGTCATGGCTTTCCCATTTCCCCAGCTGCCGATATACTACTTTCATAAAAGCGCTGCCATAGTTGGCATTACCTCTATTGTTCACATCCACGACAATATAACCGTTCTGCGCCAGCCATTGGTGGATGCCATTGGCGCTAAACCGGTCGAATACCCCGTGTGACTCCGGACCTCCGTAGATGGCCAGTACGACCGGATATTTTTTGGAAGGGTCGAAGTTGAAAGGTTTGATCATCGATGCGTCCAGGTCGACACCGTCCGAGGTCTTGAAGTGGAACAGCTCCAGGGGGGAATAAGCATGGGTCTTTATATATTCACTCACCGCCTGGTTGTCCTGCAGCGACTTCAGCAGCTTACCCTGTGCGTTATACAGACCCACATGGCGGGGCGTCAGGGTATTGCTGTATTCATCGATGTAATAGCTGGTATTGGAGGACATGTCGATGGTGTGAAAGCCTTTTTGTTCCGTCAGCTTTTTCTTTCCGGTACCATCATATTTGATGGAATACAATTGTTGTTCGAGGGGAGAGGCTTCGGCGGAGAGATAATAAATGGATCCCGTGCCGGGATCGATGCCCGTGACCTTGATCACGTCCCAATTTCCTTTGGTGACGGCGTTAATCAGTTTGCCGTCGTATCCGTAGTGGTAGATATGATAATAACCGGATCGGTCCGATACCCAAAAGAAGTCTTTTGTCTTCTCCGGAAAATAGACCATATCGTTGACATTGGTGTAGAAGTTAAAGATAGCAACCCAGGTGCTGTTCTGTTCTTCCAGCACCATCCGGCGTTGACCCGTCTTAACGTTAAAAAAATACAGTTTCATGTGGTTCTGCGCCCTGTTGAGGGTCATGACGGCCAGTTGGTCCGGGTCACTGGTCCAGTAGATCCTGGGAATATAGAAATCCCCTGTCTCCTCCGGGCTGAGCCAGATCTTTTTGCCCGTGTGAACGTCTACCACGCCGATCTTCACCGAGGGATTAGCATCGCCCGGTTGAGGGATGGGGATCTTTACCTGGCCGGGGTGGAGTCCTTCATAGTTTGTCATTTCAAATACGGGCACCTTATGTTCATCAAATTGCCAGAAGGCGAGGTATTTATTATCCTTTGACCAGTTCCATGCCTGTGCCTGGCCAAATTCTTCTTCGTATACCCAGTCATAGTGACCGTTGAAGATACCGTTGTCGCTGGTGGAGTCGCTGGTAAGCTGAACCTCTTTCCCCCTGGCGAAGTCATAGACGAACATATTCCCTTCCCGCTCGATGCCCACCATGGAGCCATCCGGAGACAGTTCGGCTGAGCGGGCATCCTTTGCGGCCTGTTTGAGGGTTGAGCTACCGATATCATATATATAATAGTCGGCTATCCCGGAATGGCGATAGATATGCCGGAAATTGGATTTGAATACCAGGTGCCGGGAATCGTGCGACCATTGGAAGGATTGGTAGTCGAAGGCTTTTCCCGAGCCGGGGAAGCGAAGGCCTTTATTGGTGAAAACGGTATCTTCACGTCCCGTCTTTGGGTCCATGGAATGGATCTCTCCATTGCTGATAAAGGAATAGGCTTCTCCATCCCGGATCCAATTAACACCCTGGGGGCCAGGTCTGCCCAGTAATTTGCCCGCCCCCTGGAAGGCGTCCAGGATGCTGCTGTATAACGTCAACCCCTGCTGTGATGTCGCAGGGGATTGTTGTGCATGGGACCTTAGTCCGGGAAGAGAGAGGGCTGCGCAAAGGAATAGCGCCGGAGCAAAACGGTGTGTCATTTACTTATTTTTTGGGCGGCAGGTTAAAGGCGACGGCATCATGTTCGAAATGTCCTTTATGGGATCCGTCGCAAAAGGGCTTGTTCTGAGAACGGCCGCAGCGGCAGACTGAAACAATTTCCCTTCCTCCAAGATCGTAGACCGCGCCGGTCTTGTCTACTATTTCAAAATTTCCTTCCAGTTTAAGAGATCCGTTGCTGTTGACGGTGATTTTCGTTTTTTCCATTACCAATTTATATTAGGGGTTAAAAGTAATTAAATTTAAAATGGGATGGTACAGACGGCACCGATTCTTTATAAGCGGCAGCAATTTGCTTGTCCGGTTTTGAATATTCATTTACATTTAAGGATATGAAAAGAAAAGACTTTCTCACCCTGACCGGCATGGGATTTGGCGGAGCGATGCTCAGCAGGATACCCGTCCTGGGCTCTTCCTATACTTCCAGGATCCCCCTGGAAGGTGCGGATGCGGCCCTGAAAAAGCAAATGGCGGATGTCGCCCTGAATGTCGCCCGTTCCAAAGGCGCCACGTATGCGGATGTAAGGATTGGCCGTTATCTGAACCAGTTTATCATCACCCGGGAAGATAAAGTCTTGAATGTAGTGGATACGGAATCCTATGGGATGGGTATCCGGGTGATAGCGGGTGGATGCTGGGGGTTTTCGGCTACGGATAAACTGGATAAGGACAGTATTGCCCGGTCGGCGGAGCTGGCAGTTTCCATCGCCAAGGAGAATGCACGGTTGCAATCAGAACCCGTACAATTGGCTCCTCAAAAAGGACATGGGGAGGTGAGTTGGAAAACGCCGGTGGAGAAAAATGCCTTTGACCTTCCCATCAAGGAGAAGGCGGACATGCTGCTGGCTGTCAATGATGCCGCCATGAAGAATGGAGCCAGTTATGTCGACTCGGCCCTGTTCCTGGTGAACGAGCAGAAATATTTTGCCTCTACGGACGGGTCTTATATCGACCAGGATATTCATCGGATCTGGCCCACTTTCAATGTAACAAAAATAGATAGCAAAACCGGGAAGTTCGAGACCCGGCAGGCGCTGGGGGCGCCCATGGGCATGGGTTATGAATACCTGATCCCGGATGAGAAGAAGAAGATCAAAACCGTAACGACCCTGTACCGGGACCGGTATGACATGCTGGAAGACGCGAAACTGGCTGCCAAAGAAGCGGCTGAAAAACTGGGCGCCAAGTCCGTTGAGCCGGGGAAATATGATTTAGTGCTGGACCCCACGAATTTATATCTCACTATCCATGAGTCGGCGGGACATCCGACCGAGCTGGACCGGGTGCTGGGGTATGAGGCCAATTTTGCCGGAACCAGCTTCCTCACCCTGGATAAATGGCAGTCGAAGAAGTTCAATTATGGCAGTAAGCTGGTGAACATCGTAGCTGACAAACTTCAGCCCGGCAGCCTGGGAGCCGTAGGGTATGACGATGAAGGAGTGGGCACGAAGGAATGGGATGTGATCAAGGACGGGATCCTTGTCAACTACCAGGCGATACGCGACCAGGCCCATATCATCGGGCTCAATGAGTCGCAGGGTTGCTGTTACTCCCAAAGCTGGCAGGATGTCCAGTTCCAGCGTATGCCCAATATTTCCCTGCGCCCGGGAAAAGCCAAACTCTCTCCCGCCGAACTGATCAAAAATGTGGAAAAAGGCATCTATATCATCGGGGATGGGTCGTATTCGATCGACCAGCAGCGTTATAATTTCCAGTTCAGCGGTCAATTGTTCTACGAGATCAAAAACGGGAAGATCGCCGGCATGCTGAAGGATGTCGCTTACCAGGCCAACACGCAGGAGTTTTGGAATTCCTGTACAGCTATCTGTGATGCGGAAGACTATCGGCTGGGAGGGACATTTTTTGACGGGAAGGGCCAGCCGCCGCAAAGTA
Source organism: Puia sp. (assembly GCA_035492545.1). Taxonomy (GTDB): domain Bacteria; phylum Bacteroidota; class Bacteroidia; order Chitinophagales; family Chitinophagaceae; genus Puia. The sequence goes on from DATJJD010000161.1 coordinate 19,855, forward strand.
ATTCGGTGTCGCATGGGTCTTCTACCGCCCGTTTCAATGGCATCAACGTCATTAATACCGCCAGAAGTATTTGATATTATTAACTACTATTAATTATTATAACCCGATATGGCTCTTTTAACTCAAGACGAAGTACAGACGCTGCTGAAAAAAGTGCTCAGCTATTCAAAGGCGGATGAATGCCAGGTGACCATCAATGGTAGTGAAGGGGGAAATATACGGTATGCCCGTAATTCCGTGTCCACCAGTGGCGCTATCAGCCAGGTGAGCCTGGTAGTATCTTCCGTATATGGCAAGAAGCTCGGCACCTCGACCATCAACGAATATGACGATGCCTCGCTGGAAAAGGCGGTAAGGCGGGCGGAGGAGCTGGCGCGTCTTGCTCCGGAGAACCCTGAACACCTGCCGTTTTTGGGGCCGCAGACCTATGGCGACCAGGCTAAAACATTTATCCCCGCCACTGCCAATGTGGATGCCAAATTGAGGGCTGACCTGGTACAGCAGAGCCTGCAGATCGCCAAGGACGCCAAACTGACCGCCGCCGGCTTTTTACAGAATACGGCCGGTTTCTCGGGCATTATGAATTCCCGTGGATTATTTGCTTATACCACAGCCACGGATGTGAATTTTTCGGTGACGCTGCGGACGGAAGACGGGACGGGCAGCGGTTATTCGGCAAAGGGTTACAATGACATTTCCAAACTGGATGTGACGGGATCGTCTAAAATAGCGGCGTGGAAAGCCGGCAAGTCGGCGGGGACGAAGGCGATCGAGCCCGGTAAATATACCGTGATCCTGGAGCCGGCGGCCGGCATCGTCTTGCTGGAAAACCTCTACGGCGGTCTGGATGCCCGCAGCGCCGATGAGGGGCGCAGCTTTTTAAGCTTGCCCGGAGGGAAGACCCGGCTGGGAGAAAAACTCGTAGACGAACAGGTGAATATCTATTCCGATCCCTTGAATGAAGAATTGCCCACGGCTCCTTATAACGGCGAGGGACTTCCGCAGGGAAAAGTCAGCTGGATAGAAAAAGGCGTGGTGAAAAACCTTTTCTATTCCCGATATTGGGCACAGCAGAAAGGAAAGGCTCCCCTACCCTCTCCGGATAACATCATTATGCAGGGAGGGACTGCCAGCCTGGAAGATCTTATCAAGAGCACCGAGAAAGGTATTTTGGTGACCCGTCTTTGGTATATACGGGCCGTCGACCCGCAAACTTTATTATTTACCGGCCTCACCCGGGACGGTACTTTTTATATCGAGAACGGGCAGATAAAATTCCCCATCAAGAATTTCCGCTTTAATGAAAGTCCGATCATCATGTTGAATAACCTGGAAGCCCTGGGTAAGCCGGAGCGTACCATCAGCGGGGAAGGTGGCGGCAGCGCCCTGATCCCTCCCATGAAGATCCGGGATTTCACGTTTACTTCCCTGTCGGATGCTGTATAGAGCGTGCGATGGGGGGGCGGATGCGGTATAAGCCGAAGAAGGTAAGTCAGGCCGGCGGGTGCGCAAGGCAGATTTAAAGAGGAAGATCTTACAACGAAAAAACCCCCAAGATTAGTCAGGGGCTTTTCAAGAGAAATTGAATTTTAGGACTTCGTGCATTTGGACAAGAGCACGATAAATTGGTTTTTCTGGATTGGATACCGGTTACTTCATCGGTATTGGATAGGACAAAACTAAGGCAACCTAATCTGTTAAAAAAGAGCAAACTCCCTCGATTTTTATCGTAGATTTACGATACCGGAAATACATTCTAATAGCATTCTAATGGCATTTTAAGGTCATTTTATAGGCCAGGAGATAGATTGGTGCGGAAACAAACTCAACTCACTTGAAAAAGTACGCTTTAATCCTCCTCGCCCTCCTCCTGTTCTATGCCGGCTTTTCCCAGACCTCCGACTCGAGCCTTTCCACGGATAAGAATATCCGGAACAAGGTGCTCAGCGATATCCAGGACAATTTAGACCGAAAGACGAAGAATATTGACCAGACCCTCACCAAGCTGGACCACAAAGTAGATTCTCTCGACATCGAGATCGCCGCCTCCCGGGATGCCCGGGAGAAAGCGGATAAGCTGTTACAGCGGGTACAGGCGCTGGAGAAGAAACAGGCCGCCATCGAAGAGAACGAGCTCTATGTCTACCAGGCCAATTATCAATCCGCCATTATCAACCTGGTCTCCATGGATAAGGAGATCAAACCCCTGCTGTTATTTAATTCCACCAAGAGTTTCTTCTCCACCCTGACGGAGACCTCTGATCCCATGAAATACCCGGGGTATGAGGAATGGTATAAAAAATTCTACGAGTATATCCAGAAACAGAAGGAAAAGGAGCCGGCCCTGAATGTGTTGCACGACATGATCCAGCTGACGGGCAATCTTACGGGCGCCGTCACTATCACGGGCCCGGTCTTCCAGGCATTGTTCCTGGGGATCAATTCCTTTATTACTTCCCTGGGGGCCCATAAAAAGGAGTTGAGGGACCAGAGCCAGAAGATGTTCCTGCTGACTGCCAAGCTGAGCCAGTTTGACTATGACAAGGACCTGGTGGAGCAGCAATGGGAGATCGTCACCAAGGAGCTGGAGAAATTACAGATCCATTATGATACCATTCTCAACCAGAACCTGGGCCTTTTGCACATCAGCCGGGGGGAGTATACGCAACGATTTTCCAGGGAGAATGATGCGGAGAAAAGATACCAGTTCCTCACGGAGCTGCGCAAGACGGCCTCGGGGCTTATCGCTGACCGGAAGGTGGCGGATGTCAAGAACTGGAAGCAGCCTATTTATTATGAGCTGATGGACGTGCAGGCTTTAAAGCTCCGGTTTGGGGAGATCACCTTCGACTTCCGGGGCATTATTGCCAAATACGATGAACTGATCCATAAATACAGGAACGACCCGGAGATCGGTTTCAAGGTGCAGGCTCTGGAAGTCAAACTGAATGCCTTAAGCGATACTTTCGACGGAGCTTTCGAACCGACGGAATATATTAATTCGGCGACCCGGATGTACCTGGTGAACTAGGATAAGGGGGAGAGCCCCTTTGGGGCCTCTCCCCCTTCTTTTATTTCCGTTCCAGCAGTTTGAAGAACTGGTCCAGCTGGGGTAAGATAATGATGCGGGTCCGGCGGTTGACGGCACGGCCTTCTTCCGTATCGTTGGATGCAACCGGCAGGTACTCACCCCTTCCGGCGGCGGCCATATGGGAAGGCTGCAAACCGTATTTATTCTGAAGGATGCGGATCACGGAGGTAGCTCTCTTCACGCTAAGGTCCCAGTTGTCCAGTAATACCCCTCTACGGAATGGTTTGGTGTCGGTATGTCCTTCTACCATGAATTCGATGTCCGGCTGGTTCTTTAATACCTTAGCCACTTTGCCCAGGACTTCCTGCGCCCTTGGCGTCACGTCATACTTACCACTGCTGAACAGCAGTTTGTCGGAGATGTCGACATAGACGACGCCTTTATCTACTTTGATATTGATATCCTGGTCGTTGAGGTCCCCTACGGCTCCTTTTAAATTATTGACCAGGGCCATATTGAGCGAGTCCTTATGTGCCATGGCCGCCTGCAGGCTTTGAATATAAGCGTCTTTGGCGCCGATGTTCTCCAGGGATTTCCGGATACTCTGTGCCTGAGAGGAGGAAATAACGGACATGTCTTCCAGTTGGTGGAGGGCCTGGGTATTATTTTCTTTCAGGAAAGCGATCTGTTTGTTCAGGGCTTCGACTTGTGCGTCGCAGTTTGATTTCTGCAACGTGAGATCTTTGGTCTTGCCATTACAGTTCTTCAGGTCATTCTGCAGGGCGCTGTAAGATTTGCCCAGGGAGTCGTATTTCGACTGAAGGGATTTGAATTTTTTACTGCTAACACAGGAGATGAGCATAACCGGTAAAAGACCGGTCCATGCGAGATGTCTGATACGCATACTTTACGATTTAATTGTTTGGTGAAGATATAGTTCGCAAGATTGGACGGCCGTCTTAATGCGGTCTTAATGCGGGATTAGAAGCTGATTAGAAGTTATCAGGCATCTGTTAAATCGACGGAGATGGAGTGGCGGGGCGAAGGGGTGTGGGGCCGGCGGAGGGGAGCTTGATGGTAAAGACCGATCCTTTACCGGGGACGGAGCCGACACTGATCCAGCCTTTGTGTAATTTAATGATCCGCCGGGCCAGGGACAGGCCCAGACCAAAGCCAGGTATGGAATGATCTTCGTCCGACCGGTAGAAAGGCTGGAAGATCTTTTCCCACTCCCCCTCTTCAATTCCTTTGCCTTTATCTTCGATCATGATGGTGATCTCCCGGTCCCGGACTTTCAGCCGCACGGTAGCATGGTGGTCATCTGAATATTTACAGGCATTGGATACGACATTTTTGATCGCGGTAAAAAGCAGCTCTTCGTTGCCGAATACCAGCAGTTCCTCTTCCCGTTCGGGCAGTTGGTCGAAGTCCAGGCTGACGGCGCCTCCGTTGCCTATCCGGGCAATCTCCCCCGGCAGTCTTAACAGGATCTCGTCGATACGGACCAGGTCGATCTCCAGGCCGCCGGCCGTGCCGGAAGCCCGTGCAAACTCCAGGAGGGTCTGGGTCAGTTTGTTCAACTGCTGGGTATCCTGGTAAACGGATTGTATGACCTTCCGATAATCTTCTATGCTCCTTTCTCTTTGCAGGGAGACTTCCAGCTGGCTGGATATGGAAGTCAGCGGAGTGGACAGTTCGTGAGAAGCATTGGCGATAAACCGGCCCTGGATCTCAAAGCTTTCCTGGAGGCGGTTGAGCAATTGATTGAGGGTACCGGAGAGATAGGACCATTCATCTTTGGGGTTAGCGCTACCGGACCGGACCCTCCGGGTGAGGTTGCGGGCGGATATTTCATTTACTTCGTCGGCGATGCGCCGTAAGGGGTGGAGCAAGCTGATGGAAAACAGGTAGCCGCCGATGATGGAGATGAGGATCCCGCCGACAAAACTCAGGGAGAGCACCAGCCTCAGGTGGCGCAGTTTCTCGTTACCGGCCTCGTCATAGGCGCCGGCAATAATGACCAGGCTGTCGTTTTCGTCTTTATAATACCAGGCGATGACGTCTTTGTCGCCTACGGTGAAATAGGTCTCATTCTTCTCCCTGGCCTTGTCGATAACAGTCCTGTCGACACTGATGGAGTCATTGGGTTTGTCGCTGTACCAGTAGATCCGCTGGTCCCGGGCATCATAGGCTTCCACTACTTTATCCCGCATAGCTACGGAAGTGGAAGAATCTATTTTTTTGATAAGCTTCTGATCAAAGAAACCGCCCTGGCCCAGGAGGCGGCCCGTGGTGATAGCCCGGTTGGTAAGGCGGGTCTGAATATCTTTTATCCGGTTGGTGAAGGAAAAATAATAGACGGAGGCACACACCAGGGTAAGTATCCCCAGTACGAGGAGGGTGAACAACAACGTTATACGGATCTTTACCGGCATCACCGGGCATTTTCCTTTAAGATATATCCCATTCCCACATGGGTCTGGATGAGCTTGTGCTCAAAATCGCGGTCTACCTTATTACGGACATAACTGATATAGACATCGATGACATTCGTATTCGTGTTGAAGTCCACATCCCATACGTTGATCGCCAGGTCGGCCCGGGAGACCACCCTGTTCTTATTCCGGAGCAGGTATTCCAGTAATTGGAATTCTTTGGCGGTCAGTTTGATCTTCTGACCTGCCCGGTGGACTTCTTTATTATCGAGGTTCATTTCCAGGTCGGCTGCTTTCAGGTAATTACCTACCGGCATGGCTTCGCCCGGAGTACGTTTCAGCAGGGCCCTGATCTTAAGGAGTAATTCCCGGAACTCAAAAGGTTTGACGAGGTAATCATCGGCCCCTGCGTCATAACCTTCGATCTTATTTTCCAGGGTGCTCATGGAGGTGAGCATGATGACCATCATGTTGGGGCTCTTATTGCGGATGGCTTTACAGAGGTCAAAGCCATTCATGCCCGGGAGGTTGATATCCAGGATGACCAGGTCAAATTTGCGGGAGGAGAAGAGTTGGTAGCCGATCTTGCCGTCATAGGCCACTTCCACATAAAAGCCGTTTTCCGTCAGGCCCATTTTCAGGGTGTCGGCTATTTTTTTCTCGTCCTCGATCACTAGTATCTTTCTTTCTTCTACCATAAGTTAGCGGCGATAGTAGCCCTGTACCGGCAAATGTACAGGGAATTGAGCGTTCCATCGGCTGCTCTAATACAATTCTAATCCTCCTTTAATTCCTGCCTAATATGTTCCGGATACTTTTGGCTATAAAGAAGCTATATGAGAGCAGCCTTCCGTAAAATACTGATCCCTGTTGACTTTTCCCTGAGTACGGAGACGGCTGTAAAAAAGGCCATCGGGATCATCGATCCGGATAATGCCCATATTCACCTGCTGCATGTGGTAAAGAGAGGATCCAGCGCTGCCATTCAATTAATGGTCCGGGACGCGGAGAGGAAACTGGCCCAATGGAAGGTAACGATCGAGGAGACCACCCCGGGTGTAGAAGCAAGGACCAGTATCCTGCGGGGGTCTTCCGTTCAGCGGATGATCATCGAGTCGGCGGGTCTGGTGGCGCCTGACCTGATCATTATCGGCAAGAAGGGAACGCGTCGCCACCGGCTTTTTCACCAGCATATTTCCCCGGACCGCATCGCGGAGAAAAGCAATTGTCCCGTATTAACGGCCAAACCGGGATCTATTCATAGCCGGACCAAGATCATTGTCATCCCTATCCGTCATTTTGTGCCGGAGAGGAAGCTGGATCTGGCGATCCTGATCGCCCAGAAGTACAGGGCGCGGGTGCACCTGTTGGCTATCGGAGGAAATGACAACGATGAGAAGGATGGATTGTCCCAGACATTCATCAAGACCTATGATCATTTAAGGCGAAAATTGCAGCGTCCTGTCGAATATTTTTCCGTCGGCCGGCACAATCCTGCCAGGGCCGCCCTGGACTATGCCAAGTTTGTCATGGCCGATATGATCCTGGTGAACCCGGCCACGGAAAGCGGTATATATGGCCTCACCGGGTCCCGGCATATCAGCGACCTGATCGCAGCGGACTCGAAGATCCAGGTATTGGATGTGATGCCGTATGCATGAATGAGGGCAGCCGGCCGGCGCTGAGCCGGATACGAGCATGAATGTCGATAACCAAAATATAAAGAGCTATGAAAAGAATGCTGTTTTTGTTGTTCATCTTATTTACGGTGGGTGGTCTCAAGGCTCAGTCGATAGCGGATGCCCGGAAATTGCTGTACTATGAGCGCTATGACGGGGCCGCCCATCTTTTACAATCCGTTCTCAAGGCCGATCCTAATAACGCGGAAGCCTGGTGGTTGCTGACCCGGAGTTATCTGCACAAGGGGCGGGTCCAACCTATAAAAGACAGCCTGGCTGCCTTGCCGGCCGGTAATGCCCAGGCGCCGATGATCCTCTGCGCTTATGGGGCAACGCTGTTACAGGAGAATAAAAAGGACAGTGCGACAGCCTGTTTCAATAAGGCGCTGGAGGAAACGAAGCAGAAAGACCCTGCCATCCTGCTGGCTATTGCACAGGCCCAGCAGGACGCCGATTCGGGCAATGCCAGTTATGCCGTGGAGCTGCTGACAAAGGCCCTCAAGCGGGATAAGCGCAACCCGGAGTATTACGTGGCCCTGGGTAATGCCTGGCGGAAGCTGGGGGACGGGGCTCAATCGTACAAGGCCTACCAGGATGCGCTTGCGCAGGACCCGCACTATGTGGCTGCCTTATACAAGATCGGGAAGATCTTTGTAACGCAGGCCAATGCGGAGATGTACCTGAAATATTTTAATGATGCCGTCTCGCTTGACAGTCTATATGCTCCGGCCTGGTATGAGCTGTATTATCATTATTATTTCCGGGATGTCAATAAGGCCATGGATGACCTGAAGCATTATATAGCGGCTTCGGACCCGTCCATCAAAAATGAGGTGCTGGTCACCGACCTGCTGTATGCTTCCCAACGGTACCAGGAGGCTATTCAACATGCGCAGGAGCTGATCGGGCATCAGGGTAATACCCCGGAGCCCCGGCTGTACAAGATGATCGCTTATAGTTATAAGGAGTTGAATGACTCAGCGCGGGCGTTGGATTTTATGCGCCGGTATTTCAGGGAGCAGCAGGACACCGGTTTTGTGGTAAAGGATTACGAGACCATGGGCGAGATCTTTGAGAAGCTCAACCATCAGCCGGATTCGGCGGCGGGTTATTATGTAAAGGCGGGGGAGATGGAGAAGGATAGTCTCAAAAGAATCGCTTATGACAAGAAGCTGGCGGAGCTCTACAAGAAAGAAAAGGATTATCACCATCAGGCCCTCTGGCAAGGCCGGTATTACGCGGGGAATTCCAAGGCTACCAACCTGGACCTGTTCAACTGGGGACTGGCTCATTATATGGCGAAGGAATATCCGATGGCGGACAGCGTGTTCGGTCTTTATGAGGCGAAGTATCCGGAGCAGGATTTCGGCTATTACTGGCGGGCCCGTAGTGATGCGGCGATAGACAGTAATATGGCATCGGGGTTGGCCATTCCCCATTATCTCAAACTCATCGACATCGCGGTGAAGGACAGTGCGGAGAAGACCAACCGGAAACACCTGATCGAATCCTATGGTTATATCGCAGCCTATAAGGCAAATACCGAAAAGGATTATGCCGGCTCCATCGGGTATTTCGAAAAGTTGCTGGAGTTGGATCCGGGCAATCCGGAGGCAAGACGGTATATCGAGATCCTTCAGAAGAGTCAAAGCAAGGCAGCGGCTGCCGGGGGCGGGAAGTCAGATGTAAAGGCGGGATCGAAAGGCGATGCCAAGGCTCCTGCCGATGCGGGGAGTGCGGCCAAGAGCGAAGCAAAAACGGATAGCGGCGGCAAATAGTTTCGTGAGGTTTTCACAGTTAAGGGGGGCGACCGGCACTATGCGGGAGCCCCTTATTCTTTTGCAAACCGGACCACCAGGGCATTCACCTGCCAGATCCAGCGGGCGGGCTTTTTCTCGCCGGGCACTACGATGCGGAACGGGCCTTTATTGGCGGGTAGCGGGCTGCCATCGACCTGGTCGGCCAGGCTAAGGTCCAGGGGGTGGGTCACTTCTCCCTGCACTTTGATCGTAGCCTGTTTCGCCCCTTCCTGCGCCCAGGCGAAGGAAAAGAGGAAAAATGCGAAGGAGAGGAAGATAAGCCGGGGGATATATCTTTTTCTCATACCTTAAAGGTAGGTATAATTATAGTTCATCACATCTTCCCCGAGTTTCGTCACAATTGATAAAAAGGTGATTTCCCTTATAGTAATCTTGTTGAAAAAATAAGGAATTATGAATAAAGTACGGTGGAGAGAACACGAGCTGCTGCTGGTAACAGTCGTATCCATATTAGGCATTGCCGGTTATGTGTGGCGTATTTTCGATCTTTCCCCGGAGTCACCGGACACCCTCTATGGGGAACCGTTTATCAGCAATGGGCTCTCTTTCAGCTATAGCAAGAATATCATGCTGCCACATGTGGGCTCCATCCTACTCCTCTATCTCTGTTATCTCCGGATGAATCTCTTTATTCTGCCCCGGTTATTTCAGACGGAGGCCAAAGAAAAAGGAACTTTTCGCCTTCATTTTTCCCTGGCGGGGAGGATCGAGATGAAAGGGCCTGGCGGTGAATCTTTAAAAAGGGTGCTACAGGCCTTGTTGTATACTTTCCTGTTATTTCTGTTCCTGGGTGCGGGGCTGGGTATCGCCCAGTATTACCAGGAACAGTTCGCCTATTTCCTGCCCGGCAACCGGGATGAAAGCCGGCAGATCATTCTGGGGCTGGGATTAAAAAAGGCCTTTGTCATAGTGGTTGTCTATGTATTCTACGCTGCTTTGCGGGAGGCGTCGATCCACAGACTGGAAAAGAATGATGGGAGAAGGGCGTTTCGCCTGTTGATCGCCAACCAGGTAAGTGGGTTTTTGGTCGTTTATGTATCCATCGCCTATTTTTTCTATAGCTTTTATATCGCCCGGGATTATGGCTTTTATGCTTTTTATTTTGGTGTCCTTGCCCCTATCCTGTTGGTAATTGTATGCAACCTGTATTGGATCTTCCCTTTAAAGGGCGAAAGATCGATCTTTAAACGGCCTGTCTTTGGGAAGCTGTTGTCCTCTACCCTGATCTGTACGGCGCCCTTCACGTTGATAGTGAATCCCAGGTTCAGTCCTCTGATTCCCATGATCCTGTTTGGTTGGATTTTTCAGTTGGTCATCACTACTCCCTTATCCTGGCTAATCTATCGGTTGCGCAGGGATAAGATCCTGCAGTTGCGGGGGCTTGAGAGGGCGTTGGGGAAGTCGGAAGCAGACCTGCAATTCCTCCGCTCGCAGATCAACCCCCATTTCCTCTTCAATGCGCTGAATACGTTATACGGCACGTCCCTGCAGGAAGGAGCGGGCCGGACGGCGGAAGGGATCCAGAAGCTGGGGGATATGATGCGGTTCATGCTGCATGAGAACAACCAGGACCGTATTCCCATGGACCGGGAAATCGAATATCTGAAGAACTATATTTCTCTGCAGAAATTACGAACACAGTCTTCGCCTTCCATTCTTATCGAAGACCGGATCGACGGGCAGTCCTGCCAGCATATGATCGCGCCGATGCTGCTGATCCCTTTTGTGGAGAATGCATTCAAACATGGCATCAGCCTGCGGGAAAAATCCTGGATCAACATTCGGTTGGACTGTGACGAAAAGTATATTCATTTCGAGGTACGTAACAGTGTCCATAACCGGTTGAAGGACGACCCGGAAGAGACAAAGTCGGGCATCGGGATGAAGAATGTCATTAACCGGCTGAAGCTGGTCTATGGCGGCAGGCATGAATTCTATGTACATGGAGATGAAAAGGAATTTTTCGTGCAGCTGGTCATACAACCATAAGAAGCAAGCCACCAGGCTCTGCCCGGCGGGGAAACAATCAATAAATAATTGATACCTTTAAGATATGCTGAGAGCCATTGCCATTGATGATGAGCCCATAGCGCTGGAAGTGATAAAAAATCTTTCCGCCAAAATTCCTTTTATCGAATTGTCCGATTGTTTTACCAATGCCTATGAAGCGGCGGAATACCTTCGGAAGGAGCAGGTGGACCTGTTATTCCTGGATATCAAAATGCCGGACATTTCGGGGATCGAATTCCTAAAGTCTCTTTCTCATCCGCCGATGGTGGTGTTCACCACGGCCTATAGCGAACATGCCGTTCAGAGTTTTGAGCTGGATGCCATCGACTATCTGTTAAAGCCTTTTTCCCAGGCCCGGCTTCTGAAAGCCTGTAATAAAGCCTATGAGCTCTATGAATTGAAGGGGAAGGGAAAAGGAGCTGTTCAGGCTTCCGGTTCTGTTTTTGTCAAGAGTGGATATGGCCAGATCCGGCTGGAATTGGGCGACATTCTCTATGTACAGAGCACGGGGAATTATATGCAGTTCGTGTTAACGGGTGAGAAGGTCCTGTCCCGGCTTACGATGAATGAAGTGGAGGAATTGTTGCCGGCTGTGGCCTTTACCAGGATCCATCGCTCGTATATTGTAGCGAGGGCAAAAGTCACCCGGATTGAAAGGGCATCGGTCTGGATAAAGGACAAAGAGCTCCCTGTCGGGGCAGGTTATGCTCCTGATGCAGGGAAGATCTTTTTATAGATGGGAGGTTAGTTCTCTTTTACCACGATCTTATCCTGGTAAACCTCGATGACGCCGGAACGCTGCTCTGCGATCATCTGGTGATACACTTTATTTACCACACATTTATTCTGGAACCGGCTGAGGTATTCTACTTCTTTCAGGTGATGGGGATCGACATGATTGCCTTGTTCGTCCACTAATTTAATCCGGATGTCAAAGGGTGGTTGGGCGGATTGTGTCGACTGCCAGATAGGATTCAAATTGAACATGGATATTGAATTTACTCTTTTATAATTATTTTTCGTGTACGATGATCTCAGCGCGCCTGTTCAGCCAGGACTGGTTGGGATCGCTGTTATCCCCCACAGGGTTATCCGATCCATAGGCTTTGGCTTTCATGAATTCGCCGGGCACGCCCCTGCTGTTCATATAGTCCAGGACCATTTTAGCCCTTCTCCTGGACAGGAAGTTGTTGTACTGCTCGGTTCCCACGTTATCGGTGTACCCTTTTATCTCGATGTAGAGATTGGGTTTGTTCCTCAGGTGAGCCAGTACTTTGTCTACACTGCCGAAGGCCTTGGAATTCAGGGAATATTCATTGAACTCGAAGTAAACGACAAACCGGATCACGGGTTCTCCATTGATGGTGTCCACTTTATAGTCCGCGGGATCGAAGTCGTCGAAGTTGAACGCTTTCAATGCACTCTTTTTTCTACCGGAATGTCCGCCGGAAGGGGAGCCTGAACCTCCGCCGTCCGCTTCGTCATCCCCGGTGCCATCGCCCTCTTCGCCGTTGCCTTTTCTCCGGGACCTGCCGGAACCGTTGCTGCCATCGCTGCCATCCAGTCCTCTCGCTTTCAGCAGGGAGTCCATTTTGATCGTAATATAAATATTATTTACCACACTGCCATTCTTCGTCGAGTCGTTGTCTTTCTTTTTTTGCTGCCTGTTATAAGGAGATTTGTCTTCCTCATCCAGCTGTTTCTGTTTTTTGCTTTTTATCGGAATGTATATTCCCAGGGCATACATGGTCGTATTGGAGATGTTCTTACTGACCGCATAACCGTAGGTGATCTGTCCCAGCACCATGATCTTTTTGGAATTGAATTTAGCTCCTATCCCCAGGGGTGCGCTGGCGTAGGAGGCGTCGTTGATAATGTCGTTGATGCCTACGGTAACATAGGGTTGAATACGATAGGCGGCGCTGAGCAGGTGAAAATATAAGGCGGCGTTGAGCAAGTTGTAGGTCTTTGACTGCGTCTGGCTGATCAGCTTGCTATCATCCGTCACATGTCCGAAGCTGATGCCGATATCCGCGCTGACGGAAAGGCGTCCTGTTAAATTCTTATAGGCAGAAGCCGCGAAGGAAGCGTTGCCTCTCTTCAAAAACGGCAGGGTGTTGGCGTCGCTGAGGTATCCTTTGCGGTTCTTCTCCAAAAACGCAAAATCCTGGAATTGTCCTTTGAGCAAGGGGGAGATGAACCAGCGTCGATCGACCTCCCGGCGGGTGCTGGCGCCTTCGTTCAGAGAGGTATCCTTTGCCGGGCTGTCTTTTGTCTGTGCCGGGGTATCCGTTGAGGCATCCTTTGCCGGGGAAGCCTTTGAAGCGGAAGCCAGATCCTTTGATCCGTTGGGGTTCTGCGCGGATGCGGAGTCGCTCTGCGGCGAGTCGGCCGTATCTTTTACATGGATGTTGTTCCCTTTTACCTGGATGTCTACTCCCTGTACATGTATGGTAGTATCCTTCATGCCGGAAGTCGTGTCCTTCTGCCGGCTGGCTGTATCTTTCGCCTGAATGGCGGTATCTTTTACCTGACTGACCGTATCCCGGACCTGTATGACGGAGTCTTTGACGGACGAAGGGGCATCCTGCGCCCGCAATGTTATGAGGGCCAACAGACATCCGGTCAAACAAATAATTACCTTGTGCATGGGTTAGTTTTTAAAAATCTATCCGTAACGCCAGCTCAACGCCATTGCGTGAGATCCCTGCCGCACTGATAGTCGATATATTTACATCATATAATATTCCTATGATCAATTTCTGATATCTCAATTCAAGGTTCGGGATAATGGCATCATCATACCGGTAGCCCAGGCCAAGGCCGATGGCAGCGCCTCCGGCCACTCCCGGAATTGCTTTGGTATAAGAGAAGTTATAATAATGCCGGTAAGCCGGTCCCTGCCAGTTCATGGACATGTAGAACGCCACTTCATCCTCTGTTTTGGTAATGTAGCGATAGCCGCCCTGGATGCCGATGTTGGGTTTGAGGCGGGTGGAGTCCGACTTGACCTGATAGGAATAGGGTTGATTGATCTGCATCGCGGAAGCCCCGAGATACCATTTATCATAGCGGCCATTGCTGAATACGGAGACTCCGGCATTGATATTAAAATGGCCGTAGGACCAGCCGTTTGCCAGTCGATCGGCGCTGGGCGCCCCTTCGATGGGACCATAGGCGTCGTATTGATCCCCGAAGGCGTTGGCTACTCCGTTGAGGTTGAGCTGACTCTGGTAATAGGCGCCCTGGAAGCCCAGGCCCAGATAGGTCTCATGCTTTCCGATGGGTACGGCATAGGAAAGGCCCAGCATACCCAGGGTGTTGTTCAGGATGCCCGTATTGGATTTGTCGGAGGCGGCACCTGCGCTGAGACTGAAATAGCCGGAATTGGATTTGCTCCTCCCTTCCTTACCGAGCAGGGGCATATCGAAGAGGGCGGCGACGCTGTTATACGCTATTTGCCCGCCATATTGAACGTTGCGATAATTTAGTTTGAGGCTGCTCTGTTTGTCGGTTTTGAGGGATTGGTTATACCAGATTGCCATATCCTGCACGCGTGAAAAATTGATCTCCTGTCCCCGGGCGATGAGACCCGTCAACAAAAGAATACACGGTATGATGTAAATCTTCCTCATCTGGATATTGGATTTTACTATTTTAATATTCCCCTCCCGGTTTATCTGACCAGGGTGGTCATTCCTTTCTGCACTATTTTTTTACCTTGTATATCGATCCCTTCTGCAATCCACAAATAAGTTTCCACCGGCTGCGCGACTCCTTTAAACCGGCCATCCCAACCTGCATTCGGATCTTGCGACGTGAAGATCAGGTTGCCCCACCGGTTGTACACGCTGAAATAATGGAAGGTGGATATACCGACCAGGATAGGTTTCAGCACGTCGTTAACTCCATCTCCATTTGGCGTGAATACGGGTGGAACATAGATATTGATCGGCACGAATTTTACTCTTGCCGGGCTGCCGAAGGTGATCTTCTGTCCGCCTACGGTGGCCGTTATCAGTACATAACCCGGAGTCTTGCTGGTGATCTGAATGGAAGCCACTCCTGCGTTGGCGCCTGTGCCCGTAGTTACCGGCTGCGCCGTGACAATGGTGGCCGTGCCGGAGTCGATGGAAAATGTCACATCTTGTCCCGGCAGGAGTACGCCGTTCTGATTTACCACCTGGGCATTTACCACGGTGGTGCTGGTCCCATCGGCCAGGGCCTCATAGACGATGACAATCAATTTTGTCTCGGGATTGGTGACGTCCGGTTTATCGACAAAGGTGACCGTCTGGGCGCTGCCGTCGATGAGGCTGCCTCCGTTGATGGATGCGTTGATGCTGACCGTGCCGGCGGTGGGGCTGAAGATAGCCACTTCTATATTTCCGCTGGCGTCGGTCAATAACGTGATGGTCTGCACATTGGTCTGCAGTTGAGCTACTCCGGAGGCGAGGGTACCTCCGGTCGTGATGGTGAAGGTGACGGGTACACCGGCGCCTACCTGGTTGCCAAATTTATCTGTGATGTGTGCTTTTACACTATCCGGATCGCTGCCACCCGCGCCAGCAAAGTCTTTTGTTATCGTCAATAAGGTCCCGGAGGTGCCTCCTGTTACCGGATCGGTGGGTGCGCCCGGAGCTACCGGTACGGGCGGCCCTGCGAC
Organism: Puia sp.; assembly: GCA_035492545.1. Taxonomy (GTDB): domain Bacteria; phylum Bacteroidota; class Bacteroidia; order Chitinophagales; family Chitinophagaceae; genus Puia. The sequence goes on from DATJJD010000161.1 coordinate 35,496, forward strand.
AAAGGTGACTTTTGCGGGACTTCCAAATATAGGACCCGGGTTGACGTCTATCGAGGCGCTGATCCATACGGTGCCCATGGTTATATCGGTGATGGGTATATCCGTATAACCGGGGATCACCACGTTGCCGCTGGCATCGGTGACACCTGTGATAGTCTGTAATCCGTTGCTGAACTTGGCGTTGGCCGTTGCGAGGGGATCGCCGCCCTGTACGATGGTCAGGGTCACCGACACATTCGCCAGAGCGTGACCAGCTGCATCTGTGATATGGGCTTTGACGCTGTCTACTGCGACACCGTCGGCAATAGCGCCCGTCAGTTCCACGCTCAGTAAGGTCCCGGTGGTGCCTGTAGGGTTATCCGGTGTGGACGGGCCTGTTGGGGCGCCCGGAGCTACCGGTACGGGTGGTCCTAAGACAAAGGTTACTATTGCAGGACTCCCAAAGATGGGGGTCGGGTTTCCATTTATCACGGCACTGATCCAAACGGCGCCTGGCGTTATATCGGTGATGGGTATGTCCACATAACCGGGGATCACTACATTACCGCTGGCATCGGTGATACCCGTAATGGTCTGCAATCCGTTGCTGAATTTGGCGTCGGCGGTGGCGGCGGGATCTCCGCCGGCTACGATGGTCAGGGTCACCGACACCCCAGCCAGCGGATAACCGCTGGCGTCTGTGATATGTGCTTTTACACTGTCTACCGCAGCGCCATCTGCCAGGGCGCCACTCAATTGGACGCTCAGTAAGGTACCGGTAGTGCCTGTGGGGTTACCTGGTGTGGGCGGACCTGTTGGAGCCCCTGGCGCTGTCGGGTCCGGCGGGCCTGGTACAAAGGTAATTGATTGCGGGGCGCCTATAGCGACTCCATTGAGCTTTACGACAACAGTGGTTGTACCTACCAATCCACTGGAGGGAGTGAAATAGTAGATGCCATCGCCACTGGTTACACTGGTGAAATTAAGACCGTTTACGGTGAAGGTTATATTCAGACCCGGTGTCGGATTGCCCAATGCGTCCAGGATCTCCACTTTTATGATGTCCTGTGAATGGTTGTCCGCGATGGCATTGTTTTGGGTGACTATTATGATGGTGTCGAAAGGGGCTGGTGGGGGCGTTTCATCGAGGGATGATGTCCCTGCCAGGGTAATAGACTCCGGTGCGCCGGCATTCGAGCCGACAAAGGTCCTGGCCGGAGCCGCCAGGCTGCTGATAAAAAAACCCATTATAAGGAGGAGCAACCCCGTCAGCGATAAAGAAACTACTCTTCGGCGGGCGGTGGACCTCTGTACGTACTGGTAAAGGGAGTTAGCTGGTTTCATAAGGGCGAGATAGATAATAGAATTTTATGCAACGGTGAACTGATCGGAGGGATCAGGGCATTGAAATCATCTATCATTTTCGCCCCGCGAAACGGGCAAATTGTCTAGGGTTGGGTCTCATAAAATTGGTTTTTAACAATTGGATTTTAGCTCAAACAATATAACTAATACATTAAAAAGGTATTAAGACAAATTTTATTGCATAGAAGGCTGCATAAATTTGTCCAGATTTGAGAGCATACTTTTAAAACATGTATAATCCATTAACAGTCAGCAATTATGTCCGATAGCATATATAGAACAAAAACTACATAGAAGCAAGGCCAAAAACTAAACCTGACCCGTAGGCTATCTGCGGGGTTTCTTTCCCGGTGTTATAAATCTTAGACAATAATAGCTAAGGGAAAGCCAGATAAGGGTGGCCAGGAACATGTCTGCCTCATCTTTTTTCAGGAGGGTGCCCCCACCCCATGCAAGGATCCAAACCATCAGGTACACGACTATTACGGTGACGACTAAGACGCCGAGGGGCAGCAGCAATAAAATCCCCCAATTCTTCGAACCGAGGATGAGTCCCTGTAAAATGAAGAATACATACCCGTCGATCAATAGAAACTCTATCTGATAGAAGAGGGCATTGCTTTTGGAGGGTCCAAAATGATTGGAATGACCGGCTATATAGAAGGTATAGAGAAGGGTGAAAAGGCAATAGAGGAGTGTTAGTTTAGCAGACCTGTCCAATTTCATACCTCAAATATATATCTTTACGGTTTTGACTTATGAACTTTACGGAAGCCCAACTGGACCAATTTATTGTGCATTATACCGGTAACAAACAGAATGGCGAGTCGCTGTTGTTATCCAAACAGGAACAGGCACTTGATGCCGACAGCCGTCAGAAATTCACGGAGGTCCTGCTGAACCGGTTCCAACAGTGTTATGAACGCTATTCGTTCCATCATCCTGACAACCTGGATTTCCATGCCGTCTATCATTATGTGGCAGCCCTGTTCGGAAGGGCGGATGATCCGGCAAATTTCCTGGAGCAATCCGTTCGGTTAGCGTCCCACCTGTACGAGGTCGCCCTTCATCCCAAAATCAAACCCGGTGAATTATACGTCACTCATTTCAGCAACGTCCAGATTGGGGAGCAATTGGTAGAGGCGGTTGGTCTGTTCAAGGCGGAGAGTAAAACTCTCTTTGTAGATACCGACCCCAGCGTGGATGGTATTCAACTGGCGTTAAAAGAGGGCGTGGAGCTTTCGAAGATCGACAAAGGTTGTCTCATCCTCAACCAGGAGGCCGGGAAAGGATATGAGCTGATGATCTTCGATGCCAATGGGAAGGGCGAGGAGGCGCAATACTGGAAAGACAAGTTCCTGGGGGTGCTGATCCGGCAAAATGAATTTCTGCACACACAGGGTTTCCTGACGATAACCAAGAATTTTGTCACGCAACAGTTACCGGGGGAATTTGAGGTATCTAAAACGGAGCAGATAGACATTCTCAACCGGTCGATGGATTATTTTAAGACTCATGGCAATTTCAATAAGGATGAGTTCGAGACGGAGGTGTTGCATCATGAGGAGCTGATCCATTCCTTCCGGAAGTATGATGAGCAATATCGTATCAACAACGACCTGGAGCCGGCCCATGAATTCGAGATCTCTCCGCAGGCCGTAAAAAAGCAGGCCCGGGTGTTCAAAAGTGTTATTAAATTAGATAAGAATTTTCATATTTATGTGCATGGGGACCGGGAGCTGATCGAGAAGGGATATGATGAAGGGCTGGGTAAACATTATTATAAGATCTATTTTGACCAGGAAACCTGAAGTTAATTTGTTATGGAGCCACTATTTGCAGGGAAGTCAGCTATTGTTACAGGCGCCGGTCAGGGCATCGGGTATGAAATTGTGCGGCAGCTGGTGATGCAGGGCGCCCGGGTTATCCTGAATGATGAGGATGTAGCGCTGGCGAAACGGGCGGCGGATAAGATCCGGGCGGAAATCGGGAAGGATATGGACAAGGCCGGCGGTAATACAGGAGATCAGGGGTTTTGTATTCCCATGGGGGGAGATGCCTCCGATACGGGTTTTATCGGGCAGATGGTGAGTAAGGCTGTTGATACATTCGGGCAACTGGACATTGTCATCGCCAATGCGGGCATCACGTTATTCGGCGACTTTTTAACCTATACGCCGGAAGCTTTTTTCAAGGTGATGCAGGTCAACCTGGGGGGGAGTTTCTTTTTAGCTCAGGCAGCGGCCCTGCAGATGAAGAAGCAAGGCAGCGGAGGCAGCATCCTATTTACTTCATCCGTCACGGGGCACCAGGCCCATAAGAACCTGGCGGCTTATGGTATGAGTAAGGCGGCGCTGGAAATGCTGGCCAGAAACCTGGTGATCGATCTGTCGCCTTATCAAATTACGGTGAATGCTGTTGCTCCGGGAGCTACGATGACGGAGCGAACGGCGGATGATGCCGCTTATGAAAAGACCTGGTCGGCCATTACCCCGATGGGCCGGCCCGGCACCCCTTCGGATATTGCCCATGCCGCACTATTCCTCGTCTCTCCGCTGGCCCGGCATATTACGGGGCAAACCCTGGTGATCGATGGGGGTTGGACGGCCATCAGTCCTTCTCCTTATTAGACAGACAGGAACCCAGTTCCAAAGGTATTTCTTATTTTCAGACGGCCTGTTCCAGAATCTGTTTGACCCGTTGCGCTACGATGTCAACCTGATCGGGTCTTAGCAAAACGACGCCGATCCTTAATTTATCCTTGTGGCCCCCCGTTACGATACTCGGATTCCCCTCCTTCAGGGCCTTTTGCACTTCTTTGGCAGTGATCTTGATTTTTTGAGGGTCCCAATCTACCACCAGGCTGGGGAAGGCATTGGCAGGGCCCGGGTCTACTACCACTTCGGTCTTTACTGAGGGTATGGATGCCAGGCGGGCTGCAATGTGTTTGGCCGTGGCAAGCCATTCCTCCCATTCTTTTTTGTGATCTTTCTCCAGGTATATTTTCAGTGCGGCATACAAGCCGAACATCTCTTCCTTATTGACTTTCATGGGCCGGCCGATGGGAGCTTCATGGGGGCTGTGATTGAGTTTGGCTGCCTCTATCAGGTCTTTGCGTCCGAACAGCAATCCAGCGCTTTGTGGTCCCCTGATCATTTTTCCGCCGGAAAAAGTCACCAGGTCGAAGCCCATTTTCTGATACTTAAAGAGGTTTTCCACCGGGGGTACATCTGCTGCCGCATCTAAAAGAGTAGGGATCTTATGTCGCTGCGCGATGGCAAGAAACTCTTCATGGGGTACGCTATGCCGTTCCGCGGCGTTGAAGAATAAAGCCATGACGGTCTGATCGGAGAAGGCTTTTTCCATTTCGTCCGGCCCTTCTACTTCGACAATTTTTGCGCCGGTAGTCGTCACGGCCTGGTCAAAGAGATAGCGGTGGCTTTTTTGCATGATCACTTCCGGGCGGGGGCCGGGAAGATTGGGGATCAGCCGGATCTTTTCCTTGTCGGTGCCTGTGATGCAAGCCGCCGTGCTCAGCAGGATTGCGCAGGCTGCCCCGGACGTAACCATGGCCGCTTCCACCTTCAGCATTTCGGCAATTTTGCCTCCTACCTTGTCCTGCAGGTCGAACATGTCGGCAAAATCATGGGCCGTTGAGCTGATCGCCTCCAATACTTCCGGCAGCATCAGCGAGCCCGATAAAAAGGTCATGGTTACATTGGCGTTGATCACCTTTGTAACGCCCAGCTCTGCAAAAAGGTCGCGGGTGACGGGCGAGGCCGGCGTTGCCCCTGTGGAAGCACCGGTTACCGGGGAGGGCCCGTCCGAAACAGTCCAATCACTGCTATCTTTGAGCGCAACGGTTGCAAGGGGAAAGATGGAAAGCTTTTTAAGGATCTCTCTGCGATTCATGTGTAATTTATTTTAGTCTCATAAACAGGGACGAGTTAAATATAAATTTATTATCGCAAAAAATGCAAATAATTTTCATCAATACTGCAAAATATTTGCAACATCCTATTTCTCCCAGCCGGTATCTTTTAGTGCGGGATCATTTTCTTTGGCCATGAAGTCCCGTTGATCGACGGCATCCGGTTGCCATTCGAGGACAGCCTCGTCCGGGACGGTAGCTACGGGAATTTTCCAGGAGGTGGAGGTCTCATTATAGGCCAGGTTGGAAGCCGAATTATAACAGGAGATGAGGGACCAGCGGGGTTGGTCGGAGAGGTTGGCTTCGGAGCGGTGCAGGAGGTTGCTATGAAAGAAAAGGATGTCGCCGGCCTCCAGTTCGCAATAGACAAGCTCCATGGTCTTGAGCGCATTATCCACCATGACGGGGTCCGCGCCTACCTGCTCGCCGGCAAAGCCATGGTTGACCCTTCCCAGTTTATGCGAGCCGCGGATCACCTGGAGACAGCCATTCTCTTTATTTGCCGGTGTCAGGGCCAGCATGACACTGATCAGTTGATCGGGGAACATGAATTGATTTTTGTACCAATACCCATAATCCTGGTGCCATTCCCAGGCTCCTCCTACCTTTGGCTCTTTCTGCATGAGCTTGGAATGGAAATGACAGACGTCCGCATCGCTGTCCAGCAACTGCCATACGGTGTCCACCAGCTTGCGTCCCCGGGTGAAATAACCAAAGATGTCATTGCCCGGCGTGAACCAGAGGGAAAGGCGTGTCACCTTGCCCGACTGATCATTCAGGTCCAATGCATTTTTCCTCATAGCTTCGTCCTGCAAAGCAGAGGCATATAGTTTGCTGATCTCAGCCGGGGAGCAGAAACCCCTGATGACTAAGTACCCATCCCGGTCATAGTCAGCCAATTGTTCGGGGGTAAGGAAATTAAAGGGCATGGCCAATCGTTTTAGTCCGATTAAATTTAAGAATAATATGATGAACTATCAACACTTATGTCACTTAGAGCCAGGAGAATAAGGGGAACCCCTTTCAAGCAGGAGATCATGCAATTGTATTTTGGCTGCCGGGACGAGCGGACGCCGCTGTATGCCCGCTTGCCGGCTCTTTTTTCGCTGATCTACCTGATCAGCCCTTTTGACCTGATCCCGGACTTTATCCCTTTTGCGGGTTACCTGGATGACCTGGTCATTGTCCCGCTGTTATTACATATCTCTTTCCGGCTATTACCGGCGGAGGTAAAAGAGGCCAGTCGTTTGAAAGCGATGCGGTATGCCAGCAGGGTGCGCATCGCGCTGGGGATCCTGGTGGTCCTGGTGCTATTACTGATGGTTGGGGTATTTTTTGCCGTGAAGCATCTTTTTCAGGGAGGATAAATCCCGGTCTTCCCGACCGGGATTTATAACTGACTTCTTTCAGACGTTGTCTTCGTTCGTTTCTTCCAGGTCGTCGTGATCGTCGCCGCCCAGGCTATAGTAATTATTCTCTTCGTCTTCTTCCCCGATGGCCTCGTCTTCATCATCCAGTTCAGACCCGGGAACATCCAGGTCATCGCCGGAGTCTTTTTTGGCCTTTGGTCTTTTGCCTCTGCCTTCATCCAGATCGAGATCTTCTTCTTTCTTGTCCCGGCTATAGATGTCGTCCTTATCGGAGTACTCCATTTCATCCAGGGATTTTTGGATCTCTTCATCCGATTTTACGGGTCCGCTACTTTTTGACTTGCTCATAAAATAGTTTTTATTATTTAATAAAACATCAATTCCCGGGCCAGCAAAAAACGGCTACAGGGTAGCCATGTCAATGACGAACCGGTAGCGAACGTCTCCTTTGAGCATACGTTCGTAGGCGGTTTGGATATTTTTTATGTCGATGAGCTCGATGTCCGAGACGATACCATTTGCTGCGCAGTAGTCCAGCATTTCCTGGGTTTCGGGAAGTCCGCCGATGCCTGATCCGGCCAGGCTTTTCCGGCCCGCCAAAACGCTGAAAGCGCTGACCGCGTAAGGCTCGGAAGGTGCGCCTACACAGATATGAGTACCATCTGTTCTTAACAGGGAGAGATAAAAGTTCATATCATGGGGCGCCGACACGGTGTCGAGGATGAAATCGAAATAACCTTTTACCCCTTCTACCTGTTTGGCATCGGAGGTGACCACGAATTTATGTGCTCCTAATTTTTTAGCGTCGGCCTCTTTGGAAGGAGAGGTACTTAATACGGTAACTTCCGCTCCGAAGGCGACTCCGAATTTCACGGCCATGTGGCCCAGTCCACCCAGTCCCAGGACACCCAATTTATGTCCTTTCCCCACTTTCCAGTGTTTCAGGGGAGAGTAGGTGGTGATGCCGGCGCAGAGCAGGGGGGCTACGGCGGGAAGGGATAGTTTATCGGAGATATGCAGGACGAAGTCTTCGTGCACGACGATGGTATTGGAGTATCCGCCGTAGGTAGGCTGTCCGTCTTTTCCCCGGCTATTGTAAGTCTGGACATTGCCCTGCAGGCAATATTGTTCCAATCCCTGCGTGCAGTTCTCACATTCCCGGCAGGAATCCACCAGGCAGCCCACAGCGGCCAACTGGCCTACTTTGAATTTTTTGACGTGGTCACCCACTTTTGTTACCGTACCCACTATTTCGTGGCCGGGCACCATGGGGAAGATGCCGGGGAACCAATCATTTTTTATCTGGTGAAGGTCCGAGTGACAGACCCCGCAATAGGAGATAGTGAATTGTACGTCATGAGGTCCCACTTCGCGTCTTTCAAAGTTCCAGGGAGCCAGGTCTGTTTCCGGGCTTTGGGCTGCATAACCTTTTGCTTGTATCATACTTGTAAAATTTGACGGCAATTTATAGAAAGTTTTCTATAGATCGATCTATGGGCCGGTGATTGTTGGTTTTCCGTCGACAAGGGTCAAGGGCAGCCAAAGGTAGGCAGATCTTTCCAGATCGAGCTTGTTCCAGCGATCGGCCATAAAAATGAAGGTATCCTTTTTTCCCGGGAGGGGCAGGACAAAGGTGCTCTGCGTCCCGAAAGTCGTGTCGGCGCCCAGGCCTGTGCAGGGGTTGCCGTATTCTTTCCAGGGGCCCAAGGGATGGTCGGCTACCGCATACGTGGCGGCATTCGGGGACCAGCCTGTACAATCGGAGGTGATCAGCCAGTATTTCCCTTCTGCTTTGAAAAGGGCCGGTCCTTCCCTTCGCCGGTCGATGAGGATCCGGCTATAGGTAGTGGTTGGAGAAAGATAATCATCTGATAACAAACAGACCTGCATCGTATTGTTGTCCTCCGAGCTATAGACCAGGTAGGCCTTGCCGTCTTCATCTTTGAACAGGGTCATGTCCCGGGACATATTCCCGTTGGGCCGGACGCTGTGCAGATAGCGGTAAGGGCCTTCGGGCCGATCGCTTACGGCCACGCCGGACCGAGAGTAGGAATAGTCCTTTGCATCTACGTGCATCCACATGACAAATTTACCCGTCTTCCCGTTGTAGATCACTTTTGGCCGTTCGATCACTCTGCCGGTGTCCAGGTCGTGGGTGGGATCACCGGTTAGGGGTGAGAGGGCGACCCCTTCTTTTTTCCAGTGTACCAGGTCCCTGGAGGAATAACAGCTTATGCCGCCGGCCGGTACCCGGTAATCTTCCCAGGATTGCCCCGGCACCAGCCAGGTGGCGCCTTTTTTTATTTCCCCGAACAGGTAGTAGACTCCTTTATGCAAGAGGAAACCGGCTCCGTGGGCGTTGATGAAATGACCTTCTGAGTCTTTCCAGTCGGGCGGGCGGGGAATGGGTGGCTGAGCGTGGACAGCATGGGAGGCGCTGATCAGAAGAAAGAAGCTGCACAAAAAGGGGAGTTTCATGACTGTAAATGTATCTGTTTTTTGGCTGATCCATTCACCTATGGATTCGTCCTGTTCACCTCAAACTTCATTCGCCCAGGCAACCTGGCTCCCCGGAAAAAGGTATAGCCTACACATGGAAGATCTTATACGGAGGAGCTGTTTGGTATGGCTGTTATCCTACTGTTCCACGATGGCTTTTGCCCATCACGGCAAGGGTGGGGTGATCAGCTATGTTTATCTGGGAGCCGGCTCAACGGCGGGCACGTCCCAATACAAGGTGGTCATCCAACATTATGTCAATTGCGAGCGCATCTCCGATGAGCCTTCTCAGGTGTATTTAGGGGTGTTTGACGGGGCCTCCAGCAGTCTCGTCACCACGGTGACCATCACGCAGACCAGCAAAACTGAAGTCACCAAACAAAGCTTCAGTCCCTGTATCAGCCCTGATCCCACGGTGTGTTACTACCTGGTACTCTATACCACGACCCTGACCCTTACGGATAATACCGGGGGCTATGTGCTGGCCGAGCAGGATTGCTGCCGGGCCGATGAGATCGTCAATATCAGCAACCCTTCTTCTACGGGCTTTACCAATGTCAACACCATCCCCGGTGTCATCAATGGCGTGGTATACCGGAACAACAGCAGCCCTACCCTCGTATTCCGGGACACGGCAGTGATCTGTTACAACGCCCCTTTTACCATTGACTTCGGGGCTACGGATGCAGACGGGGATGTCCTTTCTTATTCTTTCTGTTCAGCGAAAGGTACGGGTTCCAGCAGCCGGCAGCCCAATCCTCCCTCCTCCCCTCCCTATGCCGATGTCACCTACGCATCGGGCTATTCCGGCAGCACCCCTTTAGGCAGCGGCGTCACCATCGATGCCACGACGGGCCTTATATCAGGCACTGCTCCCGGCACTCCCGGTGATTATGCCATCACGGTCTGTATAGCGGAATACAGGAATGGCGTATTGATCGGCAGCACCAAGAAAGAAGTGCTGGTGACGGTAGCTAATTGCAGCCTGTCGGCAGCTACCCTGAAAACGGCATATGTCAATTGTGACAATTACACCTTCACCTTTAGCAATGAAAATTCAGCGCAGACCATCACCTCGTATTATTGGGATTTCGGGGTGCCGGGGATAACCACCGATACTTCCACGCTGGCAACGCCGGCTTACACCTATGCCGACACGGGCACTTACACGTTGAAGCTGAAGGTGAGCAATTCCACCGGCTGCACCGATTCAACCACTTCTCCGGTTAAAGTCTATCCCGGTTTCACGCCGGCCTTTACCGTGACGGGCAGCTGTTATCAGTCTCCTTTTCTGTTCACCGATGCCACCTATGCGAAATATGGAACGGTGGATAGCTGGAGCTGGAATTTCGGAGAATCTTCTTCTGCCTCCAATACGTCGGTGGTGCAAGATCCAACCCATCAGTATGCCAGCGCCAATACTTATACCGTGACCCTGAATGTGGGGACCAGCAAAGGATGCAGCGGCAGCATCTCCAAAGCGGTGACGGCTAACGACAAGCCCCTGATCACGCTGCCCTTCACCGATACGCTGATCTGCAGCATCGACAGTCTGCCCCTCATCGCGGAGGCCAGCGGCAGCGGCGCCAGCTACAGCTGGTCACCGGCCTATAATATTATCAATGCCGGCAGCGCCAATCCCATCGTCTATCCAAAGGACACTACCGTATACACGGTGACGGTGACACAGAACGGGTGCGTGGGCACGGATTCCATCACCGTCAATGTGCTGGATTTTATTACCGTCAGCCTGCCGGCGGACACAACGATGTGTCTCTCGGACAGCATCCAGCTGCGGCCTGTCAGTTATGCGTTGAAATATGCCTGGTCGCCCGGGACAGCTCTCAGTGACTCTACCATCAAGTATCCTAATGCCGCCCCTTCCGGCGACATTACCTACCTGGTGACGGCTAACCTGGGCAAATGCCAGGACAAGGCTTCGATCCATGTGAAAGTATTTCCTTACCCGAAGGCCTATGCGGGGGTGGATACAACCATCTGTTGGGGCTCCACGGCTCAGCTTACCGGCACGACGGACGCGGATCGCTACACCTGGTCGCCCGACAGCAGTCTTTTAAACTCCAGCTCTTTACGGCCTGTGGCCGATCCTCTGATAACCACGCCTTACCTCCTCACTGTACAAAATGCGCAGGGCTGCCTCAAGCCTGTACAGGACACGGTGGTGGTAACGGTCATTCCGAAAGTAGTGGTATTTGCCGGCAACGACACCGCTGTCGTTGCCGGTGAGCCACTGCAACTACATGCCGTCAGCACGGACAGCGCCCTGGTAAGCTATACCTGGACGCCGGGTGACTGGCTGGACAATGCCTTCATCTATAATCCCGTTGCTACCATCACCTCCGATGCCGTCGATTCGATCGTGTACCTGGCGACTGCTGTTACTCCCCAGGGGTGTACGGGCTCCGATGCGCTGACGGTGAAAGTGTATAAGACAGGCCCTACTATTTTTATGGCTAATGCCTTCACCCCGGATGGCGATGGCCATAATGATCTGTTCCGCCCTATCCTGGTTGGCATTGCCCGGTTGAATTTCTTCAGGGTGTACAACCGCTGGGGGCAGCTGGTATATTCCACCACGGAAGCTGAAAAAGGCTGGGATGGATTGCTGCGGGGCATGAAACAGGAGTCCGGCACCTATGTATACATGGTGCAGGGAGTTGACTACCTGGGCAGGGCTCATTTCAAAAAAGGAACCTTTATACTGATACGATAAGCCGGGCCAGTGCCCGGGGGAACCGATAAGCATCAGCGGAGCCCGGGCGGCGAGTGAAACCGTGCGGCAGAGGGGCCTGGGGTTAAACTCCCAGGCTCCAGCCCTCCCGGTAGGTCCTTTTTACAAATTGATTGGCGTCTTCGAAGTTGGTAATCTTCATATTCGCGCCATCCCATAGAAGTTTGATATGCCGTCCGGGATAATCGAAGCCTTTCCCGTCCGCCTTTGGTTTGCGCAGGTCATAACTGCGGATGGCAAGATTGCCCATCAGCACTGTTTCGGTGAGAGGACCGGCTATTTTAAAGTTGGAGCTGAGATTTTTTTCCTTGTCGCTGCCATAGCCGGCTATCGCGGCTTCCGCCCAGGCGGTATAGTGGCCTGTGATATCGGCTCCCGGCACCCGGGCGATGGTCTGGGGAACGACGGTCTGCGCGGTCCTGGAGGTAGGGAGCAAGTTCGGATCCCTGCCATAGGTGGCGCACATCATCTTGCCTTTGGTCCCGATAAATAAAGTGCCATTGTCTCCGTCCCCGAATATTTCATTGGGTCCCAGTTCATCCGGTCTTTCCGGCTGTATACCTCCATCCATCCAGTGCAGCTTCACATCGGGTTTGCCGGGGTGACCTTTAAATTTCAGCGTGATATGCGAAGAAGGGGGGCAGCTATCAGGGAAGTAGCCTTTTCTGAATTCACCCACATAGACACCGCCTACGCTGCATTCCGCCTCCGTGGGGTAACCCAGCTCCAATACCTGGAAGGCGGGAGCGATGATATGACAGCCCATGTCACCCAGGGCGCCGGTGCCATAATCCCACCAGCCGCGCCAGTTGAAGGGGACGAGGTTGTCTACATAATCCTTATAGGGGGCAGTGCCCAGCCAGAGGTTCCAGTCCAGTTCGGCCGGGACGGGAGCTGTCTTATCCGACCATTGGATGCCTTGTGGCCATACGGGCCGGTTGGTAAAACAGAATACTTCCGTTATATCTCCGATGACCCCGGCGCGATACCAGTCGATCAGTTGCCGGACGCCATCGCCGGAGCCTCCCTGGTTACCCATCTGGGTTACTACTTTATAACGGGCTGCCGCCTGGGTCAGCATACGTGCCTCATAAATATCGTGGGTGAGCGGTTTCTGGATATACACATGTTTGCCCAGCTGCATAGCGGACATGCCGATGACCGCATGCATGTGGTCGGGGGTGGAGACGGTTACCGCATCGATGTGCTTGTGCTCTTTATCCAGCATTTCCCGATAGTCCTTATAATATTTCGCCGAGGGGAATTTTTGCCGGCTGGTGGCGGCCCTTCTGTCATCCACGTCGCAGAGGACAGCGAATTCCGTTTTGCCGCCGCTATATATATTGGTAATGTCCGATTCCCCTTTGCCGCCTACCCCAACAGCGGCTACGACCAGTTTGTCACTGGGGGCAATAAATCCTTTCCCTCCCAGTACATGGCGGGGAACAATATAAAATCCTGCTGCCGCCATCAGGCCTTTTCTAAGGAAGTCGCGACGGGAATCGTTGGAGAGTGCTGTTGCTTTCTTTTTCATATCCAGACCGTTAAGAATTATTGTTACGGTCTAAGATAAGGAATTTCAACAATTTGCAAGCGACAGACCAAGATTAAAGCTTCATTAATTCTCCGTCCAGGGGATAGTGATATATCTTTTACCGGAGAGAACCTGTCTGACAGCCAGCACCAGTTCATCAGGCGCCGCGTCTTTCCCCAGGTAACCCGCAGCCCCGGCTTTTAAAGCCCGGACCGCATAGTTCTCCTTCGGATATAAAGTGAGAATGAGCACCAGCAGTGTAGGGAAGTTCTGCCGTAAGCGGGACAAGGTATCCAGCCCTCCTCTATCCGGCATATGCAGATCGGAAATGATCATGTCCCAGTGATTGTGTTCCAGTCTTTCTGTCCATTCCTCTCCATCTTCAATCTCGTCAATTTGTGCATTCGGGTACGCTTGGGTCAGTATATGTCTAACCCCTTTCCTGATGATGGTATAATCATCAGCGAGTAAAATCCTGATCATAATGTGCTATTACTATTACGTTAAAAATGGAGCAAACAGCGTATGTTTAGGGGCTACTGAGAGGCTTATCCGAATATAGTATTAAAAGCGCATTAAAGTAATACTAATTATTGGCATAATGCAAATAATAAG
>DATJJD010000162.1:0-9197 GCA_035492545.1 Puia sp.
CACGCTGTTTTTGGTAGAGCCGGGTTATGATCAGCAGTTCACACTCACCATCCAACAGGCCCGGTTTGCAGAATTATCCCCTTTCGTAGTCTCCCATCATCCCGTAGAAAAAACCTGGCTGGGCAAATGGATCCTCTCTTCAAAGGAGATCATTCAAAGTATGAACCTCATGGGCTTTTTTGCCGATAAGCCCTATCAGTTCTCCCTCACCCCAGGGCTTGGCACGCATTGACATATGGGGGCACAGGTGATCAATAAATTCTCGCTGAATGTGATAGGGGGCTATACCGCCGGGATCAATGGATTTGAAATGGCCGGGGCTTTCAACATCGATAAAAAGGATGTGCAATATGTGCAGATAGCTGGTGGCTTTAATGTGGTGGGAGGAAAGACAGTAGGGGCCCAACTGGCCGGTGTCTATAACCTTGACCTGGATTCCGTCACCGGCGCACAGGCCGGCGGCATCGCCAATAGGGTGAAGGGCAGCGTCACCGGAGTGCAGCTGGCAGGCATCTTTAACCACGTAGAAAAAACGGTGAAAGGAATGCAGGCTGCCGGTATTTACAATCATGCCCTGGATTCCGTACAAGGTGTTCAGCTCAGTGGGATTTACAATTACGTAAAAAATGATCTGGAAGGTGTGCAGGCTTCGGGACTCGCCAACCGGGTAAAAGGACGGACCAGCGGTCTGCAGGTAGCAGGACTGGCTAACAGCAGCAAAGGAGAAATGGATGGAGTACAGGTGAGCGGGTTCCTGAATTATGCCAGCCGGCTGAAAGGAGTTCAGATAGGATTGGTGAATATTGCGGATACTGCGGACGGGTACATGCTGGGGTTGATAAATATTGTTAAAAAAGGTTATCATAAGCTGGCGCTGTCTTCCAATGAAACACTTCCAATCAACCTATCCTATAAAACAGGGGTCCGCTACCTGTATAGCATACTGGTGGCCGGCTATAGCCCGGGAGTAAACGAAAAAGCCTATTCCCTGGGGTTGGGGATAGGCAGCGACCTGCCTTTATCCAAACGGCTGGCCTGGGTCACCGAGCTAACTTATTCCAGCTTTTACCTGGGAAACTGGGATGCAATGCCTAACTTCTATCGTTTGCAAACTTCGCTCCAGGTACAGCTTGGTAAGAAAGTCTCCCTCTTTGCAGGGCCTGCTTTTTCTATCTATGATGCCAATCATGTCCATCCTGCCACAGGCTATAAGACTTCTATGCCTGCAACCTCTTCTTTTGGCTGGACTGCCGGTATAAACTTTTTTTAAGAAGACGTGGGGGTGAATGAATAGTAGGTTGTCTATATCCATACAATGGTTTTATAACCTTTAAAAACGCGAAGTATGGATAACACTATTTTACACCTATGGAAAGGGATGCTGATCGTCTTTCTAATGCAGGGGCTGACCCGGATCACTTTTGCCCAAACAACGGAAGAGCATTATAATGTAGGCCTGACCTATCCCATCAGCAGCAATGGCACGAGGGCCAAACAATACACCAACACTTTTTCCCTGAATGCGGCCGTTGGTCTGTCAGCATCGGAAAAAGGCCTGTCTATTGCGGGCTTCTCCAACATTATTTTCGACAGCGCTGCCGGCGTCCAGATCGCCGGTTTTTCCAATAATATTTATGGCCATGCCGAAGGAGTGCAGGTAGCGGGATTTATGAACTATATCCGAAAGAGTTCTACCGGCTTCCTGGGGGCAGGGTTTATGAATGTCATGGGCAGCGCGGGCGGTGTGAATGTGGCCGGCTTTGGCAATATCTGCCGCAGGAACTCATCTGCCTTGCAGATAGCCGGCTTTATCAACAAAGCAGGGGATGCGGGTACACAGATTGCTGGCTTTATCAATGTCGCCAAAAAGGTGAAAGGCATACAGATAGCGGGCTTTATCAACGTGGCTGACAGCAGTGACTGCCCCATCGGGTTCCTGAATTTTATAAAGAATGGTGAAAAATCCATCGGCGTCAGCACGGATGAGACATTGACTACCCTGGCTACCTTCCGTTCGGGAGGCCGCAAATTATACGGCATAACAGGGCTGGGCTATAATAATAAAGGAAGCCGCCGGCTGGCTGCCTGGGAAGTCGGATTAGGCTGGCATCTGCCCATTACCGATAATTTTCGCCTCAATACGGAAATAGTCAATATCGGACTTACCGATTTTAAAAACGGAGAATGCTTCAAGTCCTCTCTTCGCGTACTACCAGCCCTCCGTCTTACCCACCACATCGAAATTTTTGCCGGCCCCAGCTTCAATTACCTGTATTCCTATAAAGGGCAGGGGGCCGACCTGATCGACCACTATGTGTGGAGCGAAAAGAAAAACAGAGACCTGCGGGGCCTTTACTTCGGCTGGACAGGTGGAGTTGCTGTCAGGCTCTGACGACTGCCGTCAGGTTCTGACGGCCGCACATCCGGCTTATGGCGCCTTCCCTTGCTAACTCACCAATCATTTATTATCAAAACTTTTTTTATGCGTTTACGGGCTTTCTATGTCTACCTCTTTTTTCTAATGGTGTCCTCCCTGTCGCTGTGGGCACAGACCAAACATACCATCACCGGCTCGGTCCGGGCCAAAACAACCGGTGAAAGTATTATCCGGGCCAGCGTTACGGTGGTGGGACAGCATATTGGGGTGACTACCAATGACTATGGTTTTTATTCGCTGACACTGCCGGATGGCAAATACACGCTTCTTATTTCCGCGGTGGGTCGTCAACCACAGACGGTAGATATATTGTTGACAGAAAATATACAATTACCCACCTTGCTGGAAGAGCAGGGAAGTCAGTTGCAGGATGTGACGGTGACGGCGCGGACCAAGGGCCGGAGTATCCAGAGCGCCCAGATGGGGGTCGAGCACATCACTACAAAGGAGATAAAAAACATCCCGGTCCTTTTCGGTGAACGGGATGTCATGAAGACCCTACAGCTGTTGCCCGGGGTGCAGGCCGCGGCCGAAGGCAATAGTGGTATTAATGTCCGGGGAGGCGCAGCCGATCAGAACCTGATCCTGCTGGATGAGGCGCCGGTGTATAACGCCTCGCATTTGTTGGGGTTCTTCTCCACGTTTAATTCCGATGCCATCAAGGATGTTACGTTGTATAAGGGGGATATGCCGGCTCAGTATGGAGGCAGGTTGTCTTCCGTAATGGATGTCCGGATGAATGACGGGAACAACCAGGATTTTCATGTCAACGGCGGGTTGGGGGTGATCTCTGCCAAGCTGAATGCAGAAGGGCCTATCGAAAAAGGACAGTCGTCTTTTCTTGTCAGCGGCCGGCGTACCTATGTGGATATGTTCACGCGGCTATCCAGCGACAGTACCAAAAACAAGAACAGCCTCTATTTCTATGACCTCAATGCCAAATTGAATTTCACACTAAGCCATCGGGATAAGCTGTTTATCTCCGGTTATTTTGGGAGGGATAATTTGTCGAATGCGGATATCTTCGGTATCAACTGGGGCAACGCCACGGCTACCGTCCGCTGGAATCATACGTTTGGACCACGGTTATTCTCCAATACCTCCCTGATCTATAGCAATTATGACTATAAATTGAAGTTTAGCAACAACGGCAGTCAATTCGGGGTGACGTCGGGACTGAGGGATTTCAATTTCAAGGAAGAACTGCAGTATTATCCCAACCCCCGCAACAATATCCGCATGGGGGTCAACGCCATCTACCATACCCTGAATCCCGGCGTGCTGAATGCGGGTGGTCCGAAGAGTGGGGTGAATGACACCAGTTTTCAAAAAAGGTATGGGTTGGAAAACGCCGCTTTTATCAGCAACGACTGGAAGGTGACAGATAAACTGAATATCTCTTATGGGGCGCGGGTGACGGCTTTCAGCGCCCTGGGGAAGGGTGATTTTTATACCGTGAATGTTGCCGGCCAGGTGACGGATACGCTGCATAACAAAGACGGGGGGATCGTAAAAACTTATTTTACGCCGGAAGTAAGGGCCAGCTTCAGCTATCAACTGGGGGGCGCCTCTTCCATCAAGGCCAGTTACGCCGGCAATACGCAGAACATGCACCTTCTTTCTACATCCAGTGGCGGTTTCCCCACGGACCGATGGGTGGCGAGTAACAATATGATCAAACCTGAACGGTCGCACCAGGTATCGTTGGGGTATTATAAAAACCTGGATGAGGACAAATATGAAATAACGGTGGAGACGTATTATAAGGCCCTGGAAAACCAGATCGACTATCGCGATGGCGCCAATGTGGTGAGTACGGGCACCATCGAGACGGAATTACTGTATGGCAAAGGACGTGCATACGGTATCGAAGGGATGTTGCGGAAAAAGACCGGGCGACTGACAGGATGGATCGGTTATACCTATTCGAGGTCTCAGAAGAAGATCGATGGGATCAATAATGGGGATTGGTACAATGCCGTCCAGGACCGGCCGCATGATATTTCTATCGTAGGGATGTATAAACTGAACCCTAAGTGGATGTTATCTGCTACCTGGGTGTATAATACGGGTAATGCCGTCAGCTTTCCCAGTGGTAAATACCAGGCCGATGGCCGGACGGTCTATTATTATTCGGAGCGGAATGGCTACCGGATGCCTGCTTATCACCGGCTGGACCTGGGCGCCACCGTGCAGTTGAAACAGCGAAAGCATTTATCTTCCGAACTGGCTTTTGGAGTCTACAATGCCTATGCGCGGAACAATGCTTTTATCATCACGTTCCGGGACAATAAGGACGATCCGAACAAAACGGAGGCCGTCCGAACCACTTTATTCAGTATCGTACCCTTTATTTCCTACAATTTTAAATTTTAAGATATGCGAACCAAGGTATTATCAGTTGGGATGACTTTTGCCATCATGATATTAATGGGATGCCAAAAGGTGATCAACCTGGATTTAAAGGATGATGCGGGAAAATATGTCATAGAAGGGAATATTACCAATTTGGCGGGTCCTTATACCGTCACCATCAGCCTGACAGGAAAGGTCTCGAATGACTATGTTTTTAACGGAGTAGATCATGCCACTGTCGTGGTGGGCGACAATACCGGCAATTCGGAGACCTTACAGGAGAAGACGCAGGGCGTTTATCAGACGGCGACGCTGACGGGTGTCGAGGGCAGGAAGTATTATCTGAGTGTCACCCTGGGCGACAAACATTTTACAGCTACTTCGGTCATGCCTCACCAGGTGCCTTTTGATAGCCTTTATATCGAACAGGAGGACAATTGGGGCAAAATAGTGAAGACGGTGGTGCCGGTATTCACGGATCCTTTCGGCAAGGGGAACAGCTATAAGTTCAACCAGACGATCAACGGCAATCTGGATAAGACCCTCTATTATGAAAATGACGATTTCACCGATGGGAAAGAGAGCACCTGGTCTTTGCTGAGACCTGACCCTGACAGCACGCTGCATTTGAATGATCAGGTCAAGGTGGAAATGCAGTGTATCGACTCTGCGGCCTATAAATACTGGTATAGTATGGATCAGTCTTCAACGGGTAATGGTAACGGGCTGCCGTCCAACCCCGTTACGAATATCCAGGGAGGTGCATTGGGCTATTTCAGCGCCCATACGTCGCAGACAAGATCTATCATCGTAAAGTAGTAGTTTTGCGGATTGCAATCCATGCTACCAAAAGAATTTCTTATTTCCCTTGAAGGGATCGAAGGTTATGATGCCGCCGCATTTGAAAAAGTACATGCGGACGGCGGGCAGGTGACTTCTATCCGGTTCAATCCGCTGAAGGCGCCGGTGGGCGCGCCCGGGGAGGAAGGTCCGGCTGTGGAAGGTCTTTCCGATAGGGATGTCCCCGCAGAAGGCTGGTCCATTGAAATGTATGCGCCGGCCGATGGCGGGTTTCCTTCGGCATATGCCCCGGACGGAGGCGGACCTCTTGCAAAGGTCCCCTGGTCCTCATGGGGTTATTACCTGGAGCAGCGCCCATCCTTTACCTTCGATCCCTTATTCCATGCAGGGGTCTACTATGTGCAGGAGGCGTCCAGCATGCTGCTGGAACAGGCCTTGCGACAGACCTCGGATCTTCAAAAGCCTTTAAGAGTCCTGGACCTCTGCGCGGCCCCAGGCGGTAAATCTACTTTACTGCACTCCCTGCTGTCCCCCGATAGCCTCCTGGTGAGTAATGAAGTTATACGGACGAGGGTGGGCGTCCTGCAGGAAAATATGGTGAAATGGGGAGCGGCCAATGTGATCATCACCAACAACGACCCCCGGGATTTTCAGCGATTGGAGAATTATTTCGATGTCATCGTGGTGGATGCACCCTGCAGCGGCAGCGGGCTCTTCCGCCGTGAACCGGAAGCCATCGGGGAATGGAGCGAGGAGAATGTGCAGCTCTGTCACCAGCGCCAGCAGCGGATATTGGCTGATTGCTGGCCTGCGCTAAGACAGGGAGGTCTGCTGATCTATTCGACCTGCTCCTATTCGAAAGAGGAAGACGAAGATATCCTGGACTGGCTCCTATCGGAGCAACAGGCCGTAGGCTGCCCCTTGTCCATGGATAAAAGCTGGAATGTCATAGAGTCCGGGAGTGAAAAAGGCGGCTATGGATACCGGTGTTATCCTGACAAACTAAAAGGAGAAGGTTTTTTTATAACCTGTGTCCGAAAGGAGGATGGAGGGGAATTCTCCTATCCCAGAAAAGGGAAGCAAATGCCCGGGAAACTTACCAGGCAGGAAGAGGAAAGGATGCGGCCCTGGATAAAACAAGATGTCTTCTTCTTTCGGTTTAATGACCAGGTACATGCATTACCTCTTCACCTGGTGGAGGATCTGGCCTATCTGCAAACCGTTTGCTATCTGAAAAAAGCAGGCGTCCTGACAGGTACGCTGGCTGCCAAAGAATTTATACCGGAACACGACCTGGCGTTAAGCACGCTGATCAACAGGGAGGCGCCGGCCATCGGGCTAACAAAAGAGCAGGCTATCCAATACCTCCGTAAGGAAGAGATACGGGTGGATACGGAGCAACGGGGCTGGGCGCTGGTTCAATACAAGGGACAGAACCTGGGCTGGATAAAGATCCTGCCTAACCGCGTCAATAATTATTACCCGAAGGAATGGCGCATCCTGAAAAGGGGTTAAATTTGCCGAATTATTGTGCATCTTTGCTCTGAACCCTGTAAAATGTAAAAACTATGCGATCACAGGCCCTGGTACTTTTATTGATCAGCCTTTTTTTTATAAAATTTGCCCAATCCCAATCCAATGAATTACTCATCCAGGGCCAGACCGGTAAGTTGTACCTGGAACATACGGTAGTAGCAAAAGAGAACTGGTATAGTGTGGGAAGACTGTATAACATAAGTCCCAAAGAAATAGCGCCCTATAACAAGCTGACAATGGCTCAGCCGCTGACGATCGGAGAACATTTATTGATTCCGCTGACGGCAGTTAATTTTTCCCAAAATGGTCTTAAATCCGCCGGAGAGACCCTGGTGCCGGTCTATCACATCATTCAGGAAAAAGAATGGATGTACCGGATCAGTGTCAATCATAACAAGGTGCCGATCCCCAGCCTGGAAAAATGGAATAATATCAACAAAGATCAGGTGAAAGCCGGAATGCATCTGATCGTCGGATATCTGAAAGTAAAAACAGCTTTGTCTGCCCTGGCGACGAATGGGGCGGCGCCTGCTGTCACTGCAGATCAGGGAGGCACTCCTGCCGCTGCCACGCGGACCGATGCTGCCTCACGGACGGATGCTGCCTCTACGACGACTCCCGCAACCACCTCGCGGCCCGTCACTCCCCCGACCGGCAAACCTCCCGTCATTACCGCTACAGTCGCCCCTCCGAAACCCGTGATAAAGGAATCGGCCGCTCCGAAAGAGCCGGCCACCTTCAACGAGACTGCGACCAAAGAGACCCCTGTCAAGGAAACCCCAGCCAAAGAGACCCTGCCCAAAGCAACGCCCTCCAAAGAGCCCGCCTCCGCCGCCCCGGCGATCCATTTCAACGGAGGTTATTTCAAGGTTGATTTCACGGATGGGGGGAAGTCGGCCAGCGGACCCGCCGGTATTTTCAAAAGCACCAGCGGCTGGCAGGACGGTAAATATTATGCCCTGATGAATAATGTGCCTGTCGGCACCATCGTGAAGATCAGCGTCCCCTCCACGGGCAAAAGTGTCTATGCCAAGATACTGGGACAGCTGCCCGATATGAAGGAAAGCGCGGGATTGACCGTTCGCATCAGCAATGCGGCTGCCAGTGAGTTGGGAGAGGGAGAAGGGAGGTTCAATGCGGAAGTCAGGTATTGATCCGGTAACCCCGTAGAAAATCTTCCACCTTCATTTTCTTCTTCCCTTCCAGTTGAATTTCCGACACCCGGATATAACCGTCCGGAGCGGCGAACTTCAGATAGGTCTTTTGGTCCGTGGTATGCCCGCCCGGCGCAAGTGAAGGCGAGGCCGTCTCTTTTTCCGCCCGGTATATTTTGAGCAGTTTGCCATCAAGATAAGTAAAAGCTGCCGGGAAAGGGGATAGTCCCCGGATGAGATTGTAGATTTCCGACACGGGTTTATTCCAATCTATTTTGCAGGTCTCGGTGAAGATCTTGGGGGCGTGCCGGAGGGTCGCCGATCCTGTGTTCGGTGCCTCGGCTAGAACTGGCGGTACATTGTCTTGAGAATTGCTATTGTCGGTAAAAACGAGGGCTTGCTGATGGATGACGTCATTCTGCGGCTTTTCGGTCAAACTGCCCGCCGCCAAACCCTCTACCGTCTTTACCAGCAACCGGGCGCCGATCTCTTTCATCCGGTCGTGCACCTCTCCGGCCGTCTCCTGCTCTCCGATGGGGAACCGATCCTGCAACAGGATATTCCCCGTATCGATATCCTGTTGTAGTTTGAAAGTGGTGACCCCCGTCTCCTTCTCCCCATTGATGACCGCCCAGTTGATAGGGGCGGCGCCCCGGTATTGTGGTAAGAGGGAGCCATGTAAGTTCACGGTGCCCATGGGGGGCATGTTCCAAACCACTTCCGGCAGCATCCGGAATGCCACAACGACCTGCAGGTCCGCCTGCAGGGACCGGAGCTCTTCCAAAAATTGCGGGTTCTTTAATTTCTCCGGTTGTAAAATTTTCAATTCTTTTTCACGGGCATATTTTTTTACAGCGCTCTCTGTCAGTTGCAAACCCCGTCCGGCCGGCTTATCGGGCGCCGTGATAACACCC
>DATJJD010000163.1:0-5194 GCA_035492545.1 Puia sp.
CTTTGAAAAAAAAATCCTCTCTGTCAGTGTGCAGGGGGGTGATTGCCGGTAAATGCTTATATTTGCAGCCGCTAATAAAGCTCTTATTATAATGATCAGCAGAAGAAATATCCGGGTAAAAGTGATGCAAACCTTGTATACCCTGGATGCACAGGAACAAACCGTAAAGCCGGGAGAACCTATACGGATCCTACAAAAGCATTTTGACCATTCAAGGCAGTTATTAGTCTACCTTATATATTGTATTACCGAAGTGGCCCGCTACGCCGAAACGGATTCCAGGGTCCGGTCGAACAAGCACCTGCCCAACGAACAGGACCTCAACGTCAATATCAAGCTGGCCGGCAATGAATTTCTTTGGAAGATCCTTGAAGACCCTTCCTGGCAGAAGGTGCTCAGCACGGACAAGCCCCATCTGTACGAAGACAAGGAGCTGATCAAAAAGGTCTACCAGGAGCTGGTGACTACAGACGAGTATAAAAAATACATCACCGAACCCAGCAGGGAGAAGAAATCGGAAAAAGGCATCCTGGAATTTATTTTCACCAGCCTGCTGCTGCCCAATGAATTATTCGAGGCTCATGTGGAAGAGCTTTTTATGAACTGGGACGATGACATCGATATGGTCAGCCAGTTGTTGCTGGGTTATGTCGGCAAACCTCAGTCGGTCAATTTCCAGGAGATCATCAGCAAGGAGAAATGGGAGTTTGCCCGGGGGCTGCTGCAGACGGTCATGGAGAAGAAGGAGGTGGTGATGGACCTTATCAAGCCCAAATTAAAGAACTGGGATCCGGAAAGGATCGCCACCCTGGACATGATCCTGATGCAGATGGGGGTAGCCGAGTTCCTCTACTTTGAGACGATCCCCCCCAAAGTCACCATCAACGAGTACATCGATCTGGCCAAAGAGTATAGTACGCCCCAAAGCGGCCAGTTTGTCAATGGTATCCTGGATAATATCCATAAAGACCTGGTGCGGGACGACAAAATGCATAAGGTCAATTTTAAGGCCAGTTGAATGCAGGTTTGTCCTTATTTGATGTACGTTTGCAAAAATTATCGTCCATGCGTTATCTATTACCTTGTTTTTTAGCCGTCCTTCTTATTGCCGGCTGCAAGAACAATGACAAGAGCGGATCAGCCGCCCCTCCCCCCATTACCGATTCCACTCAGTTCACCACTATTCAATGGCTGGATTCCTCCAAGGATTTCGGAAAGATAGAGGAAGGGCAGAAGCTGGAAGTATCTTTTCGTTTCAAGAATACCGGGGACAAGCCTCTGGTGATTGAAAGGGTGCAGCCCAGCTGCGGGTGTACCGTGGCCGAGCAGTCCACAGAGCCTATCGCTCCCGGCGGGGAAGGACAGGTCAAAGCCTCCTTTAACAGCCAGGGCCGCACGGGTATCAATCACAAGACCTTATATGTATATGCCAATACGAAAGGCACCCGCAGCCATTCCCTGCAATTTGTCGTGCAGGTAGATAAGAAACCATAATCATTCATTTCAATCAAACAATCATACAATGACTCATTTAGTAGTTTTATTACAAGCAGGTGGTACTCCGGGGAATAGCTATTCCTTGATTTTATTAGGAGGTATGATCCTGGTATTCTGGCTATTTATGATCCGCCCCCAGGCTAAAAAAGCGAAACTCGCCAAAAAGTTCCAGGAAGACATGCAAAAAGGAGATAAGATCGTCACCATCGCCGGTATCCACGGGACGGTGAATAAAGTGAATGATGACGGGACGCTTATGATCGAAACCAGCCCTGGCAGCTACCTGAAGATCGAAAAGAGCGCCATCTCTATGGAATGGACGCAGAATATCAATAAGCCCGCAGTAGTGGCAACCGATAAGAAATAAATTCCTCCGGGCCCGGCAGCCAACGAAGCGATGAAAGGCAGTCTGCCTGGCGTCGGCGTTGTTTCCGGGCCCTCTCCATTAATAATATGTTACGAGTCGGGCTGACAGGCGGGATCGGATCGGGTAAGAGCACGATAGCCGGCATCTTCGAGGTGCTGGGTATTCCTGTCTCCTATGCCGACCAGGAAGCCAAACGGGTGATGAATGAGGACCCGGGGCTAAAAGAGCAGATCCTGCATCATTTCGGGCCCGAAGCCTATGTAGAGGGTCAGCTTAACCGCCCCTGGCTGGCCGCCCAGGTATTTCCTCATAAAGAGAAGCTGGAATTGCTGAACTCGCTGGTTCATCCCGCTACGATAAGGGCGGGGGCCATCTGGATGAGTGAACAGGAAGCTCTTTCCATGCCTTATGTTATCCGGGAGGCGGCATTGATCTTCGAGAGTAATGGAGGAAAGGGCCTGGACTTTGTCATCGGGGTCTATGCCCCTGTTACGCTGCGAATCCACCGCACCATGCAACGGGACCATATCACCCGGGATGCGGTGCTGCAACGGATGAACAACCAGATCGACGAAGATATCAAGATGAGATTGTGTGATGCCGTCATCGTCAATGATGATCAGCAGGCTGTCATTCCCCAGGTGCTGGCGCTGCACGAGCGACTGCTGAAGTTGGCCGGCGCCCCCATTTTGTAAAGTCTCTCCGCCCCTATCCTTCATCCACAATATTATAAGGAAGGGGAAACCATGCTGGGGGACCTTAAAAAAGGGAGGATAGCGGGCATCCTGCAGGTCAGCCGGGATAGTGTCCTTACGGTCCGCGCCCCGGGCAGGGCTTCCGTCCTTCCACATTATAAGGTGCAGCTTACCGTCTCTAATTCCACCGCCGACAAATGGCCCTTGTTACAATCCGTCCTAAAAGAATCGATCGAGGGGCTGAATGAGCGTATGCTGCCGTCCAAACCCACCATCGCTGAAATGAACGTAACCACGATTGCGGGCCGGGCTTATCACACGATAGATTTTATTTTACCCGGCCAGATGGGTTTTTCACTCCTGATGGCAGGCGTTTTCGGTTCTGCTTTTCTGTTATTCGGTCTGCGTCAGAGCCTTGTGCTGAAAAGATTTGCCGCCACCCCCATTCGCCGCTCGTCGCTCATTGTTGGCGAATTGGTCAGCCGGCTCCTCTTCCAGGTCATCGGCTTTATTATTATGGTGACGATAGGTACCCTCCTATTCGGTTTTACCCTCGCCCATGGGTTTCTTACCTTTTTCGAAATGTCGTTGTTGTCGATTCCGGGCATTGTGGTCTTTACGGGCATGGGCTTTATCATCAGCGGCCGTGTACAGAATGAGAGCTCGGTGGCGCCTATCGCCAATACCATCACCCTCCCGCAGATCCTGCTCTGCGGACTTTTCTTTCCGGTGGAGAACTATCCTCATTGGCTGCAGACGTTCTGCCGGTCCCTGCCGCTGACCTTCTTCGTGGACGGTCTGCGGAAGATCGCATTTGAAGGTGAGCATATCTGGCAGATCCCCCGTGAGCTGGCGGGTCTGTTCGGCTGGGCCATCCTCGTGGGATTCGCCGCCGTCAGGGCCTTCCGCTGGGAATAGGCCGGCAGGGTGTGAAGCGCATAAGGCGGCCGCCCCTTCGGCGGACCGGCGGCAGTGAAGCCTATTTCAGCTTCGCCAGTGCGTCTTTAATTCTACCCCAGGCTTTTTCGATGTTGGGCATGCTGTTGGCGAAGGAGAAACGGACGCAGGCAGGTTCTCCAAAGGCGTCTCCCATGACGGAAGAGACATGGGCTGTGTTGAGCAGGTACATGCTGAAATCCGCCGAATTCTTTATCACGTTGTCGCCATCCGATTTACCAAAATAAGACGATACATCCGGGAAGATATAGAAAGCGCCTTCCGGTTCGAAACACTTGATCCCCGGGATGGCTTTTACCAGTTCCAGGGTCTTTTTCCTCCGGTTGGTGAATTCCTTTACCATGTCAAAGGAGGGGCCCAGGTCGGCTGTCAGGGCGACCACCGCGGACTTCTGCGCGATGGAATTGGTGCCGCTGGTGAACTGTCCCTGTAATTTCTCACAGGCTTTGGCTATATCCGGATGAGCGGCGATGTAACCCAGGCGCCAGCCTGTCATGGCAAAACCCTTGCTGAGACCATTGACGATGATGATCCTGTCTTTCAGGTCCGCGAACTGGGCGATGCTCTCATGTTTGCCGGTGAAGTTGATATATTCATAGATCTCATCGGAGATGATGAAGACTTCGGGATGTTTGCGGAATACGGCGGCCAGGGCTTCCAGCTCTGCCTTGCTGTAAACGGCTCCGGAGGGGTTACAGGGAGAGGAGAAAAGGAAAACTTTCGTTTTGGGGGTGATGGCGGCCTCCAGCTGGGCGGGGGTGATCTTGAAGCCGCTCTCCAGGGGAGTATGCACTTCCACTACCTTGCCTCTGGCGATCTTTACCAGCTCGGAATAAGTGACCCAGTAAGGAGTGGGGATGATGACTTCCTCTCCGTCATCAACCAGGGCCAGGATGGCGTTGGCCAGGCTTTGTTTGGCGCCGGTGGAGACGACGATGTTCTCCGGTTTGTAGTCCAGGTTGTTATCTCTTTTAAACTTGGTGCAGACGGCTTCGCGGAGGTCTACATAGCCGGATACGGGGGTATAGTGGCTCCAGTTATCATCGATGGCTTTCTTGGCGGCGTCCTTTATATGCTGAGGGGTGTCGAAATCGGGTTCACCCAGGCTGAGGTCAATAACATCAATACCTTTTGCTCTTAGTTCGCGGCCGAGCTTGGCCATTTTCAACGTTTCCGGCTCGCTGAACCGGGAAAGAATGGATGATAATTGCATAGTTTAGAAGAATTAAGCGGCGCAAAGGTATTACAAAACAGGGGGTTTGCCTTTAAATAATTTGTATAAATTGAGGGAAAATAATATGAGATTTCTATTTGTCTTAATAACCTGCGTTACGGGGCTGTCCGCGGCTTTTTCACAGTCCGAATCCCTGACGGTGGTCATTATCCGGCACGGTGAAAAAAACGAGGCCACGGGCAATTTGTCCTGCAAAGGCCTGCACCGGGCCATGCTGCTACCCCCTGTCCTAAACGGCAAATTCAGGCAGCCGGGAAGTCTGTATGTGCCAACCATCTCCTCCGGGAAAGAAACGTCGCATGCGCGTATGTTCCAAACAGCCAGCCCGCTTGCCATACAGGACAACCTGCCCATCAACTCAAAATATGCGGTCGCCGATGCCGATGGACTGGCCCGGGACCTCTTTAAAAGGTCGGGGGTGGTGATCCTGATATGGGAACATGA
>DATJJD010000164.1:0-9241 GCA_035492545.1 Puia sp.
ATCGGATGCTTGTTTCCCCTGGCTGCCTGATCCACCCTGACGGCCCCGTGCGCCTTGCCGCCCCTCGTTGTTACCCTGCTTCCCCCGGTTCCAGGAATACTGGCTGCCTTCATGCTCAGCTCCCAGGTTCACCTCATTCTCCGCAATTTCCGTCAACAGGGCATCCGTATCTTCCTCCTCCATCAGCGTCTTGTCCAGCAGGTCGGCTACATCATGCAGCTCCATGGTGATAGCCAGCTGCACCAACCCGCCATAGGTGGCGATCTCATAATGCTCTACTTTCTGCGCCGCCATGATAAGAGCTGCATCCCGGGTCAGCGTACCCTCCGGCGTTTCCTTGATAATGGACTCCACTTCCCTGGCGATGCCTTCGATAGCCTCACATTTTTTTCCTTCGGGTTTTTGGTTAAGGGCCTGGAAAACTTTTTCCAGCCGTTTAACATGCCGTTCGGTCTGGCGTAAATGATCTTCAAAAGCGTCTTTTAATGGTGATGTAGTAGCGGCCTCCTGCATTTTAGGCAGCGACTGGGTAATCTTTTGCTCGGCATAATAAATATCCTTCAATTGATCGAGAAAAAACTTCTCCAGGGGTGAGTCGTCTTGTGGTGAAGATCCCTCGGATTTTGATCGCTGCTGCTCTCTTCCGGCGCTGCCCTGCTGTCCTCTTCCCCCGGCACGCTGTTGCCCTTTTCCACTGGCGCTTTGTCTTCCCTGCTGCTGTCCTCTGTCCATACCGCTTTCCTGTCTCCTGCCGTCAGCGCTGTGTTGCCCTCTTCCCGATGTCCCCTGGCGACGGGACGTTGTCCCGGCATTTTGTTTCTTATCGGCGCTACCCTTCGTCTTAAAGCCGTTAGCTGATTTAGATGCTGTTTTTGATCTCATGATTTTAATTTTTATTAAGTTGAAAATTTATCTTTCTTCGGTTGTTGTATTACTTTGACAGCAAAAGCCGGACCTACCCTCTCCCTTCAATGGTGCAAAGAATCCGGGGGGATCCCCTCTTTACCGGAGGGATCCGTTGCCTGACTACTGGTGGCATCCTGATTAATAAATGGCTTTCGCCCGCTGTGCCGGCCAGCGAAAAAGGATAACACGACGACGAAAATGACGACCATCAGGATGACCAGCCGGCGCCTGTTCGCCCGGGCCTTCTTATGGGCTAACTCTGCCGGGCCTCGATGTCTTTCCGGAATATGCATGATGGATGTTTAGAGTAAGACCGCAATTCATATACCCAAGATCTTTCTTCCTTACGAAGCTGCCGTGTAGGTCCTGATTTCAGGACGGTCTGCATGAAAAAATTCCCGGGACCACTGCAGGATGATCCGTTCCCTTTGTTTTTCGGCGCCCATCTTTTCATAAGCCCCTATCAGTTGATCGGCCGCTTTCTTCCAGGTAAAAAAACTATTTACCCGTCTTATGCCATTCTTCCCCATCTGCCGCCGTAATTTTTTATTATCCAGCAGATTTCCGATACCCGCAGCCAAGGTGGGTACGTCATTGGGAGGGACTAATAACCCCGTTTTGCCCGGTACTACGCTGAACTTAATACCCCCGGTATCCGATCCGATCACCGGGATGCCGCAAGCCATCGCCTCCAGGGGAGTGATGCCGAACGTTTCATACCAGGGTACCGTAACAAAAATATCTGCCGCCGCATAATAATAACGAAGGATTTCCCTTCCTTTCCGACCCGTGAAATAGATGTTGTCGATAACCTGTTCCTGCCTGGCAATTTCCTGCAACCGGCCTATTTCCGGAGTTCGGAATGGGTCAGGCCAGTCTGTATTCCCTCCTACGATCATCAGCAGCGCCTTTTTTCCCTTTTGTTGCAAAAGGCCTAAGGCTCTGATCACCGTATCCATGCCCTTTCGGGGTACCATTCTTCCTAATTGCAGCAGGATAGGCTCCTCCAGGGGTAACCCCAGTTGTTCCCGGGCCCTGTCCCGGTCGATAGGATAGAAGTCCTCGGGATTGAATCCGCAGGGCACGATGGTGATCTTTTCAGGAAAAGCCTGGTAATGATGGATAAGGTCTTCCTTATCCTGGGGACATTCTGCTATGATCCGGTCCGCATCCTGAACGATGAACCGTTCGATGCCGCACCTTTCGTCCGGGAACCGGTCCATCTCCTTCTGATAATATTTCCGGACCATTCCCAGCGAATGGAAAGTAACAATGTAAGGGATCCCTAAAACTTTTTTTACGATGGAGGCCACCCAGGCCGACATAAAGAAATGGGCATGTATCAACTCATATACCCTCTGTTCCCGCATGATGAACTGCAGGATGTTGTCCGCGAACTCTTTCATATAGATCAGCAGACCTTCTTTTTCGACGCCTTGCTCCGGCCCGGCCTTGATGTGAATAACTCTGATTCCCGGCCACCATCTGACCACCTCCGGCTGTTCGGGATGATCCCTCCTGGTATATACATCTATCGCATAACCAGCCGCAACCAATGCTTTACCCATCTCCGCAACATAAACGTTTTGCCCACCATTATCGGTACCTCCCGTCAGGGCCAGGGGAGAGGCATGCTCACTGATAAACGCAATCCTCTTCATACTTGTTGATTTTTCCACGCAGATCTATTATGCCGCCGAAAAAATTATGCCAGGGCCAGGGGAATAGTTTTTGCAACCACCCTTCCAAAATTATCCGGTGAGCTACCAGCCAATTGAAAATTATGGGATTATCGGCGACCTGAATACAGTAGCCCTGATCGGCCTCAATGGTTCGATCGACTTCATGTGCTTTCCGGAATTCGACTCGCCCAGCCTCTTCGCCGCCTTGCTCGACGAAAAGAAAGGAGGCTCATTTACCATAAGCCCTGAGTTCAAACAGATGAAGACCAAACAGCTTTATCTGCCGGATACCAATGTCCTGCTTACCCGTTTCCTTTCCTCAGAAGGAGTAGGAGAGATAACGGACTTTATGCCGGTATCCATCGACGCACAGGATGGAAAAAAGCTGGGCCGCCGGGTCACTACGATCCGGGGCGAAGTGAAGTACCGGGTACAATGCAGCCCCCGGTTTAACTATGGACAGGATACGCACACGGTAGAACAGGTTGGACCCAATGAGATCATTTTCCGATCGGCAGCAAAAAACAGATCCAAAGAAGGAATCCTGCCAGAAGAGGAAAAGGCTTCCGGGAAGCCCAATCCACTGGTCATACGGCTAAAAGCCAGCATCCCCCTACAGATCAGCGATCAGGATGCTGTGGCGGAATTTACCCTCGGGCCTACCCAAATCGCTGATTTTCTCCTGGAAGACGCCGGAAATGAAAAACCGGATAAGGACAATTTTAACGACTTCATAACAAAGATCCTTTTTCAAACCGTGAACTATTGGAAAGATTGGATTGCTCAGTCGGCGTATAAAGGAAGATGGATGGAGACCGTCAACCGCTCCGCCCTGGTGTTAAAGTTGCTGACTTCCGCTAAATATGGCAGCATAATAGCTGCGCCCACCTTCGGACTGCCGGAGAGCATCGGCGGAAAAAGGAATTGGGATTATCGCTATACCTGGATACGCGATGCCTCCTTTACCGTTTATTCTTTTATACGGATGGGGTATACCAAAGAGGCAGGGGCCTTTATGAGCTGGGTGGAAAAGCTCTGCCAGGATATCAAGGGCCAGGAGAGACTGGGCATCATGTATTCCATCGATGGAAGCCGGCAACTGCAGGAATATACCCTGGATAACTTCGAAGGATACCGGGGATCCTCACCCGTCCGGGTGGGCAATGACGCCTATGGTCAGCTGCAGCTGGACATCTACGGAGAGCTGATGGACTCCGTTTATTTATATAACAAACATGGCGAACCTATTTCCTATGACTTCTGGAAGAACCTGGAACAGCAGATGGACTGGCTCAGCGCCAACTGGAATCAGCCGGACGATGGCATCTGGGAGGTAAGAGGAGGCAAAAAGAATTTTCTATGCTCCCGCCTTTCCTGCTGGGTGGCATTGGACAGGGCGATGAAAATAGCAGAAGCCCGTTCCTTCCCCCGAAATGGCAACTGGAAAAGCGAAAGAGACAAGATCTATACCAGTATTTTTTCAGACTTTTGGAATGAGGAAAAGAAGGCCTTTATGCAGTTCCCCGGCTCGCCTACAGTGGACGCTTCCGCGCTGTTGATGCCGCTGTTCCGTTTTATCAGTCCGAAAGACCCCCGCTGGCTGTCTACCCTGGAAAAGATCGGCGAGGAACTGGTCACCGACTCCCTGGTCTACAGGTACCTGCCTGAGGTGGCCGCTCCGGATGGCTTTGTAAGCCGGGAGGGGACATTTTCCATGTGCACCTTCTGGTATGTGGAATGCCTGTCCCGCTCAGGCCAGTTGGAAAAAGCTCGTTTTTATTTTGAGAAAATGCTGGGATATGCCAACCACCTCGGCCTTTATTCCGAACAGCTGGGCTTCGAGGGCGAACATCTGGGCAATTTTCCACAGGCCTTCACCCACCTGGGCCTTATCAGCGCCGCCTACAACCTGAACAAACAATTCAACGACAATCGCAACAAGAATATCGATCACGATTATCTATGATTGATCGCCCGCCGCATCACTTCCCATCCTGCTTACGACTCCCGGATCGATGGCTGCCACCCGACTTTCGCCCGTCGGCTCCCTTCGCATTCATGGCTTTCAGTTCCTCCTTCGCCTTCACCAGCGTTTTCTTCCTGGTCGCCGGAAGATTTTTGCCGGCCCGGTTGATATAAAAATTTAGCATGGACATGGCCGACTGATGGGCGCTGCCTTTCTTGCGGTCACTGTCCTCCGCGGACTTCTCCAGCGACTGCGCTATCTTTTTCGGACTGTCCAGCGTAAAAACACCTTTTTTGAGATCCAGCGCATTGCTGTGTTTCGTTACGTCGGCCGACCATCTCCCTTTAGCCGCTGCGGTCTTGCCGGTTTTCTTTTTCGCAGGGGATTTTTTGATAGTACTCATAATAAGGGGATGCAAAAAAAATTATGCCAGACCTCTTTCTGGCATAGTTTTTTGAAAAGACTCCCCATGTCAACGTTCGCCCGCATTTTATTCCTGCTGCTCCCTCTGTATGTATTCGGCCAGGATGGCGACCCGGGCAGCCCCCCGGTGAAAGATACAATACCTTCCAAAGTAAAAAAGGATACGGACTCCACTCACCACAGCGACACCGCCCATTACCATTTTTCTTTGTCCGCCACCGGTACCCTCAACCATACCAATTCCCTGGAATCGTCCGTGTACAACAACTCAGCCAAGGTCAGCATGGTAAAAAGCAGCGCCACCGTCAACCTGAGTGGCAACTGGATCTATGGTAAATCCTCCGGTATACTCACCAACAACGATGTCACCGCCACCCTCGACTTCGACCTGTATAAAACCCTGCAGCATTTTTATTATTGGGGATTGGCTACCTATAATACCAGCATCTCCCTGATGATCAATCAGCAACTCCAGACAGGACTGGGAGCAGGTTATAATATCATCGATAAGAAAAAATCGATCCTTAACATAAGTGATGGTCTCTTGTACGAAAAAGGGGACTTGTATGATAGCTTGTATGGAGGGCCCAACGGGAATGTTTTTCAACGGGATAAATACCAGACAGTGAGAAATTCTTTACGGGTGTTATATCATTGGGTAATACACGACATGTATGCCCTCGACGGCACGGGCTTCCTGCAAAACTCCCTTTCCAACTGGAGCAGCGATTATATTGTGAAGATAAACTTAGGCGCCTCCGTCAAATTATATAAATGGCTTAGCTTTTCCATCACCTATAGTTACAACCAGTTTACCCGCACCCGAAGTCAAACGACATTGTTGAATTTCGGCCTGTTAGCCCAAAAATAGAACAAACAAATAGAGTCTTGAAAAAAGGCTCTATTTGTTTGTGAGTAGGTAAGTCATCCTTAGATACAACCGTTACCGGCTCCGGGAGCTGCGGCCGCTGCCGCCTGACTGGCTACGTCCACCACCATACCCGGACCTTCCGGACCGGCTGGTGAACTGCCCCCTTGAATTACGCTGCTGACCGGAATTACCGGAGTGGCTTCTGGAAGAATTATCGGAATAGCTTCGGCTGGAAGATCTGCCGGACGTGGAGGCCGATCGCCCCCTTCCGGAAGAGGATTGAGAGGACCGCCCTCTGCGTCCCCCTTCATCATGACCGGACCTTCCTCTTTGCTCGTGATAAGCGCGCCCGCCCTCACTGGCGTACCGTCTTACCTGGTCGCGGTCCATAGAGGCAAAACCCCGGCCACCGCCGGATTGCCGTCCACGTTCCGAAGACCTGCCCCGGTCGTAGGTTTCATATTCGTCCCGATCCCTCCCGCCACGGCGGCGGTCATAGTCCTCCTCCTCCTCTTCATACCTTGAATAGGGACGACGATAATCATCCTCCTCTTCATCGTCATCGTAATCTTCCTCGTAATCCCCTTCGTCCTCTTCATGATAACGGGAAGACGGATGATTGCCGTCTCCATATTCGTCCTCCTCCTCATCATAATCATCGTCGTAGTCATTCTCGTAACGGCTGCTCTCATAACCTCCATAGGACGCCTGACCGCCTCGCTGCGCATTCCGGCGTCGTTCCTCGGGTTCCATCGAAGCAAAGCCACGTCTGCCTGAATTTCTCGTACTCATACCTTTGATTTTTGGGTGATTAAATAAAAAATTGAAGTTTTTAAGGATGCGCTTCCTGGTATTAATTCTGCCGAAAAAATTATGCCAGCTGACCCTGCTATCTGCTGCCGGCATAAAAATTTTATTACTCTTAACAACCGTAAATTATTTATCATGTATACAGCCATAGCTCGCCGTTTAACAGATTCAAGGAATTTAACGGCAAACTTTACACAGGCGTCCAGATCGGCCGCGGACATCACTGGTTCGAATAATATTTGTCTGACGGCTCCCCACCAATTTACTGAAACTTTGACGGTAATTCTGACACGATCTGACTGAAAAAATTTCACTTTTCACGGTTGGCACAAGGGTTGTTGACGATTTTTGATAACGAAATCAATAATTCAATAACTCAATAAAAAGGAGGAAATCATGTCAAACATTATCAAAAAAGAGAACAGCCAGCCGGCAACCTTTGGAAGTGTTGTTGATCAGATCTTTCAAAATAATCTAAGCCGGTTCTTCGATGATGAAACCTGGGGATTCGGAGGAGTTCAAACCCGTGGCCAGGTGCCCGTCAATATCCGGGAAACGGATAATTACTACGAGATGGAGATTGTCGCTCCCGGATTGAAAAAACAAGATTTTCAAATCAATTTGACAGGCGACCAGCTCACGATATCCTTCGAACAGAAGGAAGAATCCAGCCAGGATAATAAAGATAATAAAGATAAGGGCTGGCTGCGGAAAGAATACAGAAGGCGCTCGTTCAGCAGAAGCTTTACGATCGATGATACCGTGGATAGCTCAAAAAGTTCCGCAAAGTATGAAGACGGCATACTTCATCTGACACTGCCTAAAAAAGAAAATGCACGGCAGGTTTCCCGCAGTATTAACGTACAATAGCAGGAAAACCACAGTAATGACGGGCGGGATCAAGGTCCCGCCCTTTTTTATAATTTTTTAAGGTGATAATATGCATGATCTGAAAGCGGGACGCCCTGGCATAGTTTTTTCTGATCTTTTCTAAAATAGCCGTTTATGAAAAGAGCATACCAGTTCACCCGCCTTCTTTTCGGCTTCATTTTTATCTGCTTCAGCTGCCATAACGGCCAGCCCAACGAAGTAAAAGAAGCAAAGGATTCCAACACCCGGGCAATAGACAGCTCAGCCGTCTCCGGTAAACCGACCACTACGGTCGTACCCGTCTCGGTATCGAAAGACGATGCAAAATTTGTGGTCGACGCGGCCGCCGGCGGCATGGAAGAAGTGCAACTGGGGCAGTTAGCCCAGCAAAAAGGCATGGCGCAGGACGTCAAGGCATTCGGCGCCATGATGGAAAGGGACCACTCCAAAGCAGGAGACCGCCTGACGGGCCTGGCAAAAGATAAGAATATTACACTCCTCTCCGCCATAGCCCCCGATATGCAAAAAATGGCGGATGACCTGCAAAAGAAGAACGGCCGGGATTTCGATAAG
The DNA here is from genome assembly GCA_035492545.1 of Puia sp. Lineage (GTDB taxonomy): Bacteria > Bacteroidota > Bacteroidia > Chitinophagales > Chitinophagaceae > Puia. The sequence continues at coordinate 8,102 of DATJJD010000164.1, forward strand.
GCCTATATCAATATGATGGTCGACGATCACAAAAAGGATATAAAAGAATTTGAAAAAGAGGCAAAGAATGGAGCCGACGCCGACATCCGGGCCTTTGCAGACAGCAGCCTGCATATGTTGCGTACCCACCTCGACTCCGCATTAAGCTGTCAGAAGAGATTGAAAGGCACGGGCGCAAAACTTAGCACGGACAATAAACCACCGACAGGCTACTAATATTCTTACACTATGACTATCTTACCGGGTGACCCTTATCCGCTTGGCTCCATTTGGGACGGGAAAGGGGTCAACTTTGCCCTCTATTCCCACCATGCGACAGGCGTAGAACTTTGCCTTTTCAATGCCGCGAAAGGCGAAAAAGAAACCCAACGGATTAAATTCACGCAACAGACACACAGCATCTGGCATGCTTATATTCCTGACCTGTCGCCCGGACAGATATACGGTTATCGGGTGTATGGTCCTTACGAACCCGGGAACGGGCATCGCTTCAACCCCAACAAACTGCTGCTCGATCCTTATGGGAAAGCCATCTGCGGCATCGTGGAATGGGATGACAGCCTCTTCGGCTATGAGGTAGGAAAGGACGATGATACCTTCGACACAAGGGACGATGCCACCCTTGCCCCGAAATCCGCGGTGATCGATCACCATTTTGACTGGGAGAATGATACCCCCCCTAAAATCGCCTACCATAATACCATTATATATGAAGCCCATGTCAAAGGCCTCACCCGGCTCTTCCCCAACCTCCCTGAAGAAATAAAAGGCACCTACGCCGCCCTTGCCCATCCATCTGTTATCGCACACCTGAAGAAGCTGGGCATCACGGCCATCGAACTGATGCCTGTCCATCAATCCGTCACCGACCGGCATCTGCAGGATAAAGGGCTTACAAATTATTGGGGGTATAACACCATTGGGTTTTTTGCACCGGATATACGGTTTTACAGCGGTAATGACATCGGGGGCCAGGTCCGTGAATTCAAGACGATGGTAAAAGAGCTGCATAAGGCCGGTATCGAGGTATTCCTGGACGTGGTATACAACCATACGGCGGAAGGTAATGAAAAGGGACCTACACTGGCCTACAAAGGCATCGATAACACGGAATACTATCGCCTTGCTGAGGACAAAAGA
>DATJJD010000165.1:0-6407 GCA_035492545.1 Puia sp.
TGCGTATGCAGCATGGCGTTGTGCTGACCCGGGTACCCAATACGATACCACCATCAATGAATGGCATACGTGCCCGAGTGGTGGCCGCATCCGGGCTTCCAACCCCTGCAGTGAATACATGTTCCTGGACAACACGGCTTGTAACCTGGCATCCGTAAACCTGCGCCGGTTCTATGATGAGCAGACCAATACCTTCGATGTGGATGGTTTTGAGTATTGCTCACGGTTATGGACCACCGTATTGGAGGTCTCCGTCCTGATGGCGCAGTTCCCTTCCAAAGAAGTGGCCCGCCTGTCCTACGATTACAGGACCCTGGGCCTTGGGTACGCCAACCTGGGCTCCATGCTGATGATCATGGGCATCCCTTATGACAGCGAAGAGGCCCGCGGCATAACCGGGGCTATCACCGCCATCATGACCGGTGTTGCCTATAAGACTTCGGCAGAGATGGCAGGCGTCCTGGGCGCTTTCCCCCGGTATGAAGAGAATAAGGAAGCCATGCTGCGTGTTATGCGCAATCATCGCCTTGCAGCCTATGACGCCGACGAATATGAAGGCCTGGAGACAAAACCACAGGGCATCAAGGCCCAATATTGTCCCGACTACCTGTTGAAGGCTGCTACCAAGGCCTGGGATGAAGCCGTTCAGCTGGGGGAAAAATACGGTTACCGGAATGCACAGTCCACCGTCATCGCCCCTACGGGTACGATCGGACTGGTGATGGATTGTGATACGACAGGTGTCGAACCCGATTTTGCATTGGTGAAATTCAAAAAGCTATCCGGGGGCGGTTATTTTAAGATCATCAACCAGTCTGTACCGGCGGCCCTCCGGCACCTGAAGTACACGGAAAAGCAGATCGACACGATCATCAAATATGCGGTGGGGACCGGAACCTTTGCCGGATCGCCTGCCATCAACCATCAATCCCTCAGTGAAAAGGGTTTTATTGCCGAAGAGATCAAAAAACTGGACGCCGCCGTCGGATCCGCCTTCGAGATCGGCTTCGTATTCAATGTATACACGCTGGGAGAGGAATGCCTGCAACGGCTTGGCTTCAAACCCGCCCAATACTATAATTTCGAATGGAGCCTGCTGGAGGCGCTGGGTTTTTCTGCGGAAGAGATCGAAGCCGCCAATAACTACGTCTGTGGCACCATGACCGTGGAAGGGGCGCCATTCCTGAAAGACGAACATCTGGCTGTTTTTGACTGCGCCAATAAGTGCGGAAAGAAAGGGCAACGGTTTATCCATGCGCATGGGCATATCCGGATGATGGCCGCTGCACAGCCGTTTATCAGCGGGGCTATCTCCAAAACGATCAACCTGCCCAATGAGGCCGTTGTAGAAGAGATCGCCGATGCGTATATGCTGAGCTGGCAGCTGGGGTTGAAAGCCTGCGCCCTGTACCGGGATGGCTCTAAATTGTCACAGCCGCTCAGCACCAAATCCGATAAGAAGAAAAAGGAGACGGAAGCCGAAAAAGAAGAGGCTGCTGCCGGTACGGGAGGAGAATCCATCCCGATGAACAACGAATCCAATATTGTAGACCTGGGTAAACTGACGGTACAGGAATTACTGGAGGAAGTGCAGAAAAGGGTACAGGCCTCTCCCGATACCAAATTGAAAAGGGCCCTGGCCACCATCGTCGAGCGCAGGACCCTGCCCGCCAAACGCCGCGGCTTTACACAAAAGGCCAAGATCAACGGGCAGGCTATCTTTTTGCGTACAGGGGAATATAGTGACGGGACCGTAGGGGAGATCTTTATCGATATGGCCAAAGAAGGGGCTACCATGCGCAGTATGTCGAATTGTTTTGCCATAGCCATCTCCATTGGCCTGCAATACGGGGTGCCGCTGGAAGAATTCGTAGAGAAATTCGTCTTTACTCGATTCGAGCCCTCCGGCATGGTGGATCATCCGAATATCAAGAGCACCACTTCTATCGTAGACTTTATATTCCGGTCACTGGCCTATGAATACCTGGGCAGGACCGACCTGGTACATGTGCTGGACCGGCCCGAAATAGCCAATACCGGCGCCGATGACTGGGACGAAATACCCACTTCCCTGGAATATGATAAAAGGACCCCGGAGCTAAGCGATGTGCGCATCGTAGCGAAGGCAGGTACTCCAGCGGCGGGACCCGGCGCCCCCAACGGTCCGGTACAGGGGTCTGTCTCCCCCGCGGGCAACATCTCTTCGGCGGCGCATGCGGTCCATACCCACAGGACGGCCGCAGCTCCCCGTCCCGACAATGGATTGGATGCCCTTAATGCGGCGGCCAAAAGCATGCAGAGCGATGCCCCAGCCTGTAATACCTGCGGACATATCACCATCCGCAGCGGCACCTGCTATAAATGCCTGAATTGCGGCAATAGCATGGGATGTAGCTAGCCAGGGCGGCGGGCCGCCGGGCAGCGGCCGAAAGCCCCTCAAATTTGTTTCGACGGTAACTTAATCAATAAACATTTCATCCCCGCATGTCTATGCGGGGATTTTATTTTTCGAGCCGGGCAATATTGAAAAGTCGCCCGGCCCGAAAAATATCTAATGATTGCAGGGCTTCGTCGGAGCGTCGGTCCTCGCTCCTCCTCGCCCGCAACCTTCGCTTCGCTCGGTTGGGACAGCGGACCCAAGGCCCGCTTTTGTCTTATAAGCATCCCACCCCCCATAAAACAATTTTTTTTCTACCCGGATTGACCGTATTTTATCCCCGCAAAAGAAGAAAGACATTAGATAATTTTTAATGTATTTGTTCGTTCTAATAATCCTAAACCTAAATCGAAAAACATGAAGCGTATCCTGGCAGTCCTGATCCTCCTTTGCTTTTTGTATTCTTGTAGCCGGAGTGTTACACCCGGTGAAGCAGCTAATCATCATTATGGCCGTTGCAGGGACGTCCGTTAACGGATCCGGCAGTCATTATTCGCAAGAACTATTTCTATCGGGCTATCCTGAAGCTTCGGGATGCCCATTTTTTATTTTGCAGGGCCCTCCACGAACTCATATTTCCTTATTTTTACCCCCCACAATTGGGTGGAATCCCAATTTTTTATTGGCACCTTTTAATCGGACGAGGAATGACTATTCAATTCGGATATAATAAGAAGCAGGTACTGGATGGATTACGGGGCCATTTCTTTGGCCGCCCGGAGATAAAGATCATGGCGATCCTCATCAACGTATTTGCTATCTTATCGGCCATCCTCTTCGCGCTGAAAAAGATACAACCCCTCCCTTTTATCATCTTCTCCGTATTATGGTTTTTCCTCTGGATATCCATTCGCAGGCTGCTGCCCCTCAGCATCTATAAGAAATCCGCCACCTTCCAGGATACCTTTATCCTCAGCCTGGAAGACCAGGGCATTCTCCTGGAGACTAAAAAAGGACAACAGTTATGGGAATGGAAGGATTTCAGCAGTTTTAAGGAAACAGCCTATTTTTTCCACGTATATTTCGATGCCCGGTCTTTTTTCCTGATCCCCAAGGACTCTTTTAAGGATATTACCGAGATCCAGGCCGCGCGGAAGATCTTGAAAGAGAGGATCAGAAAATAGAGCGAAAGCCCGAAAGTCCATCTTTCGGGCTTTCGGGTCTAATGATGGCCCTTCGGGCAATCGGCCCGTGGCCGATTTTTAACAGTTCCCAGCACGATTAATCACATCTAATTAACAAAACTTGCCTACCTTGCCTGAAACTACAATAATTCCTCTAAAAAGGGGTTTATGTAGTAGCCAGCTCCCTGATTGTCAGGCTGCCTGGACTGAAAAGCTCCTTTATGACCAAACTTAGTTTCAATAATAAGAAGAATTCCTTCTACGCCAGTCTGAAAGCTTCTGTAGATCAATACTTCAACACGCAAAAAATCAAAAAAACAGGGAATTGGAAATTATACGCCAAAACAGGCGTCCTGATTCCCGGAGCGCTGCTCATCTATGCGGGCCTGCTGCTGTTATTCCGGACCTCCGGACCGGCAGCTTCGGGCGGCCTTATTTTCGCCGGTATTGTACTGTGTGGCCTGTTAGGCCTGTTACTGGCCAGCATCGGGTTTAATGTGATGCACGACGCCTGCCATGGCAGCTATTCCACCCGCGGCTGGGTAAATGACCTGATGGGACTTTCCCTCAACGCCCTTGGCGGAAATGCCTTTATCTGGAAGTTTAAGCACAATATCATCCATCATACCTATACCAATGTAGATGGCATCGACGATGACATCGCCAAAAGCCCTGTAATGCGTCAGTGTCCCTCCCAGAAATGGGTGCCCGCTCACCGCTTCCAGCATATTTATGTCGTGTTGGTCTATGCTATCTCCTCCGTCGCCTGGGTGGCCATGATGGACTTTAATAAGTATTTCAAGCGGAAAATTGTCTCCACGCCCCTTCAGAAAATGGACCTGAAAGAACATATCGTGTTCTGGCTCAGTAAGGTCTTATATGCGGTCTTCTATATCCTGATCCCCGTTTATTTTGTAGGCTGGGGCCCCTGGGCCATCGGGTATGCCTGTATGCAGGTTACGCTGGGCCTGACCCTGGCCATCGTATTCCAGCTGGCCCATGTGGTAGAACACGCGGAATTTGTCCATATCAAAGAAGATGATACGGTAAAATTAGATGAAGAGTGGGCGATCCACCAGGTGAAGACCACCGCTAATTTTGCACCCCGGAATAAGCTCATCTCCTGGTATGTCGGGGGGTTGAACTTCCAGGTGGAGCACCATTTATTCCCCCGTATCAGCCACATACACTATCCTGCAATCAGCAAAATAGTGAAACAAACCTGCCAGGAATTCGGGATCGCCTATAATGAATTCCCCACGATGACCCTGGCTATCGCCTCGCATTTCCGGATGATGCGGGAACTGGGTAAAAAACCTGTCTAATACAATTCCACAATTCCATCGACAGAAAGGTTGGTCCTGCCCTTATCGGGCAGGGGTTTTGTTGTCTTGCCGACGGCAGCAATAGCGCCGCCCCCTTGTGCGGGAGGCAGCTGGCAGCTTGGCACGATCAGGGAGATCGCCAGGATCAATGAAAATTTTAGCAGACAAGCCTTCATCCGTTGAATTTGACAACGGTAATTTAATACAATTGCCTGCCGGCAGAAAAGCTATTCAACGAACGACAAGGTAGAGTATACAGAGAGCAATTATGTACGTCAGGATGAATCACGTTCCAGCAGGGCCACCACCCATTCCTTATAACTCCTGCCAATGGGGATCTGCTTATTGTTGATCTCTACATCGGCTGTCGTGAAGGCGGTGATCTTGTCCTTTGCCACGATGAATGAGCGATGGATCCGCAGGAAATTATTTTGAGACAACAGCTCCTCGATCCTGCTTAACTGGAATTTGGTGAGGATGTTTTTTTCTTTCGTAGTGATGCGAACATATTCCCGGAGACTTTCGATGTAAAGGATTTCATCCAGGAAGACCTTCACTTTCTTTTTCCCCACCGAGAAAAAGAAATAGGTCCTTTCACCGGTAGTCGTAGCAGCGGCAGGAAGGGATGCAGGGGTTTGTTGCTGGGGCAGTTTATTGACGGCTTTCAAAAAGCGACTGAACCGTACCGGCTTAAGGAGATAGTCGATCACATTTAACTCAAATCCTTCCAAAGCATATTCTTTATAGGCAGATACGATAATTACGGGAGGAGGATTTCTCAGCGACCCTAAAAATTCAAGGCCCTTGATCCTGGGCAGATGGATATCCAAAAATATCAGGTCCGTCCTTTCTTTCTGCAGGATCTCCATCGCATAGATCGCATCCGCACAGACGGCCCTCAGCTCAAGAAAAGGAACCTGTTTTATATAATCCGTGAGGATCTCCGCCGAAAGGGGCTCGTCCTCTACTATGATGCAGTTATATTTCAACATGGCTGTCCAGGTTAATAAAAAGGTTTACAGTAAAGGTATTATCCCCGTTGTTGACAGTAAGCTTGTATTCCCTGTAAGTTAGCTCCAACTGCCTTTTGACGTTGATAAGTCCGATATTATGCTTTGGCTGCGTACCATTGTCTTTCTCTTTGGTATTCTCAATGGAAAAATCCAGCCGCCCGTCTTTTGCTTTGACCTTGATACGGATAAAGGACTCGAACCGGGTCTCACTGATGCCGTGTTTAAAGGCGTTTTCGATAAAAGGCAGCAGCAGTCTTGGCGTTATCCGGTAGCTCTCCTGGTCGATCTCTTTACTGAAACTTACCGAAAGCCTGTTGTTATACCGTATCATTTCCAGGTCGAGATAGTCTTCCAATACCTTTACCTCATCCGCCAGGCTGATAAAAGATCCGTCCGATTCATACAACATGAACCGCAGCAGTTCCGATAGTTTCATGACCACCTCTGCCGTATCGTCGGATTTTTTCCGGGCCAGCGCATAAATATTGTTCAGGGTATTCATCAGGAA
>DATJJD010000166.1:0-54107 GCA_035492545.1 Puia sp.
TTATCTATCGGTTGATAGAGACAAGGCAGATCGAGAACGGTGATAAGTATTACGCTGCCAGTATTCCCCAGGACCTTCCAGCAGCGGCCCGGGAAAAAATCCCCGGTCTGCAGACCGTCGCAGCCTATCATTTTTACCGGGCAAAGATAAGCATCCCCGGCAGCCAAAATCCCACAAGGAAATTTGATAACAAACAAGAGTATTCTTCTACTCCTACTACCATCCTTGCGGACCCGGAATATTTCACCATCTTCAAATATGATTGGCTGGCAGGCAACCCTACCACCGCTTTGAAAGACCCCTTTACCGTAGTTCTTTCGGAGGCAAAAGCGCACAAATATTTTGGGTCGATTCCCCTTGATCAACTTATGGGCCGGGAGATGGTTTTTAATGATTCGCTCCGGGTCCGGGTAGCCGGTATCGTAAAAGACTGGAAGGGCATCACCGACTTCCCTTTTTCGGAATTCATTTCCAGTTGCACCCTCACGAATAGTTTTTTGAAAAAAGGGATCCTCGATGAAAAATGGGACAATGGAACAAGCCCCTGGGGTTCCCGCGCCTGGGTCAAGCTGGTTCCCGGCACGGACCCTGCCCGCATCCGAACTCAGCTGGCCCAGATGAGCCAGGGGTATAAAACAAACCCCGATATAAAATATGGTCTGTCCCTGCAGCCACTGACTGACATTCATTTTAACAACGACATAGAAGACGGCATCCGTAAGGCACATCTGCCAACCCTTTATGTCCTGATGGGCATTGCCCTGTTTATCCTCGCATTGGCGGCCATCAACTTCATCAACTTGTCGACGGCGCTTTCTATCCGCAGAGCCAAAGAAATTGGCGTGCGGAAAGTCATGGGTGGCAACCGGCGCAGCATCGCCTTCCAATTCCTGACAGAGACTTTTCTGCTTAGTCTATTTGCCTTACTGCTCGCTGTGTTGAGCGTGAAGCCCCTACTTTCTGCTTTCCATGACTTCGTACCGGCCGGAGTAGACTTTCATCCCCTGGACCCGGCCACCTTCGGATTTGTTTTGTTGCTTACGCTCATCACTACCCTTCTAGCAGGGTTCTACCCGGCTAAAGTATTGTCAGCCTATCTGCCTGTCCTCAGCTTAAAAGGCGCGGCTGTACAGGCTGGCCCGGGAAAATGGTATTTGCGCAAAAGCCTTATCGTTTTTCAATTCACCATCTCCCTGATCTTCATTATCAGCGCGATCGTCATCAGCCGGCAGATCAACTATATGCGCAGTCATGACCTTGGATTCACCACCGATGCCATTATCTCGGTAGAGACCAACCCCGAAGACAGCGTTAAGAAAGTTGAACTCCTGGCCGAAAAGATCCAGCAACTGTCCGGCGTCCAGCAAATTTCCCGTCAGTCCTTCACGCCGATGAGCGGTTTTCGTACGTCGATGCCCTTACAATATAAAGGCAAAAGGGAGCAACCAATTTCGTCTGCTGTCCAACTGGCCGATGAAAACTTTATCCCGCTCTATCAAATAAAATTGCTGGCTGGAAGGAATTTGCGGCCAGATGTCAAGAGAGATAGCATCAAAGAGTTTGTTGTCAACGAATCCTTCACCACCACCCTTGGCCTTAAGAAGCCGGAAGAAGCCATCGGTCAATTCGTTTACCTGGGCGACAAACCAATTCCCATTGTGGGGGTTGTCGCCGATTTTCATGAGAACTCTTACCATGTCCCTATCCGGCCCGTGGTTATTTTTGACCTTTCTCAACCCGAGAACAGCCTTGCCATAAAGCTGGCCTCCAAGGGCAAGGAAATGAAGAATATCAAAACTACTTTATCGCAGATGGAGAAGATCTGGAAGGAGATTTATCCCGGGAAACCCTTCGACTGGAGTTTCCTGGATGAGTCGATCGCGGGTATGTATAAGGAGGAGCAGAAGACCGCAAACCTCATGAAGGTAGCCACCGCCATCACCATTTTTATTTCCTGCATGGGCTTGTTCGGCCTGTCTATGTTCACCGCCGGTCAACGAACTAAAGAGATCGGCATTCGAAAGGTATTGGGGGCCAGTGTGGCCAGTATCATTTCCCTGCTAAGCAGGGATTTTGTACTGTTGATAGGCCTTTCCCTGGTGGTGTCGTCACCGGTCGCCTGGTATTGTATGCACCGTTGGCTGGAGAGTTTTGCTTACCGTGCTCCCATCCCTGGGTGGATCTTCGTGCTGGCCGGCGGGATAGCCTTATTGGTTGGATTGATCACTATGAGTTTTCAGGCCGTCCGTGCGGCCAGGACAAATCCCGTGAAGGCGTTAAGAGCCGAATAAGCCGGTACGGTCCGACATGGTAATGACTGGTTGCCCGCAGTCGGGCACCTATTCCGTTCTCAGACTATTGGCAGGGTTTGCGAGGGCTGCTTTGATCGCCTGGGTACTGACCGTTATGATGGTGATCAGCACCGTTAGCAGCCCCGTCAGTGCAAAGATCCACCAGCTGATACGTATGTGGTAGGAGAAATTTTGCAACCAGGAATGCATGGCCCAGCCTGCCAGCGGAGAGGCGATGACAAAGGAAATCAACACCAGCTTCAAAAAATCTTTCGACAGCAGGGTGGCGATACCGGATACCGAAGCACCCAGTACCTTTCGAATGCCGATCTCTTTGATGCGATTTTCGGCCATATAGGCAGCCAGGGCAAATAAACCGAGACAGGAGATGAAAATGGTCAGGCCGGAGAATACGGCTGCCAGTGCCCCGATATGTTTCGCTTCCTGAAAGGTTTCGGAATGGATATCTTCCACTACTTTATAGTCAAAGGCATAGTCGGGATTGTATTTCTTAAAGATCCGGGCGATCTTTTCCAGGTTGGCCGAAGTGGAATTTTTATCATTCAATCGAAAGCTCAACGTGCCCCATTCATTCTGAGGACTAGTTATGGTTACCGGCTCAACGGGCGCATAGGGGGATCCCGGGATAAAATTATTCACCACCCCTACAATGTGAAATATCTTATTATGCTTGCGGATTGTCTTTCCAAGGGGATCTTTGTAGTTCATGATATTCACGGCGCTGGCGTTAAGCAGAACGGCCGATGTATCCGCCGGGTATTGGTCGATATTGATATCCCTGCCTGCCATCATTGTTAACCCCATGGTTTGAACGAAGTTGTTGTCCGCGAAAAACAAGTCGAAGATGTACCGGCTTTTCGGATCTTTTCCCTCCCATTCGTAGCCATCTTCCTGGGCCCAGACATCCGTTATGGGGGAATTGGTTCGGGTAAGGCTGGTGATGGCCCCGCTGCTCAGCAAGTCCTTTTTAATAAGGGGATAGTTTTTTTTTATATCCCCTTTCATGTAGACAAAATCCAGGGAACTTCTGTTATATCCCAGGGGCCGGTTCCGGCTATAACCGATCTGATTGTAGATGATGACCGTACAGGTGATCAGGATGATGGCGAACGTAAACTGAAAGACGACCAGCATCTTACGGGGGGTCACCAGGGCGCCTATACCCTTATAACTTCCTTTTAGGACACTCAGGGGACGGAAGGCCGATAAATAAAAGGCCGGGTAACTGCCGGCGATGATACCCGTCAGCAGGATAAAACCCAGCGCCGCTACCCAGAAATACAAATGGGTATACGGCACCACCAACTTTTGGCCCGTGATCCAGGTAAAGCCTTGCAATCCTGGTTGAACAAGCACCAGGGCCAGGATTCCGGCCAGCAGGGAAATCAAAATAGATTCTCCCATAAACTGCCGGACCAGGGAGGTTTTACCGGCGCCGATCACTTTGCGGATGCCCACTTCCCTTGCCCGTTTCTGGCTGCGAGCTGTGCTAAGGTTCATATAGTTTATACAGGCGATCAGCAGGATAAAACCGGCGATGATCCCGAACAGGCGTACGATATCGATCTGTCCGCCGGAGATCTTTCCGTTTTCAAATTCGGAATAGAGCCACCATTTTGCCATCGGGTGAACGAAGACTTCATTCTTCAACCCATCCGAATGGGTTTGGATGATGGTACGGAAAGCGTCATTAGCGGCTGCTTCGCTGACGCCGGGTTTTAGCAGGACAAAGGTTCGGATGGTATTGGACCCCCAGGTTGAATTTTCCCAGCCCACCTCTTTCATATAACTCCAGGGGATCAGGTATTCGAAACTGCTGAATTGCGTATTGTGGGGCAAAGCCTTCAGAACCCCCGTTACGGTAAAATAAGCATTGCTGTCTACACGTATTGTCTTACCCAGGCCGTCGGCATTTCCAAAAAGTTTTCGGGCCATACCCTCCGTGATGACAATGGAATGCGGGCCTTTTAAGGCCGTGTTGGGATCTCCCTGCAGGAGGGGGAAGCTGAAGAAGTTGAAAAAGCCCGAATCGGTAATATACCCTTGCGTCTGCAGATGGTGCTCACCCAAGGTAAAAGCGCCCACCCAATTGAGCCGGATGGCATCCTCCACCTGTGGATAATTTGCCTTCAGGGTAGGGGCTATCACCTGGGGGGTAATCGGCCAGCAGTCGATGGTGTTTTGCATCTTATGCCGGTTATACAACATATAAATACGGTCCTTATTCTTGTGAAACTGATCGTAACTCAGCATCTGCTGCACCCATAGTAAGATGATCATGGCGCTGGCCATTCCGATCGACAACCCGGAGATATTGATCAGAGAAAATGTTTTACTGCGGAACAGGTTCCGCAGACTGCTCTTGAAATGATTGTTGAAAAGGTCTCTTCGGTGCCGCCATTTTCCGGCCACCTTTTCTTGCCGGGCGGCGATATGATGAGCAAAATAATTCGCTTCTTTGGTGGCCTCCCGTAGTGCCATCCGCTGGTGATGACGGTTGAAAGCAGCTTCACTCTCCTCGGAAGGCTTGTCTTCCGTCGGTTTCCAGAGACCGGTAAGCATCTGTATGGGATAGCTGGTATCCGGGAACTCCTGCAGTAATTTTTGCAATTCCTGCAGTTCCTCTTCGGTGATCTCCCCGCTTAATTGTTTCCCAATCAAAACCCATAAACGGTCCTGCTCATTCATAGGCTAAAGCTACCCAAAAAAGGGCAATTTCAGGCATGAATGCTCATCACGGGCACCTTGCTTTGAAAGGCTATCTTTTTGGCGTGGCTTTTATGAAATTCAAAGAAATTATGTCTCTTCGGGAAGACCAGCAGCAGGTCGGCCGGGTGCCCGGCCAGGTATTCACCGATGCCGTCTTCCACATTTTTCAACGGGATGAACCGGACCTCCGGGTAGATCTCCACTAACCGATCTTTCCAGGAATTAAATTTAAAAGCCGCCTCTGCCTCGTCCTGTTTGTCCTGCCTTTCCGTGGTTATATTGATCACCTCGAAGCTGGAACCAAAGGCGTCCTGGAGCGTCTTTAAATAGCCGGGGCTCACCGGCATTCCTTCCGCAATATCATCCAGGTCGCAGGCCAGCACGATCTTTTTAAATTGGCGGAATACGGCATTCTCCGGGACGATGATGAGGGGGTAGGGCAGGTGACGGATGGCAGCCGATAAATTGCTGCCTGCCAGCACCCTTTCCAGGAAAGGCCCGGCGCTGCCCATGACAACCGCAAAAGGTTTCTTCCGGGCACAGAATTCCTCCAGCCGGTATTCAACGCCCCCTACTTCCATGTTGGTAAATATATTTACTTTCCCCCCTGTCCGGATGACCAGCTCATCCCAAAGCTGATTGAGCCCTTCGGCGCCATTCTTCTGCATTTCTTCAAAAATATAGTCGTTGATGGGGAATTCCGCCGTACTGACCGGGATCTGAACGAAATGTATAAGATGGAGCTCGGCCTTGATGGCCAGGGCCATATCCGCGGCATAGCGGGCCGCATTATTGGAATTGGCTGAAAAATTGACGGGGACTACTATCGGTTTCATGTTGTTGATTATTTAGATGGAATTATGTAATACCAATTCAGCTGAACCTTCCCGGGCAGGGCGCTCTTCGACAAAATATTTATCCGTCCCTTCGGGGTTGTTGTATTCAACCCGGCTAACCTCGAACTCTGCATAACAGAAATCACATTCCTTCAACCTCCATAAGGCCCTGATCATGCCAGGTATAAGGATCCCGTTATGTTGCTGGTAGCTGCCCACCCGACCGAACCAGGTCTCCTGACGAAGGGGGTCCATATATCTTTTCGTTTCAAATTCTACTATTTCTCCCTTGTCGTTGAAGCTAACCTTAAAGAACAGCTGTAGGTTAGCATGTTGAAAACATAATAGGGCATGATGGGCGTCGATGGGCTCCCATTGCAGCCGTTCGTCCGGAAGCAGGTTAGTGGGAAACCATACGCTCTCCGCCAGCCATCTCATCATTTCGCTTTTATCGTAGACGGGACCTTCTCTTTTGAGGATCCTGAACAGGGAAAGAAAAAAAACTTTCAACTGCCCCTTTCCGCCGGCATATTTATCGATGGCCGTAAATGATGTCGTTCGCCCCTTCCAGATCATACCGGGATTCTCCGTGGTAAAATATTCCTCCCCTTCGATATTCCTCCATCCGCTCTTAAGGCTGGTCCTGAACCGTCCTTTGTGAAACAATCTTACGTAACTGATATAGGGCTGGCCTTCCTTTAAGACATGCCGGAAATAACGTTGCACGGGCTCGGGTAATCCGGCCAGCTGTCCATATTGAAAGGTCTTTTCCGAAATGTCCTTCGACAGGGAGAAAAGCTTATTTACATCCCTGCCGAACCGGACAATGGACCTGACCTTCAGGATGACCGCTTCGGACAGCGCCACTGCGATGAGAATAAGTAGAATATCCATACACTTCTTTTCTTTCCGCTAAACTAATAAGGACCATCTTCCCAGGTTATGACGAATATCATGCAACCTTATGAATCAAGTCATCCGGCCCCTTTACCTGGCGGATTATCTTCACGGAAGTAATTATTTCTGAGTCCTTCAAAACAATTTTTTATGAAACGAATACTTTTTGTTTGCGCCGGTCAGTCCTTTCCAAAAGGGGCGTTCGCTTTTTTGCAATCCCTGGAGCAGCAGGAACCGGTTTGCGTAACGGGCTTGTTCTTTAGCCCCATTGATTATGAAGGTATGGCCACGGCCAGCCAGATTCCCGTGGTTGCTCCCTATCTGCGGGTAAAGGAGAAGGAAAAAAAGGCGGTGGATGACAATAAAGCGATATTTACCCGTCTTTGTGAGCAGCATTATATCAAACACCAGGTCCACAGGAATGACGACGAGTGGTACAAGGATATCCTGCTCCGTGAAAGCCGTTTTTCGGACCTGATGCTGCTCAGCGGGGAGTTGTTCTATTCGGATATCGATACGGACCAGCCCAATTCCTTCCTCCAGGAGGCTCTGCATGCCTCCGAGTGCCCTGTCATGATCGTGCCGGAAGATTTTGTTCCCCTTCAGCACGTGGTGATTGCCTATGACGGCTCTAAGGAAAGCATGTACGCCATGAAAGAATTCTGTCACTTGTTGCCGCAATACACGGACCTCCCCACGGAATTCGTATATATAAAAGATGAAAATTCGAAAGAGATCCCCGACATCGACAACCTGAAAAACTATTCCCGGCTGCATTTTTCCAGCATGAATTTTTCGAAGCTGCAGTTTAAGGCGGCCAGCTATTTTGCCGACTGGATCGGAGAAAAACAGCAGGTGCTGATGGTGAGCGGCTCTTTCGGCAGGTCTTCTTTCTCCTATGTTGCCAGGCGCAGCTTTGCGGAACAGGTCATTCACGATCATAAAATGCCGGTATTTATCGCACACCGGTAATATATAATTTATGGTTTCCTTCGCCGGCGCTTACTGGAACCTTACGGCCGAAAGGCTGCTGGAGAAACTTTCTTCCGGCAGGGAGGGGCTTACTCAGGAGGAGGCGGTAAAAAGGTTGAAAGAGGCGGGCCCCAATACGCTGAAAGGCTCCCTCAATACTCATGGTCTTTTCCTATTCCTCCGGCAATTCAAGAGCCCTATCACCCTGATCCTCATCTTTTCCGCCACCCTGTCTTTCTTTCTCGGGGAGAGAACGGATGCGTTTATTATCCTGGTGATTATCATGGTCAGCGCCGTGCTGGGATTCTGGCAGGAGAGATCGGCCGCAAACGCGCTGGGCAGGCTCCTGCAATTGGTGCAGGTTGACATCCCTGCTCTACGGGATGGAAAAGAATGCCGCATTGCCCTGGAGCACATCGTTCCCGGTGATATCGTAGTCCTCAGCGCCGGCAATACTGTGCCGGGGGACTGCAGGCTCCTGGACTCAAAAGACCTTTATACCAACGAAGCCTCCCTGACGGGCGAAACCTTCCCGGTGGAAAAGAAATGCGACCAGGTACCGGAGATGGCAAGCTTATCGGAAAGGTGTAATACCCTTTACATGGGGACCCATGTCATCAGCGGGATGGCCAGCGCCGTGGTGGTGCGCACCGGTCTTCATACGGAATTTGGCGCCATATCGCAACATCTGCGCCGGATGCAGCCCGAGACAGAATTCGAAAAGGGCATCCGCAGGTTCGGCTACCTGTTGATGGAAGTGACCCTTATCCTGGTAGTGATCATTTTTTCCATCAATGTTTTCCTGCACAAGCCCGTAATGGACTCTTTCCTCTTTTCCCTCGCTATCGCGGTGGGCCTTACCCCCCAGTTATTACCGGCTATCATCAGCATCAATCTTGCCAGAGGGGCCACCAATATGGCCCGGCAGTCCGTTATCGTCAAACGGCTTTCCGCCATCGAGAACTTTGGCAGCATGAATGTATTATGTTCGGATAAAACGGGGACGATCACAAAAGGAGAAGTGACCCTGTACAAGGCCCTTGATTACGAAGGGAAGGAGGACTCAACGGTGCTCCGCATGGCGTGGCTGAATGCCAGTTTTGAGAGTGGATTTGCCAATCCCATCGACCTGGCCATCAAAAATTACGCCCCACAGGATCTTGCCGGCATCGTCAAAAAAGACGAGCTGCCCTATGACTTTATCCGCAAGCGGCTAAGTATCCTCGTTGCCGGCGAGCCGTCAGCCCCGCTGACCCTGATCACCAAGGGAGCTTTTGAAAAAATTATTTCCGTCTGTTCGGATGTCGCGGGAAAAGAGGGCAAGAGGATGCCCCTGGAAGAAGTAAAAGACAACCTGGTGAAGTTATATACATCCTTCAGTGAGGAAGGATACCGTATATTGGGAGTTGCCTGTAAAAATATTTCTTCTGCTTCCACTTCACTGACGATGGAAGACGAGAAGGATATGACTTTTTTGGGAATGCTGCTGCTGACCGACCCTCCGAAAGCAGATATCGTAGCTGCCTTGCAGGAGCTGCATCAGCTTGGCATCAGCATGAAGATCATCACGGGAGATAATGCCCTGGTGGCCGCTCATATCAGCAGGCTGGTAGGACAGCCGGACCCTGTTATCCTCACCGGGGCCGAAATCCGGGACATGAATACGGAGGCGCTTAGCCGGCAGGCGGGACGGACCCACGTCTTTGCCGCTGTGGAACCCGGTCAAAAAGAGCAGATCCTCGTCGCCTTGAAAAAAGCCGGTTATGTGGTGGGATTTATGGGAGATGGGATCAATGACGCACCGGCTTTACGCAGCGCCGATGTTGGGATATCGGTGAATGGCGCGGCGGATGTGGCGAAGGAAGCCGCCGATATCGTGCTGTTGGGCAATGATCTGAAGGTCCTCGCGCAGGGTGTCAGGGAAGGGAGAAAGACCTTCGCCAATACGATGAAATATATCTTTATGGCCACCAGCGCCAATTTCGGCAATATGTTCAGCATGGCCGGCGCCTCGCTGTTCCTGCCCTTTCTCCCCTTACTGCCCAAGCAGGTATTGCTGACCAATCTCCTGACGGACATCCCGGAGATGACCATTGCTACCGATGCCGTCGATCCTTCTTTGATCGCGGCTCCCCGGAAGATGGATCTCTCCTTCATCCGGAAATTCATGATCGTCTTCGGTGTCATCAGCTCGCTGTTTGATTATGCCACTTTTGGCATCCTGTTATATTGGCTCAAGGCGCCGCCGGCGGAATTCCGTACGGGCTGGTTTCTCGAATCCGTGGTATCTGCCTCGCTGATCGTCCTGGTCGTGCGCACTTCCCAGCCTTTCTATAAGAGCCGCCCCGGGAAATATCTCATCATCTCCACCATCCTCATTGTGTTGGTCACCCTGGCCCTTCCCCTCAGCCCTTTTGCCGGTCTGCTGGGTTTTGTCCGGCTGCCGGTCCGCTTCTACGGATGGATGTCGGCTATCGTCCTATTCTATATTATTGCAGCAGAAACCGCCAAAAGGATCTTTTATCATCGCAGGTGATGGTATGCTGCCTGCACCTCGCGACCACCCGTAGCGTGCTGAAAATTTCGCTTCCTCATTTCACCCCTGGCCCGGAGTTTTTCCTGTTGATTGAGAACCTGCCAGGTGGCAGACCGGCTGCTATCCAGACGCAGCCACTCCCCACCTTCCCGCTGCGCCCAGCCATCCCCTCCCTCCCTCCTATAAACATTCCCTTCGCTGTCCGTATAGAGGGGGACGGGTAAGCTTCGGGTGACAATGTCCGGTCTGGGTGAATAGATGTCGTTATTGTAGCTGATATTCTCCACTTTCCGCATATCCGTTACATAAAGGCCATGGCCGCTGAAATGATGCCACACATAGGGAGGCCGGTATTCCGGCGGCCCCCACCATCCGCCTGTCCTGAACCCTTCCTGCCAGGCCCTGGCAGCATTGAACCAGTCCAGGCCAAAGTCATATCCCAGGCTATAGCCTACCCAGGGATTGTACCACATATTGAAGCCCCAGGTCTGGGGCCGGGGGTAGTACCTATTGTCCGACCAGGCCGGATAATGGTACCCGGTGCCATATACGAGGGTCCCCCCGGAAATAAAACTGTTAAGATAGCCTGCTGTATAGCCTGTGTATACCTCCCCGGGTGTTACGCCATAGATGTAAACATATTTGCAGGGATATACGGGGCATTCCGGGGGAATGAGGTCCACTTCCTCCGGCCGCCGGAGGCACAGCTCCCAGGGGCCTTTGGGGAAGTCGGCCCAAAACCATACCCCTTTATCCAGGGCATAGAACTTATGCTGATAGAGAAGAACGATGGACGCCGTGTTGAGGGCATATTGCAGGTGTGTTCCGGGAATGTCCGCGAATTTCGGATTGCCGTCATAGCTGACATGGGTATCCGCTTTACGGCGGTCTACCCTGGCGGTCTGGGGGATACAGGCCTCCTGCACGGCTTCGCGGGCAGCGTACGTACCCGGTATGCTGGCCAGGACATTGTCTTTGGGCGAGCCTTCCGGAATGCTGCTGAAATCGGAAGGCAGCGAGTCCCCCGGAATATAGGACCAGGAACCGATGAGGGCATGCGATCTATACCATCGCCCGGAAAGAAGCGCATAATATCTGCGAGACACGGTATCGAGGAAGAGGTCATTGTTGGTATTGCCCGCATATTTCAGCCGTGTCCCCGCTAAAGGAATGAAAACCGGCGCCCCCCTTGTCTGGATCAGTTCAGCCGGTATGGTGGAAACAACGATGTCTTCCGCTATATCGGCCCCCTCCCGTAAGGTATCGGTGTGTACTTCATTCCTGGTGTTTGTCATCATAATGCTCTCCTGCACGAGGCTTACATCCGGGGCAATATAACCGGTAAGGTGGAAAGGGCCTGTTGGAGCCGGAGCGATGTACCAATGACGGCCGCCATATAGATAAAACCAGCCATCCGTGGACTCCACGATCGTATAGGGTGTATTGACCACTGCCTTAAGGTCCCATTCGCCGTTCCTTTTCAGACGGGGAGTACCGTCGATCAGCACCAGCATGGTAGGCCTCCCCGCTACGATGATCCGGGGAGGGCTGTTGTTGAAACCCCTGGAGACATAGGGCTGAGCCATATCCCTCTCCAGGGAAGAGAGGACCTCATCCAGGGAAATATCGGCCCCGGCTCCGGGAATACCGCATTCCAGCGTTTCTCTCAGCTCATCCATACCGCCTGGTTCCAAGGGCAGGGAAAAAGTCAGGGAAAGGATACTGGCCCCGGTCAGATGGATCAGGCGGCTATCCTTATCCGTCTCTACTCCCGCCAGGGCCAGGAAGGAGCCGAACCGGGGCTGAGTCTCTCCTTTCCCTGTCAGGGAGAAGGCAGCCCGGTATTTGAGAAGGTTATTGCGGAAAGAGTCCGGCTGCGGCGGATAGATCAAAATGACACTACCGTCAGCGGCGGTGATGGAACGGGGCCATCCTTCCTGTGCCTCCGAGGCCGGAGGAGCAAAAAGAAAAGCCGACATCAGCAGGATGAAAAGAGAGGATTTCATGGAAAGCCTTTTTTCTAAAGTTAGCGGGGCGCCTGCCGGTCGGGGATGAGCGGGGTCAGTAAATCAGGTGATTATCATCATTGATGTAAATTACATTGGACTGCCTTACCTTAGTAGCAAATAGGCGAGCATGAGAATTCTGGTTATCGAAGACGAAGATCGGGTGGCTTCTCTTATAAAAAAAGGGCTGGAGGAGATGGATTTTTCTGTGACCATCGCCGCGGAAGGGTTGATAGGTAAAAAACTGGCCCTCAGCGAACTGTTTGATCTGGTGATAACCGACATTCTTTTGCCGGATACCAATGGCATTGAAATATGCAAATACATCCGCCAGGAACTGCCGGATATTCCTATCATAATGCTCACTGCCTTAGGGACAACCGATGATAAGGTAGAAGGTTTTGATGCAGGAGCCAACGATTACCTGGTAAAACCTTTCGACTTCCGGGAACTCTATGTCCGAATCCGGGAACTGCTGAAACGGGTACCCGCGGGGGGCGCGGCGAGAAAAACTATCTTAAAGGCAGGCGACCTTGAAATGAACCTGCGGACGGGTATCGTACAGCGAAACAACAAGGAGATCAACCTGACCCGGAAAGAATTCAGGTTGCTGGAATATATGATGAACAACCAGGGACGGATCCTGTCACGAGCCGAGATTGCGGAAAAGGTATGGGAGACCTCCTTCGATACCGGTACGAATTTTATCGACGTATATATCAATTACCTGCGCAAGAAGATAGACAAGGACCAGGACATCAAACTGATCCAGACCCGGCCGGGGATCGGTTTTATTTTTAAAGAGCAGCTGTGAAGATCAGACTGAAACTTACTTTGTTATTTGCAGGGCTGTTTGCCGCTCTGTTGTCTGCTTTTGCGCTGGTCATCTACTTTTCCAATGCCAATCAGCGGGAAGAAGAATATTTCAAACGGCTCAAACAGCTGGCGATCACGAAGACCCATCTGCTCCTGAGAGCTAAAGTGCAGCCCGCCGTGCTGCAGCTGATCTATAAGAATTCACTGAACACGCTGCCGCAGGAAGAAGTGGCTATATACGATACGGGTTTTAACCTGCTCTATCATGATGCCGGCGATATCGACAAGGTCAAGGAAACGAGGGGAATGATCGACAGCATTGTTAAACTGAAGGAGATCCATTTCTATGTCGAAGACCTCCAGGCCATTGGTTTTGTGTATGATTTCCAGGGAAAGACCTACGTTATCACCGCAGCTGCCAAGGATGACGACGGTCTTAGCAAATTAAGAACGCTGCGTTTTGCCTTACTCCTTGCATTCACTATCGCCATCCTGCTGACCTTGCTGGCCGGTAACCTCTTCTCCCGGCAGGCACTACGGCCAGTATCCGAGATGGTAGATAAAGTGGAAGAGATTTCCGCTTCCCACCTGGATCTGCGGATCAGCGCGGGGAACGGAAAGGACGAAATAGCCGAACTGGCGCTGACTTTCAACAGGATGCTGAACCGGCTGGAGAATTCTTTTGAAGCTCAAAAGCAGTTTGTATCTCATATTTCCCATGAGCTTCGTACACCCCTGGCAGCCATCATCGCGGAGTTAGAAGTCTCCGCCATAAAAGAAAGGACTGACGTCGAATACCGGGAAACCATCCGGTTGATCCTGCAGGATGCCCGCCGGCTCTCCCGGCTTTCCAACGATCTTCTTGACCTGGCAAAAGCCGGCTATGACCCGTCCGGTATCACCTTTAAAGAACTCCGGCCCGATGAGGTGCTGCTGGATGCCCGGCAGGGTATTTTGAAATCCAACCCCGGGTATCGTGTCGATATTCTTTTCGAAAAAGAAATGGAGGATGCCGATGCCATCACCATAAGCGGGAATGAATACCTGCTGAAAGTGGCTTTTTCCAACCTGATCGAAAATGCCTGCAAATTCTCCCCGGGTAATCAATGTACTATTCTGATCTGTTTCAAAGAAAGCAACATCATGTTACAGTTTGTCGATGCCGGCATCGGCATACCGCAAAAAGATCTCACCCATATTTTTACTCCTTTCTACCGGGGGGAGAATAAGAATTATGCTTCCGGCAACGGTATCGGGCTGTCGCTGACCCAACGAATTATCCATCTGCACCAGGGCTCCCTCTCCGTCGATTCCCAGGTACAAAAAGGGACCACTTTCACCGTCACTCTGTTTCACTGCTGACCGCTTCAGATTTCTTACAGAATGTTCTAATTTTTTTCTAATAAATTTATAATCGCACTCTAACAGGAGGCGGGCATGAAGTATTCTAATTTTATGCCATCATGAAGATGTTGTTTTATGGCATGCTGCTGATAGGCGGCAGTCCTTTTCTACTTAAGGCCCAGGATAATTACGAAATTCAGGTATATGGCTCTCAGACGGTCGCGAAGGGTAATACCATGGTGGAATTACATAGCAACTATACCTTTGACGGTCAAAAAAATACGGAAGAGGGGGTGAGGCCCACTAACCACGTTTTTCACGAAACGATAGAGATCACCCATGGCTGGAATTCCTGGTTCGAAACAGGTTTTTATTTTTTTAACACCATCGGCAACGATAACCGGACCACCTATGTAGGCAGCCATATCCGGCCCAGGGTCATGGCGCCGGCTTCCTGGAAATGGCCGGTGGGAGCCAGCCTTTCGCTGGAAGCCGGTTATCAGAAGAGAGACTACAGCGAGGATGACTGGAGCCTGGAAATAAGGCCTATCATCGATAAGCAGTTAGGGAAATTATACCTTTCCCTCAATCCAACTTTTGATAAATCCTTTCACGGGCTAAATAAAAACGGGGGCTATGTTTTTTCCCCGAATTTTAAAGCGGCCTATAATGTGACCAAGGTCATCGCCGGTGGGTTGGAATATTACGGTGCGCTGGGGCCTCTGGACCATATTCAGCCTTATCAAAGCCAGCAACATCAGCTGTTTGCGGCAGTCGACCTGGATTGGTCGCCGGACTGGGAATTGAATTTTGGTTATGGTTGGGGCTTTACACGAAGCACCGATAATGCCATTTTCAAAGTCATTTTGGGATATCGTTTCCATTAGACGATTTTAAAAAAATAAAATAATTTATTTTGAACACCGGCGCCTCTCCTGATTTCAACGAAAAACATAGTCTTGGTCTTCGCCTCTGGCATTGGACTTTTTTCATCCTGATCACCGGCACGATCATAACCGTGCTGCTGGCGTCCACTCTCTTCCGTACAAGGAATAATATTACGTTGGTTCAGCAGCAATTGCAGGAAAAGAACCTTTCCGTCAGCCAGGACCAGGCAAGAGCCGTGGCCCATGCCCTCAATGACAAATTATGGGACCTGCATACCTGGATCGGTTACTTTATCGCCCTCTTTCTCCTGGGCAGATTCGTCCTGGAAGTCCTGCAGCCGGCGGATGAAAAGCTAGGGCCTAAGATCAGAAAGGCAATGGGATTCAAGCCATTATCGGTGGAGCAAAAAAAAGGACGACAACATTATCTCCGGGTGAAAGCTGGTTACCTGATCTTTTACGGCTTGATCCTCGTCATGGCCATAACCGGCATTGGCCTGGCCTTTGAAGAGGTGCCCTTGTTGCGGACCCTTCACAATGCCCTGAAGCAGATCCATAGTTTTACCCAATACCTTATTTACGGATATATCCTGCTGCACCTTGGGGGTGTTGTGCTGGCCGATGCGGGCAGCTATCCGGGGCTGGTGTCCGGGATGATACATGGGAAAAAGCGATTTTAACAGAACATAAACAGACCTTTGTCCGTTATCTGTGTTTGAACATTAAAATCATTTGCGAATGCTGATAAACCTCTGTTTCCTTCTCACCGCCTGGTTCCATCCTCCACAGTGGCATGTCAACATGCAGGAAGCCATGCAGATAGCGCAAAAACAGCACCGACCTATCCTCCTGAATTTTTCAGGCAGCGACTGGTGCGGTCCCTGTATCATGCTGCGAAAGGAGATTTTTGATGACCCGGTTTTCTCCGCATTTGCCGACACGGCCCTGGTGCTGGTCAATGCCGATTTCCCAAGAATGAAAAAGAATCAGCTCTCCAAAGAACAGCAGCAGCTTAACGACCGCCTTGCCGATCTATATAATTCACAGGGTAAATTTCCTTTAACCCTGTTACTGAATGCGGAAGGAAAGGTCATCAGGCAATGGGAAGGGTATCTTCCCATCAAACCTGCCGAGTTCATTCGCCAGGTAGAGAAGATCAGTGAATCCGACGAAACGCACTAAGTCAGGGATATTTTTATGTCACAACGGGTTTTTAAGCGGTCGATGAAATTGATGGGCAACCATTTTGAGCTAACTGTCGTAGGGGAAGAAGAGTCATGGGCGGATGCAAGAATCGAAGCCGGTGTGAAAGAAATACAGCGGTTGGAAAAATTGCTCACCACCTATGATGAAGGCAGCGAGACCAGCCTCATCAATGCTAATGCCGGTTTGAGGCCCGTTGCGGTAAGCCATGAGACCTTTGATCTTATCGAACGATCGATCCGCATCTCCCGGATAACCCAGGGTGCTTTCGATATTACGTATGGCTCGATAGACCGGCGATTGTGGAATTTCGACACGACGATGAAGACGCTGCCTGACAAAGCCACCGCCAGGGAAATGGTGAAATTGATCAACTACCGGAATATTATCCTCGATAAAGAAAATGCGAGTGTCCTGCTAAAAGAAAAAGGCATGCGCATTGGCTTTGGCGGCATCGGCAAAGGATATGCCGCGGAGAGGGCCAAGGCGGTGATGCGGGAGATGGGGGTGACCAGCGGAGTGGTCAACGCATCCGGAGATCTTACCGCCTGGGGTTATCAGCCGGATGGCAGTCCCTGGACCATTGGCATAGTCAATCCCGACTCCACCGGGCAGATCTTTTCCTCGATGAATATCACCGATATGGCCATTGCCACTTCGGGGAACTATGAGAAATATGTCGTCATCGATGGAAAGAAATATTCTCATACGATCAACCCCCGAACGGGGCTACCCGTTACCGGCATCAAGAGCGTCACTATTCTTTGCCCGAATGCGGAAATAGCAGACGCCATGGCGACCCCGGTGATGATCATGGGGATCCGGGCAGGCCTGGACATGATCAATCAGCTACAGCATATAGAAGCCGTCCTCATAGACGATGATAATAAAGTATACAAGTCCGATCATATCCGTTTTACATAAATAGCTAACATGAAAAGAAAATTGTTTTTGTCAAGCTGCCTGGTCTTCCTGATCACCGGGTTCATGACTGCCTGTACCTCCGTAAAGGAATATCAGAAAAGCCGCCTGAACGACTCGGAAATGAGCCTTTCCAACCGGAAAGTAGAAAAAAATGAGCTCAACTTTCAGTCTTACCGGGAAGGTGCTTCCGGCGCCAACGGGGGAAAGACCGGCGGCGGTTGCGGATGTAATTGAGCTGCCCTATTCTCATCACTAACAAAGATTCATGAAGAAGATCTGTTTGACCGTCGTAGGAATGTATTTCATGCTGATGCATGCTTTTTCGCAGGTTGCCCATGACACGACGACCTTTAAGCCCCGGAAACTGACCCTCGATGAAGTCAATCTCGTATCCAGCTACTATACACAGAATGGAGATCACTCCGCTATCCGGGGAGGCATCGGTTCGGAAAAGGTCACCGATCTTGCCAATGGCCTGGAACTGAAGTGGGTGGGGTGGGATGCGCACCAACGTAAGAATACGCTTACTGCGGGATTGGGGGTGGACCATCATACCGCCGCTTCGCAGGCCTATATCTCAAAGACGGGGGCTTCGCGACGCACGGATGGTCTTCGTCTCTACCCCTCGCTGGATTGGACCCGCGAGAATGAGAAGAAGGGCAGTTCCTTTAGTCTGGGCGCCTATTATTCGAATGAATTCAACTATCAATCCATCGGACTGAATGCGGGGGTGACCCAAAAAACCAAACACAATGGAGAATTCGGATTAAGGCTCAGCGGTTATTTCGACCAGGTGAAGCTGATCTTCCCATCGGAATTCGAACCCGCAACCTCCTACATCGGTTCCGGCGGCAGGGAACGGGAGCATCCTGATTATGGCTCCAGCCCCCGCCAGACCTATACCGCTTCTTTTTCCTTTTCCCAGATCATCAATACGCGGCTGCAGGTGGCCTTCCTGCTGGACCTGGTCGAACAGCACGGTTATCTCGGGCTACCTTTTCACCGGGTATATTTTACAGATGCCACGGACTCGGTGGAGCGGCTTCCCTCCAGCCGTTTCAAGCTGCCGCTCGGCTTCCGGCTGAATTATTTTCTGGGCGACAAAATAATTCTGCGCAGCTATTACCGCTACTATGTGGACAACTGGGGATTGCGCTCTCATACCGCCAGCCTGGAAGTACCCGTGAAGCTGAGCCCTTTCTTTTCCGTCACTCCCTTTTATCGCTATTATGAACAAAATGCCGTGAAGTATTTCGCGCCTTATGAACAACATCTGAAGACAGATAGCTATTATACCAGTAATTATGCCTTATCTTCTTTTTCCAGTCATTTCTTCGGCGCGGGTATCCGGCTGGCTCCTCCCAATGGGATATTCGGAACCCATCTCGGCTCCCTGGAATTGCGGTATGGTCACTATACACAGACCACTGACCTGGTTTCGGACATTATTTCGTTGAACCTGCAGTTCAGGTAAAAGACAAACGTTGGTCCTGCATGTCCCTTATTGGCGCGGGATCAGGGATGTGCAAGGAACAGGGGCGCCTTGATCTTTTGCAGCAGCGTATCCGCCAGGCTGGGGCGCAGCCACATGGACGGCTTGCTCCTGTCATAGGCTCCTGTCACGAGTAGAACTTCCGGCCCTTCTTCTTTCAGCAGGGTTAATAGTTCATCCCGGTCACCGGCGACCACCTTATAGGAGGCATGGGTATAATGCCGTTTCATCCACTCCTGTACCAGTTTGTTATCCGGCAGATGGAGGTCCAATGTGCCGGATCTCATGGCCAGCACTTTCACTTCCTTGCCGGACATTTCCGGAAACAGGTAGGTGAACATCTTCATGGCATAAATGGAAGAAGGTTCTCCATCATAAAGAAATACAAGACGTTTAGGGAGGTTTTCCTTTTTAGAGGTCAGCCAGACAGGACATTGCACACCATGCAGCAGGTTTTTCATGAACCAGCCAGGTATATTCTCCTCCAGGGACGAGAAAGACTCGTAACGGTCGATGACGAGGAGGTCGGCAAATATGCTTTCATGCAGCAGTTCCCGGAGGGCCGTATGTTTATCCCGGTGAATGCTGTAGTTGATCCCGGCTTCCTGGCAGCTTTGCTGAAAAAGGCTGATGGATGTCTTAATGGCCAGGGTATCCTTTTCATCCAACTGTTTCACCATCTCTTTTCCTCCCGCCGATTGAACCACCAGGGCCTCGAAAACCGCAAAGCCAGTATGTACGAACTCCTGCAGGAATACTCCTACCAGGTGGGCATTGTGCTGTCGGGCCAGGCTGATAGCCTCCCGTAAGGTGCTCTCGGAAAAACGAAGCCCGTCGAATGCGGCAATGATCTTTTTCATGAGAAATAGTTTATCCAAAAATAGCGGCGTCGGTAGCTTGCCTCTATGAGTAAGCTCACCGGCCTGGTTGATTGTCGTCATGGCAAAAGATGGTCAATCTGGATTACTTGCAGTAAGAAAATAGCATAAACAATGGGTAGTCATTTTTCCTGGATGCTGACCATTCTTCTGATCACTTTGATGGCGATCTGTCTCGCTGTCTGGAGTTGGGCGGACAAGCCGAATGAAAAAATGCATAAGAAAAATCCGGACGACGACGAATAAGACGATCAATAATTTATCATGAAGAAACAGCGTCCTGTTTATTATTATATTGTCAATGTCATAACTCTATGGCGTCTTCTGGCGGCGCCGTTGGTCATCTACCTGGCCTTTCAACGGCAGCTGGAATTGTTCAAATGGTTCCTGGCGGTCAGTTTTCTCACGGATGCCATCGATGGGTTCCTTGCCCGCAGGTACCGGGTGACCAGCACCCGGGGGGCCATCCTGGATTCGATCGGAGACGATCTGACGGTCGGCGCCGCCGTTGCCGGTGTTTTCGTTTTCAAAATGGAATTTGTCCGTCAGGAAAGCGTGCTGATCATCGTCCTGACTGCGCTGTATGTCCTGCAGGTTTGCCTGTCCCTGATCAGATACCGGAAGATGAGCAGTTTTCATACCTACCTTGCCAAGCTGGCGGCGATACTGCAGGCCGTTTTCCTGCTCTTGCTTTTCTTTCTTCCCGGACCGGTCCTGCCCCTTTTTTATCTGGCGGCAGTTGCCACTATCCTGGACCTGGTGGAAGAAATAGTCCTTGTCCTGTTGTTGCGCCAATGGGAGGCCAACGTAAAGGGATTGTATTGGGTGCTAAAGAAAAGACGGCTGGGTCGCCGTGGGGAATAAAAGGTCAGGGGCGTATTAGCGGCTATTTATACCGCGCCCCGGGGAGATGCCGGGGTATCGGATGCCATTCCTCCCATCCTTCTTCTCCAGGCAGGGGGCTTACACAAACGTCCCCGGTAAAACAACGCATCTTCATGTGTTTGCTGAGCTGGCCTGCAATGGTCAGCTTTAACTCCGTCTGATCTTTGTTTTCCAGCAACACATTTGCCTGCAGGGAGCCATCCGCTTCTTTAATTACCTGGTTTCCATATAGCAGCCTTTCCAGCTCCCAATCCAGGATGGTAATAAAAAATTCCCTTCC
Organism: Puia sp.; assembly: GCA_035492545.1. GTDB lineage: Bacteria > Bacteroidota > Bacteroidia > Chitinophagales > Chitinophagaceae > Puia. The sequence continues at coordinate 20,978 of DATJJD010000166.1, forward strand.
TCCCGGCTTCTGCCGGATACGAATGATAGCATCGTAGTGTCGCCCTCTGAAATCGAATTCGATGTCTATTTTTTTCATGACCTGTGGTATTGTTTTAAAGGAATGATGATGCTTACGAATATACGGGATACTGATACCGGATGACAATGACCTGCCTCATTTGCCTTCCTGAGAACCGTCACATTCAGGGGCGGGGCTTCTCTTCCGCAGCCAATCCCTGCTGACCCTCCCGGGCTTTTTTTTGTTGCTTTTTTTCCAGTTTCCGGAAATACCCCCGAAGCAGAAAATTATGCTTCAGGGCTTCCATATCCTGGCTGAAAGCCTCGGTCCCTTTCTGCACATTGTCCAGGCTGGTATTCAGCTTCGTGACTATTCCCGAATCCTTCAGCAGTGCATGGACCGTACCGGGCCCTTCGGTTATGTCCTGCCGGATATTGCCCGCCATTTTATTGAGCTCGTCCGCCAGCCCGGCGGCTTTATCGCCTACGGACCTGATCTTCAAAACGGCTTCCTGCAGGTTATACGCCAGGCTGGTATCGGTAAGCAGGGCGCCAACGGACCCCTTCCCCTGCTTTATATCCAGGATGATATCCCGGAGGTCGCCCGTCATGTCACTGGCATGCATGCTGGCCTGCCGGATATTGAGGAGGGAGGTCTTCATGTTGGCCGCCAGGCTGCTTTCATTCAGGATGCCCCATAAGGCCGAACTGTTGTTGATCCGATCCACCGTGCTTTTCAATGCCTCTGAAATATCGGCGATATTATTGTTGGTCCGGAATAGGGTTTGCAACATTTCGTCCGTATTGATGACCCGCTGGGTAGGCAGTAAGTCTCCCTCTTTCACGGGCGGAGCAATCTCCTTATCCGGCATGATATTGACAATCTTGTTGCCCATCAGCCCCTCCGTTCCGATGGATGCCAGGGAATTCTTATGGATATAGGACCTCATGCCCTCATCGATCAGCATGGTTACCTCGATGCTGGTATCGGCGATTAATTTTATTCCTTTGACCGTACCTACCTGTATTCCCGAGAAACGTACATTATTCCCGCTGGTCAAACCGCTGACATTCCTGAATCTTGCCTTTACTTCGAAATTGGAGCCGAATAAATGCTGATTCTTGCCGATCAAATACAAGGTCAGTATCAGCAGGAACAACCCTGCCAGTACAAACAGACCCAGTTTAACGTTGCTTTTTCCCTGAACTGACATATTATAAGATTTATTCGAAAAATTGTTTGACCTCTTCGTCCGCCGAATGTTCCAGCTCTTCATACGTTCCCATGGAACGGCATTTGCCACCGGCCAGCACGGCGATACGGTCCGCGGTAAGCCTGACACAATGCATATCATGTGAAATGATGATGGAAGAGGTGTGATATTTCTTTTGCAGTTCCACGATCAGCCTGCTGATCTCTCTCCCGGTGACGGGATCCAACCCGGTGGTAGGCTCATCGTAAAGAATAATTTCCGGTTTCAGGATCAGGGTTCTGGCCAGGGCCACCCGTTTGCGCATCCCGCCGGACAATTCTTCCGGCATCATATCCACCGTGTGCGCCAGCCCCACGTTGCCCAGGGCCTCCATCACCAGCTCATTCACTTTTTCCTGTGAAAGTTCGATCCAATGCCTTCGCAGCGGGAACTCCAGGTTCTTCCGTACGGTCATCGAATCATAGAGGGCATTACTCTGGAAGAGAAAGCCTACTTTGGCCCTGATCCTGTCCAGTTCATCGTGATCCAACTCCGGAATATTCTTGTCGAACACCCGGATCCTGCCACTGTCAGGCTGTAATAGACCGATGATACATTTGATCAATACCGATTTCCCCGTGCCGGATTTCCCCATGACCACGACATTCTCTTCTTCGCGCACCACCAGATCAAAACCATCCAATACGATATTGGACCCCCATCGTTTGCATAGCTGTTCAATGACGATGACCGGCCGGCCTGTCACGGCTCCTGTCTCCACTTTCATCAATTGTTCCGCTGTCTCCATTGCTTTTAATTTAGACCCAGCAGGTCCGTTACCTGGACCACGATCAGATCGATAATAAAGATCAGGATGGAGGATAGCACTACTGCCGAGTTGGCTGATCGTCCCACTCCTTCCGTTCCTTTCCTGGAATTATATCCTTTATGACAACCTACAATGCCTACGGCAAAGCCGAAGAAAAAAGTCTTGACGAAGGCCGGCAGTACGTCCCCGAAACTCAGGCTGTCGAATATCTGTCTGAAAAATAAATGGAAGCTGGTTACGGAACGGATGTTGACTCCCAGGTAGGCCCCGTACAACGAGATGGCATCGCTGAGGATCACCAGCACCGGCAGCATCAAGGTCGCCGCCACAACCCGGGTTACAACCAGGTACTTGAACGGATTGGTGCCGCTGACTTCCATGGCGTCGATCTGCTCCGTCACTCTCATGGAGCCCAGCTCTGCGCCGATGCTGCTGCCGATCTTGCCAGCAAAGATCAGGGCGGTGATGACCGGGCCGATCTCCCGGACAATGGCAATACCCACCATGACCGGCAGCTGCGATTCAACTCCGTAATCCAGCAGGGAGGGGCGCAATTGCATCGTCAGCACCAGGCCCATGATGAACCCTGTCAATCCTACCAGGGGGAGAGAGCGGTACCCGATCATATAACATTGCCAGACCAGTTCCCGGAACTCATACCGCGGTTTACTCCCCTGTGCGAAGAGCCGCCCGGTGAAATGGGCCATATCGCCCGTTTCAGAGAGGAACTCCCGGAATTTAGTCGGTAAGATCATGGTAGAAAATTATTCCGTGAAGCTATAAAAAGCCCCCTTTCTACGGGATGAACCTTATCAGGCGGGAGAGTGATTAAAATCAGGATGCAAGACCTTTCCCGTCATCCAATTTGGGTGACGGCCCTTTTATATTTGCCAAAACAACAGCCATGAGGACTATACTGATCGCCACCGATTTTTCACCGGCAGCCCGCAATGCAACCGAATACGGCATCGCTTTTGCCCGAGCCTTCCACGCCAAAATTATTTTGACCGGGGCCTACCAGCAAATGCCGATCCCTATTTCCGATTCTCCCATTATCGTGACCGCGGAAGACCTGCGCCGGTCCGTACAGGAACAGTTGGATACCGAGGCCCTTACCTTTGGGATGGGAACAAATGTCCCCATTGAAACGGTTTGCAGCGAAGGACCGGCAGTTTCGGTAATTCCCGATCTGGCAAAAAAAATGAAGGCCGACCTCGTCATTCTGGGCATGAAAGACGGGAGAAAAGGAATGCGCAAATTCTTTGGAAGCACGGTGACTTCTCTGGCCAGGAAAGGCAAGTTGTCCCTGTTGATAATCCCGGAGGAGGTGAAATATACCGATCCGCTGAGCATCGCCTTCGCAGATGACCTGCGGACCGATGCAGACATCCATATCCTGGACACGTTGCGGTTTATCACGCAGCGGTTCCATTCCAACCTTCGGGTGGTCAGGGTCATCGGACAGCAAGAGGAGAGGCCGGTGGATGGCAGTAACCTGCCGGCCAGACTCAAGAAGATGTTACAAACGCTGGACCCGGTCTTTGATTACCCTGTCAACGAAGATATTACTTACGGGTTGAAGGAGTTTGTCGCATCCCGCCGGATCGATATGCTGGTGATGATACCTCACCGGCACTCATTGCTGAAAAGATGGTTTGGAGAAACGCACACGAAATCCATGATCTTTGAAGTGACGGTCCCTTTGCTGGTCCTGCCCGATGTGCGGCAGAAGCCCATGAAAATATACCTGTCCGACAGCCGGAACTCGGCTAATTATTAAATATCGCCAATCCCCATCTTTTTCCTTAAATGGGCATATAACTCCTGTTGTTTCCTTCCCTTTTCGTCCAACCATTGTCCGCGAAGATCGAATAACAGGAGTCTTTCTCTTTCGGAGATTGCCTTGTCCACATAAGAGGACTGCAATAATTGGGTACTCATGCGGATATCCTGCAACTCGCCCAGTAAGACGGACAATGACTCCAGTTCGGAATAGGGCAGGAGATGAGATTTCTTCCCCAACGCCTGGCCACCGGTATAGGCGTCCGTATATAACAAGTCTTTTACTATTTTTCTGGCCGCGTGCAGCGACCCGTCCGTTGGATGGGCAGCAGAGAGCAGGGTGTGCATCTCCTTCATCCGGGTATGGATAAACCGTTCGGTCGCCTTTTTACTGATCCGGACGGGCAGCCGGTCGATAAGTCGCTGCTCCTCTTTTTTAAAGCTATTCCTGCCTTTTGCCAGAAAATTGGCCAGTAGAATATTTCCGGAGATCTCTGTTTCCAGGACCTGCAGGTAATAGGGTGGAGGCTCGTTGCCCGACGCCATACAAACTTTTCGGATATTTTGCTGTTGAAGCTGAAGGTTGCGGATAGTACCCGTGATCCGGTAAAACCGGGATAACTTCCCTGGGAGTTTGCCTGGTAACCCGGCCAGCCGCAGGAAGCCCCTCACTTTTTTTACAGCTACCCGGAAAGCATGAATGTCTTCCGCGCTGTAAGTCCGGATCAGCGACCGGTAAGCCGTATTGATCTTTTCAAATTGCTTCCGGATAATTCGTATGATTTCTTTCTGTTTCATATAGTTTTAGTAGTTGATCTGCTACGAAGGAGCTTATAGACTTCGAGCCATCCGGTACTGGCCAGGGCTGTTGCCAGCGCAGCCAATACATGCCACCCGCTAACCATGCTTAACTCGAATGTCCTTCTGGCAAAAGGGACAAAATAAAGAAAAGCAAAGAATGAAACGGACAGAACGAGAATGACAGGCACCAGGTTATTCGGGTACCGGATGGTCACCAATAAGGTCTCTTTTAATGACCGGCCCATGAAAGTCAACAGTATATTGCTGATCACCAGAGTGATGAAGACCACTGTCCTCGTGTACGGCAGCGAATAGCCGTGCTGCATAAAATAAAAATAGATCGCCAGCAACCCCGTCGCGGTTGCCAGTCCCAATGACAGGGCGACAGCCAATTCTCTTCCCCGGAACAACTTTTCTCCCCCTGGTCGGGGATGCCATTGCATAATGCCTTTTTCCACTGGCTCCCGTTCATAAAAAATAGAGCAGGTAGGTCCCATGATCAGCTCCAGGAAAATAATATGGATCGGTGAAAAGATAGTGGGGTATCGCCAGCCAAGCAGCAAAGGGAGCGAAGCTGTCAGGATGATAGGTATGTGGATCGAGATCAGGTAGCGGGTGGCTTTCTTTAGATTATGGTGGATAACCCGTCCATGTTGTATGGCTTCCGTGATCCTTCCCAGGTCGTCGTCCGAGACAACCAGATCCGCTGCCTCCCTGGCAATCTCCGTACCCTTATCTCCCATGGCAATGCCGATATGGGCGGCTTGCAGGGCGGGACCGTCATTGACACCATCCCCTGTCATGGCTACGATATTGCCATTGGCTTTTAGCGCATCGACCACTTTCAATTTTGCCTCCGGGTACATGCGGGCGTAGATGTTCACCGTGCGCACCTGCCGCCGCAATTCTTCCGGAGCATAACCATTCACCTCTTCGCCCGTCAGAATTTTTCCCTCATCGGGTATGCCAGCCTGACGGGCTATATTCAGCACGGTTTCCGCATAATCTCCGGATAGAACCTTTACGACAATTCCCGCTTGCCTCCATTGGGCGATGACTTCGGTAACATTCTTTTTAGGAGGATCATAAAGAGCAAGCAGCCCTTCGAACTGCCAGTCGAAGTTGTCCTGGTCGACCGGATAAGCCCCTTCATGGCCCGATGCGGAGCAGACTCCCAATACCCGGTAGCCGGAAGAGGCGAGGCCGGTAATCCTTTGTCTCAGTTGCGCCGCCTCTCCGGGATCCATTCTGCAAACCTTCAAGATGCGTTCGGGCGCCCCTTTGGCCGCGACCAGCCGCCGCCCCTCCTTTTCATACACATGCGTCATCATGGGAGGTTGTCCGCCAAGCGCATATTCATGCACCATTGACAGGGTCCCATAATCCGTATCCATGGCCTGGGAAGCATAAGCAGACACAATCGCCTGTTCCATGGCATCGAAGGGATTGGCCTCACAGGCCAGCCGGGCCCACCAAAGGACGCCGGTGTTCTGCAACCGTTTTCCAGGCTGCAGGTCTTCCGACAAGGCAGTCCTGAAATCAAAAACGGATCTCACCTCCATCCTGTTCTCCGTCAGCGTGCCTGTCTTGTCCAGGCAGATGACACTCACCATGCCCAGGTTCTCGATCGTTTGGGGCTGGCGGGCTATGATGCCCAGTTTTGCCATGCGGTAGGCGCCCAGCGCCATAAAAGAAGAAAAAGCCACTGGCACCTCTTCGGGAATGGCCGACATGGCCAGTGTGAGGCCCAGCAACAGGCTACGGGCCACATCGCCGGTATGCCAGTAATTCACCAACCATATGGCGCCGAAAGCCGTCAGCCCAAAAATAGCCATGATCCTGACAAACCGGCTGATCTGTTTCTGCAATAGGGTTGGGGCGACAGGGATGGCTTCTATCGCTTTACCCAGGCGACCCAGGGTGGTGTCATTGCCGGTATGGGTTACTTTGGCATAACACATCCCCGAATTGAGCGTTGTCCCCTGGAAGAGGTTGTTATTGCCCGGATGGTCGTTTTTTTCAACAGGCATAGACTCCCCGGTAATAACAGCTTCATTAATACTGAGGTCATTGGAATGAAGTATGACGGCATCGGCAGGAACACGTTCGCCTTCACCGAGCACCATGATGTCCCCGGGAACAATATCTTCCGATGGAATAACCTGCGGCCCTTTATCCCGGATCACTTTTACCTTTGGTTCCGTATACTTCTTTAGCGCGGCCAGCGCCCGGGAGCTTTTCACTTCCTGATATAAGGAGATGGCCGCAACCAACCCCATGGCCGCCAGCATCATCCATCCCTGTCCCTGCTCGCCTAATACGAAATAGAGGAAACCGGCCGCCATCAGCAGAAGGAACATGGGTTCTTTCAGGATATCCCAAAAGCTTCGCAGGAACCCTCCCCGTCTCCCGGCCTGAAAGATGTTTGGGCCGTACCGGCGCCTTAATTCCACTACTTCCCCCGTCTTTAAGCCGGTGAGGTCATCCGGAAATATTATTTCAGAAGGCATAATTTTCTACCGGAATTTTATATCCCGGGCATTAAAGCTATTTTATTCTCCGGCCGCCCCTCCTGATACCTCTCATATTTGGCAATGATAGAGATCATACCTGCCCATTTCGTCATGAGATAATTTTATGCATCAACTATAGAATGCTATGATCCGGATATTAGTTCCTACCGACCTTTCAAGCGCCTCCCGACCAGGATTGCGCTTTGCCATACAATGGTCTAAACAGCAAGAGGCGAAGATCACCTTTGTACACGTGCTGCATATCCCTCACCCTACCGCCTGGAGCGACAAGCAGTTTCAGGCATTTGCCGCTGCCGAAAAGATCCGGTGCAGGAAAGAGCTGGACAAGTTCGTCTCTGATACGTTTAAAAAACTGGATACGGTGGATGTCTCCCATTCCAGGCTCATTTTGGAAGGCGCCAGCCCCGACATCGTCCTCTGCGATTATTGCAGACAGCATCCGGAAACGGACTTCATCTGTATGGGCACCCGGGGAGCCGGAAAGTTAAAAAAGATATGGGGTACCCATACCGGCAACCTCATCACTCATTCGCCTGTGCCCGTGATAGCCGTGCCCAAAAATTACCGGACCAGGCCGGTTACCCGTCTGTTATATGCCACTGATCTGTCCGGCTATAAGGGCGAATGGAAGAAAGTGGCGGCTATCGCCACCCCGCTGAAGGCAACAGTGAATGTATTGCACCTTACCCTGCCGGGAGAAGTGAAGCTCGACAGGGAACTTATGGAAGAGGTTTTTAAAAGGGACTACAGTTGTGATCTGAAATTTAATTTTAAGACGGCAGACCCCGGACAAACGCTGGTTGGCAATTTGCAACATGAAATTGCCAACTTTAGACCCTCTCTTGTCATTATGTTCACTGACAGAGACCGAACCCTTTTTCAACGCATCTTTTTTGCCAGCAGGTCGGAGAGCCTGGCCTTTGATCTCAAAACTCCCCTGCTGGTATTCGGTAAAGAAGGCCGGGTCCGTTAGCGTGGCGGTCTTATAGCAAAGTAGTGGGACAAACCTGTTCCGTCAGCGGGAAGAGCCCGCTGGCCTTTATTGCCTTAAACCCTTCCTTCACATTAACCAGCTTATCATAACCTCTTGCTTTCAGGATGGAAATAAAGATCATCGACCGGTAGCCTCCGGCGCAATACACATAGTGGATACGATCTTTTTTCACCAGGCTCATGCTGTCATTTATGTAATCCAGCGGTGCGTTGACGGAACCGATGATGTGTTCGCTGTCATATTCACTGCGTTTGCGGACGTCCAGCAGAATGGCAGCTTCGCCCGCTCTCTTTGTTGCCAGCTCCGGGGCGGAAAGAGAGGGTATGGTATCTGTTTCCTTGCCGGCGGCTTTCCAGGCCCGGAAACCTCCAGCCAGGTAGCCGATCGACTGGTCCAGGCCCGCGCGAGCCAGGCGGATGGCCGCCTCTTCCTCCCGGCCGGGATCGGCTACGATGAGGATCTTTTGGCGGCTGTCGGCAATCAGGGTGCCTGCCCAGGGTGCAAAATTTCCGTCGACGCCGATGTTAATGGAATTGGGAATATAGTCGGATGCAAAAATTTCCCCATCCCGTGTATCCAGGATCAGCGAACCGGTCTCATTGGCGGCCGCTTCGAACGCATCCGGCGAAAATGCGTGCGCTGCCCTGTCCATGACCTGGTCAAGGTTTTCGTAACCCGTTCTGTTGAGCTTTACATTCAGAGGGAAATAGGCTGGCGGTGGTCTTAGTCGTTCCGTGGTCTTTTTGACGAATTCCTCTTCCGTCAGTCCTTTTTGTAAAGCATAGTTGACAGCTTTCTGGTGTCCCAGCGTGTCCACGGTGTCCCGGCTCATATGCTTACCGCAGGCGCTGCCCGCCCCATGTGCGGGATAGATCAGGACATCGTCCGGCAATGGCATGATCCTGGCGGCCAGTGAACGGAATAACAGCGTAGTCATCTGTTCAATGGTTATACCTGTTGCCTTCTGGGCCAGGTCCGGCCTGCCGACATCCCCGATGAACAAGGTGTCCCCGCTGAACAGGGCATTGGGTTTACCCGTTTCATCGATGACCAGATAGCAACAGCTTTCCAGGGTATGCCCCGGTGTGTGTAATATCCTGATCTTACTATCCCCCAACACCAGTTCCTCTCCATCCACGGCGATATGGGCGGCAAAGGACGGATTGGCGCAGGGACCAAATACAATGGTAGCCCCGGTCTTTCGGGAGAGATCGAGATGTCCGGAGACAAAATCCGCATGGAAATGCGTTTCCAGTAAATATCTGATCCGGGCCTGGTCTCTCGCCGCTTTCTGAAGATAGGGGTCCACTTGCCGTAATGGATCTATGATGGCTGCCTGACCCTGGCTTTCGATATAATAGGCTCCCTGTGCCAGGCAGCCGGTATAGATCTGTTCTATTTTCATAATGTTGTCATTTCTATCCCTTGACATAATTTCCCACTTCTTCCAGCTCTCCGTCTTCCACTCTCACAACGATCAGTTTTTTGAGTCCTTCCAGGTTGACTACCCAGATGCTGCGGTTATTTTCATTGACATGAATGGCATGCAGGATCTTATAGTCGCCATAGCTGCCATTGACCAGGTCACTGATATCCATCGGCAGGTCCTTTTCGAACCCATAGCCGATATTATAGATCAGCCGGCCGTTCTTATTGAGAAGCGCCGTATTCTTCTGCTCGTTCATGATAAATTTGACCAGGTAATTTTTGTCCAGGCGGTACCAGATGGGATCGATCGCATCCTTAAACGTCCCTTTGAAAGATTGGATGACTTTTTCGTTGACGTTGGATGCTGAAGTAACAACTACGGCCGGGAGCGGTTTTACATCCTGGGCCAGGGCGGCGGTGGTCAGCAGGGCTGCCAGCAGGCCGCTATAAACGCGTGTGATAATGCAGGTTTTCATGATCTTATATTTTATTTATAAAGAAATAATTTTATTAAAATTTGATAAAGCCGCGAACCGCTGTCTTGCCGTCAGCCGTGGCGACCTGCACGAAATATTGACCGGCAGCCATTCCCGAAAGGGAGACTGAAATCGTGGAAGATGGGGAGATGCCGGTCGCTGACAGCTTACGTACCTTTACCCCCGTGGCGTTGATAACGGAGATGGTGAGCTGCTGTGGTTTTTTCATACTTACTTCCATTATAAGCCCCGACTGACCGTCCGGCGTATACAGTTTGACGATATCAAGGCCCTGGCCATTCGATAAGATCGCGGCAATCCTGGAGTAATACGTACTCCCGTCTTCCAGGATCTTCAGCCTGTAATAGCTCTTTCCGGGAAGGGGTGTCTGGTCCGTCCAGGAATAATCCGTCTCCTGGCCCCTCCCTGTTGCCTCAACCTGTCCGGCGTCTTCGAAAGTTGATCCATCGCCGCTGCGCTGAATGATAAACCGGGCAGACCCCGTTTCATCCGTCGTCGTCCATCGTACAAGGACCGTCTGTCCGCTCAGTCCGGCGAAAAAATCCATAAGCTTCAGTGGAAGTGGATTGCCCGCCAGGATGTTCTTGGCCTTCACCGCCTCGAACAATACCCGGTGGCCGGCATCGTTGACATGAATGCCGTCTCCCGGAATTGAATACAACGGATTGATGCCCAGCGTGACCGGATCCGCTAATGGCGTCCAGAAGTCGACGCTGAAGATGGGAAAAGCAGCCAGTATCGAATCATTAGCTGTCTTCAGCTGCTGTCGTCCGGCAAGGGGAAGGGCATCCCGCGGTTGCGAGCTGGTGATATAACATATTTTCCCGGCCGCTACCACCGTATTGTAGATCGTACGGAGATTAGACATAAATTCCTGCATGGTATATCCTAATACCAGGTCGTTGCTGGGATAACATACCAGCACTACGTCGGGGTTAAAGCTGAGGGCTCTGGTCACATTGCGGGTTGGGTCCGGGGATGGTCGGTTCGGGGGGGGAACAAAACCCGTGGGCATGCCGTCGTAGGTTGTAGTGCCGGACAAAGCCAGGTTAAAGACGTTGCTTAATACCCCCTGCGCCTGGTAATAATTCTTAAGGCGGTTGACCCAGGAGCTGTCGTCCGTACTGGCGCCCGACCCGGCAGCCGTAGAAGAGCCTATTACGGAAATGATCTTACCCTGTGCCTGGGAAAGATGGGAAGATAACAGCAAGGCTATCAGCAGTGTAATAAATGTGCGCATAAAAAAGGTGTTAGGATGATAAGACCGCCCGACGGAAGGCAGACGGCCTATAATAAGGGTCATCAATGGTCAAAAGGCCAATGCCGGCTCCTCGATGGTCAGCTTGTTTTCCACATTCGTTACGCCGGCGGAAGCCCAGGCGGCATATTCCGCATCTTCCCTTTCGGCAAAGGACCGGACGGAACCGCGAAGCACCACCCTGCTGCCAGTGACATCGACGGAGATCTTGCCGGCATCGATGGCGGCATTGCGTTGAAGGGAGGCTGCAATCTTTTGCTTTACATCCGAAGGTGTAATACCTGGTTTAATGACGATGTGATTATTGACCGAGCGGACGCCCGACAGGTATTTGATCGTATCGGCGGCGGCCGTACGTTGGAAATTCCAGTCTACGGTCCCTTCCAGGGTAACCACTCCAGCTTCCACCTTTATCCTGATCCGGTCTTCCTGTACGGCGGTGTGCCATGCCAGCGCGTTGGCTACCGCCTGCGCAATCTCTGTGTCCGTCCTCTTGTACAGCGGTGAGACGCCTACCTGGATCTCTTCTGCTACTGCCCGGACCCCGGATACCTTTTTCGCGGCAATCTCCGCGCCCGTCTTTTTGAAATAGCTGTCCACGATGCCGGTGAGCGTGACGATGCCGTCTTTTACCGCTACGCCGATTTCGGCGGAATTGAGTATCGGCTCCCATTTTAATTGGGCCATTACATCCTTTTGAATTTCTGCATCTGTTCTCATAACCTGACTTTTTAGGGATGATAAATAAGAATGCCCCCCTATATCGAGGGCAGGCATCATAAAAATAGAACGATGCAGGGGCTGATCCGATAACCGCTGTCATTGGCCTGTATGATTGTTGTCAGGCTAAGCAGGGGTTAAAATCCAAAAAATCCGATATCTAGCGGATGTCCGGTTGGGAAACGGCGGCGGCTGGCAGAGCGCCGGCGAGAAGAGGGGCCGGCAGGGTGATGGTGATGGTAGTACCGGCTCCGGATTGGCTGCTGACTTCGATGGTGCCTTCCAACAGGTCAAGGTATTTTTTTACAATGCTGAGGCCCAGGCCCGTGCCTGAAATGCCGGTGGTATTCCTTGCCCGGAAGAATCGCTCGAACAAATGCGGCAGGTCTTCCGGGGGGATGCCGATGCCGGAATCGGAGACGACGAAGGTTACCGTCCCGGTTCCAAAATAAAGGGTGAGCCGGACCTCGCTGGGGGATGGAGAATACTTAAGGGCATTCGAGACGAGATTGTTCAGAATATTTTGCAGTAAATGGGTGTCCACCGCTACCAGCCTGGGCTCCCCGTGAATTTCGAAAATGATCCGTTGGCTACCCCGATAGGAATCTTCCATATCCGCAAGAATGTCCGTCGTCAGTTGGACAAGGTCCGCCGGGACCGGATTATTTTTTACGATACCGGCCTCCAGTTTCTCTACCGACAGAAAGTCGTTGAGGATTTGCCGGAGGTTGTTTACATTCGACTTAATGCGCTGGACATGCCGATGCCGGTTGTCTTCCGATTCAGGGGTATTATACTTATCGATCAATGAAACCGAAGACAAGATGACACTAAGAGGTGTCTTGAACTCATGGCTGGCCAGGGTGACAAACCTGGACTTCATCTCGTTCAACTCTTTCTCCCGGATAAGCGAATTGCGCATTTCTTCTTCCAGCATCTTCTGCTGGGTAATGTCCTTGGTGATCTTGACATAACCGGTTATCATCCCCGTATCGTCGCGCACGGCCGTAAATACAACATCCGCCCAAAATACAGACCCATCTTTCCGCTTGCGCAGACCGATACACTCATATTGTCCTTCTTCCGCCGCCTTCTTCAGATTATTCGCCGGCTCTTCCCGTTGGATCTCTTCTTCCGTATAAAAAATGGAACTCGGCTGCCCCAGCACCTCCTCTTCGGTATATCCTTTTATGTTCTCCGCCCCCTCGTTCCAGCTCATTACCCTGCCTGCCGCGTCCAGCATGAATATGGCATAATTCTTTTCCTTGCGGACCAGGAGGCTGAAGCGCTGCTCGGCTTCCCGGAGGCCTTTTTCAGCCGTTAACCTCCTGTTGAACTGATAGAGAATAAGGTAGCCGGAAAAGCCGATGAGGACCAGGCTGACAGCCATTAAAATAAATAAGGTATTCCAGGTCAGATCCCGGCTGCCTGCATTGGCCTTTTCCCGGATGGCTAGCAGCCGGCCTTCCTCTGCCTGCAAACGTAACAGGACATCCCGTAAGCTGTCAGCGTAGCCTGCCCGGGGGCTTGCCTGGGCTTGCGCCCCGGGTAATGCGATGCCGGCCTTGAATGAATAATTGAGCAGGCTGTCTGCCCTTGCCTGTTGAATCGGATTATCTGAGGTAAGCTTTTTTAAGGCCGCCAGGTGAAGTTGTAACGATGAGCCGACCCGGCCCAGTTCGAGATCATGGACCCCGATCAGCGCCTTTTGTCCTTCGTCCATAACAATGATCGTATGCCGCAATAGCCGGGACGTCTCCGTAAAGGCATTATTGTAGCGAATCGCCAGTACGATCAGTCCCACGATACTTCCCAGGATCAGGGCCGTTAACAGGATATATACCTTTTTTAAAAGTGGCATGTCATGAAAATAAGGGAGAGGGCTTCATTTATCTTGGTAAGCAGCAGTCAAAAGGAACTTGACAGGGGTAAGGTCTTTTATAAAGGTACCATCAATCGAGCAAGTAGCAAAATAGTGCCTTATCGGGTACAGAGAAGCATATATCCGGCATGAGGACGATCATGCTGCGATATGACCGCCCTCAGGCCAGGCATTATAGAGTCGGGTTAATTTTAGAAAAATGAAATGATCTGCCATGAAGTTCTCCTTTCAGCATCCGTACCCTTTCGCCCCTGACTATGCCGCCCCGGTGGCCTATTTCTGTATGGAATACGCCATCCACCAGCCCCTGAAGATCTACGCGGGCGGACTGGGATTCCTGGCCGGATCTTACCTGCGCAGCGCCTATGAGCTCAAGCAGAATGTGGTAGGCATCGGGATCCTATGGAAATATGGCTATTACGACCAGGTCCGGAAAACCGATCAGACCATGGATATCCTCTTTGAAGAAAAAGTCTATGGCTTTCTGCAAAGAACAGACATCAAATTTACCATTCGTATCTCGGGCCATGATGTCTGGGTGACGGCCTTTTACCTTGCCCCGGAAGTCTTCGGCACGGCGCCCCTTTTCCTGTTGAGCACGGATCTGCCTGAAAATGATTACCTGTCACATACCATCTCCCATAAATTGTATGACTTTAACCCTGAAACCAAAATCGCGGCAGCCATTCTCCTGGGAATAGGAGGGGCAAAACTGCTTGAACTGCTGGAGTGGCAGCCCAAGGTGTGGCACCTCAACGAATCGCACGGCCTGCCGCTGGCCTTCTACCTGTATGACAAACACAAGAGCCTGGAGAAGTTGCGACAAGAACTGGTATTTACGAATCATACGCCGGAACAAGGAGGCAATCCTCAAACGGATATCCTGCTGCTGGAAAAAATGGGTTTCTTTGCCGATATTCCCATCACCGAGGTCCGGGCTATTTCAGGGGCCGGCAGGGAACTCCTGGACCATACGCTGACGGCGTTGCGCTTATCGGGCAGGGCGAATGGCGTCTCGAAGCTTCATCTCCAGACCTTGCAAAATATGTGGAAGGCCTATGAAAATATTTGTCCGATCCTTTCCATTACCAATGCCCAAAGTTTTAAGTACTGGGGAAATCAGGAACTGTTTGCGGCCCTGTCGCAACAAGACGATGAGGTATTTCGGAAAAGCAAACGGTCCTGCAAGGAACAGCTCTTCGAAATAGTTGCCGACCAGAATGGAGAAATCTTTCATCCGGATGTCCTGACCATCGTTTTTGCCAAGCGGTTTACGGGCTACAAACGGGCCGACCTGCTGCTGCAGGATATGAACCGTTTCGATCAACTGGTGAATAACAAGGAAAGGCCCGTACAAATTATATGGGCAGGCAAACCCTATCCCATGGACTATGCGGCCATAGGAGTATTCGACAAGATCGTACATGTCTGTAAGTCCTATGCCAATTGCGCCGTGCTGGCAGGATATGAATTGAAACTATCGAAATTATTAAAGCAGGGTGCGGATGTCTGGCTGAACACGCCCCGGCTGACCCATGAGGCTTCCGGTACCAGCGGCATGACGGCTGTTATGAATGGTGCGATCAATGTCAGCATCCCCGATGGATGGTTCCCGGAATTTGCCCGGGCTTCCGTCAATAGCTTTGTCATACCGCCGTCAGACTCCTCCCTTCCGGACCATCAGCAGGACGATGAAGACGCGGAAAGCTTGTATACTATGCTGGAAAAAGAGATCGTCCCCCTCTATTACGATTATCCCTCCCGCTGGACGGCCATGCTGCGGGCCGGTATGCGGGACATCCTGCCCTATTTCGACAGCGACCGGATGGCGGACGAATATTACCGGAAATTATATTTCCCACCGACGCCGGCAAACATTGACCAGGTTCATCCCGAGGCCTGACGCCCGTCGTGGTTGCTGACCTCCTGACGGAATACCTTTGTGAAAGAAATTATTTCTTCACATACAAAACCAGAATTTTATGTCAAACAAAACACTCGCAAGAAGAGGAGAAGGGATCCCTTCTATTTTCAACGATTTCTTCAGACCCTGGGAATCCCTGTTCGAAAACAGCGGCGGCTCTCTCCTGGCCAATCTTAATCCCGTCAATATTCCTGCTGCCAACATAGTGGAAAATAAAAACCATTATGAGATCAATCTGGCTTCCCCAGGGATGAAAAAGGATGACTTTACCATCGATGTGGAAGGCAACCTTCTCACCATCAGCGCCGAAACCGAAGAGAAAAAGGAAGAAAAAGATGAAAAGTATACCCGAAAAGAATACAACTATAGCTCTTTCTCCCGCAGCTTCACCTTACCGGACTGGGTAAATAAGGACAAGATCGACGCTACCTATGACAACGGGTTGCTGAAGCTGGTATTGCCAAAAACGGAAGACGCGAAGAAGCTGTCTTCCAGGCATATCGCCGTAAAGTAAGCCGATGGACAAAGTAATCTGATCGGTCCGCCCCTGCCTTCAACGGCAGGGGTTTTTTAATTTACCAGGTTTCTTAATTTTCCTTCATTTAACAGGTAAATTTTCCCCTCCCGGATATCGATGAGCTTCTCCTCTTTAAATTCGCTGAGGGTCCGGGTCAGTGATTCCGTAGCGGAACCGATGACATGGGCGAGATTTTCCCGGGAAATGTCGATGGCGTCCGCTCCCGCGCCGGCGGTCCTGAACCCGTCCAGGACCTGCAGGAGGCCGTTGGCCACCCGTTTGCGCAGGGAGTTGTAGGCCAGGTTCAACAGGCCCTCTTCTTTTTCCGCTGCATTCCGGGCCAGCAGGCGGATGAATTGCCTGACTATTTCCCCATTGCTGCCCATCCATTGCAAAAACTCCTGGCGGGGAATCAGGATCAATTCCGCATCCTCCAATACCTGTGCGTTGTCCCGGTAATTGACGTCTTCCAGCATGGCGGTGTATCCGATAAAGGCGCCGGGGCCGTCGATCCGGGTAATGAGCTCCTTCCCGTCCGTATGACTGATGTAGGTCTTCACTTTTCCCTTCAGGATGTGAAATACATTCGTTGGACGCTGTCCCTCCGCATAAACCAAGCTTTTTTTTCTATATTCCTTTATCTCTCTTCCGGTGAGATCAAATGGCTGATCTGCCGTCGTATCACCGGTAGCGGAAGGGGCCCGATCCCTGGCGGGTCTGCGGGTCAGCGCTTCCTGGTGTCGATCTTTCCTGCGCAGGCAGGTTTCCACGGCTTTTAATAATTCGATGCCCTCGAAAGGTTTGGTCAGGTAGTCATCCGCCCCTGCCCTCATGCCTTTGCGGATGTCATCCTTGTCCGCCAGGGCCGTAAGGAAAATAAAGGGAATATCCGATAGATCGGGGCTTTTCTGCAGGGAATTTTTGACGCCATATCCGTCCAGGACCGGCATCATGATATCGCAGATGATCAGGTCCGGTCGTTCTTTCCGGGCCATTTCCAATCCTTCTTTTCCATCTTCCGCCTTCAGGACTTCGTAGTTGGATAAGCTGAGTATCTCCGCGGTATTTTCACGCAAATCTTCATGGTCTTCTATCAGCAATATCTTCTTCATGGCAGGCAATTTAAATGGAAATGTTGCGCTTATAATATTTTATAGTTCTGGTCGTCGGTGACATATTCCGTCCGGCCCCCGTCTATATGTACGCGGGCAACTATTCTGTCCACGTCTTCCGGCCGAAAGAGGGTCGTGCCGGGATTCATGGTGGAGGCCGTGCCGCAGGCGCACCCGTAGGCTACCGCCTTCTCCAGGCTTTTACCTTTTGACAGGCTCCACACGATACCCGCCACCATGCTGTCCCCGGCGCCCGTCGTGCTGACGGTCTTCACCGCGGGCGGCGAAATCTTTTTTACGGATCCATCTGTTACCAGGAGGGCCCCTTCCCCACCAAGCGATACGACGACCACCTGGCATTTGCTGTGCGCTATCACCCGTTGGGCAAGGGATGTAATATCGATAATGTCCTTACCTCCCTGTCCACCCGCCAACGATGACAATTCGCCGGTACTGGCCTTGATCATATAAACGCCTGCCGCAACAGCGGCCTGCAATGCGGGTCCCGAAGTGTCTACTATCAGCCTGATGCCCTTCCTGCCGGCTATGGCGGCCAGCTCGTCGAATATCCGGGTTGATAGTCCGGGCGGGAGGCTGCCGCTGACGATTATGAATTCCAGGTTGTCCTGAAGGTCGATGATGCCTGGCAGGCCCTCCAATACCTCGTCTGAAATGGCCGGACCTGGCAAAATGAAGCGGTACTGCAGTCCGGAGGACTTGTCCACTACGTTCAGGCTTTCTCTCACTTTGCCGAGGATGGGAAGAACGACGGAGGACACCCCCTCTTTCTCCAGCATGCCGGTCAGTTCTTTTCCGGAGTCGCCTGCTGCCAGATAGATGGCGGTGACATCACCGCCTAGTCTGCGGATGGCCCTGGCAACGTTGATGCCTCCGCCTCCGGGCTGCAAAAGGACATCTGAACAGCGCAGTTTGATTTCCGGTGTCAGTGCCGGAACGGTAACATTCACATCGATACAGGGATTGAATGTGATGGTAATAATGGCTGCCATAACTGATCAATTTATAAGCAATGATAATATATCCCACCCGCTGTGCTTATGAACTTTATCAATAGGAGTGGTGATCTCTGTCATTGAAAGGCCTGGCCCATCCCTGTACTTTTGGAGAACATAAATTTAAAGCCATGCTGGGAATATTAGACATGCAGCAGATAGAATCATTGCTTTACAGCGAGATCGTGGGGCGTATCGGGTGTCATGATGAAAATTCCACCTATATAGTCCCCATCAGTTATGCCTATGACGGCGAATATATTTATTGCCATACCCGTGAAGGGAAGAAGCTGGAGATGATGCGCAAAAATCCCCGGGTATGCTTCGAAGTAGACCACCAGGAGAATATGGCTAACTGGCAAAGTGTTATCGTCTGGGGTACTTTCGAAGAATTGAAGGACGTCCTTTTACGCGCCAAAGCCCTGGAGCAGCTGCACCGGCGCATCTATCCCATGATACCCAGCGAGACGGTCCGTCTCTCCCGTGACTGGCCTTTTCGTCCGGATGAGTTGAACAGGATCGAGGGCGTCACGTTCCGGATCCTTGCAGGAGAAAAAACAGGACGGTATGAACGGACGGACGATCAACCTTTTTTTGCCTCTTAAAACCAACTTCCATGAGACCAAAGATTATCTGTCGTACGATGGTTGTTTTTTGCCTGGTGTGGACCTGGGCGGCCGGCAACTGCATCGGACAGGGACTTTCTCTCTCTCTTGAACAAGCTCATTCCCTTGCCAGGCAACATTATCCGCTGTCGGGACAACGGGAGCTGCTGAAGAAGGCCATGGAATATTCGGTGGCAAATGCAGCGAAAGGTTATTTGCCTCAGTTAACTCTGGCCGGGCAGGCCACCCTGCAATCGGATGTCACGACCCTTCCCTTCAAGTCGCCTGTCGCGGGTATCACCTTTCCGCAATATAGCAAGGATCAATATAAACTATATGGCCAGATCGATCAGACCCTGTATGACGGAGGACTGATCCGGAATCAGCAACAGACCCAAAAGACCGATGAGCTGGTGCAGGAACAGAACCTGGATGTCAGCTTATATGCCCTTTATGACCGGGTGAACCAGCTATTTTTCGGCATCCTGCTGATCGATGAGCAAATGAAGCAGAACGAGCTGCTGCAAGAGGATATACAGAACGGCATTGACAAGACGGTCGCCCTTCTGAACAACGGCCTGGCTTACAAGAGCAATGTGGATGAACTCCGTGCCCGCCTTCTTCAGGCGGAACAGGCGCGGGTGGAAGAAAAGTCAAACCGGAAAGCCTGGTTGAATATGCTGGGCCTTTTTATCGATCAGCCGCTGGATGAATCAACCCGGCTGGAGACCCCTTCCGATCCCCTGCTGACCGATGTGGTCCGCCGGCCGGAGCTGTTGTTATACGATTATCAGAAACGAACCTTTGACCTGCAGGATAACCTGTCAGGTGCCCGTCTGAGGCCCCGGCTAAGCCTTTTTTTCCAGGGAGGATATGGACGCCCGGGGTTGAATATGCTTAGCAATGACTTTGCTTTCTATTATATCGGGGGCTTGCGATTGGCCTGGAATTTCGGCAACGTTTATACCCTTAGAAATGAAAAGAGATTGTCTGCGTTGGGCAGAAGGTCCCTGGAGAACCAAAAGGAAACTTTTCTGTTCAATACCCGCCTCCTCCAAAAGCAGTATGACGGGGAGATGGCCAAGCTCATGGAACTGCTCTGGACGGACGAGCGGATCATCCGGCTGTGGACATCGGTCCGGATGGCGGCGGCCGCCCAGCTGGAGCAGGGGGTGTTGAGCGCCCATGACTATATCACGCAGGTCAATGCGGAGGACCAGGCCCGACAGGCCCGCATCCTGCACAAGGTGCAATTACTCCAGGCAGGGTACAATTATAAGAACCTGAATGGTAACCCATAAAATTTTTTTATGCGAATGCAAACCTCCTTTTTACCGTTAGGCCTGATGATGCTATTATCGGGCTGCCGCCTTCACCGGCAGGTATTCGACGCCGAGGGCGTTTTCGAGGCCGATGAAACCGTCATCTCCTCGGAAGTTTCCGGCAAGATCATCACGCTGAATGTCGAAGAAGGGGCCCTGCTTGCCAAAGACAGCATCGTGGCCGTCATCGATTCCATTCCGTTGGAATTACAGAAATCGCAGGTCATTGCTACCATCCACTCCCTGAAGAAAAAGACTGCGGATGTCACCCCCCAGGTGAAGCTGCTGCGCGAGCAGATAGCTGCCCAGAAGATCCAGCTGGCCAATCTCCTGTTGGAGAAGGACCGGACCGAGAGGCTGATCAGAGCCGAGGCAGCCACCACCAAACAGCTGGATGATTACAATAACCAGATCCGCCTGCTGGAAAAACAGATCGATGTGAACGAACAGCAGATCCTGGTGCAAAGATCCGCTGTCGGAACACAGAATAATACCGTCATGAGCGAAGCCCTGCCTTTGCAGCGATCTGTCGCACAGATCGAAGATCAATTGAAAAGAACCAACGTGATCAATCCCGTGGCCGGCATCGTGCTTGCCAAATACGCCATGCCAGGAGAAGTGACGGCGGCCGGCAAACCTTTGTATAAGATAGCCGACCTATCCCTCGTTACCTTAAGGACTTATGTGTCGGGGACGCAACTGTCAGGCCTGAAAATAGATCAGGCCGTCAGCGTCTTTGTCGATGCCGACGGGGAGAGCTACCGGGAATATCCGGGCCGGATCATCTCCATCTCCGATAAAGCGGAGTTTACTCCCAAGACCATCCAGACCCGCGAAGAACGCGCCAACCTGGTCTATGCCGTTCGTATCCATGTAAAAAATGACGGCTATATCAAAATTGGAATGTATGGGGAAGTCCGATTCGGAGATGCGGCCAAAGAGATGGTCGGGATAAAGATACCCCTGGCAAAGGCAACGCGGCCAGGGCAGGGCCTTCCTAAAAAATAATTTATTTACTATGGAGCAGCCGGCAAAAAAGGAGAAAGGAGTCGTCGTGGAAAATATCGTCCGGAGATACCACACGAAAAAGGAAACGATCACCGCCTTGAACGGTATATCCTTTTCGGCCGGAGAGGGAGAGATATTTGGCATCATCGGGCCGGACGGAGCCGGCAAGACCTCGCTGTTCCGGATCCTTAATACCCTCCTGTTGGCCGACGAAGGCAGGGCTAGTGTAAATGGATTCGATGTGGTAAAGGATTACCGGAAGATCAGACAATGTGTGGGGTATATGCCGGGCAGGTTCTCCCTGTACCAGGATCTTTCCGTACAGGAAAACCTCGAATTCTTCGCGGCCATTTTTAATGCGGACATCAAAAAGAACTATGCGCTGATAAAAGATATCTACAGCCAGATCGAACCTTTTAAAACCCGTAAGGCCGGACAACTTTCCGGGGGCATGAAGCAGAAGCTGGCCCTCAGCTGCGCTCTCATTCACCGGCCGGATGTCCTCTTCCTGGACGAACCTACCACGGGAGTTGACGCCCTCTCCCGGAAAGAGTTCTGGGAAATGCTGCGCCGGTTGAAACAACAAGGTATCACGATCCTGGTATCGACTTCCTATATGGATGAAGCCGGTCTTTGCGACCGCGTGGCGCTGATCCAGAAGGGGAAGATCCTGTCGGTCAACTCTCCGGCAGGCGTACGAAAGGCATTTCCGAAGCCATTGTGGGCCGTAAAGGCGACAGAAATGTATCGTCTTCTGAATGATGTGAAAAGGCAGCCGGCCGTGGAAAGCTGTTATCCTTTCGGGCAATATCATCACCTAACCTTTAAGAGCCCAGGCAATGACCGCGAACTCCTGGAAGGAATATTGAAGGACGGGGATTATACCCATACGGAAATTAAAACGATCCTGCCGGATATAGAGGACTGTTTCATGGCATTAATGAACGAATGAATATGGAAAACGAAAAAGTTATTAAAACGCATGAACTTACCAAGAAGTTCGGGCAATTTGTTGCCGTGGACGGGATCTCCTTCGATGTGATGAAAGGGGAGATATTCGGATTCCTGGGAGCTAACGGTGCTGGTAAAACGACGGCGATGCGCATGCTGTGCGGGCTTTCCCTGCCCAGTTCGGGCGATGCGACGGTGGCCGGCTATGACATTTACCGGCAGACAGAATCCATCAAAAAGAATATCGGCTACATGAGCCAGAAATTCTCCCTCTATGAGGACCTGACCGTACGGGAGAATATCCGTTTTTATGCAGGTATTTACGGCCTCAGCGACAACCGTATCCGGGAAAAAACGGCCATCCTGCTTGAACAATTGCACATGGAGCAGCAGCAAAACAGCCTGGTGCGGTCCCTGCCCCTGGGATGGAAACAAAAGCTGGCTTTCTCCATTGCCATTGTACATGATCCGGCCATCGTCTTCCTGGATGAACCGACCGGAGGGGTAGACCCGGTTATGAGGAAGGAGTTCTGGAGCACCATCTATGAAGCCTCCGACAAAGGTATTACCGTCTTTGTAACGACGCACTATATGGATGAGGCGGAATATTGCAACCGCGTATGTATTATGGTGGATGGCAGGATAGAGGCGCTGGATTCCCCGGGCCGGCTGATCGACCTGTATGCGGCTCCTTCGATGGACCAGGTATTCCTTCAATTGGCCAGGACGGCCAAAAGGAGAGACGAATAATGCCAAATAAAAAGAGAAGATGAGACAGTTCCTGATCTTTGTACGGAAAGAATGGTATCATATCTGGCGGGACAAACGGACCTTGTTCATCCTTATCGGGATGCCCATCGTGCAGATCGTCCTGTATGGATTTGCCCTCACCAATGAAGTGAAGAACTCAGGCATCGCCATTTTAGATGAATCCAGGGACCCGGCCACTACGGCCCTTATACAAAAGATAGATGCCAGCCGTTACTTCGAGGTCATCCGCGTCATTCACTCGGCGGCAGAGATTGAAGCCGTCTTCCGGCAGGGAAAGATACGACTGGCTGTCGTGTTCCCCCGTCAATTCAGAGCCGACCTGCTGCATACCAATCATGCGCAGGTCCAACTGGTGGCCGATGCCTCCGACCCGAATACGGCCAATACCCTCACGAATTACGCGTCCTTCATCATCAATGACTACCAGCAGTCCCTCAACCAGGGACAGGGCCTTCCCTACCGGATCGATACGCAGGTACGCATGTTGTATAACCCGGAATTAAAAGGCGCTTACAATTTCGTGCCCGGGGTCATGGCCCTGGTGCTGATGCTGGTATGCACCATGATGACCTCCATTGCCATTGTCCGGGAAAAGGAAATGGGCACCATGGAAGTCCTGCTGGTGTCTCCCTTAAAACCGTTTCGCATCATTATTGCCAAGACCGTCCCTTACCTGCTGATCTCCTTCCTCAACATCGTCAGCATCCTCCTGCTGAGCGTATATGCGCTGGATGTACCGATAACGGGCAGCATAACGCTGCTGTTGGGAGAAAGTATGTTGTTTACCGGAACTTCCCTTTCTATCGGACTGCTGATCTCCAATACGGCAAAGACACAGCAAACAGCCATGTTCACTTCCATGATGAGCCTGTTCCTGCCTACTTTATTATTCAGCGGCTTCTTATTCCCCATAGAAAATATGCCTTTTCCCTTGCGGGTCCTTTCGAACGTCGTACCGTCCAAATGGTACTTCATCATCGTCAAAGCGGTGATGATCAAAGGCCTGGGATTGGCGGCGGTCTGGAAAGAGACCGTCATCCTGGCCGGTATGACCTTGCTTTTCCTGGGGATCAGTATTAAAAATTTTAAAATCAGGCTCGAATGAGAACATTGAGATTTTTGCTGCAGAAAGAGCTGAGGCAGATCCTGCGGGACCCTGCCATTTTCAGGATCTTGTTCATCATGCCCATCGTCCAACTGCTGATCCTGCCCCTGGCGGCGGATTACGAGATAAAGAACATCAATCTCAGCCTGGTGGATCATGACCATTCCACCTATTCCGCCCGGCTGATCCAGAAGATCACGGCTTCGGGATATTTCAGATTGACGGATTACAGTACATCCTATGCGGCATCGCTGGCGACTATCGGGAGAGATAAGGCCGACCTCCTGCTGGAGATCCCGGCCCGGTTTGAAACCGACCTGGTTAAGGACGGAAAGACAACTCTGCTGGTGGCCGTGAACGCTATCAATGGGGTCAAGGCGGGGCTGGGCGGGGCCTATCTACAAAACATCCTGCAGAATTTCAACCAGGAGGCGCGGGCCCAGTGGGTCCCCTTTTCCCGGACCCTGCCCCAGCCCACGATAGAGGTCTGCTACTCCGACTGGTTCAATCCCCATATGAACTACCGTTATTTTATGGTCCCGGGCATCCTGGTGATGCTGGTCACCATGATCGGGTCTTCATTTGCTTCCAATAATATTGTCCGTGAATTTGAAATGGGCACGATCGAACAGATTAACGTCAGTCCTATTAAAAAGACCTGGTTTATCCTGGGCAAGCTGATCCCTTTCTGGATCATGGCGCTGACGGTGCTGACCATGGGGCTGCTGATCGCCAGGTGGGTATACGGCATTGTACCGCTGGGTCATTATCTTACCATTTACGCCTTTGCGGGTATTTACCTGATGGCTATACTGGGACTGGGCCTGCTGCTGTCCACTTATGCAAAAACCCAGCAACAGTCGATGCTGGTATCCTTTTTTGTAACCATGATCTTCAATTTGCTCAGTGGTCTGTACACGCCGATCGAAAGCATGCCCGGTTGGGCGCAAACGATAGCCCGGTTCAATCCCGTATCCTATTTTATTGAAGTTATGCGAATGGTGGTGCTGAAGGGTAGTGGGATGGCGGACATACGCCCGCATATCCTAGCGGTGCTGGGATTCGCCATATTTTTTAATGGCTGGGCTGTTCTAAACTATAAGAAGAGATCGGGATAGGGGCCGATGGCTAGGAACGGGATTTTTTTAAGATCCCGGATAACAGGGTCCGGCCGATCCAACCACCGGCGGAGGACAAAACCTCCTGGGCCAGGTTGCCGGGTTGCCAATCCTTCCGGATAGCCTTCCAATCTTCGTGAAGGATCTTCGCCAGCTCTTCTTCCCGCCGGTGGAGTCGTTTCTGCTCCTGCCGCAAATGGGTGATCCGTTTAATCTTTCTCATCTTCCACATCGGTTTTGAATAATTGATGAATGAGGGCATTCATGACCGGTAAACGGATCAATTTTTCCCTGGCGCCCCAGACGATAAGGCCCAGGATGCAATAGAATGCCCCTACCAGGAGAAATCCCAGCCAGGTCTTGCCCAGGAGGTTGCCCAGCTCATAAGAGAGGGCCATGCTGGCGAAGAAGAGGCAGAATGCGAATACCAGGCTCACCGCTGATCCGGCGATGACAAAGGCTATCACTTTTGAGCTCTTTTCCGCTACGGTCAGCTTGATCTCGTCGACACGGGTATTCACATACTCTCTTGCGTGTTCGACCAGGTCTTCCGCTTTTTTTAACTCTTCCATAAAATGAATTTGATAATAAAATTATAACCGGCCGGGGAACTATCAGCTGACCGTCCTCATTTCAATAAATGATATACGTCCTTGTGATAGTTGACCTTTCCCATCGCATCCGCCTCGGCGGTAAAGTATACCACGAATACGGGAACGGGTCTGTCCAGGGATAAGGTCACGGGCTTTTGGTCCTTGAGACAGGACCGAAGGAAGGTAGTGTCCAGCCGGTCGTGGAGCAGCTCATTGCCGAGCTCGATGGGTTTTTCCAGCCGGATGCACCCATGGCTGTAATAGCGACGGGAGGAGAGGAATGCCAGCTTGAAATTCGTGTCATGCATATAGACATCATAGGGACTGTTGATGTCGAATTTGATAACTCCCAGGGCATTGTCACAGCCGGTGGACTGCCGCATGCTATAGGGGAAGTTTTCCTTGTTATACAACTCCCACTGTATACGGGCAGGGTCCAGCACCCGGCCTTGTCCGTCGATGATCTGCATGTTCATGATGGCCACCATGGACGGCGATCGCTTAAAGACCGGCAGTAGCTCGTTAACGGCTATCTTCCGGGGAACATTCCAGTATGGGTAAAGGATGATCTTGTCGCACCAGGCGGCAAACCGGGGTGTCCGTTTGGAAGGCTGGCCGGCCACTATCTTCATACCCAGTTTTACACTGTCTCCTTCGTAATAACGAAGGGTAGCAGAAGCAATATTGACCACGATGAAGCGGCTGAACCGGTGATGGCGGATCCATCGGTATCCATTCATGGCGGCAGCCAGCTGGCGCTGGCGGGTAGGGTTGCTCTCCCGCAGCGTGGCAAACAGGGAGTCCTGAAGGAATTGATATTCTTTTTGGACCGGTTCCAGGTTATCGATAAGCTCTTTGAATTGCGACGCCGACCCGATATGGGTCAGTTTGTCCAGCAGGAATTTACAGTCGGCCTCCTCATATAACGGGGAAATCCCGTCATAACTGATCATGCTGTAAATGCCGCTGCCCTGGTAAAGGTCTTTGCAATAAGTGATGGCCGCATCTGTGTAGACCCGGTCCCATTTCATCATTTCCAAACTGTCCGCGAGGCCGGCTCGGCCTCCCAGTCCGTCCCTCACATCTTTGGGATGATACCGGCTGCTGTCGAGCCCCCGCCAGGCGGCGCTGTCGATCTCCGCCAACAATTGCCGCCGCAGGGCCGCCGGCTCCTCCCCTGGTAGAAACCAGAACAAAGACTGATGCCGTTCGCGGTAAAATTGATCCACCAGCGTGGGATAGGACAGAGAAGCCGGAGGAAGCTGAAAGAACAACCATAAAATAAAAAAGCTATTCATCATGAATGGTTGGATTGGTTATGCGGAGGCTCCCGCCGCTGCAGGCTCGATAAACCCTAGCCTGGCTTCCGCTTTGTTGATATTTTCGATCCCTTTCAGCAAGGCATCCGCGTTGAAGGAAATACTGTCGATGCCTTTCTCGACCAGGAATTGGGCGAACTCCGGAAAATCACTGGGAGCTTGCCCGCAGAGACCGACCTTCGCGCCGGCGGCTTTGGCCTCCCGGATCATATTTCCGATCATCTTTTTTACCGACTTGTCCTGCTCATCGAACAACTCCGCCACGAGGGACGAATCCCGGTCGATGCCCATCGTAAGCTGGGTCAGGTCGTTGGAGCCGATAGAGAACCCGTCGAATATTTCCGCGAACTCATCGGCCAGCATGACATTGCTGGGGATCTCCGCCATCACATAAACTTCCAGCCCATTCCTCAGCTGCGACAACCCGTAAGTCCTCATAACCTCGATGACCTTTCGCCCTTCCTCGGGGGTGCGGCAGAAGGGGATCATCACTTTCACATTGGTCAGTCCCATTTCATCCCGCACGATACGGATCGCCTCGCATTCCAGGCGAAAACCATCCTTGTACCGGTCATTATAATACCTGGAGGCGCCCCGGAAGCCCAGCATCGGGTTTTCTTCCTTCGGCTCGAAGTCTCGCCCTCCCAGGAGGTTGGCATATTCATTCGTTTTAAAGTCGCTCATTCGCACGATGACTTCCTTAGGATAAAAAGCCGCGGCTATCGTGGCGATGCCCTGGGTCAACTGGTCGATGAAATAGTGTTTCTTATCCGCATAATGGCCCGTCAGCTCACTGATCCGCTGTTTCACCGAAGCGTCTTTCAGGGTGTCGAACTTTACCAGGGCCATCGGGTGGATACCTACAAAATGGGTGATGATGAACTCCATGCGTAGCAGGCCTACTCCTTCATTCGGATAAAATGAAAGTTCGAACGCCTTGTCGGGATCTGCTATGATCAACATCGGCCGGGTATGGTCCGGCATTTTTATCCGGCTCAGGTCCAGTTGCCGCTCGGCCCAGACTGCCTTACCCCTGTAGACCGACCCGGTTTTTCCTTCGCTGCAGGAGAGGGTGATGGTTTCACCGTCTTTGATCTTTTCTGTGGCATCGCCGGTGCCCACGATGGCGGGTACTCCCAGCTCCCTGGCTACGATGGAGGCATGGCTGGTCCTTCCTCCCTTGTTGGTGACGATGCCGCCGGCCTTCTTGAGAATAGGGTCCCAATCCGGGCTGGTAAGGTCCGTTACGATGATCTCCCCTTCCTTCAGATCGCCGGCTTTATCCGGACTGGCCAGGATACGGGCCCTTCCCGAGACGACCTGTGCACCTACCGCTTCGCCCTGCGCCAGGATCTCTCCTTTTTGCATCAGCTCATATTCTTTTACCTGCCAGGGGTTCTTTCGCGACTGCACGGTCTCCGGCCTGGCCTGGACGATGAACAATTCCCCGGTCAGCCCGTCTTTGGCCCACTCGATATCCATGGGTTTCCCATAATGGTGTTCGATGACCAATGCCCAAATCGCCAGGCTGGTCACTTCATCGTCCGTCAGGACGAACTGCCGTCTTTTTTCGACAGGAGTGTCCAGGTTCAGCGTGTGAACCCCTGCCCCCGCCTCCTTATCCGCATAGACCATGGTCTTTTCTTTTTTTCCCAGCCTTTTTTGAATGATGGCTTTTCGGCCTTCCGCTAAGGATGGTTTGAAAACGAGGAACTCATCCGGCGTAACCTGCCCCTGTACAATATTCTCACCCAAGCCCCATACCCCGGCCAAATGAATGATATCCCGGAATCCCGACTCGGGCTCCAGGGTAAATCCTACTCCCGAACAGGCTTTGTCCGAACGGACCATCTTCTGGACGCCGACGGACAGCGCCACTTTTTCATGGGCAAAGCCATTGTCCTCCCGGTATTTTATCGCCCGGTCCGTATATAAGGAGATATAACATTTTTTTACGGCCTCCAGCAGGGATTCTTCTCCCAGGATATTCAGGAAAGACTCATGTTGTCCGGCAAAACTGGCTTCCGGCAAGTCTTCCGCCGTGGCGCTGCTGCGTACGGCCACCTCCGAAAAATGGGCGCCGCAAAGATCTTTATAGGCTTCGGTGATGGCATCGGCGAGGTCCTGCGGCATCAGCGCATCCTGGATAAGAGCCCTTGCCTTGTCGCCGATAACGCTGAGGTTGGAGAACTTATCCCTATCCAGCCCCTGCAAGATCTCCCGCAGCACGGGGCCCATTTTATTGTAGTCGAGGAAATGCCAGAAGGCGGCCGCCGTGGTGGCGAATCCATCCGGCACCCGGATGCCTTTGTCAGTAAGTTTGGAGAACATCTCGCCCAGGGAGGCATTCTTTCCGCCCACTACCGGTACATCGGTTATACCGGTCTCGCTGAATTTCCTGATATATGATTCCATAACGGATGATTGTTTGATGAATCCCGTAAATTAGATGGATTTAAAAAAAAATCGCATGAGTTGCGTCAGACGAGGGAATGAGTTGCATCATTCCTGAACGCCACCAGCTCTTTTCGGTGTTGCATGCAATGCCGGTAACCAATCCCGAATATCTCGTCGGCCTGGCGTATGTCGAAGAGGTCATATCGGGCCAGCTCCGGCGGGTCGAGGAACAAATGACACTGGGAGGCCTTTTCATAGACCCCGGCGGCAATTGCCAGATGAAAACATTCTTCCAGGATACGCATCTTCCGGGCCATCGTCCCGGACGCCGAATGATCTTCCATCCGGTTGACATGGGAGCCAATGAGCCGATCGCAATTTTTTTTCAGGGGCTCTACCGGGAAATTGTTCAGGACACCTCCGTCCACCCAATCCCGGCCCAGGAAACTCACCGGCTCGAAAATAACAGGTACACAGGCGGAGGCCATAACCGGTTCC
Organism: Puia sp.; assembly: GCA_035492545.1. GTDB lineage: Bacteria > Bacteroidota > Bacteroidia > Chitinophagales > Chitinophagaceae > Puia. The sequence goes on from DATJJD010000166.1 coordinate 51,148, forward strand.
AGCAACGGACCTTCCGAAAAGATCACGGACTTCCTTTCGGTAAGGTCCGTGGCGGCAATAAACAGCTTCACCGGCAGATCTTCAAAACGACGGGAAGTCAGATGCTGCTGCAGTAGTAGTCGAAGGCCTTCCATTTTGAAGATCCCTCCTTTACGGAAGAGCAACCTGGAAAACCCGAAATAGGAGTTTTCTTTCAGGATGTCCTTTATATAATGAGGCTTGTTGCCGGCTGCGTACAGGGCCCCCGCAATGGCGCCGGAACTGGTACCGGCAATTGCGTCGATGCGGATCCCCAACTCTTCCAGGGCCGCCAGTACGCCCAGGTGTGCGATGCCCCTGGCGCCGCCGCCGGAAAGAACGATGCCTGTTGTCTTCATAGATTAATAATGGCTGATGAAAATGGGGAGGTTAATAGTCTTGACGATCAGCCGGGCATGGCTGGGTTTAAAGAGACGGGATAGCATACCCCTGCCATAAGCCCCCATGACCACGATGCCATTCTTCCGCTCGATGAGATAACCGAAGAGCTGATCGGAAGGCGATCCTTTCAAGACGACATATTCCACCTCGTCATAGTGGTCCTTCATCCATTCCTTTATTTTGAATTGTTCTTCCAGGACTTCTTCTCCGTCATCCCGGACACTGACGACTATCGCTTTTTTTTGCCGCAGCTCCGGGAAGAGATAGGCGAATTGTTTGATGGCGAAAACGGAGGACTTTGTCCCGTTGTAGGAAAATATGATGTCGTCGATGGTGTTGAAACTGTAAGGCGCGATGACCACGGGACATTCCGACTCCACCAGGATGTCCTTGACGAAGCGGCCGGGAAGTGGCTCGTTCTTTGGTGTGAACGAGGTCTCCGGATCCACGATGATAACATCCGCAAACCGGCTTTCTTCCACCACCTCCGATGCCGGAACTCCCCGGTCCCGGTGCACTAACGTCTGTATGCCCCGGCAGTCGCAGGCTGTTTTGAAAGTGAGTATGCTTTCCTCTGTCGTACCTTTTCCCCCCTTCTCCGGAAGATGGGTCACGGGTACGGAAAGACTGTCTTCCAGGAATACGCCTGTCAGCCGGGAATGGGTTAACCTGGAGAGATAGCAGGCGAAATCGATGGTATTCATATTTATGTGTTGCGGGTCCAACGCTAACAATATCTTTTCCATAAACATTTTTTTATAAAATTCCGCTTATTAAAAAGGGAATTAAATGACTATGATCATCGGGATGAATGACAATGCTCATTGATAACAAATCTCTTGTGGGATACCTTTATTTTATAAACCTGAAATTTATGCATGCAAGTACAATTACACGGGAACAGAAAGTAATGGAGAGCAAAGAAAGCCTGCCGTATGTCTCCCTGGTTCTCCCATTTGAACCGAAAATGACGGCAAAAAGTGAGTGGGAACCCATCCTGAAGGCGGCCCTGAGAAAAGTCGAAAAGGATCTGATGGCGGGCTATTCATCCGAGGAGGCGATGCCCCTGATCACCAGGCTGCAATTCCTGTTGAATAACCTCAATACGGCCACTCACAAGAAAAGCATTGCCGTCTTTGTTTCGCCCGTCGTGGAGAAGGTCATGTATATGGATATACCCATGGAAGAAAAGGTGGTGGTCGGCGCCCCCTTCCGGGTCCGCGACCTGGTCAATTGCCGGAAGAAAGGCATCGAATACCTGGTGCTGCTGCTCAGCGCCCGGCAGTCGAAAATGTACCGGGCCCAGGGAACCGGTTTACGGCTTATCAAATCGAATGCCCCGCAAAATGTATTTGCCTATCTGAACGAAGTCCCGGAACGGGTGGCCAATTTTTCCGACCCTTCCGGCCGCCGGGAGACCATGCTGGATAAATTCCTGCACCAGATGGATACCGGTCTTTCCCTTATCCTGAAAGCCTATCCGCTGCCCGTCTTTGTACTGGGCGACAGCCGCGTGACCGGGCATTTTGCCAAGATAACCCGCAATGACAGACACATTGCCACCTATATTCACAAGAACTGCCTGGAGGCAGGAGAACAGCAACTGCTGGACTATCTCCAGCCCTATATCACGGATTGGCAGGAAGTAAGCCGGCAGGACGCCCTCCGCCAGGTGGAAAAAGCGCATGATGCCGGAAAACTGGCGATAGGGCTGGACGAGGTGAGTAAGATGGCAAAATATAAAAGCAGCCGCCTCCTGGTAGTGGAAGAAGGTATGATGGAAGCCGCCCCGCATCCCTCAACGACGAACTTTTTCATATCCGGCAAGGTGGATACAGTCATACAGCAGGTGCTTGAAAACGGGGGGGATGTCCAATGGGTAGATAAGGACAAGCTGAAGGATTACGGGCATATTGCCCTGGTACAACATTATTAACACAAGTATAAATCTTATAAAACATGAAAGCATTGGTATATGGCGGCCCCGGGAAAAAATCCTGGGAAGAAAAACCCAGACCCACCCTTCAGCATCCAGCGGACGCGATCGTACGCATTTCAAGAACCACCATCTGCGGGACCGACCTGCATATCTTAAAAGGGGACGTACCGGAAGTGACCCCGGGGCGCATCCTTGGCCATGAAGGAGTGGGTGTTGTGGAGGAAACCGGCGCCCAGGTGGGCAATTTCAAAAAAGGCGATCACGTGCTGATCTCCTGTATCACTTCCTGTGCCCAATGCGAATATTGCAAGAAAGGAATGTATTCCCATTGTCTGAACGGAGGCTGGATCCTGGGCCATCTCATCGACGGAACGCAGGCCGAATACGTGCGCATACCCTACGCCGACAACAGTCTTTACCGGATCCCGGAAGGTATGGACGAGGAGGCCCTGGTGATGTTAAGCGATATCCTGCCGACCGGGTTCGAATGCGGGGTCCTGAATGGCCAGATCAAACCCGGTGACACGGTCGCCATCGTAGGGGCAGGCCCGGTGGGTCTGGCAGCCCTCCTCACAGCGTTATTTTTCACCCCGGCTGAAAT
>DATJJD010000167.1:0-18336 GCA_035492545.1 Puia sp.
ACCCAGGCAAACCCATTCAGCTCGAATCCTCTGTCAAAATGGATAGCGGTCGTGTGCAACATCTCTTCCAGCCCCTTCTGAACACCGAATTTTCCCAATGTCTCAATAGGGCCAACGCCCATCCTGCTATTGAAACCTCCGGCAAAACCGGCCCTTCTCGCCGCTAAGAAATCACAGGTCCAGCCATCCAGGTTCACACAATCAACAAAATCCTCCTTCCCCTGCGCCGGTTTACAAAAATGCTGGGCAGAGGGATAAAATGGATAACACACCGCCCCATCTCCATCCTGGTTGTCGATAGAATACTGGCTCCAGATATTCCCCTGGCAGACATGGATCCCTTCTTCTTTTGCCAGGTACTCCTGGTTGGGGGAAGATAAAAAACCGGCAAGGATGCTGAGCGGACGATAATGATGCCCCACCATTTCCGAGACTTTCAACAGCCCTTCGTGAAGGTCTTTGTTTACCTGCTCAACAGAGTTATAAGCATTGGCGAAATAGGCGCCGGGAATAAAAGTAATTTCATCGCCATATTGATAATGGTAGCCGGCGACGATGGTCCTTATCTGCCGGTAATTGTCAGTAGTGTCATGCAGGGCCAGCCAGCTAAGGGCCCAGGTGATCCTGGCGCCCGGTAATCCCTTAGCGACGGCCTTTCTAAAATTTACCACCCGTACAGGCGTATGCAGGTTACGTTCGTCTTCTCCTACATTCCGGTCCCGGGATACTTCTATCTGATTGACCCGGATGACGGTATTCAGCGTCAGGAACCGATGGCCCATTAAACTCAGCTCTTTTCCGGCCGGCGTTTGTGCAGCAAGAGGACTTGTCGAAAAAATGAACAGGAGTAGACAGCCTCCTAAAAAAAATAATCTCATAGATTTTCTATTTTACCAGCCCGGGTTTTGTGTCAGTTTTGAATTCAAAGAGACCTGCTTGGTGGGTATCGGCAGCAAATAATTCTTTTGGGGATCAAACAGTCGTTGGGCCCCCGGCTGCAAAAGTTTATATCCATTTTCAAGCTGACTGGGAGCTGCATTGTAAAAGTAACTATTATAGCTGTTCCCGTCGATGGTTATTACCTTGGAAGCCCATTGTGTGCCCGTAACTTTAATACTTAATACGGATTGAGGCAATACGGTTTCAGCCGTCTTCCATCTGCGCAGGTCGTCCCACCGGAATCCTTCAAAAGCTAGCTCGACACTCCGTTCCCTCCTGATCTCGGTTCGCATATCCAGCCCATTGGTGCTTACCAGGGTATTGGTCAGATGAGGCATGTGTACCCTGTCTCTCAACACGTTGATCGACAGGTCCAGGTCTGCGTCGGATATCGCGTTGTCCCGTTCGAACCGGGCCTCGGCATAGATAGCCAACACCTCGCCATATCTCAACACATTCCAGTCGAATGCGCCACCCCCATCTCCCGGTGTAGGTTCTTCGGAGATGAACTTGTATAACATATAACCGGAATTGACATTTCTGTTGTTATCCACCCCGGGCCATTGAGGCCGGTAGGTGTCATATTGCGGCCTGATAATGCTGATGGCCGGTAAGATCAGCGATTGTGCCATCCGCGGGTCCCTGTTATAAAACTCAGAACGGCAGGAGTCATAGCCCTTGAACAGGGGCGATTTGTCGATGGGCAGCCCGTCATTACACAGGTACAGATCGGCGGCCGGTTTCGTCGGGTTCAGGTTACCCCAGGATACCCCGTACGCCCATCCGTTGACATTGATATTGGTCCGGTATTTTTTTGCGATAATGGATTCGGGGTTGTTTTCGCTCGTGTTATCGATAAATAAATAGCGATAGCTGTTGTCCCCTTTGCCCTGATATAAGGTATACGATTTGCTATCAATGACATTCTTTGATGCGGCGATGGCCTGGTCCAGCAAGGTATTGGCATCCCCGGAAGCATGAAATTTTCTCCAGGTGCCTTCGAACAGGCACACCCGCGCCAAAAAAGCCTGCGCCGCCTCTTTGCAGATCCTTCCTGTTTGTGCGCTGCTCTTTGCCGGCAGGTCCGCAATAGCCGTGTTCAGGTCATTCAATATAGAGTCCAGCAGCACCTCGCGGGAAGCTCGGGCCGTGTAAACCAGCGTGTCCGTCGGCAGCAGTACTTTGTTGATAATGGGCACGCCGCCAAACAGCTTGAAAAGGGTGAAATAATTATAGGCCCGGAAAAAATAGCCTTCGCCTAAATAGGGCGTGATATCCGCCTTGATGGAAGAACTATTTGCCTCTTCGATCAGCTTGTTCGCATTCCGGATCGCACTATAGGTACTGTCCCAGTTATTGTCCTGTTCCGGCGCTACATAAGTTCCTGAACTGACCGGATCGACACCTGTACCAAAGGCTATATCCGACATATTGTCGTTATTATTGGTACCATAGTAATGAGGGTCGTCCAACGTGTGGAGATAAAACCAGTTGGCCGCTAACTGAAAATCGTTGCTGGTCTGCCAGAAAGTTAGATCGGTTATTTCGGATTGGGGTTGCAGATCGAGATATTTCTTACAACCCGCCAATGATAGGATCAATAATATGGTAACACTTGCTACTTTGATTGTTTTCATCGCATCTGTTTTAGAAATTAACATTCACTCCAAATGAAAAAGCACGATACATGGGATAATTCTGCTCGTAATAATCGGTATTATTGGCGTCTTCCGTTACCGATGGAGTATGCGTTTCCTCAGGATCATACATATGGTCCCATGTTCCCTTGGCAAACTCGAACAGGTCCTGTCCGCTTAAATAGACCCTTACCCCGTGGAGCTTGAAGTTACTGATCCGGATATTGTTGAGGGTATATCCGACCGTGATATTCTTCATTCGGAGGTATCTCGTATTTTCAAGCCAAAGGGAGGAGAACTGATAGTTATTTCCCGTGACGGTGCCATTATTCGACAACCGGGGGTATTTGGCGGCGGTATTATCCGGGTTGTAGGTCTTGCCATAGAAATAATCCAAGGGTTGGAACCAGAAATGCGACAATGGCACGCCGAAATTCCCATTGCCTCTCCAGACATATTTGTTACCCGTGCCCTGCAGGATAAAAGAGAAATCAAAGCCCTTGTATTTTAATCCGCCGGTCATGCTATACGTCAGTTTGGGGATCTGCGACCCTAAGTTAACCGCATCTCCGCTGTGTCCCTTCGATTTGTCGCCATAGGTAGTGATCTGGCCGTCTCCGTCAATATCCTGGTACATCACATCTCCGATGCCCAGACCCCCGTATCCATTGGGCTGGGTGCCGGGCACGATACCTTTGCCGGCGTATTTTGCAGCATAGGCATTTAATTCCGCCTGGTTCCGGATGACAGAACCCTTAAACCCAAAATAAGAATTCAGGGCATATCCCTGTCGGGCCTGTGTCAAACCAAGATTGTAATTGTCCTGCCCCTGAAGGTTGGTCACTACATTGGTGTTATAATTTATGATAACGCCCACATTGAACTGAACAGCTCCTATCTTGCTGTTATAGTTTCCGTTGAACTCCCATCCTTTATCCAGCAGGGTTCCGGCATTGGAAGTAGGAGCAGCCGCGCCAAGCGTCGAAGGATAGGTAATGCTGACCAGCATGTTGTTATTATGCTTCCGGTATAGATCGAAAGAAAGAGAAAGTTTGGATTGCAGCAGGACGAGATCAAATCCCAGGTTCTTGGTTTCTATCGTTTCCCAGGTGCGGTCCGGAGAGGCAATTCCTCTCAGGGAAGCCAACCGGGACACGGTCGAGCCGTCTATCGGATACTGTCCGCCGATACTGATCAATTGTATATAATCGAACAGGCCAAGAGTCGGAAGATCCTGGTTGCCTGTTTTGCCCCAGGAAGCCCTGGCTTTGAAAAGATTGACGACGTCATTATCGATCAGGTTTCTGAAAAAGGGTTCCTGGGAAATTTTCCAGGCGGCAGAGATACTGGGGTATATTTCACTCCACCGTTTCTCCGGAGAGAATTTGGAGCTCCCGTCCTTACGAAGGGTACCTTCGAGATAATACTTCCCGTCGTAGGAATAAGCGGCACGACCGAAATAAGACTCGAGAGCCCAGGGGTTATTATCCCAGTAGTCGCCCGCCCGAAGATTGTTAGGGTCCGACAACGGCAGTGTAAAGATCACATTGCTGGAAAAGTCAGCCCCCTGCATAAACTGGTATTGTTTCGTAAATTTTTCTCTCGAGGCGCCGGCCAGCAATTTGATGTCATGTTTGCCCAGGGTCTTGCTGTAGTTCACATAGGTGCTGAAGTTTTTGTAGACGGAGCTCCAGTTGGTGTAGCTGGCCTTGTTCGGGTTGTTACGAACCAGGGAGTTGATCGAATTATCCCAGTTATGCTCTTCATTGGTGGGATAATTGGCATTATCGGCATATTGCTCCACATTGATGCCTACCTGGCCGGTCCATACTAATCCTTTAATGGGTTCCCAGTCCAGTTTCACATTGTTGCTCCACCGCGAATCCGTGATATTTTCCTGGCCGCCCATGGTCAGTTCCTGGACGGGGTTTTCGTATCCCTGGTATCCGTAATAATTGCCGGCGGGGTTCTTCAGGGGAAGATAAGAGAACATCTTCAAACCATTGTCGATGGCATCGTTCAGCTCCGAAGGCTGATTGGTATGCAGATAATCGTACGCCGTATTGACATCCAATTTAAGGTTCTTCAACAGGTTGAGCTGAAGATCTAACCTCAGGTTGTCCCGCACGGAGGCGTTACTCCCCGCGGCTATATTCCCATTGTCCCGGGTGTCGCCGAACGACATAACATAAGTAGAGTTTTCGCCGCCGCCGGAGATGCTTACATTATGAGTGGGCCGGAGAGAGGTCTTAAAAAGATCTCCATACCAGTTTCTGTTTTGGTAAAACATGGGGTAGGATTGCAGGCTCCAGTTTTCCCCCTGGCCCACGCCCGGATCATTGGCCGCAATTTTCGCCAGGGTGGAATCCGAAAATGTCTGCGGGTCTCCATCATTTTTGTTGGCTTCGTTGAACATCTTCACAAAATGATCCGTCGTTGCGGCTTTCTTCATCATACCCGGCTTTTTGATGGCAAGGTTGAACCCATAGCTTATATTGGGAGTGCTGGATCTTCTGCCCCTTTTGGTGGTCACGAGGATCACACCGTCGGCCGCGCGCGCTCCGTAGATAGCTGCCGTAGCATCCTTCAGCACGGTGAGGTCCTGGATATCCTGGGGATTGATCAGGCTGAGGTCGCCGGGTATGCCATCGATCAATACCAGCGGAACATTCCCGTTGATAGAAGAGGATCCTCTTATGGAAAGCTGGTAGCCCTGTGACCCCGGCTGCCCGCTTTGACGGGTGACGGCCACGCCGGGAACCAATCCCTGCAAAGCATCCAGGGTTCCGGTGACAGGACGCGACTCCAGTTTATCCCCGGTGATCCTTGCGACAGAACCGGTCAGATCCGTCCCTTTTAATTTGGTGCCATAACCTACGACGACCACCTCGTTTAATTTACTCGATATTTCCTTTAAGACAATATGAAGGGGCGAACTGCCTGCGAGAGGGACCCGCTGGCTTTGATACCCGATGCTGCTGATCTCTAAAATGGCGTTATCGGGGACGTCCATTTCAAAATGCCCCTGTGCATCGGTTTCCGTACCGCGTTTTCGTCCCTGTATGGTAACGGTAACGCCTTGTAAAGGTTTTCCCGTGCTGTCGGTCACATCACCTTTCACATGGACCGTTTGCATCATTTCATCTGCCGAAGTCACAGCTATTACCTTGTCGTTTATTATCTTGTAGATCAGCCCATTATCCCGGACAATCTTATTTAAGGCATCAGAGATGGAGATATCTTTCCCATGCAGATTGACACGGACATCTTCGGGTATTGTATTTGAATTATACAGAAACCGGTAACGGGAATTTTTTTCAATAACCTCGAAAGCCTTTCTAATCCTGGCGTTTGTCAGGTCCAGGTTGAGCTTCACATCCTTTTGGGAAAATGCTTTATTAGCTGAACCGTGCAGGCAGGCAGCCAGTAATAAAACCGATGTTAGTTTCATAATGCGAAACAGTTTTTGGAGCCTTATAGAGCTAGTGCGGAATGGAAACAGTCTTTTTTCCATACATTTACAGTAAGTTTAATTGTTAAAAGAAGCCCTCCCTTGGTGAAATGAGTGAAGGTTTTTACAATTGAATGTTACGGCGGGGAATGTGGCGCATTTCCCGCCTCTTTTTTATATGTCTGTTTGGTTAGAGTGATTTATGTCATGGCTATAGTTTTGGTGTGAATAAAGATTACTCTATATAAATTTCATTGTTGGATTTTTTATAGGAGAAGGGGGCGATGGCCTGCAGCTCTTTCAACGCATCATCAATATCTTCATCCTCGAATCTGCCGGTAAACTTATAGGATTGGGCCTTTTCGTTTCGAAAGGTTATGAATACATTATAGCGCCTTTGCATCTGCAAAGCCAGATCATAAAAAGACTCATCCGTGAAGATCAGTTTATTCACCAGCCAGGCCGTATCGGGCGCCACACTCATCTGAGGGCTGAGGAGAATGGGCTTAATGGTCGGCTCGTTCACCGTTGTAACAGAGGGTATAGATTGGGTTGATTGGGTTGGCGTCATCCTGCTCTTACTATCGCTATGAATAATAAAATCATTCTGAATGATGATGCGTTGATTGGGCACCAGGGTGACCTTTTTCGAATGGGTACCCTTTGTTGTCACTTCAATAGAGCCGCTGATCAGGGATGCCTGCGCATTATTATCTTCCGGGTACGCCTGGATATTGAATACCGTTCCAAGATCCGTCACATCGAAATTCTTGGTATGGACAAGGAAAGGATGAAGGGAGTCGTGCTTTACCTTAAACATGGCTTCCCCGATCAAAGAGACTTCTCTCCTGCCGCTATTGAATGCTGCGGTCGTATAGGTAAGGGTGGAAAGAGAATTCAGCCATACCTCTGTGCCGTCGGGAAGCACAACGCTGGTCTTCGATCCGGCAGGTGTATAGATCCTGCTAATCACCTTTGTATTATCAGCCTTATTGACAGGTCTGGAATAATAGAAAAAACCAGCAATACATACGATGGCTATCGTGCATGCGATTGCAAGTGCATTCCTCAAAAAGACCGGCCTGGCAGCCTGCTCAAAAACCGGCTCTCCGTTTTGGACCATATCGCCTTGCCCATCGATGTGTAGATCTGAAATAACCTCCGAAACCAGTGAGTTATAGAATTTTCGCATATTATTGCGAATAAGCTCCTCATTCTCACCTGTTTGCAATAATTGCATCAGCTCATCGAACTCTTCCCTGGAACAGGTTTTTGTGGTAAATTTTCCCAGCAAATACTGAATACGCGACATACCAATAGGACGGATGCCGGAGAAAAATGTACTACCGGTAATCTAAAAAAGTTTATTTAGTCGGTATTCTTCTTTAAATAAGCAACGATATTGGCTATCGCTTTTGCTAATTGATTCCTTACCGTATTGGGGGAGATCTTCAGTAGGGAGGCTATTTCTTTACGGGGCTTGTCTTCAGCCTGACTTAAAAGATAAACAGCCCTGCGTTGGGGAGAAAGCTGTTCGATGGCTTGTTGTATGATGTCATGATATTGTTTCGCTTCCACATATACACCCACATTTTGCTCATTGCTTTGATGTATGCGGCACCACAAGGCATGCCTTTTTTTCTCGTCGGAAGCCGAAGCCCGCAGATAGTCAATTACTTTATTCTCGGTGAGCCGGTACAAAAAAGAAGAAATGCTTTTTATCTCCGAAATTTTATCCCGTATCAGCCAAAGTTTCAAAAAAACATCCTGAATGATGTCCTTTGCCGCCATCTCGGATTGCAACATCTTAAAAGCAAATAGATACAGGGGATGCTCATACTCGCGGAAAAGTTCATTGAAAAGCTGTTCCAGCATGTCTTTTGAACTATTCGGAGTAAAACTATGGCAATCGTCATGAAGCATCAGGCGAGTCTTTGATCTCGCAAAATAATAACATTTTTTTAGAGTCGTTTATTTTTTTGACCTCGCCCTTAGAGCAATTCCTCAATTTGGCAGTTTTACCAGGTGTAATGTCACCCGATCTTCCCCTTGAATAACCTGAACGTAATAGTTGCCCGGTCTATAGTTACTCCCAATTTGCAATGTCCCATTCGGTGCTACGTTGCCCCTTACTTCTATCAGCCGGCCAAAGGCATCCGCCACTCGAATCATAATTGGTTGATCGTCATCGCTACGGAAGACCAGTGTGAAAGATTGCCGGGCAGGATTAGGATGCGCGCTGACGGTGAAACCGTTTGCCTCTGTCCCCGCCTCCTTGCGCACAACATCCTCATTGGCACTATCATCTTCCCGTTCTGACCAATGGTCATCCCTGTCATGACGCGAAACAACGACCTTAACTACCTTTACAGCTGTGTTCCCGGAGGAATCTTTGACCGTTATCGTAATGTAGTATATCCTTTCCCTTTGTCTTCTTCCATTGACTTCTGCCCTCAACAGCAAATGGTGATCGTCCAGGATAAGCCAGTCAGGTCTGTTCCCGATCGGCGGTTCATTGCTGGTTACGGATAGGCTTTTGCTTGCTACGCAACAATTATCGTCTGCCCGGTAGTAGATGGTCACCCTCCTCATCCTATGATTTGGAGGCCACAAAGTATGCGGTCTGGCAAAGGCATCCCTAATGAGTGGCTTCAAGGTATCCAATACCGTTATAATAACCGTATCCGTTGCCTTATTGCCATTTCCATCGGCAACTGTTAACCTAACCCTATTGGGACCTGTTTCTTTGCAATTGAATATTGTATCATCAAGCGAAGATTTCAATGCGCCACAATAGGCTACCGAAGCGCTATCCACCTCTTCCGGGTGAAGCCTGGCTATTCCTCTTTCATTTAAATAGACTGTTAGATCTTTACCCCTGGCGACCGGTGGGGGATTAATTACAAGATTGACGCCATTGTCGCTGCCGTTAATGGCCGGCCTGCTGGCAACGACCCTTATGCGATAGGCCCCGCCGGAGCTTAGGCTATCGGGTACTACAATATTCATGCTGCCGCTGATAATTGAGGTGTCGATCCCTATTATTTTCGGCCGGGAGAATCCCCCGGACGAATCACTCAGATCGGCTGTAAAAATGTTACCGGGTTCGAATGTTCCGGTTGCAGCAAAAGATACCGTTATGGTTGACCCGGAACAAAATGAAGTGGGCGCAACCTTTGTGGTTATAGAATTCGCTGACAGGGGGATGTATTCCCAAAAGTCATTTTTTAGTCCATTTATTGTACTTCCAAATCCAAAATATCCATGGTCGCCGATAGTAAAAGCTGTGGCGCCCTGCCTGGCTGGTCCCGGGAAATTTGCCCTATGTGCCCAGGCGTCATTAGCCGGATCGTACTCCCAGAGATCGTTATTGCGGGTGAGGGCATACCCTTTGGTTTTGGTACTGAACGTATATGCAATTCCTTCAATCCCGCGGTTTGCCTTTTTGGTCCAGACATTGGTAGCTGGATCATACTCCCAATCGATAGCACCAACAGTATAACCTTTGTTTCCAATGCCGAAGATCAGACCCGTTACAACCCCATCTGGCGGAAGTGCTTTCTGGGTCCAGGCGCCGGTGGCGGGATCAAACTCCCAGAAATCAGAAATAGGATCGGCATAATAATATCCACCTCCAACATATTCTTTATCGCCAATACGGCAGGCAAAAGCCCCGCCCCTGCCGGGCAGGTCGCCAGGCACGCCTCCGGAAGAGGTCCAGGCATTGGTGGCCGGATCATATTGCCACAGGTCTTTAAAAAAGGAGAATCGTGAAAGTACGAAACCTGTACCGAGATAGCCCTTTTCGCCGGTGCCGAAACCTATTGCCACTCTCCGGTCTCCGCCGGCAAAGTCAGCCTTTTGCTTCCACTGGCTGGTAGCCGGATCATATTCCCAGAAATCCTTTTTAGGACTACCATCAATTCCGGTACCCACATATCCTTTACCAGCAATACTAAATCCGACTGCATCTTGTCGGGGCCCACCGCCGAAATCTGCCTCCTTTGACCAGGTATTCGATGCTGTGTCGTACGCCCAAAAATCAGTTGTGGGACCGTGAATGTTATCATTGATGTTGCGATATCCCGTACCGATGTATCCTTTGCTGCCGATGCCAAAACCTATGGCCTGCCCCCTTGCGTCACCGGCAAAATTCGCCTTTTGTACCCATGTATTGGTAGCCGGATCGTATTCCCAAAAATCATTCTGACTACGAAATAAATTATTATTACCAATCCCGAGAAACCCTTTATTTCCAACCGGGAAGCCGGTAGCGCCCCATCGCTCTCCTCCCCCAAAATCTGCTTTTTGCGTCCATGTATCGGTTTGCGGATCATATTCCCAAAAATCGGCGTATGTCGGAATGAAGGGCATACCTCCCTGGCCTAAACCAATATATCCTTTACCCCCCACGCTAAACCCACTCGCCGCATTTCGAACAGCTCCTCCAAAATTTGCTTTTCGTGTCCATACGTTGGTGATGGGATCGAATTGCCAGAAGTCATTGGTACTTTGGGACAAACTGTCAATACCAGTGCCCATATAACCTTTATTGCCAATGCTGAAGCCCGTAGCGCCCGATGTGCCCGCCCCCCTAAAATCCGCCTTACGTGTCCATGTGTTGGTGGCGGGATCATATTCCCAAAAGTCCCTGTTACCGATATAACCTTTATTGTCAATGCTAAACCCGGTAGCCGTAGACCTGGCTCCCGGGAGATCTGCCTTTTGGGTCCACACATTCGTTGCAGGATCGTATTCCCAGAAATCAATAAAGGCGGCCCCTGAGAGGTCTGACGTAAGGACTCCACCACCCGCATATCCTTTGTCACCAATGCTGAAACTCACCCCCCGAGAGCGGGCGGTCGCCGCCAGCCCCAATGATGGCTTCTGTTGCCAGCTATCTCCCTGCGAGAAGGAAAAGAGTGAAATACATAACAGCATGACGGAGATACATCCTGGCAATACCATCCCACTGGGATGTTGGCCAACCCCACTACAGTTATAATTCTTTTTCATAACAAAAGGTTTTAGAATTTAATTCGTAAACTGTCAAGTTCCCGTTTCGCGATGGTTGGAGGCATAAAGCCATTTCGTACTTTTTTGATGGCCAGACAGGCTACTTTTTTGGCATCCCCCCGTCGTGGAAAACCTCTCTTTCCCGGCATACCGGGGATAACAGGCTGGTGTATCCGCAAAATCCCGTTTATAAAAACATCATACCCATAACTATGGTCTGTATTAGTGATAATCTTGTAATTGACGCGAATGGAAGGAATAGAATCGTACACTGCCGGTTTTATACCGGTGTAAGGGACCGGGTTACTGGTCCCCTCAATGCCCGGAGGAAGCATGTACAGGCAAAAAAAATAAAAGCCTGATAATAAAAAATTCATTTTTAGAATTTTAAGGCTATTCCTGTAAGACTATTCGAATTTATCGGGGATACGTATTAGGCATGAAAATTATGGAGTGCGGTTAACCTGATACAGCTTCCTACAATTTACAATGAATAAAGGAGAAAGTCAAGGTTTACCTTCCCCTCACGGCCTTTTATTATTAACAATCTTCTGCTCTTCCTGGACCAGGTAATCCGCAAAATACCGCTGCAGGACATTCGGGCGATTCTGCGCGGAGTCTTTAAAGACAAGGATATATTGCCGCAAGGCATAGTCTGCATCGGTGGAAGGGTCTGTGTCCTCGGGCTGACTGGTCTGATATTCGTAGAAGGCGTTGTCGACAGACCGGATGAACAGCCGTTGCTCCGTGGAAGGGTATTGCCCTACGACCCGCCGGCCTGCACAGCTGTATTCATAGGCGCTGTCGCCGGCATAGTAGATGAGGGTATTATTGTCACTGAACAACGCCATGCCATGCGGTCCCCGGTAAAGGGTTGTCCAATTTATCGCCGGTAAGACGGAAAGATCCAGCAGGCAAAGACTATCGGCATTGGCAATTAACAGGTAATGATTGTCGTAGGACTGAATGGGCCGGGTGGGGATCTCGATCTTTAGCTGGATCATAACCGTATCGCCCCGGCTGTCGGATACGGAGAGGCTGTCATTGCGGGTATACACATAGTAGCGGTCATTAGGGGCGATCTGCACTTCTCCATAACGTGCATGCCCTATCGGCATCCTCGTTTCCAGGTCGATCTTTCGGATGAATCCTTCCGACCGGTCTTTCATGGTCTTAGACAGATACTGTTTGATCAGCAGCTCCTTTTCATCATTCACAAAGCCGATGATGTAATAGGCATTGGCCATGACAAAGTTCGGAATGGAATAGCTCCGCCCTCTCCGCCGGGGATCGAATATTTTCAGGGTGTGATTGTCGACATACGCGAATTTCCCGTTCTTGTAGGCAAAATCCGTAACATAACGGGATCTGGAATCTCCCAGGTAATGGATGACCTGCCGGTCCAGCTCGATCAGGTACAAATGATTGTGGGAATGGAAAAAGACCGTCGTGCTGTCCAGGCTATAGACCTGGCCCGCCTCCCGGTCAGGGGACTTGTAGGAAACATACAGGGAATCCAGAAACGCATTGACCCGGGTCAGCGGCATTTTACGGGCCGAAGAAAAGAAATACTTCGCCCGCACATTCCCCATATAGAAATACCGGTCTCCATTGATAAAAGTGATCTTCACCTTTTTCAGGGTATCGAGCCCATATACCCCCTTTATAAAACTAAACGCATCGGTCCGGTTCAGGTCAAAGAACCGCAGCGTGCCTGCCGTGTCGACCACAAAGGCGATATCCTGGTTCGGGAAAAAATTAACCTTGAATCCCGGAGGATATCTTTTTAAATGCTGGATCGTGGAGCCCTGCCGCCTCCATATATGGCTGGAATTATCCTGGTATACCGTCAGCACGTATTGAAAATCTTCCGACAAGCTGATATTCTTGCCCGCAAAGACAGCGAAGGACTTGTTGAGGTTATTGATATAATAGGAGTCGCCGGAATACTCGCCGGCCGTCTTCCAAAGCCGGTAGGCCAGCGGATGGTTGCCATTATGGTAGTTCTTTTCCGCCTCATTGCCAAAAACAGCCGCCAAAAGGATCTTCTTCTCGTGATTTCTATTGATAATATAGAGAAAGCCGCCAACACATCCCAGGCAGATAAGGATCAGACCATAGATGGCAAGCCTTTGCATTCTCAGTTTCCGCTGCTGCTCCTGCAGCAGCTTCAATCGGGTTTCCTTCAGGGCCATTACTGCCTGGTCAGCTTTTGCTCTCTCCTCCTCCGCTTTTTTTTGCAGGTCTTCAGCCCTCGCCCTCTGTTGTTCAGCCATTTTCTTTTGGTCTTCCGCCTTCGCCCTTTGTTCTAAAGCCAGTCTCATATTACTCACCGCCTCATTGACCTGTTTCCTCTTCTCTTCCATATCCCGGAGTCTTTCTCTTTCCCTCTCTTCGTCTTCCGCTTCCCTTTCCTTGATCTTCCGCCGCTGCTTCTCCCGCCCGATGGCTCCTATCAGGGTCTCATGGCTGATCTCATAAAAAATGGAATCAAAATATTGCTGATCCCGGATCAACCGGAGTCCCAGCATCTGGTCGATCAACTCCGGGATCCTGCCCTCTACAATGACCTCTTCCCTGGGGTCCGGGTCCATCACTGTCTTCTTTTTCTTCCGATGATCCCTGAAATGCTGGTAAACGGAGGCTTTCCCCATCAACTCCCGTTTGCTATCGACCAGTAATTTATCTTCTATCAACAGTTGGATGGCGGAAAGCTCATGGTCGGAAAATCTTGGGTCCGCGGCTATTTTCCCCAGCTGTTTGGTATAGAAATTCCTGACCAGCTCTTTCAATCCTTCCTTGCCTTTCATCTCCTCTTGGGTGATCTCTATGGGGCTGCCGTTCTTTTTCCTCGCTACGGCTTCTATCTCCTGGCAGATCATCTGCAGCTGGGACGTATCGATGGACCTCGTTTTTTTATCTTCGACTACCTCCGTGATATCCCGGATCAACGCCAGATCCGGCCGGAATACCGGTGACTTGAATCGTATGTCCCCAAACGGTTCCATGAGAGCCGGCGCCATGATCATCTGGCTCACCTGCACCGAACTGATGGGCTTTAATGGGTAACGGTTCCGGAGAATGGTGGGGATTTCCTCTGCAAACTTTTCAAATATATTCAGCCGGTCGGATCGTAAACAGAGGACTACCTTTACCTCCGGGCGAACATCGCGTTGCCTTTTGTCTTCAAAAAGGCCGGCCAGGGCCTTTATCAGCTCGAATTGCTGCTCGTCATTGAAATAGTAGAATTCTTCAAACTGGTCGAAGATAAGGACCGGTTGCACCCCTGCATGATTGTACTTTTTCAGGCCATATAGAAGGAGCTCCTCCTTGCTGCGGGCCTGATGCTGGTCCTTATATTCCTCTTCGATCACGTCCATTACTTTCAGGACATGGTCCAGGGCGGATACCGTCTCCTTTTCTTTAAACCGGATCAGGAATGGCCGGAATCCCTTCTCCTTTAACTTAGGAATAAGTCCCGCATTGATCAGGGAAGACTTGCCTAATCCTGACTCCCCGTGAATAATGAAAAGATCGTGCACGGATATCGATTGAAATAGCGATTGCACCTCCAGCGCGCGCCCGAAGAACATCATCTTCTCAGCCTCATCGAATGGCCTCAGTCCCGGATACCTGTCTATGTATACTTTATCGCTCATGTTGATTATCGGATCATGCAATTGATTAAAGTGGCCAGTTTATAACAGTGCCTCGTCAGGTCGGTACCCGTATGATCGGACAAGGCAGTCTCATCCTTCGGCAAGACCATGACATGGCCTCCGATTAGCTTGGGAACAAGATTATGATACCCGCCATAGTTTGAAATGAGGGGAATTACCTGGGTGTGCGGCTGATCCAGGGCCGTGTTGATCCTTTGCCGGCAAAACTCGTTCTTCAGAAATTCTGAGCTGAGGAAAGGGATATAGACATCTGCCTTCGCAGTGGCCTGGTTGACCTGGGCCTCGTTATCACCGCCCAGAACCTCCATCCTGCTCCAGAGGTCCGCCCGCATCCTGATGCCGCTGAGCTCCAACTGCGTATAAAGCACCTCGAAGTGACTGGTATCGGTCTTGTCCCCGGGGTAATAATCCAGCACTACAGAAAGCTTCCTCCCGAATGCGCCATACCTTTCTTCATAGTCGCGGGTGACCATTTCCAGGAAATGCAGGGTATCAGGTTCCAGGAACTCAATCCCGAACTTCTCCGAATAGAATTCCCGGGTCAATACCGCCACCTCATGGTGTTCCGAAAAGATGGGGTAATAGGAGAAGGTCGGTTTGGGGATCTTCAGCGCATCGATCACCAGCCGGAAATACCAATCGTTGAAATTAAAGCCCAGGAAAAGAAAAGATTTCTTCTTATCGACAAACCGGCTCGTCACCGGGTCAGGGATCTGCGGCGACCCTCCCACCAGGTTCTGGATGAACCGCAGCTCTTCCTGTTGCGTGATCACCACCGACTCAGGATGTCCGTAAGATCCGAAGAGATTATACACCATCTTCATTTCTTCGGCTAGTTCAGGTGGAGGGCTCTTCCTTTTGCTATTGGTATAATCATAAAAATCCTCCACGAAGGCATATCCCCTCTCCCGTAACGCCCTGGCCATAAAATCATCCGGCACCATATTGACGATGGAGTGGAAAGGCAGTCTGGCCAGCATGGAGAAAATGGCAGGCCGCACTTGCTGGAAGCTGTTTACAAAGGATTTTATCTTCTCGTCGAAATCATGCCGTTTATCGGCATCATACTGCGTCCTGATAAACTTGTCCGCCCGGTAATAGAAACTGCTAATGGTCGGATCATATTCCAGGTTCTTTTCGACCAGCCTGCCGGCAAGATCCCCGGCGAGGCTCTCGCCCAGGTATTCCGAAAAAGCTGCCAGGACCGGAATATCGGGTTCACCCATCCGGGGCGCCAGACAGCTGATCTCCGGGCCTAGTAACAGGCAGCATTGTCCATCATGGAGGTCGGACAGGAATTTTTCCCATTGCGGCTCCCGGGAGGGAGAGATTTCCTGGGATAAGGTCGTCTTCGGGTCAACCAGGCTCATACAAAAATTATATTTTATAGCTTTTATGGATCCTTGCCATGCTGCACAATTCGTTCTATCTCCCCGGCAATTTGAGCAAAACCCTCATTCCTGTTCTTCCATTGCGAAATGAAGTTCCTGTTCCTGGGAAGGGGCTGAATATCCTCCAGGATCCGGACCCGGGACCAGAGACACACGTCCATCAGCAACGGGACGGTCCTTTTACCCAACCGAAGGGCGTCCAGGGTCAGGGGCCAGCATTGATTCTCCACGTTGCCAAAAAAATAGCCCGTGATAAACAGCAGCACCAGGGATGCCTTCGCCAATTGCTTTATGCTGGCATCTTTGACGGACACACCGCCCGGAATAGTACGCACGCTATCCAGCTCGATATCCGGATACGTCATCTTCAACAATCTCAATTGGTTCAGCATGGGTAGTACAAATTCTTCTTCGTCGTTATGATCGTATAAGGATAGGATCCGGAAACCCTTGTGGGACCCCTTATTTGCACCGGCAGTTTGAGGATCGACCTCATTAATAAAGGCGCTGCCATTCTTCAGGGAGTACAGCATATCACGCAAAGAAGGAGTATCGGGATATTCCTTCAGCACAAATGCCAGCAGCTCAGCCTGGGCCTGGCGGCGGTCGATATAACTCAGCAGCGAATCCCACATACTCTCTCCCGTTCCCGTTAATATCAGCTTCTCCCGGGGCACTTCCATGGCTAACGCTACCCGCTGGACATCGGCCTGCAGCGGGTAAAGGGGCGCCAGGATGTTAAGGAGACGGGAGTAATAAGAGGATATTAAGGCCATTACCGAACATTAATAGGTTAAAGGGTTAGCAGTTGACCGGTTGCCTCCAGGATCCGGTTGATATTAATACCCTCATTCCGCAAGACGGCGCGCGGGTTATCCGGTTCATTGAACCATCCTCCACTGTGATGCAAGGCCACCACCTCCCACTCCGAATTAAAAACCGGCGAACCGGAAGAACCCGGTAAGGTGTCGGTAAGGTATTGAACGACGCGCTGATCATAGTACGTGATGACATTGTGGTAAAGCGCGATCTTCTTATACTCTCCCCCCGGGTGTTGGATAATATTTACAAAATCATTCTTTTTGGGTCCCATCTCCCGCAAAGGCAAAAAGCCATATTTCACCGAGGGCCGGCCGCTTACGTGCACAATGGCCCAGTCGTCGGCTATAGAACTAAGGTAAAGGGTATCATCTATATCAAATTCTTCAAAGGCAAGGGGAAGCCCCTCCAGGCTGGTCTCATAATTGAACTGGGCCTTGTACCGGCCATTTTCCGGATGGGAAGAAATAACATGTTGATTGGTCAGCAGCAGGTCCCCCTCCGAGATTAGAAAACCCGTCGCCAATCCGAATGGAGTAACGAGACGGGCTACCGGGGCCGCTTTTAACAGCCCCGCCTGCAGAAAACTGATCGGTAATAAAGTGGATTGTTCCCCGATAAGGACCTCGTATTCACCCCTGGACATCTTCCCTTTCCAGGATGGCTTTTCCCCGGCGTATACCCCCCGCAGCAGGGTCGAATCCTTTTCAAAATAACTTTGAAGAATGGGGTTGCGGGGATAATCCTCCAGCGCCGACGCCAGCAGGTCACGAAGACGGCTCAGCTGCTCGATTTTTTTAAGGGCCAGGGTCCAGATGGTATTGGCTGCCCCGTCCAGCACAAACTTCTCCGGGGCAAATCCCGCCCGGATCAGCAGGGCGCTGATATCCGCAGAACGATAATAAAGGCCAGATAAGGTTTCTGTCAGTTCAAGGTATTTCCACGACATACGTGGAAGGTAATACTTGTTCACTAGTCAAAAAACCGTGAAAACACCCCTATCGTTTCGTTCAAATCACCTAAGCTATCCCCTCTACGTGAAAACCCCAGTTTGCCCCCCGGGGAAATCCCCCTATGCAAAACAGTCCTTTCCCCATTGTCTCCGCCGCCCCCCTGTCATAAGTTTGCCTCAACTCAAAAACTCCCAAACCATGACTAATTATCGGCTCATCCCCGCATCCGGCCTATCCCGAAAAATAATACACGTATGCTGTCTGGCTATGCTGACCAGTGTCCTTCTGATTGCCTGCTCCAAATCCAACCCCGACCCCTCCGGCAACAATAACGGTAACGGCAACGGTACCGGGAATGGAAATGGAAATGGTTCCGGCAACGGAAATGGCAACGGTAACGGCGGATCCGGCACCACGCTGACCTATATCAACGACACCTATACGACCATC
>DATJJD010000168.1:0-6604 GCA_035492545.1 Puia sp.
ACTCCGGCCTCCGTGATCGTTGCAAATACGCCACACCATCTTAGAAATTTCGACTGGCCTCCCCAATCCGCACAAAAGGATACGGCGCAAAAGGTTTCGTCCGGCGACAGAAACCCTAAGAACCTCATTCTGCAAAATGGCTCCATATGGTTCTCGCAGGCCATTAAGTACCATAAAAGATCGGCGGTACAGTGGCATCAGGTAAATGCCGCTACAGGCGCCCTTCTTCAAAGCGGCTTAATTTCCAATGACACGTCCAACTACATCCAGACAACGATAGCTGTAAATAAGAATAACGATGTATTAATCGGGTTTCAGGAGGTAAATGAGCACATGTATATTAGCCCGAGATTCGCCTACCGCTATGCAGGCGATGCCCCTGGCACTATCCGGGAGATGGTGCACATCGGTGAAGGTACGGGCAAAACCGGCGGGCCTGCCTGGGGGGATTATAGTTGCAGCGTAGTGGATGGAGATAATTTTACCGATCTGTGGACGATTCAAAGCCTTTCGAATGAGAAAGGCAAAGGCGCTACTAAAATTGCCCGCTTCAGTCCGGAGGAAAGGAAAAGATAGTTATCTTGGTACGATATGAAAAAAGGTGTAGGTTTCCTGATGCTCATTTTGATGGCCGGGTCTGCAAACCAGGCAATTTGCCAGGTGGTTATTTCTGTAAAGACATTATTGGAGGAAATGACTAACACGTCGTCTGTTGCAAGCTGGCCACAGCCTGCCTACACGATGAAACAAGCCAGCAGCTACGACCGGAGGTCGGTCGGCCCGGACAAACCAGGCTGGTTTGCCAATGGGGATGCCAACCAGTTTATCCGGAAAGAAAATCATCAGGGCCATACGGAATATGTAATGATGGATGCGGACGGTCCGGGCGCCATCGTACGCTTCTGGCTGACATCCCTCGTTAAAGCCGGTAGGCTCCGCCTCTATTTTGATCACGAATCGCAACCATCCGTTGAGATACCCGCCTATGATTTATTGAAGGGGGGCCTTAATATAGGCCCGACCTTATTAATCCCGCATTCAAGCTATGAGACGGACGGGAAAGGGGGCAGTACGATGTATCTCCCTCTGCCATATCAGCGGCATTGCAAAATAACCGTTGAATTCCCGGATTCAACCACTTCTGCAACGCCCCATTATTATCAGGTCAACTACAGGACGTATGCGGCCGGCACCCGGGTACGTACATTTAGCAAGGCGGATCTGACGGCGTACAGATCGGTTATTGATGAATCCGAGGCAGCTTTATGGCATCCTGGAGTAAACGATAAGGGAAAGCAGGTGAAAGGACAGCAGACACTTGCCGGTGGAAAAGAAATTTCTTTCAACCTGCCAAAGGGCAGCGCCGCTATCCGGTTGCTTACCATAAAAGTTACCCCTTCCCGGAAAGAAGACAGGGCAACAGCATTGAGGAATGTTGTGTTGAAAATAGTATTTGATGGACAGCAGACGGTATGGTGCCCGGTAGGAGATTTTTCCGGCAGCGGATATGGAGGGTACGTACTTAAAAGCTGGTACCGGGATGTGGGGGAGGATGCAACGATGACTAGCCGGTGGGTAATGCCTTATGAGAGGGATGCGACCCTATCGCTCGTAAATAAGTCTCCTTTCGATGTGGATGTCGTCCTGACTGCTGCCGTTGATAAATGGACCTGGAACAGTCAATCCCTGTATTTTCATGCCAGCTATAAATACGGGGAAAATATAAGGGATGCCAAATGGGATTATGATGTTAACAGGATTGCCGCTGAAGACACTACCGCGCCCATAGAATGGAATTTTGTAAAAATAAAGGGGCAAGGTATTTATCTGGGCAACACCCTGGCGGTAAACAATCATATGCATTCCTGGTATGGAGAGGGCGATGCAAAGGTCTGGGTAGATGACGACCCATTCCCTTCCGAATTCGGCACGGGCCTGGAGGATTACTACAACACGTCATGGGCGCCCGTAGTTGTATACCAGACACCTTTTGCCAATGCGCCAAGGGCAGACAATCCGAGCTCTTTCGGCCACAATACATTTACGAGGACCCGTAACCTGGATGGAATTCCTTTTAAAAGGTCCTTTACCTATAACCTGGAGATGCTGAGTTGGGATGGCGGGACTATTGACGCAGCTACGACGGTATATTGGTATGGAAGGGCCGGCGCCGCGGAGTATTAATCGCTGTCGTGGCAGCCGGTCTCCCAGGCTGGAAATAAATCTCAGGTAAGGCTGCGGGTCTTCTGGTTAAAAATAAATTCCTGGTACCAGATCTTCCAGTAAGCTGGTCTGTGTCGGCTGCCAGCCCAAGGTCTTCTTCGTTTTTGCCGCAGACGCCGGGCAGCCAAGGGAAGCAAAATGGGTGAACCAGGTGAAATGTGCTTCGGCCTCTTTACCGGTTTTGCTTACTACCGGCAACTGCAACCCCTGGCCAATGGCTTCCGCAATAACCCGGAACGCGATGCCTTCCTCTGCCACGGCATGGTATACCCTTTGTGAAGGCTTCCGCTCAGCAATCAGGCGGTACAATACCGCTGCGTCCAGTCGGTGAACAGCCGGCCAACGGTTGTTTCCTTCCCCGATATAAACAGACTGTCCATTTTTTTTCGCCATGTCGATCACCATCGGCACGAAACCGTGGTCACCCTTGCCGTGCACGGTTGGCGGCAGCCGCACTATATATACTTTCGCGCCATTGGCTGCTGCTGCTGTTGCAGCTTCCTCCGAAGCTGCCCGGGGGATTACATCAGAGCCTACCGGGGCGTCATCTTCCGTAACAACACGCCCGTAATTCAACAGGCCGACGCCGGAGGTAATGATCAGCGGACGGTCCGAGCCAGCCAGAACAGCTCCCAGCGCCCCGATCACCTGGCGGTCAGCTTCGCAGTTTACTTTAAATTGAGAGAAATCGTGGTTGAAGGCCGTATGGATAACAGCTTCGCAGCTGGCTGCGCCTTGCTGAACACTTGCCAGGTCGTCAAGGTCTCCCCGATGGACCTGGGCGCCAGCTTTAATAATCCGTTCAGCAGAGCCGTCCGAGCGGGCCAGCCCGAGCACCTGGTGGCCAGCCCCTATCAATTCATTAACAATGGCGGAGCCTACAAAGCCTGAAGCACCTGTAACAAATACACGCATAAATGATGGATTTTGTATCCAGCAAAATTGCGCCGGAATCTTCCGCGAAAAAAGGTCATTTGACCATATTTTCCATCAGCGTCGCAATTGTGCCTGCCGGATGCGTGTAAGGGTTTTTAGAGAGATGCCGAGATAAGCGGCGATCATATGGAGCGGTAGCCGGGCCAGAAAATCAGGGAAGGATTGGGTGAACTCATGGTATTTTTCTTCCGGGGTTGCGCTCAGCGCTGTCAACAGACGCTGTCTGCTGTTGTAGATATTACGGGCGATGAGTTGCTGGGCAAGAGATTTTAGTTGGGGAATGTCGGCCAGCAGGCTTTCAAAATCAGCCTTTGGCCAAAGCAGGACTTGGCTGTTTTCCACTGCCGCAATATTGGACCGGGCAGGTATCTGGCGGTCATAACTCTCTACATCCAGGGTCCAGCTGTGCTCAGGCGAAAACTGTAGGATGTGTTCGCTGCCGTCTGCTGCCGTGCCAAAAGTCCGCAGCAGTCCTTTGATTACAAAAATCTTGTGACGACATATTTCGCCCTCGCGGAGCAAAAATTCGTTGCGCCGCAGGCCCTTCGTGGTGGCCAGCGACCGGATCCGGTCAAGGTCCCCGTCGTTGAGATGGGTATGAGCGCGAAGATATATTTCAAATTCATCCATCATGGCAAGCCAAAGGTAAAGAATGCCTGCCGGACCCGAATACCGGATGTAATAAAATCGCACGGTTCTGTATCAAAAACGAACAATCTTATGTTTTGTTAGTAAAATTATCCCGTTGTAAATCACGGCAATGACTATCTGGCACCTTATTAGCGCACCTCCCCGTAACTTCTGTCCGCTGTATTTCAACGAATTATCGATATACTATGCTTAGAAACTTTTTCAAAGTCGCCTATAGGAACCTTCTTCGCAATAAGGGTTTTTCCGTGATCAATATTACGGGCCTGGCCATTGGCATGGCTGCTGCCATGCTGATCCTTTTATGGATACAAGACGAGGTCAGCTACGACCAGTTTCATCAAAATAAGGATAGGATCTATATGGTGTGGAACCGGGTGCCCTATGAAGGGAAGGTCACGTGCGGGGATGCCGTGCCCGCCCCGTTGGCACAGGCTGTGGAAAAGAATTTGCCCGAAGTAGAGCGTGTAGTAAGGGTAATATCTTATAGAAAATTCCCTTTTTCAGTTGGTGAGAAAAAAATCATAGAGATGGGATCTCTGGTTGATACCGGTTTTCTGCAGATGTTCAGTTTCCCCCTGCTGAAAGGCGATGCTTCCACGGCGTTGAATGACAAACATTCGGTGGTGCTGACGGAGAAAACCGCTAAAACGCTGTTTGGCAACGAAGATGCCATGGGGAAGATTATAAAAATTGACGAAAAAGATATTTTCACGGTAACGGGGATTTTAAAAGATCCGCCTGAAAATACCCGGTTTCAATTTGACTACTTGTTGCCTTATTCCTATTTAAAATACGGAGAAGGACAGGATCTTGGCTGGAACGACAACAGTACGCCCACCTATGTCATGCTGAAGCCAAACGCAAGTTATGCTTCTGCGGATCTGAAAATAAAAGTATTGAAACAGAAATACAGTGAGGAAGCCCGGAATTTAAAATGGGAGATGTTTCTGTACCCGCTGAGTCGCTGGCGTTTGTATTCAAGCTTCACCAATGGAGTGGAAGATAATGGGGGCCGGATCCTGTTCGTACGGCTATTTGGCATTATTGCGGGGTTTATATTATTGATCGCCTGTATCAATTTTATGAACCTCAGTACCGCAAGAAGCGAGAAACGGGCGAAGGAGGTCGGGATACGAAAAGTAGTGGGGGCTCAGCGACGTTCGCTTATCGGTCAGTTTATCGGAGAGTCTGTCTTTCTCGCCTTTCTGGCAGGAGTCATAGCTGTCCTTATCGTTCAGATAAGCCTGCCCGGCTACAACCTGCTTACGGATAAAAAGCTATTCATCAACTTTGGCAATATCTATACCTGGATGGCATTTGTCGGGTTTATCCTTTTTGTCGGCTTTCTGGCCGGCAGTTATCCAGCCTTCTTTCTTTCTTCTTTCCAGCCCAGTAAAGTATTAAAGGGCACCTTCAAAAAGGCTAACGCCTTGTTGACGCCAAGAAAAGTACTGGTTGTACTCCAATTTACGTTTGCCACCATTCTTATTATCTGCACGATTATTATAAAACAGCAGATAGACTATGCCCGGGACCGGGAGACTGGTTATAACAAGGATAATCTCGTCTACCATTTCATGACGGGTGATATACCTAAGAACTATCAGCAAATAAAAAATGAATTGCTGACATCGGGTATTGCGAAATCCATCACCAAAACCAACTCTCCCCTTACTGAGAGATGGAGTGATGGATGGGGACAAAGTTGGGAGGGAAAAAGCCCGAATGACAACACCTCTTTTGACCGGTATTTAGCTGATGAAGGATTGGGGGTAACGGCAGGTTTACAATTTGTTCAGGGCCGTGATTTCGATCTGACTAAATTCCCTACCGATTCAACCGGACTGATCATAAACGAATCGGCACTGAAGGTGATGAAGTTCAAAGACCCGATAGGGAAAGTAGTAAGTGATCTTGGCATAAACTGGCATATTGTAGGGGTCATTAAGGATTTTATTCTTACCAGCCCTTATGAGCCAATAAATCCACTATTGATATGTGGTGCGAAGAGCAGGTTCATGCAATTTTCCGTGATGCAGATAAAGTTAAACGGGAGTATTTCGACGGAAAAAAATCTGGCGAAAGTGGAAGCTGTTTTTAAAAAATACAACCCGGGTTATCCTTTTGATGCAAAGTTTGTCGATGAAGAATATGGCAGAAAGTTTGAGAATGAGCAACGTCAGGGCACCCTTGCCGGTTTGTTTGCCGGTCTTACCATCTTTATTTCCTGTCTTGGCTTATTTGGCCTGGCCACCTATATGGCGGAAAACAGGATTAAAGAAATTGGGATACGCAAAGTGCTGGGGGCTTCTATAGCCGGTATTACCACCTTATTATCCAAAGATTTTTTAAAACTGGTGATCATCTCTTTCCTTATAGCAGCACCGCTGGCCTGGTGGGCTATGTATAATTGGCTGCAGAGTTATAACTACCGGGTTCCTATTGAATGGTGGGTATTTGCTTTAGCCGGTTTTTTATCTGTCATGATAGCATTGCTGACGGTAAGTTACCAGTCGATAAAAGCGGCGGTAGCCAATCCGGTCAAGAGTTTGAAGACAGAGTGAGTTCAAGTCCGGGAATTGCCGGTCACCATGAAAATGGTTGTCTTTACCACCTTACTGATGCTGCTGCCGGCCTTTTCCAAAATCATCTTGATGTTGTGAAAACATTGCCTGTTGAAGACTGGGTTCACGGTGGAGGAGATCGGTAGGATTGGGGGCGGTAATTTCTGTAGGGTGTTTGGAGGGGCGACGGGAGGAGGGCGGTGTTGGCTAAGTAATTGATAATTAATAAG
>DATJJD010000169.1:0-5305 GCA_035492545.1 Puia sp.
GCCCGGGTAAAATAATAGGTGGCCGCCCGGGGCAGCAGCGACAGCACCTTGCTGATGTCTTTGTCATTTACCATGCCCAGCACCACATGCAGCTCTTCATGGTCGGTAACCTCGATCTGCCGGACCAGTTGCCGGACCCCATCTTCATTATGGGCGACGTCGAGCACCACATCCGGGTGCTCGTGAATGAGCTCCCACCGGCCATGCAAACCCGTTAGTTTTTTGACTTCCCGGAGAGCCTTCTGCACAACGGCATGCTCCAGTTTCCAACCCTGGCTATGAAGGATGGTAACAGCTTCCAGCACGGTGATCAGGTTACGGGCCTGGTAAATGCCGGACAGGTCAAGATGGTAATATACTTTGTCATCGGAGACGGGGGAGTTGGTGACTTCAGCAACCAGGATATGACGCTCATATTTCCAGTCGGAGACATATCGCTGCCGGTCGGCAAAGACAAGGGGAGCTGTCTCTTCCTGGGCGCGGGCTTCAAAGACTGGAGCCGTCTCCGGATGAAACTCCCCGATGACCACCGGTACTCCTTTTTTGATGATGCCCGCCTTTTCATAAGCGATCTTCCCCAGGGTATCACCCAGCAGGTTGACATGATCATACCCGATGTTGGTGATGACGGATAACTCCGGAACAATGATATTCGTGCTGTCCAGTCTTCCGCCCAGCCCTACTTCGATAATGGCGATGTCTACCTGTTCCCGGGCGAAATAATCGAAGGCCATCAGCACGGTGACTTCAAAAAAAGAGGGATCTATCTCTTCCGACAAGGGGCGGACACGCTCTACAAAATCCACGACGAAATCTTCCCGGATCATCTCCCCGTTCACCTTTATCCTTTCCCGGAAATCCTTCAGATGAGGGGAGGTATAAAGTCCTGTTTTATAACCGGCTGCCTGGAAGATGGCGGCCAGCATATGGCTGGTAGAACCTTTCCCGTTCGTACCCGCTACATGCACCGAGCGGAACTTTCGCTCAGGATGCCCCGTGAGCTCACTGAGCCGGAGCGTATTGTCCAGGTTGGCACGATAGGCGGCGGCCCCGATGCGGCTATACATGGGGAGCTTGCTGAATAGGTATTCTAACGTTGCTTTGTAGTCCATAAGTGGCCCACAAAGATACCACCCCCTCCTTTAATTATGGATCTTGAAATTAAAAATGATGGTCCCTACCGACTCATCTCCCCCCGAATTGAATTTTACCTGTCTGGCCTTGCGGAGAGCAATAGCTTTCATGGAACCATCTGAAGTGGTAGACCCCCTGGGCTGGTAATCAGCATCGATCACATTCCCATTGGCATCTACATGAATATCGACAGCGACCTTGGCATTCTGGTTGAAATCATCCGTAAAAGAAGGCAGACCCGTTATATGTCTCCCCGAAAGCCCCCGGGAGATGGTCACCCCTGAGTTGCCTCTTCCCCCTCCGGTATAACTATCCGAGTTGGGATTGCCGCCGGGACGTCCCTGGTCTCCGGTCCCTCCGGCCACTCCTTGATTGCCTCCCGGTTTGTAATCATCCGCATCATTTCCTCCCGTCCCTGTTCCATTCACCCCATGGAATACGGCTTTCGGTTTGGGCTTTGGAGGAGCAGGCATGATCTCCGGTTTTTTGACAGGCCTTGCCGGCGTTTTTACAACTTCTTTATCGGGGATCTTGGTAGCATTGGGTTTGGTGACGACGGCTTTTTTGATAGCCGGAGCGTCCTCGTCGGCCTTCGGATCCGTTTCCACATCCTTCACAGGCTCCTTGTCTACGACTGCCTGTTTGGGCGGGGTATATTTTTCATGGTCCTGGGCAGAAGGCTGACCTGGCAGATAGGGCTGGTCCGTCCCCAGACCCTGATCGCTGTTGCCCAGGTTAACCTCGATGCCTTCTTCCACCACCGGCGGAGGCTGCACCGGGTGGGTCCAGCTCACATAAAAGAAGACGATCAGCAGCAATACACAGATCAGCAGGGTATACCCTGAAGCTTTTGCATTCTTTTGCGATTCAAAATTATCTGTCATAAAGGCACTGGTTCTTACAAACGAATTTACCACTTATTTGGCCGATAACGAAGCGATTACACAGCTAATTGCCTCCAACTGCCCTTTATACTCCACATATGGGGAATTTTAAGTCCGATTTAACACCCTCATCTTTTATAGGTCGTGGGATAATGAATGTCATAAGCCAGCTCATAGCCCGCATTGGAGATATCCTCCAGTCTCTTTTTGTGGTGTTTGCGTTTCCTCACCAGGCAGATAGCAGTCCCCAATATTCCGATAGCAGTGGTGGCGATGGCCACGGTAGCGAGCAATTCCTTCTTTTTCATAATATATATTCCTCCGTTTATAATAGGGAATACAATCGAAGTGCCAAAAATTTACCCGCCTGGTGTCCCGCCAGCAATCAGCTCACCTCCGCCTCTCTACCTGCTGGCTCCGCCCGTCCCCGCCGACTCCGTCGGCAGTCCGCTTCACCCCATCCTATGATAAATAAAATCGGGGATCCATTTAAATAGCTTCGCCACCAGCCACCACCGGCGGGTAATATATACCCTCCATTTTTTCTTTTCGATAGCCGCAGCAATCTGTCGGGCAGCTTTATCCGCCGGCTGCACCCAGAATTTCCCCTCCCCCTTGGCCATCGGCGTATCTACAAAACCCGGCTGTATATCCGTTACATAAACAGGTATCTTCATTTTCTTCAGCTTGATATGCAGCCCCTCAAAATAAACGCTCTGGAAAGCCTTACTCGCCCCATACGCCGGCGCCTGCGCATTACCCCGGATCGAGGCAATGGAAGAAGTTGTGGCAAGATGCCCATGCCCCTGCCGGACAAAATAATTGAAAGCATAAACGACGGTCTCGAGAAACCCGTCGACATTCAGCGAAGTGGTTTTCTGCTCTATCTCCCAGTTAAGGCTTTCACTGGGCTGACCATATCCGGAATTATAGATCAGCAGGTCCAGCCCCCCCAGCTTGCCGATCAACCTTTCCAGGTGAGGGATGCTATCCGCTTCCGTGACATCATAACATTCGGTGACAAGTTGATTGGGATATTCTAATTGCAGGGAATACAACAGCTCCTGGCGCCGGCCCGTAACCCCCACCAGGTTGCCCGCCCTGGCATAGATATGAGCCAGCTCTCTCCCGATGCCGGAGGTGGCCCCGATGATAATGACTTTTTGCATGAAGCTAAAGTAGACAATTCCTCCGCATTGGAAGCTCCGTTTCTGCCTGTCCGCCCACCCGTCCGCCCTTAGTGCGCGAAATCCGCTTCATACTTCCCCTTGATCCTCTCCATCGGCGGATTGAAGTAGCCAAACTTTACCTCGGGGAATTCTTCATGGATCAGTTCCATCAGTTGTTTGACCCCCAGGAATTCTCCCGTCTCCACCACCCCGATCTTGCCCAGGTACCAGTCGGGATCGATATTGAAGTTGCGCCATTGGATCATGGTGAGCCCCGTCTCCCGGATCAGCTTCCGCAAAGCTTCATACTCCTCCACACTATCCGTCATGCCGGGGAAGACAAAATAGTTGATCGAGGCCCAGCCTCCGAAACTCCGCATCACCTTCAGACTTTCCACGATATCTTCAAACTGATAGTTATTGGGACGGTAATAGGCTTCATAGACAGACTTCCGGGCAGAATTCGTGCTCACCCGGATGGAGTCCAGTCCTGCTTCGCAGAGGGCCCTTACCGCAGCGGGTTTGCTGCCATTGGTATTGATATTGATGCTGCCCCGGTCCGTATGTTTACGCATCTCCAGGATCGACTCGCGAATCGTCTCCCACATCAGCAGCGGCTCTCCCTCACAACCCTGGCCAAAACTGACGATGGGGAAGGGGGCGGTTTGCAAATGCGGTACGGTAAATTCCACGATCTCTTCGGCCGAGGGTTTGAAGGTCAGACGGTCCTGCGTGGAAGGGATGGTTTCTTCCTGTGGCTGGAAGGAGATGCAGCCGATACAATTGGCATTACAGGCGGGAGAACTGGGCACCGGGCACTCCCAGCGGCCCATAAAATAATTCCGGGCGGCAGGGCAGTGATAGGTAAGACAGCAATTATTGGCGAGGTGTTTGATCAGCCGGTTCTGCGGGTAGGCCTCCAGGATAGTCGACACCCCCTGGTTGATGACATCCCAGTCATATCCCTCACAATCCTGGCGAATATCCTGCTCGATGCGTACGGCGGGCACAAAGAATTTGGAATCCAGCCAGCCGGCGGCCGTATAACAGAAGAGGGGTAGGGTGGGGGCGTCTTTCTCCGTTTCGTAGGCGGCCAGGTAAAGACCTGTATGCGCCGGTGGGATAAAGGCGGCTACCGCCCATCCTTTTGTACAGAGACGCATTTCTCCCGTGCGGACATCGATGCCGATCCCTCTTCTCCCCGGCAGCTCGTACAGCGAGCCCCCATCCGGCAATTCTATCCAGTCCTCCTCCGGAACAGGCAGGGCATCCCACCCGCTGCGGCCGGTGGCATACAAACTGGTATCTTCAAAAATCTTTCCCTTCCCATCGGAATAGAGCACATAAGGTGACTGATTCAGCATACTAAGATCATATCTGATTTAATTCCAGGGGTATCCTAAAACCCCTTTCCCAGATAATGCCTGCAAAATTCGTGAATTTGTTCCAGTTCTGCGAAATCAAGATTTTTCCGCAGGTCAAAGCTCATATCCTTGTCCTGGGACGTACTGATGCGGATAGAGTCATAAAAAGCCTCAATATCATTGATATGCGACCATAAGAAGAAGCGGTCCTCCGGCATCCCCGGGATGGTGACGCCAATATGGTGAATGGACAACAGCTCCTGGGAACGAAGACATCTTTCACAATAAAAGAGATAACTATAGCCAAGAAAAAGCCCGAGATGGATGATGGCTGTCACCCAGTTATGGGCAAACAGCATCAACAGCCCGATTCCCAGAAAGAAGAGGATCTCCACCAGGCGGAAAAAAAGATTCACCTTGGGCAGTTGTCGCAAGGTATCCCTCCCGGCCAGCACCAGGATAAATATATCAAGGGAAATGATCAGCTGACACCAGAAATAAAGAGGAGGAGTCTCCGGCTGACGGAAATGACTGATGGCATGGGACAGGATCAACAGACCCGCGGCAAAATGGAGCCAGGTGCCGGAACGTTTCAGCTTTTCGAACGCAGGATGAACGACAGGAAGGGATATGGAGTCCATACAGCAGTAATTTACTGATTAGATGCGAAAAATCCATATTTCCATAACCGTCTGTCAAAATAGCTTTCCGCCTTTGCCGCCTCGTCCTCACCCCCGCGCTCACCCGTCGACCG
>DATJJD010000170.1:0-22577 GCA_035492545.1 Puia sp.
TCTCTGGTTTGCCACCACAGGTGTTTTTTGGGACTGCCTTTTGGATCGGGTTTACGCTGCATCTTATAACGGCGGAAGTGTGGATCAACTATACCCGGGGGCGGCCATTTTAGGTCTTATTACCGGTCCCGCCATCTCCGCAAAATGGATAAGCATCTAATTATCAATTAAATACAAATTAATCAATCTTCAAGTTCCCTCCCAGGCCCCCACCGGGATAAGGGTTATTATTGACATAACTTCCTATCGTACAATTCAATGGCTGTCATTTTCGTTCTATAGAATGCAGTAAAAACGCTAGAAAAATTAATATTTTAGCGGATTGGTTACAACTCATTCTTCAGAATCTACTAATATATGAAAGCCGGGGAAAAATATACTGATACTGAATTGATAGCTGCTATCGGTGACAAAAATAACCTGAATAAAGCTATCCTGTTTCTTTATCAGCAGTATTCCGAAAGCACCAGTTCTTTTATTATTCATTATGGCGGAAGCCGGCAGGATGCTGAGGATGTCTTCCAGGAAACAGTGGTCTCTTTTATCGAGATCGTAAAAAAAGGAAGTTACCGGCAGGAAGCCAGTATCAAAACATTCCTGGTATCCGTGGCCAAAAATATCTGGCTGAATGAGGTGAAAAAAAGAGAGCGGTCGGACTTCCGGGAAAAACAATTCGAATCCGGCCGGGACCAGAAAGAAGTGGATGTGAGTCATTATATCAGCGATCTTGAAAAAAAACGTCAATTGCGGGAGCTGGTATATAAGTTAGGAGAGCCGTGCAGGAAAATACTAATGCTGTTCTATTATGAGAATTTATCCATGAAAGAAATTGTCGATCACCTGCCCTATGAGAATGAGCAGGTCGTGAGAAATAAAAAATATAAATGCCTGCAGCAATTGTCTGGGTTCATTAAAGAAAATCCTTTCATTGCCATGCAGATCAGTGAAATCGCTAAATAAACACTCATGTCAGACAACTACACGCAACTAGTCGATCATTTTGATAACCGTCTCCGGGGCGAGGAATCTCCTGAGATGGAACAAAGGATCAGCAATGACCCGGAGACTGCCCAGGAATGGCTCTATGTCAGACTTGCCGTGGATGCGGTACAGCATACAGCCTTATATGAAGAGGTTCAGGCTGTGAAGGAAGCCTGGCAGGCACAGCAAACGGTCGCTATGGAGCCGGCACCTGCCAAGACCGGATCTCCGGGAGGGATGGTCCGCTCGATCTACCGGAATGTGCTACGCGTAGCCGCCTGTATTTTAATCCTGGCGGGAGGGGCTGCCGTCTTCAAGTATGCGACGACCAGTTCTTCGGGTCTATATGGAAAATATTACGCTTCCTATACTTTAAATACCAGTCGTGGCAGTGGAACGCAGGACGCCCTGGAAGATGCTTATAATAGTAAGGACTGGGCGGCTGTTATAACGATGTTTAACGCAAGCAAAGAAAAGAACAATAAACTTTACTTTTTGACCGGTATGGCTGATCTGGAATTAAAGAGATACGATGATGCCATCGATAAGTTTCAGCAGGTGATAGCGGCTAATGTCCAGTCAGGCGCCGATTATTTCCAGGATGAAGCTGAATACTATTTAGCCATGAGCTGGCTGGCCAGGAATGACGTAAATGAGGCGCTGCCGATCCTGGAGAAGATAAGAGCCAATAAAGGCCACCTGTATAATGAAACGGTCTCCAGGATGTCCTTTACGGATCTGCGGATCGTTCAATACAAGAACCATAAATAACTGATAATCAACGTAACCAAAAAATATCTTGTTTTTTGGTTACGTTTTGTTCCGCTGCGAGTACTAATATATGTAAGAAGCACGAAGCCCGTTTATAATCCAATCATACCATCGCTCTGATTCCCATGAAAAGACCACCCTCCCATTATCCATGAACCATTTTCCCAATCCCTATGAAGAGCCGGGATCGACAAAAAAGCGGCGTATGATAAAAAAGAGCATAGCCGCCAGTAGCACGAAGATGCCCCATTTCCAGACTCCTCTTATCCCACTTGTGTAAAGAGGTTCGGTATTTCCGATCAGTATCAGATGAGCCCAGAAGGCAGGGCTTTTATTGACCGCATCACTTTTGAGATAATCCAGTTTGGCTTCCCGCAGGGCCTTTGATTTGGTAAGTCCTTTTTGCAGGTAGCCATGAAACCTCTCCAGGATAAAGGAAGTAGCCCTATCGTCGGCTTTCCAGAGGCTGTTGATCGTACTTTCACAGCCGGCATAAGCGAATGCCCTTGCCAGACTTATTACCCCTTCATTGCTCACCAATTCGCCCTGTCCTGTTTCGCAGGCGCTGATGATCACCAACCGGGTGGCATTCATGTTAAGGCCATAGAGCTCTTCCAAAAAGAGGCAGTCATCCATGGGGGATTTTTTTTTAGGAAAGAATGCTATATAGGACGCAGCAGCATTGTCGATGGAAGAGACTGCATGTGTGGCCAGGTGTACGATGGGATATTTATTGATCTCTTCTAAAAACTCTTCTTTGGTTGCCTGGCTGTCGATATACATTTTTCCCTTCAGCCCGGCGATCTCCTCCCGGGAGGCGGACAGCCGGCTAAACCGGACGGAGCCCCCCTGGTCAATGCCGGCCCCTTTGCCCGCAAAGGGCGCGAATGCCAGCACCTGCATGGGTTTTTCAGGGGAGGCAGACGGAGCGGAGATTAACCGGGAGGAAAACTGATAGCTGATCGTCGTCGTTTCCAATAAAGTGGTCGCGTCCGGCCCGGCTGGTAAGGACTCAAATGGAAGGAAGTACAGAAACCCATCGGGGACGATGATCCATTCGTCCTTTTTCGGAATCACCGCCTGTATGGGTTTTATCAGTTGCCGGTACAATTGGGAGCCGATGACTTCTCCTGTGAACCGCCGGCCATTTTCCGTCGTTTTTAATAACCGTAGCCAGTCTTCTACCCTATGCTGCAACTGCGGCAGGGAATCGATACGGACATAATCAAAGGAGGAACGGGTCACGATAAAGGCGTGCAGGGCCTCTGCGGTAGCATAAAAGCTGATGAGGGCCTGATGGTTATCCAGGCGCTGTTGCAGGTCTTTTATCGCCGGGGAGGAGTCGTCGTATTTCAGTTTATAATAACTGCCGTTCTGCTCCAGCTCTTTTTGCAGGTGTGACAATTCAATCTCATACCCGGCTTTTTCCCTGGCGATGTCCTCCACCTCTTTCTTATCGGTGGCTTCTTCGCTTTTGACATTCAGGCGGGCGATGTTGTATTTAATGTTTCGCTCCCGCTGTAAGAGTTCCTGTTCCTTGCCCTGTATTTTATTAAAAGCTCTCTCTTTCAGATTGGCCGTGATGATAGAGGCCTTATTTTTTTCACTTATGAGGAAGGCCTGTTCGAGATAGTTACCTTCCGGATGCCGGTTATACAGTTGGAGGCATACGGATAGGGCTCCCTGGTAAACTTCACCGTTGTTTTTTTTCAGGAATATTTTTGCGTCGTCCGTGTCATAACTTTTTTCAATGTACCGCAGCAGGGCCAGGGTGGTCTTGTAGGCTTCGTAGGAAGCCCGCAGATATTCTTCTTTTGGCTGGGCCCTGTACAGGCGTTGGAAAAGAACAGCTTTTTTCAGCAGGGCGTCGAATAGCCGATAGGAAGCAAAGGTGCCTGTAAAGCTGGAAGGGTTTGAAAAAATATCTTCGTTATTGAAATTGCTGGAAAATATAATAATGGCCTTCTGAAGGCTGGTCAGGGAAGGAAGGTATAACTGCCGGCTGGCAAGCAGGTCGGCCCTGTACAGGTCATTGGTCCCCAGGTCGAGGTCATTCAGCTTGAGTTTGTTCCGGGGAGAAGTGAGTTGATCGAGGAACCAGGCTGCGGAGTCCGGCTGATGTAACAGGAGCAGGGTATTTCCCATTTCGTTGAAGACCCCGGGCACTTTAGCGGCATTTACTTTTCTGAAGCAGGCCAGGGCCTCCCGGTGCCGGTTCAGGGAAGCATAGGCAAAGCCCATGTTGAGATAGATATGATCGGGAAAGATGCGGTAGGACAGGATCTTATTATAGATCTCCAGAGATTCGGAGAATTGTCCCAGGTGATAAAAAGAGGTGGCGATGTTGGTTTGCAGGCTGACGGCGGAGGCTGTGTCAAAAGGTTGTTTGCCTTTTACGATGTCCAGGGCCCGGGTGAAATAGTTCTTTCCCTGCTGGTAGTTGCCATTGTCGTAATAGAGGACCCCCAGCGTATTGTACAGTCTCACCTGATCGTCCGGATCGTGGAAGCGGTCGGCCTGGGATTCCGCGCGGAGGAGGAAATAGCTGGCAGAGTCAAAATTATTGAGATTATAATAGGTTGCACCGGTGTATACAAATGCCACAAAGGCGAGGGAGTCATTTTCTTTATGAAAGCTGAGCGCCTTGCAATAGGCCTCTTTGGCGCCTGTATAGTTAGCTCTGACTTCCAGGAGAACCCCTTTTTTTAGCCAGGACTGGAAAAGGAGGGTGTCTGTGCCCGGCAGGTCCGGATGTCGGTCCAGCTCCCTGATCACCCATTCAAAGCCGGCCAGCGCCTGGCTATCCGTGACGGGGGTGGTGTTGGGAAGGCTGTAGAAGCTGTTGGCTTTATGGTAGGCAGCCAGGATCTGGCCCAGGGGCGTGCCAGGGTTGCCAAAATTAAGGGTCGCCAGTAACAGGAGCGTGAATAAGGAAATACATATTCTCACGCGGATGAAGTTACAGTATTTCGCGGGCCAGGCCAAGTTGGGGGGGTGGACAAAAAAAAGGGCGATGGATCCTGTTCCATCGCCACTTGTGTATCTGAGTTTAAATCCTGTTTTATTTGCTTCGGACAATTATAATAAGCGGGGGCCTGGGATTGCTGGTCGTGCTGATCAGGTTGCCCGTGAGTATATTGTTGAGCTTGTTGAGCAGGCCGTTCAGCAGGGACAGATCGATCAGGGACTTCTTGCTATAGTAGGCCAATTGAACGTCGATGTGCTGAAGGGCATTATTACTGGGATCATTCAGCCGGTAATAGATGGGGATGGTAAAAGAGGATCCATTCACGGGCAGCAGACCGAAGGCGCCTCCCAAAAGACCTCCGTTGAGTGTCTTCTGCAGGTCAATGATACCGGTAGCGGAGTTAACGATGACTTTATGACTCGCTGCCGATCCCGTAACATCGAAGGTACATCCGTTGCCGGTGGCGCAGACAGACAATAAATTGGGGTTGGCGTCGAAATAAGGCACGGCCTGGGTAGCTCCATCCGCCAGGACGTATACGCTATCCATGTAGGCCGCACCGCCGATGATCAGGTCATTCAGACAGGTGTCGGTAGTCCCGGCTTTTATGAACCCGATGGCATATTTCATCCCTGTCTCACTTTTGGTCACGTCGATAGCTCCTGTAACGGAATCGATAACCAACCCTATCGGCCATGAAAGATATTTACCAGGGCCGGGATTATTAACCGGGCTGACGATATAATCCTGGCCGGTGGTTGGCTGTGGGTAAATAATGGTATCTCCGTAATTGGGGGCATAGGAACATCCGGTGACGGGTGTCTGGGGAAAGGGAGGCGACTGTGTCACCACGCTGTCCGGTTTGACAATCGGCTTGGTGGTGGTGTCCACCGGCGTGGGGTCGGTAGGCGGAGTCGGGACCTTGGTGATAGACTTGCGGCAGGCAAGTACAGTCAGGCATAAGGTCAGGCCCAGCAAAGGATATAGATGTATAATTTTTTTCATGGATTCGGAACGAATTAAGGGTTATTACTTAACAAAATAGTAAATAATTTCATCGTTTCAAATAGAGCCCCTAAAATGGGGGCTATTATTGGTAAAAGCTGAAGGATCGAATGTAACCTGAAATCTACTATTTTATTAAGGGAAGATTGGGGCGATTGTAACAATTTGTCAATCAACTAGTTAAAATATTTTAAGCTTTTTGGTTACATTCTCCTTTCCAGCGCTTACTATTTATGAACCCCACCTATCAAAAACAAGTTTATGCAAATCGATCAAGAAATAATGGAGATGGAAGGCAAGATCTTGTTGATTGACAACAAAAGATTCCTTTACGGTATCACCTTTATCGGAGTTTATTATATCGTTTATCTCTGTTGGTTTACCCATATTCTATTACAGTCGGGGGGATTTCGTTAGATGCCCCTGAAACCACTTTTGTGTTGATCTACCTTTTTTCATATTAAGCAACAGCAGTTTTTTAATTTGAAGAGTATTTGCTTGAGCCGGATAATTCTTTATCCGGCTCTTTTTTTTCTAAGCGGTCCCCTTCGTGATTATTTTCTCTACTTTCACAAAAAAAAACATGAAGCTTTATCATTCATTGACCGTTGTCTTGTTGGCGGGGGTATTGTCCGGAACGGCGCAGATACAGGTAAGTAAGGAGCCCCGGCACCATGATGTATTTGATAATACCTGGGTGCGGTTATTGGATGTGCATATTCCTCCCGGTGACACTTCGCTGATCCACAAACATTCGACCCCGTCGGTATTTATGGTTCTCAGCAATACAAAGTCCGGATCACAGGTTATCGTCGAGCCGGAGCAAAAGAATTTCTCCAAGGAAAGCGTCTGGTTCGAAGGGTTTTATACTACTCCGCGGATCCATCGGGTATGGAATAGCGACACCTCGGATTTTCATGTGATCGATATGGAGTTGCCGAACAAGAATCTCCGGGTTATCGATCCGCCGATCAATCAGCCATCCTTT
This sequence comes from Puia sp., assembly GCA_035492545.1. Taxonomy (GTDB): domain Bacteria; phylum Bacteroidota; class Bacteroidia; order Chitinophagales; family Chitinophagaceae; genus Puia. Next base: position 6,714 of record DATJJD010000170.1, read on the forward strand.
ACTCTTTTGTTCGATGAAAAGCCTGTCCGGGGCTATCGGGTGACGCTGTCCGCCAACGGAACGGTGGTGGTGCCCTCCCGCAAGGCGCCGATTATGGTGGTCGACCTCGCCAATTCGGAAGGGAAGGTGAAGGTGAATGACAAGCCCTTTTCAAAGAAGGGGGATTACCTCTTTATCAAAGCGGGCAGTGCAATAACGATGATCAATAAAGGAGGGATGGATCAGTCACTGGCTTTTTTTGAATTGAGATAGGGTACTCAGGGGGCAAAGGGCTGATCGATGGCCGGGCTGGGCTGCGAGAACCATTGGGGACCTTCCTCCGTCATATAAGCGCAGTCTTCCAGGCGCATGCCGAATTCGCCGTAAATGGCGATCATCGGTTCGACGCTGAAACACATGCCGGCTTGCAGGGGCAATTTGTTCCCCAGCACCATATTTCCCCATTCGTGCATATCCATTCCGATGCCATGACCTGTCCGGTGAGGAAGTCCGGGGATCTTATATCCGGGGCCAAAGCCGGCGTCCGTCAATACTTTTCGCGCCGCTATGTCTACGTTCTCGCAGGGAGCTCCGATCCTGGCTGCCGCAAAGCCGGCTGATTGCGCCTTTTTTTCCAGGTCCCAGATCTGGCGCTGACGGTCGGTGGGGGCGGCGCCGAATACGATGGTGCGGCTTATATCGGACGTGTAACCTTCTACTTTCCCGCCGCCGTCCATAATGATGACATCGCCTTTTTTCAGGTGCTGCGGCTGGATGCTGCCATGGGGATATGCCGATGCCTGACCGAAGTTGGCCCCTATCTCGCCGTTAACGCCCAATCTTGCGTGCGCATCGGTGGCGATGGCCTGGAAATCGGCCGGGGTCATGCCTTCGTGGAGCAAGGCCACCGTGGCTTTGTAGGCGGCAATGGTGATATCGTTAGCCTTTTTCAGGAGAGCAATTTCAGCGGGGGACTTGATCAGGCGGCAGGGCATGGTAACCGGGTCGCCGCTGACATAGTTGAGATGGGAGGCTTCCTTGCGGACCCCATCCATGATGAAGAACCGGACCCTCTCTTCTATTCCGATGTTACCGCTTTTTATTCCGAAGTCTTTGAATACGCCTGCTATAACTTTATAGGGACTTTCGTGTTCTTCCCAGGTGCGTACTTCTGTTCCGATCTTTATCAATTCCCGGAGCCTTTCCGCCTCGAATGCGGGGCTTATATATTTCACTTCGCCTTTCGCGGGAATCACGGCCACCATGGTCCGTTCGCTGGGCCACCAGCTGATGCCTGTAAAATAGACCAGGGAGGTGCCGGAGTCCAGCAATAAGGCTTCTATTTTATTTTCCACCATTAGCCGCTGCGCTTTTTCCACGCGGGAAAGCCGTTCCTGTAAAGTGATGGGAGCTACGTCACCGGTCATGGGTTTTAAGTCATTCAATGAGGAGGCTGAGGCGGATGACAGGTAGGCGCCGTCGGCCGACAGGAAGGCGGGCATGCCGTAAAGGAGGGCTGAGCCCAGGGATGCCTTCCCGGCGGAAAGGCGGATAAAATCTCTTCTTTTTAAGCTCATGGTAGTTGTTTTGGGGGGTCGTTTCTGAAAATGGAAATTACCGAAAATTACCGGGCGGGGGGCCATCAGAATTAGCTATCTTTTGGCATAAATTAACCTTAACTTGGTGAAAAGGTAATTATGGCAACTGTTGCGCTTGGCAGTCCCACCGGCAAGTGGGTGATGGTTTCGGCCATCCTGGCTTCGGCTATGGCTTTTATCGACAGCACGGCCCTCAATGTAGTGCTGCCTTCCTTACAGCAAAGCATTCATGCTACCGGCGCCGACCTCTTCTGGGTGTTGAATGCCTATTTGCTGATGCTGGCATCGCTGATCCTTATCGGCGGTTCGTTAGGCGACAAGCTGGGCCGTAAAAAGGTATTCATGGTGGGCATCCTCATCTTTATACTCGGATCGGCGGCCTGTGGGCTTGCGCCGTCGGTGGTGTTGTTAATTGTATTCCGGATCGTTCAGGGAATCGGAGGCGCCCTGATGATCCCGGGGAGCCTGTCCCTCATCTCTTCTTCTATCGATGCCAAGGAACGGGGGAAGGCGATCGGCACCTGGTCGGCCGTGACGACGGTGGTCACCATGGGAGGTCCTGTCCTGGGCGGCGCCCTGGGTGATGCCGGTCTTTGGAGGTATATATTCTTTATAAATGTTCCCATTGGGGTGGCGGCGCTGTTCATTCTCTGGCGTCATGTACCTGAAAGCAAGGAGGCCGAAAGCGATCCTTCCCTGGATTTCACCGGAGCTATCACCATCGCTCTGGGCCTGGCGGCCCTTACTTTTGGTTTTTTACGGATCCCTGCCGTTGGTTTAAAGAATTGGCAGGTCTATTGCTCCCTGGGGGCTGGTTTGTTATTGCTAACGACTTTTATATTCGTGGAGAAGAAGGGTCAGCATCCCATGATGCCCTTGGATCTGTTTGCCAATCCGATCTTCAGCGGGGTCAACTTACTCACCTTCTTTTTATATGCGGGCCTTGGGGCCGGCATGTTGTTCCTTTCCTTAAACCTCGTGCAGGTCCAGGGGTATAGCCAGTTGCAGTCAGGGCTGACCTTTCTCCCTTTTACGGTATTGATGATCTCGGTGGCCCGGTGGGCAGGCAGTCTTGCCGATCAATTCGGGCCCAGGCTGCTGCTGATCGGGGGACCGGCTACGGCTGGGATAGGCCTGCTATTACTATCTTTTGTGGGGCAGACCAGGGGGCCTTCGGAGTACTGGACGCATTTTTTTCCCGGGATCATCGTATTTGGGCTGGGCATGTCGTTTACGGTTGCCCCTCTTACGGCCACCGTGATGGGTTCGGTGGGGGATCATTTATCAGGGACGGCCTCCGGCATCAATAATGCCGTGACGCGTATATCCAATGTTTTTGCCAATGCTATTTTCGGCGCCTTTGCCGTGTTGCTGTTCTCCGGCGCCTTACGGGAAAGGATAGGCCCTATGCACCTGGCGGCCGGGCAGGAAAAGGCAGTCATGGCGGAGAGCGCCAACCTGGGCAATGCCAGGGTTCCCTCCTCTGTTCCGGCGACGGGTGGGACGCGGGCTTCTTTGGGAAAGGCTTATCATGAGAGTTTTATCGAGGCCTATGCGGCCATTTTGCGGGTGTCGGCGGGGCTTGCCTTTGCGGGGGCCCTGATGGCGGTGGTGTTTGTAAGGCGAAACCGGCGGGAAGTGAAGGAATAGCTATTTTACCGACCGGTCAGGTTCCGGCGCCATGGTTCCCTGTTTTATACGCTGGTTATCCGCATATGCTTCTTTCAATGCCTTTATATAAAGGGGTGTCGTTATCCTGGGAATAAAGTCCTGGTAGACGGCGCTGACCTCCTCGTAAGAATAATATTGAAAGCCGTCGATAATAGATCTGGCAATAAACCAATCCCGAATCTCTTTGATATGAAAGCTGCGAAGACCGGCATAATAATCATTCCAGGCGGGCTGGAAGGGGACGATCTTATCCTTGTTATCGACAGAATCTTCTGCCGTTTAATGCCAGTACTTCCATCTTCAGCATAAGGGACTGTGTGGGAGTTTCGATCTTCACTTTTTCAAAAAAATTACCTTTTTTGTCGATCGGCACGGAATGGGTCTCTCCGGACAAATAGCCCGAACTGCTATAATTCCAGGCGGTATCTTTATAGACGATCCCCTGACGCCGATGGATAATGCTATTTTTGTACCTTTCCTTTTATTAAATCTGTTATGAGAAAAGTATTTTTCTTTTTGCTTCTTCTGACCGCGGGTCAACGGATGTCGGCCCAGACACCTGCTTTTATTACCGATAGCCTGGATGGATATATCCGCCAGGGTTTGAAAGACTGGAACGTACCGGGACTGGCCATCGTCATCGTCAAGGACGGGAAAGTAGCTTATATGAAGGGTTTTGGGGTGCAGGATACTGCTTCCCGCCAGCCAGTAGACGAGAATACCTTATTTATGATCGCCAGCAATACCAAGCTGTTCACGGCCACTATGCTCAGCCAGCTGGAATATGACAAAAAGATTTCTCTGGACGATAAATTCACTAAATATTTCCCGGACTTTTCGCTGTACGAGCCCACTACTTCGGAGCTGCTGACTATCCGGGACCTGCTGAGCCATCGCATTGGCACGAAGACCTTCCAGGGAGATTTTACCTTCTGGAATAGCCAACTCGGTACCGAGGAGATCATGAAAAGGATGAGGCTGTTAAAGCCGGAAGCGGGTTTTCGCAACCATTTCGGGTATTGCAACAGCTGTTTCATGGCCGCCGGCCAGGTGATCACCAAGGTCACGCAGCAATCCTGGCAGGGGTATGTAAAGGACAGCATCCTGGCTCCCCTGGGAATGAGCCATACCTATACCAGTGTAGCCACCTTGCCGGATACCCGTACCTTTTCAAGGGCCTATACCACCAGTTTTACCGGCCACCTGCGCACGGTTCCCTGGGACAACTGGACGAACCTGGCGCCTGCCGCCGCCCTGATCAGCAATGTGAGCGACCTCTCCCACTGGCTGCTGTTCCAACTGGATAGCGGACGTTATGAGGGAAGACAGGTGATGCCCTTCGGTGTGCTGCAAAAGACCCGGGAGGTAGTTAATCCTGTCTCCAGCTGGAAGTATGCGCACAGTCCCACCAATTTCGTCGGTTATGGGCTGGGGCTCTTCGTCAGCGACTACAATGGGCGGCAGGTCTTCTGGCATACGGGCGGGGCCGCGGGTATGGTAAGCATTATAAGCTTTGTCCCGGAAGAAAGGCTGGGTATCGCCGTGCTGACGAACAATGACAATCAAAATCTCTATGGCGCCATCCGGACACAGATCCTGGACGCCTATACCGGCATGCCCTATGTGAACCGGAGTCAGCAGTCGCTCAAACGATTTGCCACCACCATGGCCGATACGTTAAAAACCATCCAGGGATGGCAGGCGAGGGTTAAGGGAAGCCCTGCTATTTTATCATTGGGCAGCTATGCCGGTCACTATACCAATAAGCTATACGGATCGCTGGATATTACGGTTGCCGCCGACAAGAAAAAGCTGCTGGTAAAATTCAACAGCCATGAGAACCTGAAAGCGATCCTATCCTATATGGACTCGGACGAATGGCTGCTGCAGTATGATAATATCGAATATGGCATCTTCCAGGTGAAGTTTGCGCTGAAGGATGGGAAAGTGGTGTCCCTGGAGACGAAAGAGAGTGACTTTGTAGAGATTGATCCTTATGTGTTTGTGAAGGAGTGAGGGGATGTAATTTTTACATAATATTAACGAGAAGGCCCGTCCTTACATGTACTATAAAAATGTTACCTTCATAAAAATGAAACGTCAATATATGAAACACAGTCTTGTGGGTTTCCTGGTACTTCTTTCCCTATCAACCTTCGCACAACAAACGTTAACTGAAAAATTTCAAAAGATCCTCACGGTAGAACAAGCGCAGCAATTCATCGATGCGAATGCCGGTATCAAGCCCGCCCTTCTTCACCTTTCCAACGGGAAGGATACAACTCTTATCGAGAAGCGGTTGTTACGGCAGAAAAAGGGGGACATCTTTTCTGTCGGTTATGTCACCTATAAGGTTTTGGAGGCAACGGAAACACTAGCTTACCGGGCAAGTTATATATTCCTGGATGGCGCCTCCCTATCTCCCTCCCAGATCGACAGCTTGAAAAAAATCATCGTGCAAAAGGCTTCCGCACCGGGCGCTAACTGGGATCAGCTCTCGGATCAATATACGATGGATGGCAATACCACCCATGGCGATACCGGTTGGTTCTTTGGAGAGGAGATGATGCCTAAAGAGTTCCAGGATGCGGTCGCAAGTCACAAGACGGGTGAGATCTTCTTTGTGGATGTATCAGAGCGGCAGTGGCACTATGTTGTCAAAAAGACCTACGATGATTCGGATAAGAAGGAGATAACCGTGCTGCGCGCGAATGGAAGGTAGGTAATTCTCCCGTCGAGCCCAACGCTATGGAATGACAAACGTCTTTTTATACCCGGGCAATCTTTTTTGAACAGCGGGAAAAATCCAATAGGATAACTTAGCAGACAATATGCCGATGCCTGCACCGGTCACTACTTCGCTGAACCAATGTTGGTCATTGTAGACCCGGAGATATGCAGTAACAATGGCAGCCGTATATCCTCCCGCACCATACCACCACGAAACATCCCTGTATTCCTGCCGGAGGAATTCCGCCGCGGCAAAGGCAGTGGCGGCATGACCGGAGGGAAATCCATCATTTGCCGAGCCATCAGGTCTTTTGGCATAGATCGCTGATTTAAGAGAGAGAACGGTAATGCCCATCATAGCATTTGCCATGGCATAGATGATCGTCCGGTCCCAGAAGTTATTTCGACCTTTAATTCCTGCTGCATTGAGGATATAGACGGCCGCGCCAGGTGCATATTGAAGATAATCGTCGAGAGGGAACGGGTGATGAGGGTTATCGAACCAAACTGCTTCCCGAATATTGCGGTCAAAAGATTGCAAAGGATGGCTATTCAAGGCGACAAACCCATAGACGGTCAATGCTGCCGGCAATACCAAGGAGAAAGCATTTCTTTTCGTTTCCGGAGGAACCCTGGCAACAGAATCCTGCTGCGCCAATACAACAACAACGATGGTCAATTGAAACAGCCAACTAAGAAAAAACCTACCTATCATGCGGGGCAATCTGGAATCAAATTCTGTTTAAAATCGGTAGGCATTCTGTATTCGTGCAGAATATCTACAGAATCAGGTTCGACATTCGATCGGACATTTCATTTTCTGCTATAACCGATATGAATTACATCCAACTTACCAGGAGTACGGAGGAATTTGTAAAAATGACCTTCGCCTCTTCTGACAGGCAGTTTCCCTATCACAACCTGGTTCATACCGTCAGAGTTGTTGAGGATGCCATGGAGATTGCTCAGTATTATCTGTTAAAGGAAGAGCAACAGTTTATTATCACCGTAGCTGCCTGGTTTCATGATATCGGGCACTTATTTGGAGAAATAGAAGGCCACGAAGAAAGGGGGGTGCTGATCATGGAAAGTTATACTTCTCCCTTCTCCCTTCCGGAAAAAATGGTCCTTACGATAGCCAACTGTATCATGGCAACCCGGTATCCTTCACATCCCGCCACGCTGTATGAAGAAATCCTCTGCGATGCCGACACCTTCCATTTTGGGACCGGGTATTTTCAAAAAACGGATGCGGCTGTAAAAATGGAGATGGAGATGCGGACTGGTAAGGTTATTACCGATTGGCATCAAAAGAGTATAAAATTGCTCGAGGAGCATCGTTATTTTACCAAATACTGCCGGCAGTTGCTGAATCCAGGGAAACTGGATAACATCAGGTGGTTGCGGTCGCTGAGAGATTAGGGATGGGTACCTCTTGCAAATCCAGGGTCAAAATCACTCCACCCGCAAGCTTTTCACCGGATTGGCCGTTGCTGCGCGAATTGCCTGAAAACTGACCGTTAGCAAGGCGATCACCAGCGCCGCGACGCCGGCCAGCACAAAGATCCACCACGGCATCGAAGTACGGTAAGCGAAGTCCTGCAACCATTGATGCACACTCCAGCCCGCCAACGGCGCGGCTATGATGGTGGAGAGGCCGACGAGGAGGATGAAATCCCGGGAAAGCAACGACACTAATTGGGGGACGCCTGCGCCGAGCACTTTGCGGATGCCGATCTCGCGTGTCCGTTGGTTAGCCGTGAAAGCGGCCAGGCCAAAGAGGCCCATACAGGATATGAAGATGGCGATGCCCATGGCGATGTTCATGATCTGTGATGTTTGCTGCTCCCGTTTGTAAAGCTGCTCCAGCGATTCGTCAAAGAACCGGGAACGGAACGCTGATCCGGGATATATTTTTTTGAAGCTCGATTCCATGTTTGCCATCAGCGTTTGTACCTGGCCGGCAGAGAGGGCAGCGCTGGATAGTTTTACGCTCAGCATGTTGCCTGCGCCATACTCTGTAGTGAAGAAGAAGGGTTTTATTTTTTCATGCAGGTTTTGCGAATGGAAATCCCTGACGACACCGACTACAGGGCCCAATGTCCCGTCGAAGCCGCTGCTCACCCGCTGGCCAACGGCGTCAGCCGGCTTTTTGAAACCCAGCTCTCTTGCCGCCGTTTCATTGAGGATGAAAGCGCGGAACCACGGTTGCGCGGGAACGGAGCCGGGGTCACTTCCTTGCCGCGCCGTGTCCGTCAGATAAAAATTGCGGCCGCCAACAAGCGTCAGTCCATACACCGACATATAATTGGTGTCTATCTGGTCAACGCCGGCATCGATCGTCATGTCCGTGGCGCTGTTGTACCTGAGATTTGTTATGCCATGGCCGGCCGCCTCGGGACTGGCCGTGCTGAGGCTTACCCGCTGCACACCTGCGAGTCTCCGGATCTCCGCAGCCAATTCCGTTTTCCGGTTTTGGGGCTGGCGCCAGGGAAGATCGATCAAGGCGATAGCATCCTTTTTAAAACCAAGATCGGTATTGAGCATATAATGGATCTGCCGGCCCACCATTATGGTGCCAATGATAAACAGCAGGCTCACTGTAAACTGGAATACGATGAGGCCCTTGCGGAGATAGCTTTTTGAATTGAGCTGCCGGATGCCCGACCCGCGGAGGCTGATCACCGGCAGGAAGCTGGAAAGGGCCCGCGCGGGATACCAGCCCGCAAGCAGGCAGGTGACCAGCATCGCAGCACCCATAAAGAGCCAGGTATTGGGGTCGCTGAGGTTTAGCCGGACCTCTTGCGGGATAAAACCATGCAGGGCCGCAATGACAGGACCTGCCAGCAGGAGCGCGAGCGTCATGGCGGCCAGAACGATGATACCTGTTTCAACGAGAAATTGCAAGACCAGGCCGCCGCGGCTGCTACCCAGCACCTTCCGGACGCCGACCTCCTTTGCCCGCAGGATCGACTGCGCCGTGGACAGATTGATAAAGTTGATGGCTGCAATGACCAGGATGAACAACGCAATGCCCACCAGCGCGATCAGTGTGGGTTTGTGTGCCCGCCGGCCATAGGTATCATTATACTCCGCATTAAAATGAATGTCCGCCAGCGGCTGTAGCGAGAATACGACTTTGATCTCATCAGGAAGGTGTCTGTGCCTTTGGTAGAAGGAGGGGAATTGCTTTTCCGCCTGCGCGACGGTCGTGCCCGGGGACAGTTTTACCAGGACGTTGACATTGTATTGCCACATGTTCCAACCCCTTATGTCCCGCTGGAGAAAGCTGTGTGCAATGGTATTGTAAGAGATCAGGTCTTTGAAGCCAAAGTCGCTGTTCTGGTTCCAATCTTTGATGATCCCGGTGACGCTGACCGTGAGCGAATCATAATAAACCAGGGAACGTCCGATCCAATCGGCGGGTTGTCCGTGCTGAAAATAGCGCCGCGCTTCCGATTCGGTCAACACGACGGAGAAAGGTTTCTGCAGGGCACTGGCAGGATTGCCCGCCAACCATTGGTAGTGAAAGATATCCATGTACGCCGAATCAGCGTAGGTAATGTGCGACTGTTGGTCCTCGCCGATCTTTGGAATGACGCGGGCTGGCTTTCCTGGCTCCGGTACCAGTACGCGGGAGTCGTCAGTATACAGGCCGGTAATGGCACTGAAGCCTGTGACCTCCTGCCGCAAATCGGCGGCAAAAGGTGGCCACAGGCCTGGCCCGCCATGCTGCATACCGCTGGCTTCGGTGAACGAAACGATAACGCGATAGATGCGATCTCTGTCTGAGTGGAACCTGTCGTAATTGAATTCGAAGGTCACATACAGGTAGATCACCAGGCAGGACAGGATGCCAAAAGTGAGGCCAAGGAGGTTGATAGTCGTAGTTAGCTTATGCCGGCCGAGGCGGCGCAGAGCAAAAAGCAGCTGTTTTTTTATCATACTGCAGTGGATATATTTCCTCTGCCGCCAAAAAGGGGCCGCTTTTAAAACAGGCTGATAATCTGTTGATTAATGGTGACGCGTGCAGACTGGGCTGTCCTTTTTCGATACACGTGGTGTCCGAATTCCTGTCAACGTGTGAAAACGCATGCCGCTTTCTTACCAACTGTAGTACAGCGACAGATTCCCATAGGTATTATCGTATAATCCTTTCATCCAGGCACTGGTTGCCGTTTGGGTGGAAGAAATGGTGAAATGTCCCATTACCAGCACCGGTCCAAAAGTAAAACTGGACACCAGATGGTTCAGCTGATGATATGTTTCTTTCTCGTTGGAAGGTTCTTTAACGATGACCTTCTCGGAACAATTTAGTCCTCCCTGCAATAAGGAGTTGCTTAACAGCCATTGCACCTGGGGCTTGAAGATAAAATAAAATTGTATCCTCTTTTTCGACTCCGCGCTGCTGTATTGTTTCATAAATCCTTTGAAATAGGGAGTCATTTTACCGATCCGGACCAAAGAATATATTCCCGCACCATTCATGCCTGTGCCAATAAAAGCCTGCCCTCCCCCAATTATCTCCAGGAACTGCCGATAGCCTGCCAATTGTTTTTCCGCGGTGAAACTGAAATCCAGCAATGGACTATTTCCAAATTGATTTTTCCAGCCCTCCGGACGCCGATAGTGTATGAGCCGGTGCACCATGTCCTGAGTTTGTCCTGCCAAGGCTGCGGGCCCTGTCACCCCCAGATCTATCTCCGTCTGGAAATCATATTTTTTTTGCTCATTATAAGAGTAAAGGGTATGCGTAGCAAACAAGGCGCCGGACCAGGGATAATCATCCGGTTGAAAATCTTTTCGGGAGATGTCATTGGGAGTTACCATGAGCTGCACCAGTCCCCACCCGAATACATTTGTACTGCTGTCGCCCGCTGTCGGCATCATCCGATCGATGAAAAAACGGGAAGGTCTTTTTTTTGTATAAAAAAGCTCGAATCGGGTGCCATCGGTATAGGCCCGGTCAGTCCCTTTTCCCCCATAATTGAAATAATCGTCATCCCAGTAAGCCCGGAACAGCCGGGTAGGTCCCTGTTCCGTTAATGTTTCATTTGCAGGCTTCTGTGCGTCCCCTTCATAGACAGCCAGTACCTGCAGCAAGATCAATAGGATCGAGCCGTGTAAAAGTTGATTCATAAACCATGCTGTTGATTCTTATTGTTTAGTCTTTGATAATCATTCCGTTCTAATATTCCATGCTAATGATACCATTCTAACTATCTAAATCAACCAACTGCAGGATACAAAAGTTCGTCTCTTTTACATTTTTTTAAGGCAATGAATAATGCTGGAAGAAATCCCATAACAGGTCGGTTGCCTTAAAGGCAGTAGAGGGAGGGTCCGCCTTGTCGCGGGGTTTCAGGCCGCCGGGCCAGGAATGACCACCATCCTGTGTCAGGTATAGATCAATGGCAACCTTGCCGTTATAATCCTTCCATTCGGTAAACGTGTAGCCGGATCCCTGAACTACCTGGGGAGGGGTATTGCAGGAGTCAAGCGCCGTCCAAACGCCTATTGTCGAGTCAACTGGTGTAAAGTAATGACCGGCCATCCCGATTCCACCGTCGTAGGGAACTTTGGTGTCCAGGGCGGAGTGGATGTGCAGGATGGGAACGGCCCGGGATGGCTGGCAGGGGGAGGAGACCATCAGGGTCCCGCTGACGGAGGTAATGGCAGCAATCTTGTCTGAAAGATCGCAGGCAAGCGTATAGGCCATCATAGCGCCATTCGACATGCCTGCAACATAGACCTTTTTAGGATTGACCTTGTAGTTGGCGATCATCTGGTCTATCAGGACGCTGATAAAATGTACGTCGTCCACGTTTTCGTCCTGGGCAACCGGGCAGCAGGCCCCGGTATTCCAGCTTCTCAGATGAAAAGGCCCGTCGCTGGGAGTGCCTTCGGGGTACACCACCATAAACCCTTCCGAATTGGCTTTATCCGTTATCCCGTAATCCTCTTCCGCCTGCGCGGCATTTCCGCCAAAACCGTGCAGGGCAACGACCAGTGTAAGGTTAGACGTGTCATAATAATGTGGCGGCAGGTTGAGTAAATAGGTCCTCACCCTTCCATCGACGTTGATCACCCCGTTAAAGCGATAAGCCTTACCGGAACCGGACTTCTGACAATTCGCAAAAGTCAGCGCCAATAAACATAATACCAGTTGCATTCCTCGTTTGGAGACTACACGTGCCATAAAGTTTTTTTTAATTACTAATTTTCAGTGACAAATATGACAAGGGAAAAATAGGTTTAAGAGGGAATTCAAAGCGAAACGGGCAAACTGGAAAAGGAAGCGGGCATTGGTCATTTGCCCGTTTCGACGGGTCTTTTTGCCGCTTCACCAGGAATTTGTGAAATGACTGGAAAAAACCATGAATTTTGTATTATGGTGCATAGATATAATGTCAAGGCGGGGTTGATCTTCGCCGTCTCCATTGCGATGATGGCAACTATACTGCCACGTCTCATCCGGCTCGATGCCGATCAGCCCCATCACGTCGTCATCAATTTTTTATACCTGTCCGCAACCATTTTCTTTTACTGGCTGGTCCATCATTTCTTTCTGATCAGGCTTCGATCCGGAACCTTCTCCGACAGGCTTACCAAAGCCCTTCTAAGTATATTTTGCAGCGTGCTGATCGTCTCCCTTCTCACGTATTCATTCAATATAACGCGGATGTTCCCCATCGCTTTGAATCCGACGCTGGAAATAAAGCGGGAGCAGATATTTTTTATCCGGATCTTCCGGGGGACCCTCATCAGTACCCTTACCTGGTTCGCTGCATTCTATTACAGGCTGCTAATTATGCTGCAGCAATCCAAACTGGAGAATGAATATCTTAAACAGAAGAACCTGCAGGCGCAGCTATCCTCGTTACGGCAGCAGATCAGCCCCCATTTCCTGTTCAATTCCCTTAACACCTTGTCTACGCTGTCACATGAAGAGCCGGTAAAGGAATACATCCTTAAAATGAGCGAGGTCTACCGATATGTACTTCATTACCAGGAACAAGCCGAAGTCAAGGTGCAGGAAGAGCTGCAATTCATCCACTCTTATATTTACATCCTGGAATCCAGGTTTGAGGAAGGTCTGAAAATAAACATACGTGTCAACCCGGACCATCTCCACCGGAAGATACTGCCGTTTGCGCTGCAACTGCTGATTGAGAATGCCATCAAGCATAATTCCATGTCCTACCGGGCCCCGTTGGCGATAGATATTTATGATCTGAACGGGAAACTGGTCGTTGAAAATGATCTCCGGCCGAGAAGCACCATGGACAGGCCATCCGGAACCGGGTTGCACAATTTGTCCCAACGATATCAACTAGCTGCCGGAAAAGATATTCTGATCACCCGCGATGCCGTAAAATTCAAAGTTGAAATCCCTTTTTTACTATGAGAATCCTCATTATAGAAGATGAAAGAAAAGCCGCACAGGAGTTAAGGTCCCTGATCCTTAGCCTGAAACCGGAATGGAATATTGTAGAGATCCTCCCTTCTGCCGGTGAAGCCATCGAGTGGCTGACAGAAAATAAAATGCCCGACCTCATTTTCAGCGATATACAGCTGGCGGACGCCGTCAGTTTCGATATCTTCCAAAAGGTGAGGGTCGATTGCCCGATCATCTTCTGTACAGCCTATGACGAATACGCCATAAAAGCCTTTGAAACCAGCAGTATCGATTACCTGCTGAAGCCGGTCGATAAGGGCAAGTTGGAAAGAGCCCTACTGAAACTGGATAAAATGAGGTCTCTGTTTGCCTCCAATACCGGCAATTCCTTTGTGGATATGGGCAAACTTATCGGGCAGCTGTCTTCCACTGCCAATAAGACCATTCTTGTTCACCACAAGGAAAAGATCATCCCTGTGAATTATGCAGACATTGCCTATTTCTATTATGGGCAGGGGGTTGTCGCCATTAAATTAAACAACGGCGGTTCTTATCACATCAGCCAGGGAATCGATGAAATTGAAGCCAGTTCGGATACCAGGCTATTTTACCGGGCCAACCGGCAGTTCCTCATCAACAGGAATGCCATCCGGAATATAGAAAAATTCTTCGCCCGAAAGCTGGTGGTAAAAATGAATATGGATACTCCTGAAACGCTGATCGTCAGCAAGGCAAAAGCCAGCGATTTCCTGAACTGGCTCGAGAACGGGAGCTGATCGCGCTGAAGTTGTGCCTGCTTAATCTCCTACTTTGCCCGCTTGGCTGTTTTTCATGCTTTGCACCTTTTTCCAATCTGCCATTTTTGTATTACGATCGATGGTCGATCTGTAAAAAATACAATTATGAAAGACGGAACGTACAAAGGCTATGTCCTGCTGATACTAGCCCTACTGATCACTGCTGAGATCATCTGGAGCTGGCGGAAGGATAAGAAAGCCTATGATTTGAAGGACAGCCTCGCCAATATCGCCATCATGGTGGGTTTCCATTTATCCAAATACCTGTTTGCCGGTTACCAGCTTTTCCTGCTGCAGCTGGGCTCGAAGGCCGCGGCTCTTCATCTTCCCAATAACCTATTCGTTTTTGGAATCTGTTTTATCCTGGCGGATTTTATCTATTACTGGTTTCACCGGATCTCTCATCTATGGAAGCCGCTCTGGGCTTTTCATCTTATTCATCATTCCAGCACTTTTATGAACCTGACCACATCCTACCGGCTCAACTGGCTGAGTGTGCTGATCAGTCCTTTGTTCTTTTTGCCGCTGGCCCTGCTGGGATTTCCTCCGGGCCATATAGCGCTGAGCTATGCGCTCAACCTGTTGTACCAGTTTTTTATGCATACGGAGGCCATCGGCCGATGGGGTAAACTGGAAGGCATCCTTGATAGTCCGTCGGCGCATCGTGTACATCATGGGAGCAATGCCGCCTATATCGACAAGAATTTCGGGGGCGTGCTGATGATCTGGGACAGGCTATTTAAAACCTATAGTCCTGAAACGGAAAAGCCTATCTATGGCACTACCGCCGGTTTCATCAGCAATAACCCCTTTAAACTGGTGTTCAAAGGTTTTGCCGATCTGTTTACAGGAAAGATAAAATATAAAGGTTAATAAAATCAAACAAGCCCCTTATGAGCGGAAAATTTGCATTCCCAGCCCTTTTGTCGTTATTATTGATCACTGCTATCGCCGAGGCCCAAGGGGTGAAGCGTACGTTGAACTTCTCTATCGGTTATGGGTTTCCCGATGTAGACAAGAAATACTTACCGGACTATTATGGCTATAGCCGGGGGAGTACTTCACAGTCCGGTGTTTTTACCGGGGCATTCGATTACCGGTTCAGCCGAAGGATGAGCGTTGGAGTGCTGGTGGCACATGGCGTTGTCAGCGCCCCTTATTACAACTATTATTCCCCGTCTTCGGTTCCTGATCTTACCGCCCGGCTGGAAACCTGGAGCTTTATGATTCAGCTTGTCCGGTACATCCCTATAAGTCTTAGGGTAGTCCCTTATATTAAAACGGGGCTTGGCTTTAATAGCTGGAATCAAAAGTATACAGATGCCTATGGGAATGAGAATGCCGCCACGCCCGCAGATGTGCCTGATTTTGCCCGGCAGATCGCCCTGGGTGTGAAGTTCAGGTTGTCCGAGCGGGCGGGATTTTTTGTCGAGGGCGGTTATGGGAAGTATATCGTGCTGGGCGGGCTATCGGTAAAACTATTATAGCCTGAGATCAGACTGATTTGCCCGTTTCAAAGAGGAAGTTGCCCGTTTTAAGTCCAGGTATCCAATTCTGAAGGCCGTCCATCGTCAAAGTTGTATCGTTAATTTTTAAAAAAAATGGTATGAAAAAACTAATCTTACCCGCGATGATCGCGATGTTAAGCCTGGCCGCTGTTACGACGCGTGCTCAGGTCCATGTTGATGTA